>NZ_JAUNTJ010000007.1 GCF_030538755.1 Paracoccus sp. (in: a-proteobacteria) | reverse complement strand
AGCTTGAATCAGACAGAACCCGATTGGGGAAGCCTCAAACGTCAACAGGCCCTAGGGTCAAGCCCCATTGATTTTCTCTTGACGGCGCGATTCACGGTTCGAAAACCGAGCGGTGAACATGTCCGATCTTTTCTGGCTGACTGACGCGCAGATGGCGCGTCTGCAGCCCTTCTTCTCGAAGTCCCATGGCAAGCCGCGCGTCGATGACCGGCCTGTGTTGAGTGGGATTATCTTCTTCAATCGCAATGGTTTAAGGTGGCGCGACGCACCGAGTGCGTACGGCCCACACAAGACGCTCTGCAACCGTTGGAAGCGTTGGAGGTGAGTGGCTGAACGCCATTGGTCCGAGAGAGACCACGAACAAGGGCGTCTTCGCGAAGATGATGGCGGGGCCAGCTGCCGGGCACGGCGAGAAGAAGACCGTGATGATCGACGCCACCTGCCTGAAGGCCCATCGAACGGCGTCCAGTCCGGGCGTCAAAAAGGGGTATGGAGGGGGACCGTGGCTGCAGTGCAGCCGCGTAAGCCCCCGGAATGGGACGCCTGATTGGTCGGAGTTCGAGGATCAGAAAACAGTCCGGGGGACTGTTTTCCCGAGAACGGGCGACATGAACACCAAGCTGCACGCCATCTGCGACAGCCATGGCCGACCGCTCAACCTGTTCGTCACCGCCGGTCAGGTCAGCGACCATATCGGCGCACGGGCGTTGTTGAGTAGCCTGCCGGATGTCGATTGGTTGCGGCGGCGATCGCGGCCATGACGCCGACTGGTTCAGAGAAGCATGGAAAGACAAAGGGATACGCGCCTGCGCCGCAACTTGATCAGTTCGTTGACGAATTTCGGCGAAACCCGGAAGTGCCGCGTCGCCTCGCGGTGCCCGTGGCCCTCGTCGACGAACGCGGCGACCCGCTCGCGTAGCTCTATCGGATGTGGTTTGCCCATCTGCGAGCCCCATATCTGCCTCACCAGCAGCGAATCATATCATCATCAATCAGGGAACCATGAAACCCACAGGCCGTGACATGATCGAGATGGTGGCACGCCCCGATCAACACAGGACGCCCCCTGCCCCGCTGACACAGAAAACCAGCGCGACCGGGTGGATGCGCTGGTTTTGCTGTGTGCTTCATATTGCCAGATCAGCTACGGTCGAAGTTGTCTTCGATTGCGGCCAGAACTTCGCGGCGGATGACGGCGCGGAGGTTGCGGGAAAATCGCTGGCCAAGCTCGCCGTGCAGTTCTTGTTGCACGATGTCGCGGATCATTTCGCGCAGCGCCTGACCGGCGTCATCTGCGTCATTCCCTAAGGCAAGATCAAGGTCCGATGACGCAGGCCCGGCAACTGCGGGCAGCGGCTGTTCAGCCTCGTCACCCTCCACAATCACGGGATCAGGGTCGGCCATAGCAGGCGTGGCCTCTGCCGCCGCTGATGACTGGATTGCGGCGGCATCAAGGGCCAGCACGTCCACCGCAGCGGTGGTTTCGACCGACAGCGGTTCGAGGAATTGCGCTTGGGCAGGCTGCACCGCTTCGGGGGCCGGGGTTTCGGCGACTGGCTGGGCGAGGGTCCGGGCGGCGGCGCGGCGGTTGACAGGCAGGCCGATGCGCGACCAGCGGCTGCGACGCGGCGCAGCGGGCGGGGTGTCTTTGCCAGCCTCGGCCTGGGGGGGAATGCGATCTGCCGCGCTCAGCCGCAAGGGGGCGCTGTCGGGCGCATCTTCGGCAGCGGCAAGCGCGGGCGCGGGGGCGGGGGCGGGCGAATCAGACATCACCTCAACCTCGAACGGGTGCAGTGCATGGGCAGCACCAGCGGGCGAATCGGCCACGGCGTCTTCGAGGCGATGCGGGGCCGCGAAACGCCGCGCCAAGGCGGCGTTGCCGCCATAGCGATGCGCCAGCAGATCACCATCGCCAACCGGGGCTGCATCCGCATCAGGCGCGGCACCATCGGCAAACGCCTCATCCTCGGCGATCAGGCGGCGGATAGCGGACAGCACATCGCCGATGTCGTCAGAGATCCGGGCGGCCGAATTGGGGTGGGTCATGTCATTCATGGCCCACCCCCGTGTTCAGGCGGTCAGTCGCGACCGATCGCGCGCAGAACGCGATCCAGATTTTCGCCTTGCCTGCTGGTGTAGGGCGCTTCGCGCACGGCCTTGTAATATGCGGATGGGTCATATGTCGGAATCCCTAGCTGAAGGTTTTCTACCGTCAGCAAACCCATAGCGGCCAAAAGTTGATAATGTGCTAACTGGAGATTGGCCTGAGCAGAAATTCTGTCAGCCCGCGCCGACAGCAGCGATTGTTCGGCGTCCAGCACGTCCAGCGTCGTGCGGGCACCCAGCAGGGCCTCTTCGCGCACACCGTCATATGCCTGTTGCGCGGCAAGGATCTGTTGGTCGATGGCGCGAATCTGCGCCTGAGCCACGTCGATATAAGACCACGCCGTGCCCACGGCCTGACTGACCGTGCGCGCCCCGTTCAGCAAGCCGGCCCGCACCTGATCGCGCTGCGCCATCGCCTTGCGATGCACCGACGACAGCCGCCCGCCGGAATAGATCGTCTGCGACATTTCCACGCCAACGCTGGCACCGCCGGTCGTGGTGTTGTTGCCAAATCCGGTGGGCGCGTTCTGCGACGACAGCCCGACCGAGCCGCTGACCGTCGGGTTCCGTTCGGCCACCGCAGCCGCGACGCCCAGTTCCGCTGCCGCCGCCTGACGCTGAAGCTGGCGGATCGTGGGATGCGTGCGCTGTGCGATGGCGCGGGCCGATTCGACCGATTCAGGCAGCTTGGGCGCAGCGGGCGGCGTGCCGAACCGGCCGGGCGCGCGGCCCGTCGCGGTGCGATAGCTTTCCTCGGCCCTGGCCAGATCGCCTTCGGCTGACGCCAGCGACGCGCGGGTTGCCGCCAGTTGCGCATCGGCCAGCGACACGTCGGTCACGGTGATTTCACCCACATCGAACCGATCCTGCGCCGCCTGCCGTTCCTGCGCCAGAACCCGGACCGAGTTCGCTTGCAGCGCGACCTGTTCCCGCGCGGCCCACACCTCGAAATAGGCTTGCGCGGCACCCAGCAGCACGTCCTGTTCGACCCCCACCAGCGCCTCTCGCGTGGCAAGGACGGTTTCCTTGGCGATGTCGATGGCCAACTGGCTGCGGCCAAAATCGAACAGCACCATCTGCGCCGACAGGCTGAGCGCGGATGTATTCTGCTCCGTCCCGCCCTCGACATAACGATAGGTGTGCGACGCAGCCCATTGAATTACCGGGCGCAAAGCGGAAATGGCGGTTGCCACATCCTCATCCGCGGCGCGCAGGACGGCGCGGTTCTGATCCATCAGCGCAGAATGGCGATAGGCCGCGACCATGGCATCGGCCAGCGTCTCGGCCCGCGCGGGCAAAGTGGCGGTAACGGCGATCAGGCCAGCAACGGCCAGCCCGGCGAAATGACGAATACGGATCACAGAGCAAACCCTTTTGGCAGACCAAAGCCCGGCAGTAACGGCGCGTGGGCATTAAACGCAAAGCGCCAGCTGATGCGGCCATTCAGACGATAGCCGATGCGCGCGACGCCAAGGTTCCCCTCATTAAAGATGGCGACGATACGCCCGCCTTCCTTAAGCTGATCGTTCAGCGCCTCGGGGACGGTTTCGACGGCACCGCCGATGAAGATCGCGTCGAAGGGGGCCTGCCCCTCGCAGCCCGCCGACAGGGTGCCATGCACGACGGCGGCGTTATCGACGCCAGCCTGCGCCAGCCGGGTTTCGGCCTCGGCCACCAGTTCCTCATCCTGTTCCAGCGCGACCACGGCCTGCGCCATGCGCGCCAGAACCGCCGTGGAATAGCCAAGGCCGCAGCCCACATCCAGCACCAGATCGGTGGGCTGCACGTCCAGCGCGTCGACCATCTTGCCCAGGGTCCGCGGCTCAAGCAGGACGCGGCCACGGCCGATATCCACATTTTCACCGGAATAGGCGATATCGCGGCGGGTGTCGGGCACGAATTCCTCGCGCGGGACGTTCAGCATCGCTTCGATCACCGGGAATTTCGTGACATCATTTGGGCGGACCTGATTATCCACCATCATCAAGCGGCGCGCGGCGAAATCGGGCATCGCGGAAACCTTTCTACGGCGTATCATCCGGTTATTGGCACGATTCACGCGGACGGGCAACGCCGGTTCGCCTCTTGGTGGCGCGCGGCAGGCAATTTGGCGATTGTCGGCTTGCAGGTTGCGCGGCGATCCTTTATCGGTGCGGAACCTCGACGGACGGTGGGTTGGCGGAGAGGTTACGCACCGGATTGCAAATCCGTGAAGACCGGTTCGATTCCGGTACCCACCTCCAAATTCTCCGGGCTTTGCCATGATCTATGCCGCGACAACCCGCATCGCCGAAGCCGCGCTGCGGCTGTCTGTGCTGGCGGGCAACGCCACCTGGCGCGAGCGGTTGTCGCTGGACACGCCCCCTGCCCCGGCCTCGGTCTGGATTCACGCGGCCTCGGTCGGCGAGCTGAATTCAGCACGGGTGCTGACAGAACGGCTGGCGGCGGATCATCGCGTGATTGTGACCACCAACAGCACCACGGGCCGCGATCTGGCGCGGCAGCGCGGGCTGGCGGCGCGGCTGGCACCGTTTGATTCCCCCGGCGCGGTGGCGCGGTTTCTGGATGCTGTCCGCCCCGCCGTGCAACTGACGATCGAGGGGGAATTCTGGCCCAACCGCTCGGCCCTGCTGGCGCAGCGGGGCGTGGCGCAGATCATGGCCGGGGCGCGGATCTCGGCGCGGTCGGCGGCGCGGTGGGGGCGGCTGCCGGGGCTGATCGGGCCGGTGCTGGCGCGGCTGGATGGCCTGTCGGCGCAGGATGCTGCCAGTCAGGCGCGGCTGCTGACGCTTGGCCTGCCGCCCGCCGCGCTGCTGCCTCGGCTGGATCTGAAGCTGCTTGGCCCCGCCGCCGTCCGGCCGCCTGCCCCCTCGCCGGATCGCGACCGCACCTTTCTGGCCGCTTCGACCCACGAGGGCGAGGACGGCCCGGTGCTGGACGCCTTTATGACGGCGCGCGCGCAGGTGCCGGGGCTGCGGCTGATCCTTGCCCCCCGCCACCCCGACCGCGCCGATGCCATCGCCACGCTGGCGGCAGAGCGCGGGCTGACGCTGGCCCGGCGTTCGCGCGGCGAAGATGGCGATCTGCTGCTGGCCGATACCCTGGGCGAAATGGCGCTGTGGTATGATCGCGCGGGGATCGTGCTGGTCGGCGGATCGCTGATCGACCGGGGCGGGCATACGCCGTGGGAACCGGCGGCGCATGGCTGCGCGATCCTGCACGGGGCCTATCTGTCGAACTTTGCCGATACCTATGCCGCGCTGGATGCCGCCGGTGCGGCCTTGGCCGTGGGCGGCGATCTGTCCGCCACGGTGACGGCACTGGCGCGCGATCCGGCCCGCGCCCGTGCCATGGGCGGCGCAGCGCGCGCCCTGCTGACGGCGAACGCGGGCGATCCCGAACCACTGCTGGCGCGGATCAGCGCGCTTGCACACGGCGCGCGCAGCCCCGATATATGACGGGAAGGAGACCGTTTCCCGATGATCCGCTATGATCTGCGCTGCGACAAAGGCCATGATTTCGACGGCTGGTTCCGTTCGTCTGACGGGTTCGACGCGATGCGGGATGCGGGTCAGATCGCCTGCACGATCTGCGGATCGGCCCGTGTGGACAAGGCGCTGATGGCCCCCGCCGTGCCCACGGAAAAGGCCCGCATCGCCAGCGACGACCTGTCGCCGCTGGACAGGCTGCGCCAGCATGTCGAGGCGAACTCGGATTACGTCGGCCCGCAATTCGCCGCCGAAGCCCGCGCCATGCACCACGGTGACGCGCCGCATCGCGCCATCCACGGCGAAGCCACGGCACAGGATGCCCGCGCGCTGATCGACGAAGGCGTGCCTGTCGCGCCGCTGCCCTTTATCCCGCGCCAAAAGACCAACTGACGCAGGGCCGCGCGGCCGGGCTTTCCCCCTTGCCCTTTCGCCCCCCCGACCATACAAGCCGCGCGGATAATCGAAACACGCTGGCGGGGGGCCATTGAATGCCGCTTCTGGTGATGAAATTCGGCGGCACGTCTGTCGCTGATCTGGATCGCATCAAGAACGCTGCCCAAAAGGTGCAGCGCGAGGTGGAACGCGGCTATGACGTGATCGTCATCGTCAGCGCCATGTCGGGCAAGACGAACGAACTGGTTGGCTGGGTCGAAAAGACCTCGCCGCTGTTTGATGCGCGCGAATATGACGCCGTGGTGTCCTCGGGCGAGAATGTGACCGCCGGGCTGATGGCGCTGACCTTGCAGGAAATGGGCGTTCCGGCGCGCAGCTGGCAGGGCTGGCAGGTGCCGATCAACACCACGGCGCAGCACTCGGCCGCGCGATTCGTGGATATTCCGCGCGCCAATATCGACCAGAAATTCGCCGAAGGATTCAAGGTCGCCGTGGTCGCGGGCTTTCAGGGCCTTGGGCCGGACGGGCGCATCACCACGCTGGGGCGCGGCGGGTCGGATACCACCGCCGTCGCCTTTGCCGCCGCCTTTGCAGCCGAACGCTGCGACATCTATACCGATGTGGACGGGGTCTACACCACCGACCCGCGCATCAGCCGCAAGGCGCGCAAGCTGGACAAGATCGCCTTCGAGGAAATGCTGGAACTTGCCAGCCTTGGCGCCAAGGTGCTGCAAACCCGTTCGGTCGAACTGGCGATGCGCTTTAACGTAAAACTGCGGGTGCTGTCCTCGTTCGAGGAAACCGACGAAAATTCGGGCACGCTGGTCTGCGATGAGGATGAGATCATGGAATCGAAGGTCGTCAACGGCGTCGCCTATTCGCGCGACGAAGCCAAAATCACGCTGGTCACGGTCGAGGATCGCCCCGGCATTTCCGCCGCGATCTTTGCGCCGCTGGCGGATGCGGGCGTGAACGTGGACATGATCGTTCAGAACATTTCCGAAAAGGATTACGACGATCACCCCGGATCGGTCACGGACATGACCTTTTCGGTGCCGATCAACCAGGTCGAACGCGCCAAACGCGCCATGGAAGAGGCCAAGGCCGACGGCAGGATCGCCTATGACGATCTGGCGGTGGATACCGATGTGGCCAAGGTTTCGGTCGTCGGCATCGGGATGCGCAGCCATTCCGGCGTGGCCGCCCGCACCTTCAAGGCGCTGGCTGATGAAAATATCAACATCAAGGTCATCTCCACCAGCGAGATCAAGATTTCCGTTCTGATCGACCGCAAATATATGGAACTGGCCGTGCAGGCGCTGCATGATGCCTTTGAATTGGATCAAGCCTGACCGGACCCGCGCCGCGGTGTGACTGCGCCGCGGCTGTTCCGGGTGCGATGGGGGTATGATGGCGGACCGCAAGGACAGCGATTCCCGCAAGCTGCTGCAACGGTTGCGCGACACGCTTTCTGCCCGCCGCGACGGTCAGGGACGGCTGGACCAGATCACCCATGACATTGCCGATTCCATGGGCAGTCAGGTCTGTTCGATCTATCTGTTCCGTGACCCGGAAACGCTGGAACTCTGCGCCACGCGCGGGCTGCGGGCCGAGGCCGTTCACCAGACCCGGATGCGCCTTGGCGAAGGTCTGGTCGGCCGCGTGGCCCGCACCGGGCGGCATGTGAACACCGCCGACGCGCCCTCGGAACCCGGCTTTCGCTATATGCCCGAAACCGGCGAGGAAGTGTTCCCCAGCTTTATGGGCGTGCCGATTCAGCGGCTTGGCGAAAAGCTGGGCGTGCTGGTGGTGCAATCGCGCGAGGCGCGGCAGTTTTCCGAAGACGAGGTATATGGCCTCGAAGTCGTCGCCATGGTTCTGGCCGAGATGACCGAACTGGGCGCGTTTCAGGGCAGCAACGCCGATTCCCTGCCCGCCAGCCACCGCTTTCCGCAGATGTTTCGCGGCACCGGCGTTCAGGAAGGTGCCGCCGAAGGCCGCGTCTGGCTGCATGAGCCGCGCGTGGTCATCGCCAACCCGGTCGGCGACGATCCGCACCGCGAAAAGGCCCGTCTGCTGGACGCCGTGACCACACTGCGCCGCACCGTCGATTCGCTGCTGGCCGATGCCGATATGGAGGGCGGGGGCGATCACGCGCAGGTGCTGGAAACCTATCGCATGTTCGCGCATTCGCGGTCATGGCTGCGCCGCATGGACGAAGACATCGACCTGGGCCTGTCGGCCGAAGCTGCGGTGGAAAAGGAACAGTCGCAGGCCCGCGCCCGGCTGGAAAGCACCGCCGATCCCTATCTGCGCGACCGGCTGCACGATCTGGACGATCTGGCCAACCGCCTGCTGCGCATTCTGACCGGCCAAGGCAGCGACACCGGCGCCGAGATGCCCGAAAACCCGGTCCTGATCGCCCGCAACATCGGCCCGGCCGAATTGCTGGAATATGGGCGCAGGCTGAAAGGCGTCGTGCTGGAGGAAGGCTCGGTCGGCAGTCACGCCGCCATCGTGGCGCGTGCGCTGGCGATCCCGCTGGTCATTCATGCAGGCCGCATCGGGTCCGAGGCGCTGAACGGCGACCTGATCCTTGTGGATGGCGATGCGGGCAGCGTGCATCTGCGCCCCGAGGAACCCGTGGCCACCGCCTTTCGCGACAAGATGGCCATGCAGGCCGAGGCGCAGCAGCGTTATGCCGGGCTGCGCGATCTGCCCGCGATGGATACGGCGGGCAACACGGTGCAGATGTATATGAACGCCGGGCTGATGGCCGACCTGCCCTCGCTGGGGGAATCGGGGGCCGAAGGCGTGGGGCTGTTCCGCACCGAATTGCAGTTCCTCATCCGCAGCCGCGTGCCGCAACGCGGCGAGCTGGCGGGGCTTTACGCCCGCGTCATGGATAACGCGCAGGGCAAGCCGGTGATGTTCCGCACGTTGGACATCGGGTCAGACAAGGTTCTGCCCTATATGAAGCCGCATGACGAACCCAACCCCGCCATGGGCTGGCGCGCGATCCGCGTCGGGCTGGACAAGCGCGGCGTTCTGCGGATGCAGTTGCAGGCGCTGATCCGCGCGGCGGCGGGGCGGCCGCTGCATGTCATGTTCCCCTTTGTCGCCGAGATCGGCGAATACGAACAGGCGCACCGCATCCTGATGGAGGAACTGGCCCGCGAACAGCGCCTTGGCCGCCCCATCCCCGCCGACATCCGCGTGGGCGCGATGCTGGAAACCCCGTCCATGGCCTTTGCGCCCCGCCGCTTTTATGAGATGTGCGACTTCATCTCGATTGGCGGCAACGATCTGAAGCAGTTCTTCTTTGCGGCGGACCGCGAAAACGAACGGGTGCGGCGGCGCTATGACACGCTGTCCACCGCTTTTCTGGATCTGATCGCGCAGATCGTCGCCCGCTGTAACGACGCGCATGTGCCGCTGTCCTTCTGCGGCGAGGATGCAGGCCGCCCGATCGAGGCGCTGACCCTTGCCGCATTGGGCATCCGGCGGCTGTCGATGCGCCCGGCCTCGATCGGGCCGGTCAAGCATCTGATCCGCCGCGTTTCGCTGACCGATCTGCGGGCTGAAATCGACCGGGGCCGCGAGGCGGGCGAATCGAACCTGCGCCCCCGCGTCATAGCGTGGCTGAGCCGCCAAAGCTGACACGCGCCGATGCGCGATGTTCCGCCTGTAGCGGCCCACGCATCGGCACCAGAGCGCAGGCACCGGCCCCCGCTGCGAAAGTGGCTTGCTGCGATGCGGCGACAACCCTATGATAACCCGGTTTTTTCAGTGGAACAAATAGCCTTGGATCGTCGTGATTTCCTGACCTCGGCCAGTGCGCTGGCCGCCGCCACCGCCGCTGCAACCCTTGCCGCCGCGCCAGCCGCCCATGCCGATCAGGCCGAAGATGCTGGTGCCGCCGCCAGCCTGTTCGATTTCGACGCCCTGGCCACCCTGACCGCTGAACGGGCCGCCGCGCCCTATACTCAGCCGGTGGCGGATCAGGTCGGCAGTTTCGCCAATCTGAACTATGACCAGTATCGCGCCATCCGGTTCCGCCGCGATGCCGATCCGCTGGCCGGGCACCCCCGCTTTGGGCTGGACCTGCTGGCCCCCGGCTCGATCTTTTACGAGCCGATTCAGATCAATCTGCTGCGCGAAGGCGTGGTCGTGCCGATCCCCTTTGATCCGCATCTGCTGGAGTTCGACCCCTCGCAATTCCCCGATGGTGCCGATCTGGACACGGTGGGCAAGATGGGCTGGTCGGGCTTTCGGATGCGCTGCCCGCTGAACCGGCCCGATGTGCGCGACGAATTTCTGGTGTTTCAGGGCGCGTCCTATTTCCGCGCCGTCGCGCGCGGCACGCTGTATGGCCTGTCGGCACGCGGCCTTGCCATCGACACCGGCAGCCCGCGCGGCGAGGAATTTCCCCTGTTCACCGATTTCTGGATCGAGGAACCCGCCCCCGACGCGGAATCGGTGCGCATCTATGCCATGCTGGACAGCAAATCGCTGGCAGGCGCGTTTCAGTTCGACGTGACGCCGGGGGCCGAAACGGTGATCCGGGTGCGGATGGCGCTGTTCCCGCGCGCGGATGTGACCGGGGTGGGCATTGCGCCGCTGACCTCGATGTTCTGGTTCGGCCCGGCCAGCCGCGCGGGCGTCGATGATTACCGCCCCGCCGTGCATGACAGCGACGGGCTGGCGATGCGCACCGGCGCGGGTCAGGATCTGTGGCGGGCGCTGTCCAACCACAAGGCGCTGCAAATCGCATCCTTTGTGGACCGCAACCCCACCGGCTTTGGCTTGCAGCAACGCGCCCGCTCCTTTGCCGACTATCAGGACGCCGAGGCACATTATCAACTGCGCCCCTCGGCCTGGATCGAACCCATCGGCAATTGGGGCGAGGGCGTGGTGCGCCTGATCGAAATCCCGGTCGAGAACGAATTCAACGACAATATCGTGTCCTATTGGCAGCCCAAATCGCCGCTGACAGCCGGGCAGCGCGCTGACTGGAGCTATCGTCTGGTCTTTGCGCCGCTGGTGCAAAGCTCGGGTCCGGTGGCGCAGGTGCGCGGCACGCGGGCGGGCAAGTCGATCAACAGCCCCACCGGGCGCAGCTTTATCATCGACTATGATCTGGCGCCGTTTCAGGATCAGTTGCCGCAGATCGCCGTCAACACTTCGTCGGGCGAGGTGGTTCATGCCTATCTCAAGCCGCTGGTCGCGGAAGGCGTGCTGCGGCTGGCCTTTGAGTTCGAGCCGCGCGACGCCCGGATGACCGATCTGCGCGCCACGCTGACCGACCCCGAGGGCACCGCGCTCAGCGAAACCTGGATGGCGCGCTGGTCGGTATGACAAACGCCGCCCCTGATATGGCCGCGACCGAGCTGCGCCACCTGCCTGCGGTTCCGCCGGAATCGCCGCTGGACATGCCGGTGCAGGATTTCAGCGCGCCGCCGCTGCGCAGCGCCCCTGCCCGCTGGCGCGAAAGCTGGCGCACATGGGTTGCGCGGCTGCTGGCCTTTGGCGGCGCGGCGGCGATTACCATTACCGGCTTTCTGGTGATGCTGGACGCTTTCGGCGACCAGCCGATGCCGTTGCAGATCGCCCTGCTGGCGCTGTTCACGCCGACATTCGCATGGGTCGGCTTTTCCTTCTGTTCCATGCTGGCCGGGCTGTTCGCGGCGCGCCCGCATGATCCGCAGGGCGCGCCGGGCCGGGCACGGCTGGCGGTGGTGATGCCGGTCTATCACGAAAACGCCGCCACCAGCATCAGCCTGCTGGTTGCCCTTGCCCGCGATCTGGATCGCGCGGGCCTTGGCGGGCGGGCGGAAATCTTTGTGCTGTCCGACAGCCGCGACCCGGCGGTGGCGGTGAATGAAACGCTGGCCGTATCCGCCGCGCGCGAGATGTCGCCGCTGCCGGTCTGGTATCGCCGCCGGGCCGAAAATACCGACCGCAAATCCGGCAATCTGGCCGAGTTCTGGCGCCGCTGGGGCGGGCGCTACGATCAGGTGGTGGTGCTGGACGCCGACAGCGTGATGACCGGCGACACCATCGCCCGCCTGTCCGCCCGGATGGAGGCCGACCCCGGCCTTGGGCTGATCCAGACCATGCCGATGCTGGTCGGCGGCGAAACCATCTTTGCCCGCGTGGTGCAGTTCGCAGGCCGGGTTTACGGCCCGACGATCGCGCGCGGCGTGGCGGCGTGGTCGGGGCAGACCGGCAATTACTGGGGCCATAACGCCATCATCAACAGCCGCGCCTTTGCCGCCGCCTGCGGGTTGCCGCGCCTGCCCGGCAAGCCGCCCTTTGGCGGCACCATCCTGTCCCACGATTTCGTCGAGGCGGCGGCCCTGTGCCGCGCGGGCTGGAAGGTGCGGCTGGATCACGATCTGCGCGGCAGTTACGAAGGCTGCCCGCCGACCCTGCTGGATATGGCCACCCGCGAACGCCGCTGGGCGCAGGGCAACCTGCAACACCTGCGCTTGCTGGGAATGCGCGGGTTGCGCGGCATCAGCCGGGTGCATTTCATCATCGGCGTTCTTGGGTTCCTGATGTCGCCGCTGTGGCTGGGGCTGATCCTTGTCGGGTTGATGCTGTCGGGCTGGGTGCTGCTGTCCACGCCCGCCTATTTCCCCGATTATTACCAGCTTTTTCCCGATTGGCCGGTGTTCGACAGCCGCCGGATGCTGTGGCTGTTCATCGCCGCCATGGCCTTTTTGCTGGTGCCCAAGCTGATCGCGACCTTTCGCGCGTGGTGGCGACCTCTGGCGCGCGATGCGGGCGGCAAGCGACGCCTGCTGGCCAGTGCCCTGTTCGAAATCCTGTTGTCGGCCCTGATCGCGCCGGTGCAGATGCTGATCCAGACCCGCCAGATCTGGGACATCCTGCGCGGCCGCGACAGCGGGTGGGAGGCACAGCACCGCGCCGGACATATGCCTTCCTGGGGCTATGTGCTGCGGCATCACTGGGCGCATGTCGCCCTAGGACTGGGCACGCTGGCGGTGCTGGCATGGTTTTCGCCCGCGCAACTGATCTGGCTGTCGCCAATCGTCGCCGGGCTGATCCTGTCGCCCTTTACCTCGCGCTATTCGGCCAGCCCGGTGTTTGGCCGCTGGGCGCGGATGCGCGGCCTGCTGGTCACGCCCGAAGAACGCGCCACCCCCGCCATTCTGGCCGATGCGGTGGCCATTGCCCGCAACCTGCCCCGCCCCGTCGCGGGCGATGCCTCGGTTCTGAGGCTGGGCGAGGATGCCGACGCCCTCGCCCGTCACCTGTCATTGCTGACCGAACCCCAGCCCGCAGGTGCCGCACAGCGCCTGCCAGCCATCACCGCCGAGGCCAAGATCGCCCATGCTGCCACCCGCACCGAGGCGCTGTCCTTTCTGGACCGCCCCGAGACGCTGGCCATGATCGCCACGCCCGCGCTGCTGGATCGCTGGAGCCGGTTGCCGGAGTAGCGCCATGAAGCGGCTGATCGCCCTTGATATGCTGCGCGGCTATGCGCTGGTCTGCATCATGCTGGACCATATGCCGGTATCCCCGTTGCGCGGACTGACGCTGGCCAATTTCAGCATTTTTGACGCGGCAGAGCTGTTCGTGCTGTTGTCGGGCTTTCTGGTCGGGCTGGTCTGGCTGTCGGTGGAAACCCGTCAGGGCCGCCGCGCGGCGCAATGGCGCTTTGCCCGGCGGGCGTTTCAGGTCTGGCGCGCGCTGGTGGCGGGCGGGATCATCATGGCGCTGCTGTCGGCGCTGCTGCTGGCGCTGAACCTGCCCCATACCGCGATCTGGAACGCCTATGCCGAATGGATCATCGAAAAGCCGCTGGGCTATCTGGGCGTGCTGGCGACAATGTGGCTGCAACCGAACCTGCTGGATGTGCTGGCGGTGTATGTCGTGCTGCTGGCCTCGGCCCCGCTGCTGGTGCCGGTGCTGCTGCGCACGCCGCTCAGCTTTGCGGCCGGGTCGCTGTTGCTGTGGTGGTTCGCGCCGGTGCTGAACCCGCTGATCCCCAACCACAACACCGGCGGGCTGCTGTTCAATCCGTTTGGCTGGCAGATGCTGTTCTATTCCGGCGTGGCGATGGGGCTGTTCCGCGCCCGGCTGATGCCGGTGCTGATGCCCCATGCGCGGCTGCTGACGGTGCTGGCGGCCATCATGTTCAGCTTTGGCGTAACGATCATCATCGCCATGAGGATCGGCGAGCCTGCCCTGCCCCTGCGTCAGGCGCTAACGCTGATCTATGGCGAGATCAACAAATGGCCGCTGGACGGCACCCGCTATCTGGCGATCATGGCGGCAAGCTGGCTGGTGGCGGTGCCGCTGGCGGGGGCGATGGCGCGGCTGGCGGATACCGGGCCGGGCCGGGCCTTGCAGACCATCGGGCGCGGCGGGCTGTGGTCGTTCATCATCTGCGTGCTGCTGTCGGTTCTGGGCGACGCGCTGCAAATGACCCCGCCGGGCCAAAGCATCGGCCAGCGGCTGGTCATCGACCTGTGGGTGATGGCGGTGCTGTGGTGGATGTCGTGGTGGTGGCTGACGCATCTGGCCCCGCGCTGGAACGCCGGAGACTGGATACCATTTGGAAACAAAGGATGACCCGGCCGCGCAATGCCATGAAACAGCATTGGAACGACATGCCAGGGGAACAGGGATAAGCGTCTGGCGACCTAAGGCGGAAACTGCTCGACGACTTTGCGTTCTGCATCCAGCCACAGCGCGCCACCTTGCTGTTCGCTGCCGTGGATTTGCAGCCTCGCCTCTGGCGGCAGGTGGATCAGCCAGCGATCCGACCCGCGGCGACCGTCTGGATAGAGCGCGCCTTGGGTCGCCACGATCTCGGCCCCCTCTGGCAAAGGCTGGCCCTCGACGAGGTTCCCGGCCGCAGCGGTGCAGCTTGCCATCGCCTTGACGCTGCCGTCGGCATGTGTCGCCAGGGCGACCGTCGCGGCGGCGTCACAAAGCCAGCCCTCTTGCCGGCTTTCGCCCAATCCGGTCAGACGCAGGCTCTTGGGCGTAAAACCCGTCCTGCGGTGGTTTTCATCCGTCTGGATCTCAAGGTAACGCTCGACGCGCAAAGTCTGGACGCCAGCGATCAGGACCGGGTGCGGGAAATCAGCCCGGTTGAACGACTCGACCTGTCCGGCGATCCCCAGCACCAATGCGGTGCCTGCCGGCATATCAATGCCACCCAGCCGCCGGTCTTGCGCAAGAACCGGACGGTATTTCTCGCGGTTATCGGCCTGATAGGCCGCGAAGGCGCGCTGGAACGCATAGGCGGACCATATGAAAGAGCAGCCGATGCCGGTCAGCAACGCAAATGCCAGAGCCTGCCCTGCCCCCATGCGCCGCCTTGCCTTGCGGAAAAAAGCAAGCCGCAGCAGCCAGACGATCCAGACCAGCGTTGCGGCCAGACAACCCAAAAGGATCAGAACGAATTCCAGCGATGGCGGGGCGAAAGGGATCATGTATGGGCTGGGGTTGAGAAAGGTTGATCGCAGTCATGCTGGTAATGACGAGGGGTTACAAGACGGCAGTGAGCAATCACAGGGGCAGCCGGCAAGCTTGCAGCCCTTGGGGCGCATGATCGTTCAACACGTCATCGCCCTGTTGCAATGCCCGCACCCGCCTGCGCATACGGGATCGCATGATCGCCCAAGTCAGCGGTCGTGGCGGCCTTGGGCGTGGCCGGGCGGTTAACGGCGATCAGCCCTTGCGCGGGGCAAAGCCCCATACCCCTTCGCCCAAGGCGGGCGCGGCGCGATCCGTGGTCAGCGGGCTGCGCGACAGCCGGATCGGCGTGCGCAGGCCGGGGATGCCCTCGGGCGACACCACCAGATCGCGGGCGGTGATCTGCGGTTCGGCGATGGCTTCGGCGACGGTGTTGATCGGCCCGGCGGGCACACCCGCGCCTTCGCAGGCGGCGATCAGATCGGCGCGGGTCCGCCGCTCTGTCGCGGCGGACAGGATCGGGATCAGCCGGTCGCGATTGGCGACGCGGGCGGGATTGGTGGCGAAATCCGGGTCCGCCGCCAGATCGGGCAGGCCCAGCAACCGGGTCAGCGCCGCGAACTGGCGATCATTGCCGCAGGCGATGATGATATGCCCATCCTGCGCCGCAAACACCTGATACGGCACGATATTGGGATGCGCATTGCCCAGCCGGTGCGGCACCACGCCCCCCAGCAGATAGTTCGTCGCCTGATTGGCCAGCACCGCCACGGCGCAATCCATCAGCGACAGGTCCAGATGCTGCCCCCGCCCGGATCGTTCGCGTTCGGCCAAGGCCGCCTGCACCGCGATCACGCCATAAAGCCCGGTGAAAATGTCGATCCACGCCACGCCGACCTTTTGCGGCTCGCCCGCCGGGTCGCCGGTCAGATCCATGATGCCCGACATGCCCTGGATCAGGAAATCATAGCCCGGCTGCGCCGCGCGCGGCCCGGTTTGCCCGAACCCCGTGACCGAGGCATAGACCAGACGCGGGTTCAGCGCCGACAGGCTGTCGTAATCCAGCCCGAACTTGCGCAGGCCCCCCAGCTTGAAGTTTTCCACCACCACATCGGCATCCGCGATCAGCGCCCGCAGCCGCGCCAGATCGTCGGAGTTGCCAAAATCGCATATGACCGAGGTCTTGCCCCGGTTCGCGGCGTGGAAATAGGCCGCCACCTGTTCCGTGCTGCCATCCATGCGCGGACGTTCGATAAAGGGCGGGCCCCAGCGGCGGGTGTCGTCGCCCTCGGGGGCCTCGACCTTGATGACCTGGGCGCCCAGATCGGCCAAGGTCTGGCCGATCCACGGACCGGCCAGAATGCGCGCCAGTTCGACGACGCGCAGCCCTTTCAGCGGCGCCTCAGCCAAAGGCGGCGATCCCGGTCTGCGCGCGGCCAAGGATCAGCGCGTGCACGTCATGCGTGCCCTCATAGGTGTTCACTGTTTCCAGATTGGCCGCGTGGCGCATGACGTGATAGCCGATCTGGATGCCGTTGCCGCCATGCATGTCGCGGGCCATGCGCGCGATGTCGAGCGCCTTGCCGCAGTTGTTACGCTTGACCAGCGACACCATTTCGGGCGCAAAGCGGCCCTCGTCGAACAGCCGCCCGACCCGCAGCGAGGCTTGCAGCCCAAGCGCGATTTCCGTCTGCATATCGGCCAGCTTTTTCTGATACAGCTGTGTCGCGGCCAGAGGGCGGTTGAACTGATGCCGGTCCAGCCCGTATTGACGGGCGCGGAACCAGCAATCTTCGGCGGCCCCCATCGCGCCCCAACTGATCCCATAGCGGGCGCGGTTCAGACAGCCGAACGGCCCGCCCATCCCCTCGATCCCCGGCAGCAGCGCGGTTTCGGGAACCTCGACACTCTCCATCACGATCTCGCCGGTGATCGAGGCGCGCAAGGACAGCTTGCCGTCAATCTTGGGCGCGGACAGGCCCTTCATGCCCTTGTCCAGCACAAAGCCGCGCACCTTGCCGCCATGCGCCTCGGACTTGGCCCAGACCACGAACACATCCGCAATCGGCGCGTTCGAGATCCACATCTTGGACCCGTTCAGCACATAGCCGCCATCGGTCTTTTTCGCCCGCGTTTTCATGCCTGCCGGGTCGGACCCGGCGTCGGGTTCGGTCAGCCCGAAACAGCCGATGAATTCGCCGCTGGCCAGTTTCGGCAGGTAGTGGCGTTTCTGTTCGTCCGATCCGTAAGCCTCGATCGGGAACATCACCAGCGACGACTGAACCGAGGCCATGCTGCGATAGCCGCTGTCCACCCGTTCGATTTCGCGCGCGACCAGACCATAGGCGACATAAGACGCACCGACGCCGCCGAATTCTTCGTCCACGGTGACGCCCAGCAACCCGGCCTGCCCCATCTCGCGGAAGATTTCCGGGTCGGTCTGTTCGTTCAGATAGGCGTTTTCCACCCGCGGGGCCAGCCGGTCGGCGGCAAAGGCCGCGGCGCTGTCGCGGACCATGCGTTCGTCTTCGGACAGTTGGTCGTCCAGAAAGAACGGGTCTTCCCAGTTGAAAGGACCGCCTTTGTGGGATTTGCTGGACATGAGACCTCCTGTTATTTTGTCGGCTGATCGTCGGCTGACGTATCTGCGCCAAGGAATAGGCCGACCGGGATCAGCCCGTCAATCAAGCCGGTGTGCGGCGTTTGCCCTAGTCGGCGACCTTTTTCACGAATTGCGATTTCAGCCCCATCTGGCCGATGCCGGGGATCTTGCAGTCGATGTCGTGATCGCCGTCCACCAGACGGATGCCGCGCACCTTGGTGCCGACCTTGACCACCTGCGACGAACCTTTGATCTTCAGATCCTTGATGACCGTCACCGTATCGCCATCGGCAAGAACATTGCCCACGCTGTCACGCACCTGCGCAACATCATCTTCGGCCGCGCCGGGCTGCCATTCATGGCCGCATTCGGGGCAAACCAGCAGGGCGTCCATCTGATAGGTATGGACCGAGGAACAGGCGGGGCACGGGGGCAAGGTATCGCTCATACAGGCAGCATAGCCCCGCCGCCGGGCCAAGGCCAGACTGCCTACAGCGCGATGGCCGAAATCAGGCGGCCATAGTCCTTTTCGCCCCGATGCGTCGCGCGGCGAAAGCTGAAAAAGCGCGCCTCGTCGGAATAGGTGCAATGGCCGCTCCATTCCGCCTGCACGCCCGCGTCGCGCAGCCGCGCCAGCCCGTAAGAGGGCAGGTCGAACATCGGCTTGCCGTTCGGGCCGCCTGCGAAAAAGCGTTCGTTTTCGGGGGCGTCGGCGGTGAATTCCTCCATGAAATCCCAGCCGACCTCGTAGGCGCGCTGGCTGATCGTCGGGCCGATGACGGCGCGGATGTTTTCCGCCCCGGCGGCGCGCATGGCGGCGACCACGGCATCCAGCACGCCCCCCATCGCGCCCTTCCACCCGGCATGAGCCGCCCCGATCACTCCGGCATCGGGGTCGGCCAGCAGCACCGGCTGGCAATCGGCGGTCAGCACCGCCAGCGCAATACCGGGCCGCGCCGTCACCAGCGCATCGGCCTGCACTTGCGCGATCTGTTCGGGGTCGTCGCCGTCGCGGATCGTCACCACATCGGGCGAATGCACCTGATGCGCCGTGACCAGATCGCCCGGTGCCACCCCCATCGCATCGGCCACGCGGCGGCGGTTGACAGAAACGATCTCGGCCAGATCGCCCGAGCCGCGACCGCAGTTCAGCCCCGCATACAACCCCGATGACGCGCCGCCCTTGCGGGTAAAGAACCCGTGCCGCAGCCCCCCCAACAGGGGATGAGTCAGGATTTCAAGCATTGTCTGCATCCTCGTCCAGCACCTTTGTTCCGGGGACGGGGGGCGCGCCCTGTGGCCAGATGGCCAGCACCTTGAACAACTGTCCCATTTCCGCCGCGCCGGTCAAGCGTTTCAGCGCGGCATCCGCCCCCTCGTCCCCCGCCGCCGCCAGCCGCGCGGCCCGCTGCGCCGCGCCAAGCGCCAGCAGCCAGTCGCCCTGCGTCGCCATCGCCGACACCTGCGCCCCGGCCACGCGGGCCGCCTGCGCCAGCGGGGCGAAATCGACATGCGCCGTCAGATCGGCCAGCCCCGGTTCGGCCAGCGGATCGACCGGGGTGTGATCGCGCAGCGCCTGAAACGTGTCGCCCTGCCCGTCCCAATTGCCATAGTCGATCAGGATCGCCGCCCCGCCATGCGCCGCGATCCGCCCGGCAATCGCTGCCACGATCCCCGGCGCGGCGGGGCAGATTTCCCGCACCTCGCCCGCGCGACCCGGATGCGCCAGCGGCACCGGCGGCGACAGCGCAAAGGCCAGCCGGTCGCCATCCAGAGTGACCATGGTTTCGGCCCATGCCTGCCCGTTGTGACGAAACTGCCGAATCGGCAGCGCGTCGAAAAACTCGTTCGCGATCAGGAACAGCGGCTGGTCGGGCAGATCGTCGGCGTGGTCCAGATGCGCGATCTGCCCCAGCCGGTCGCGCTGCACCTGCCGCAGATGCGGCGATGCCTCGATCAGCGTGACCTGCGCGGCCTCGGCCATGCCCGGCACCACGCGGATGGCGCGCAGCACATCGGCCATCAGCGTGCCGCGCCCCGGCCCCACCTCGGCCAGCGTAAAGGGCGCGGGGCAGCCCTGATCCAGCCACGCCTGCGCCAGGGCCAGCCCGCACAGCTCGCCGAACATCTGGTGGATTTCCGGCGCGGTCACGAAATCCCCCGCCCGGCCGAACGGATCGCGGGTGGCGTAATAGCCATGATCGGGGTGCAGCAGACAGGTCTGCATATAGTCGGCCAGCGTCACCGGCCCCTGGGCGCGGATACGCCCGGCAATGATCGCGGCCAGCGGGGTCATGCCACCCGCGCACGCCAGATGAAGAACAGCCCGATCAGCAGCATCGGCAGCGACAGGATCTGCCCCATCGACAGCCCCGCAACCACATGGCCCAACGGGTTGTCGGGGGTGATGAACTGGGCATCGGCCTGCCGGAAGAACTCGACAAAGATGCGCGCGGCGGCATAGCCGGCCAGAAACACGCCAAGCGCCAGCCCCGGACGGCGCAAGCCGCCCGCGCGCACCAGCAGCAGCAGGATCAGGCCAAGCGCCAGCCCTTCCAGCCCGGCCTCATACAACTGGCTGGGGTGACGGGCGCAGGGGCCGGTGATGCCGGGGCAGTGCTGCGCCGCCTCGCCGGGGAAGATCACGCCCCAGGGCACATCGGTCGGGCGGCCCCACAGCTCGGCGTTGATGAAATTGGCAATGCGGCCAAAGAACAGCCCGACCGGCGCGACCACCGCCAGCGAATCGGCCAGCCGCAACGGCGCGATGCCCTGCGCGCGGGCATACAGCGCAGCGGCAATCACCACGCCCAGAAAGCCGCCGTGAAACGACATGCCCCCCTGCCAGACCATCGGAATCTGCGCCGGATTGGCCAGATAATAGGCCGGTTCATAGAACAGCACGAACCCCAGCCGCCCGCCGATGACCACGCCCAGAATAACCCATGTCAGCAGGTCATCGACCTGTTCGGGCCGCATCGGCGCCTGCCCGCCCCAGATCGCCGGGCGGCGCATCATGGCGATGATCGCCCGCCAGCCGATCAGCAGCCCGGCCAGATAGGCCAGCGCATACCAGCGGATCGGAAAGGCCCAGTCACCAATGCGGATCGTGACAAGATCGGGGGAAATGTCGGGAAAGGGGATCATCGCGGCTCCTTGTATCGGTGAAGGGATAAGGCGGCGGCGGGCCGTGTCAACCCGCGCCATTGACCACGCCTCGCCCGCGCCCCATATCACGGCAAACCGTGAAAGGACCACGACATGAGCGCGCAAAACCGCATCTTCGACGACCTGTCCAAGCTGATGACCAACGCCATGGGCGTGGCGCAGGGCGCCCGGACCGAGGCCGAAACCGCCATGAAATCATGGATCGACCGCTGGCTGGCGGAGCGCGATTTCGTCACCCGCGAAGAATTCGAGGCCGTGCGCGAAATGGCGATCAAGGCGCGGGCCGAAAACTCCGAATTGCGCGCCCGGCTGGACGCGCTGGACGGCAAGGGTGGCGATCAGGGCTGAGTGCTGTCGCGCAGCGCACCCGCCCGGTCATACAGCAAAACCTGCCCGCTGTCCGTCACCACCACGATCCAGTCGCGGGCAAAAGTGACGGCAGCGGCGGTTTCGCCCTGGGGCAGCGCGATCTGCGCCGGCAGGTCCGGCAAAGGCGTGCCGCTGCCAAGCCGCAGCCACAGGATCGCCACGATGGCGATCATCCCCAGCCCCATGACCACGCCGAGCGCCGTCACCAGCATTCGCAGAAACCTCAGCTCCGGCACGGCTTTCGCCGTCTCGCGCCAGTCGTTATGATCGTCAGCCATGCCCGACCTTTTCGTTACCATCCCCGAAGGACCGCCCGAGCGGCTTGATAAGGCGCTTGCCAGCGCAGTGCCAGAGGATGCGGCCCTGTCGCGGTCGCGTCTGGCGCGGCTGATCGCCGATGGCGCGGTCATCGGCCCGGATGGCCCGATGCGCGACGGCAAAGCCCGCATCACCGGCGGGCTGGACCTGCGCATCATCCTGCCCGAACCCGAGCCGGTCGAAACCCGCCCGCAGGCCATCCCGCTGAGCATCGCCTACGAGGACGATGACCTGATCGTGATCGACAAACCGGCCGGGATGGTCGTTCACCCCGCCCCCGGCAGCCCCGACGGCACGCTGGTCAACGCGCTGCTGGCCCATTGCGGCGACAGCCTGTCGGGCATCGGCGGCGAGCGGCGGCCCGGCATCGTGCATCGCATCGACAAGGACACTTCGGGCCTGCTGGTCGCCGCGAAAACCGACCGCGCCCATCACGGTCTGGCCGCTCAGTTCGAGGCGCACACGGCGGCCCGCCGCTATCTGGCGCTGGCCCATGGGGTGATCGACGCCGCCGACGCCCGCCTGCGCGGCCTGCCCGGCACGGCCTTCGAAGACGGCGGCGTGCTGCGCATCACCACCCGGCTGGATCGCCACGCCAGCGACCGGCAGCGGCAGGCGGTGTTCTTTGACCGCGGGCGACACGCGGTGACGCGGGCGCGGATGATCGAACCCTTTGGCACTCCGCCCGCCGCCATGCTGGTGGAATGCCGTCTGGAAACCGGGCGCACGCATCAAATCCGCGTGCATCTGACACATTGCGGCCTGCCGCTGATCGGCGATCCGGTCTATGGTGGGTCGCGTCGGGCTTCGGTCCGGTCACTGGGCGGGGCGGCGGCGGCGGTTGCGGCTTTCCCGCGTCAGGCGCTGCACGCGGCACATCTTGGCTTTGCCCATCCGGTGACGGGGGCGCCTCTGGAATTTGACAGCCCGCTGCCCGCTGATATGGCTGCATTGCTGGCTGTGTTGCGCGAACCGGAACCATAACCGCCCTTCTGCGTTAAGAACCCACCCGCGAAAGTTGTTGTCATGGCCAATTATACCAGTCTTCCCGCACCCAGCCCCGAACAGGGGCTGAACCGCTATCTTCAGGAAATCCGGCGCTTTCCGCTGCTGGAACCGGAACAAGAATACATGCTGGCCAAGGCATGGGTCGATCACGAAGACAAGGACGCCGCGCACAAGCTGGTCACGTCGCACCTGCGGCTGGCGGCGAAAATCGCCATGGGCTATCGCGGCTATGGCCTGCCGCAAGCCGAGGTGATTTCCGAAGCGAACGTCGGTCTGATGCAGGCGGTCAAGCGGTTCGACCCGGAAAAGGGCTTTCGGCTGGCGACCTATGCGATGTGGTGGATCAGGGCCTCGATTCAGGAATATATCCTGCGGTCGTGGTCGCTGGTGAAGATGGGCACGACCAGTGCGCAGAAAAAGCTGTTCTTCAATCTGCGCAAGGCCAAATCCCGCATCGGCGCGCTGGAAGAAGGCGATCTGCGCCCCGAAAACGTCGCCCAGATCGCGCATGACCTGAACGTGACCGAGCAAGAGGTCATCGACATGAACCGCCGCCTGTCGGGCGGCGATGCCTCGCTGAACGCTCAGGTCGGGTCGGGGGATGGCGAATCGACCGCACAATGGCAGGACTGGCTGGAGGATGAAGACGCCAATCAGGCCGAATCCTATGCCGAAGCGGACGAGCTGGGCACCCGGCGCGAAATGCTGGTTCAGGCGATGGACGTGCTGACCGACCGCGAACGCGACATCCTGATGGAGCGCCGCCTGCGCGACGACCCGATGACGCTGGAGGACCTGTCCGGCCGCTATGACGTGTCGCGCGAACGCATCCGCCAGATCGAGGTTCGCGCCTTTGAAAAATTGCAGGACCGGATGCGCGTTCTGGCCCGCGACAAGGGCATGAGCGTTCCCGAATCCGACTGAGGTCGCGCCCGAAGGTGCGTATTTAAGCAAACAGGAAGCGGCTGGCGGCGCCCGATTGACCCCGCGCCTTGGCTGGTTATGGTCGGGGCGGGGTTGATGACGGGGCGAAAGACCTTGCGGGCATGACGGCGCTGACGGAATTCGAACGGCTGGAAGCGGCTGGCAACTGGCGCGTTACGCCAGAGGCGCGGGCGCGTGAGGTGGTGGTTTCCGTTGGTGATGCCACGCTGATCCTGAAAGACCCGAAATCCGAAACGCCGCTGTCGCATTGGTCTTTGCCTGCGGTGACTCGGCTGAACCCCGGTCGTTTGCCTGCTGTTTATGGCCCCGGTGGCGAAGGCCGCGATGAGCGGTTGGAAATCGACGATGAGCTGATGATCGGCGCGATCGAGCGGGTGCATAAAGCGATCGAGACGCGGCGCGCTCATCCGGGGCGGGTTCGCGGCGGTTTGACCGCGCTGGCAGCGGTGGCAATGCTGCTGGCAGCGGTGTTGTGGCTGCCAAATGCACTGGTGCGCCACGCCGCCCGGATCGCGCCGCCCGCGCAGGCTGCCGAAATCGGGCGCCAGGTTCTGACCGAGATCGAGCGATCCACCGGGGCGGCATGTCACCGCGATGGGGGTGATGCCGTTCTGGCACATCTGGGGCCGCGTCTGTTGGGGCAGCGCGCGCGTGTGCTGGTTGTGCCAGCGCAGATCACCGGCGCGCGGCGTTTGCCAGGCGAAATATTCGTGATCGGGAATAACGTGATCGCCGGGGATTCTTCGGTTGATGCGCTGGCCGGGCATCTGCTGGCCGCTGCGCTGGAAACTTCGGACCATGATGTGCTGTTGGAGACCTTGCAATATGCTGGCCCGCGGGCGGCGCTGATGCTGTTGACTTCGGGGCAATTGCCCAAGGGGGCGCTGGCCGGTTATGGCGAGCAGATCTTGTCGCGCCCTGCCCCGCGCCCCGATGATGAGATAATGCTTGCCGCGTTTACGGCGGCGGGCATTTCCAGCCAGCCCTATGCGCGATCATTGGACCCAAGCGGCGAAACGGTGCTGGGGCTGATCGAGGCTGATCCGATCCGGCCCGGCACGATTACCGTGCCGCTGTTGACCGAACCGCAGTGGCAGGGATTGCAGCAGATCTGCGGTTAAGGGTCACTGCGCCACTGCGCTGCGATAACCGCGCGCGCGCAAGTCGTTCAGCGCCGCGATCACGGATTGACGATCCCGCAGCGGACCGGCCAGAACCGCGACCGCCTCAGCCCCATTCACCCGAGATTTGCCACGGGACACGGGATAGCCGAACGAGCTCAGCCGGGTGATCGTCGCATCGGCGCTGGTCGGGTTGGTGAAGCGGCCAATCAGCACATAGCGGGCAGAGGCGGGCACCATTTCCGGGGCGCTCTGCTGCGGGCGCGGTTGCGGCGCCGGGGCTGGTTTGGCGGCTGCGCGTTGCGGCGCGGCCGTCTGGCGCGGCGGGGCTGATGGTGCAGGGCCAGCGGATGTGGCGGCGGGGTGCGCCGTTGTCGTGGGGGCAGCCGCCTGTGTGCGGGCGATGCGACTGGCGGTGGTGGGCATGGGTGCCAGTTCCGGCGCGGTCATGCCGGCGCAAAAGCCCTGCGTCACGTCATGACCCAACGTCGGCAAGCGCCGCCCCTGCCCCTGATAGCCCAGCAAATCGCAAAGACGGTCGTTCGGGCGCAGCCCGGCGGTCATATCGGCGCGCAGCGCGGGGGCGGCGGCGACCATCGCATCCAGTTCGGCCAAGGGGCCGCCAGAGGGGCGCGGTGCCGGGGCGGCAGGACGGATTTCTTCGCGCTGCGCACGATCATCCGTCAGTTCGCCATCGCGCAGGCCAGCCGCAAGCGTGGCCATCAGCCGTTGTTCGGGGCTGACCGGCGCGGGTTCGGGGATGCGGGGCAAACCCGCCGATACCACAGAAACCGTGCGGCGCATCGCGGTCGAGGGCGGGAAACCGCAAACGGGTTGGTCATCCGGTCCCAGCCGCGCGCGCCAGCGGCCATCCTGACGCTGAAAGACGCAGCCACGGCTGTCGATATATTGCGCACCGGCAAAATCAGGCGGCGGCATTTCGGCCGGGCGTGGTTCAGCCCAAGCCGCCACGCCCCAGCACACAGCCATTGCCGCCAAGATGATTCCGCACACACGCCCCAACACGCCCAGCCCACCTGATTCGTTCCACTTGGATCAGGCTTAGGGCAAAAGCGATAAGCAGGGGTTAACGCGGCCTATTTCGTGCCGAACATCCGGTCGCCCGCATCGCCCAGACCGGGCACGATATAGCCATGATCGTTCAGTTTTTCATCCAGAGCGGCTGTAAAGATCGGCACGTCCGGGTGGGCTTGCCGCATCCGCTCCACCCCCTCGGGCGCGGCCAGAAGGCACAGAAAACGCAGGTTTTTCGCCCCCTCGGCCTTGAGCATATCCAGCGCCGCAACCGAGGAATTTCCGGTGGCCAGCATCGGATCGACGACGATGGTCATGCGGGCATCAAGTTCTTTTGGAACTTTTGAGTAATATTTGACGGGTTGCAGCGTTTCCGGGTCGCGATACAGCCCGATAAAGCCGACGCGCGCCGCCGGGATCAGTTCCAAAATCCCGTCCAGCAGCCCGTTCCCCGCGCGCAAAATGGACACCAGCGCCAGCTTTTTGCCCTCGATCTGGGGGGCGTCCATGGCGCACATGGGGGTTTCGATGCGGGTGGTGGTCAGTTCCAGTTCGCGCGTGATCTCGTAGGCCAGCAGCAGGCTGATTTCGCGCAAAAGACGGCGAAAACCGCTGGTCGAAGTATCCTTTTGCCGCATGATGGTCAGCTTGTGCTGCACCAGCGGGTGGTCGATCACGGTCAGATGAGGGGTGGTCATTCGAACTCCTTTCGCAAGCGGTCGCGGGTGGCGGCATCACAGAAGGCCGCATCGGCAGCCCATTGATTGATCTGGCGAAATTCGGCCTCGGCCCAGCCAAAGGCGGTGGCCAGCCGGTCGTATTCATGCGCCATATCGGTGTGAAAGAACGGCGGATCGTCGGTCGATACGGTCACGCGCACCCCGGCATCGGCCAGCCGCGCGATGGGGTGCGCGGACCAGTCGGGGTAAAGGCCAAGGGCGATGTTCGACCCCGGACAGACTTCGAGCGTGATGCCCTGTTCCGCCAGATCGCGCACCAGCGCCGGGTCTTGAATGGCGCGCACCCCATGGCCGATACGGCTGACGCCAAGTGCCATCGCCTGCCGGATGCTGTCGGGGCCGCCCCATTCGCCCGCATGGCAGGTCAGCCCCAGCCCCGCCTCGCGCGCGCAATCAAAGCTCCATGCGAAATCAGTGGCCTGGCCGACGGTTTCCGCGCCCGCAAGCCCCAACCCGGCAACCCATCCGCCACAGGTTTCCGCCGCGCAGATCGCCGATTTCCGCGCGCGTTCGGGGCCGAAATGGCGGATCGGCGTCACGATGGCGCGGCTGTCGATGCCAAGGGCGCGCATCCGGTCGGCGGTTTCCTGCATCGCGGCCAGATAGTCGCGCCATGCCGACAGATCGGCCCCGCCGCAAAACTCGGGCGAGACGAAAAGTTCAGCATAGATCACCCCGTTTTCGGCGCAGTTTTCCAGCACAATGGCCAAAAGGCGGGCGTAATCCTGCGGGGTCTGGATCAGCGCGGTTGCGGCCTCGTAAACGCGCAGGAAATCGTTGAAATCCTGATAGCGATAATTGCCGCGATCATCTAAAATTGCAGGCAGATCGGCACGCTTTTCCGCCGCAAGGCCGCGGATAAAGGCCGGCGGGGCCGCGCCTTCCAGATGCAGGTGCAGCTCGATTTTCCTGACGCTTTTCACAGGAAAGACCGCCCATGCGCAGGCGCGGGCAGGCCCAGATGCGCCATGACCGAGGCCCCGATGTCGGCATAGCCCACCTGCCCGATGGCGCGTGCCCCGACGCCCGCACCCAGCACCGGCACCCTTTCGCGGGTGTGGTCGGTGCCGTGCCATGTCGGATCGTTGCCGTGATCGGCGGTGAAGATCGCCAGATCGCCGGGGCGCAGCGCCGCGATCAGCCGTCCGGCTACGGCGTCGAACCATTCCAGCGCCTGCGCATAGCCCTGCACGTCGCGGCGGTGGCCATAGAGAGTGTCAAACTCGACGAAATTGGCAAAGGTCAGGCTGCCGGGCGCGGCCTGATCGGCCAGCCGGATCAGATGATCGGCCAGATCGGCATCTGACCGGCCCTTATGCAACTGGCCGATGCCGCGATGGCTGAAAATATCGCCGATCTTGCCGATGGCGTGGGTTTCGCGCCCCGCCGCTGCGGCGATGTCCAGAATGGTGTCGCCGGGCGGCGCGATGGCGTAATCGTGCCGGTCGGGGGTGCGGCGAAAGGCACCGGGGGCACCTTCGAACGGGCGGGCGATGACGCGGCCGACGCGCATGGCGTGAACCGTGGGGGCCAGCGTTTCGCACAGGTGCAGCAGCCGCTCTAACCCAAAGCGATCCACATGCGCGGCGATCTGCAACACGCTGTCCACCGAGGTGTAGCAGATCGGCCAGCCGGTCCGCAGGTGCTCTTGGCCCAGGGTGTCGATCACCTCGGTCCCCGAGGCATAGCGGTTGCCCAGAATGCCCTCGGTCCCGGCCAGTTCGCAGATGCGCGCGGTCAGCTCGGGCGGAAAGGCGGGCCGGGTGTCGGGAAAGACGTGCCAATCCCACGGCACCGGCACCCCGGCGATTTCCCAATGGCCCGAGGGCGTGTCCTTGCCCATGGAAACCTCGGTCGCGGCCCCCCACAGCCCCTGCGGCGGCGCGCCAAGGCCGGGCGCATCGCCCCCCGAGGCCAGCCGGATCGCCGCGCCAAGGCCCAGCCGGTCGAGGTTGGGCATGTGCAGCGGGCGCGCCTGCGCGATATGGCCGATGGTGTTGGCACCAGTATCGGGGCGGCCATCGTTAAAGAACTGGTCGGCATCGGGTGCGCCGCCGATACCGGCAGAATCCATCACAACAAGGAATGCGCGGGTCATTGGTGTTGCTTTCATGGGGTTTGGGGCAGGCAGGAAACGGTCATGCCGTGATCCGGTCAAGGATCAGCGGCGCGGGCGGCACCGGGTCGGGCGACAGCCTATAGCATTCTTGCAGTTGCCGGGCAAAGCCCTGCGCCTTGGCAGCGGCATTGGTGCAGACGCAGCCAAGCGAGGCATCAGCCGCCACCACATCGCCAACGCGGGCAAGCTGCGTCAGGCTGGTGCCGTGCTCGATCCGGTCGCCGCTGCGCAGCCGCCCGCCGCCCATCTGCACCACCAGCTCGCCCAGGGCGCGGGTGTTGATCGCGGCAACATGGCCCGCTGCGGCAGGCGGAACCGGGTGCGGGCCGGCTTGCTTGAGATAGTTGTGCGGCGTGTCGATCAGATCGGCGGGGCCACCCAGGGCGGCGACCATCCGGGCAAAGCGTTCTGCCGTCTGACCGCTGCGAAGGCTGTCCATGATCCGCGCCTGCCCCGCCGCAGGCGTATCGGCAAGACTGCACAGGGCCAATGCCTCGCCACCCAGAATGCAGGTCAGTTGCATCAATTCGGGATGAGCGTTGTCGTCAGGGCGCGTCATCACCTCGATGGCCGCGCAAACCTCGACCGCGTTTCCGGCGCTGCGGGCCAGCGGGCTGCTCATATCGGTTATCAGCGCCATGGTGCGGCAACCCGCCCCCTGGGCGGTGTCAACCAGCGACCGGGCCAGCGCGCGCGCCGCGCCCTGATCGGGCATAAAGGCCCCGCTGCCGCATTTCACATCCAGCACCAGCGCATCCAGCCCCGCCGCCAGCTTTTTCGACAGGATCGAGGCGGTAATCAGGTCGATGCTTTCGACCGTGCCGGAAATATCGCGGATCGCATACAGGCGGCGGTCGGCGGGGGCAATGTCATCGGTGGCCCCGATGATGGCGCAGCCCGCCTGACGCAGCACATCGTTCAGCGTGGCGCGGTCGATATTGGTGCGATAGCCGGGGATGGCCTCCATCTTGTCCAGCGTGCCGCCGGTATGGCCCAGCCCCCGCCCCGAGATCATCGGCACATAGGCCCCACAGGCCGCCAGCGCAGGCGCAAGGATCAGGCTGACGGTATCGCCCACCCCGCCGGTGGAATGCTTGTCCACCACCGGGCCGGGCAGATCCCACGTCAGCACCTGCCCGGAATCGCGCATCGCCTGCGTCAGCGCCACGCGCCCCGCATCATCCAGCCCGCGCAGGAAAACCGCCATGGCAAAGGCCCCGGCCTGCGCGTCATCGACGCTGCCATCGGCCAGACCGCGCGCGAACCAGCGGGCATCCGCCGCATCCAGCCCGCGCCCGTCACGGATCGCGGCGATGATGCTGCGCGCATCGGTCATTATTCAGCGCCGCTCATATGCGCGACCTCGAACCGGCCGGGCAGCAGCTCGCTTATGGTGGTGGCCAGGGTCGCGCCGCCGGTGGTGGCCAGCAGCACGGGCGTATCGCCGCGCCCGAATTCGGCCAGCTTTTGCCGGCAACCGCCGCAGGGCGGGCATGGCGCCGGGGCGTCGGCGATCACGGCGACTTCGGTCAGTTCGGTTTCCCCCGCCGCGATCATGGCGGCGATGGCGCCTGCCTCGGCGCAGGTGCCTTCGGGATAGGCGACGTTTTCGACATTGCAACCGGCGTAAATGCGCCCCGAAGCGCCGCGCACCGCCGCGCCGACCTTGAAATTCGAATAGGGCGCATAAGCGACCTCGCGCACATTGCGTGCTGCATCCACAAGCGACATGACAAACCCCCGCTGTTCATCCCGCGATCTTGCGCCGCACACAAGCCGGGCGCAAGCGGCAGAGCCATATTCACGTCTGCGCCATTATCGTTTAACGGTGAACTATCGGCACAGCAGGAGGCGCAGATGGAAGATCGCGATCAGGACGTAAACCAGCATCCGGCGCTGAATTATCACGAATTTCCCCGACCCGGAAAGCTGGAAGTCCGCGCGACCAAGCCGATGGCCAACGGGCGCGATCTGGCACTGGCCTATTCGCCCGGCGTCGCCGAGGCCTGTCTGGAAATCAAGGCCAACCCCGCCGATGCCGCCCGCTATACCGCGCGGGGCAATCTGGTGGCCGTGGTGTCCAATGGCACCGCGGTTCTGGGGCTTGGCAATATCGGCGCTCTGGCCAGCAAACCCGTGATGGAGGGCAAGGCGGTTCTGTTCAAGAAATTCGCCAATATCGACTGTTTCGACATCGAGGTGAACGAATCCGATCCCGAAAAGCTGGCCGATATCGTCTGCGCGCTGGAACCGACCTTTGGTGCCATCAACCTTGAGGACATCAAGGCCCCCGACTGTTTCATCGTCGAAAAGCTGTGCCGTGAACGGATGAACATTCCGGTGTTCCACGACGATCAGCACGGCACCGCCATCGTCGTCGGCGCGGCGGCAACCAACGCGCTGCGCATCGCGCGCAAGCGGTTCGAGGACATCAAGATCGTTTCCACCGGCGGCGGCGCGGCGGGCATCGCCTGTCTGAACATGCTGCTGAAACTGGGGTTGCGGCGCGAAAACGTCTGGCTGTGCGATATTCACGGGCTGGTCTATCAGGGGCGCGAGGTGGACATGAACCCGCAAAAGGCCGCCTTCGCCCAGGCCACCGATCTGCGCACGCTGGATCAGGTGATCGAGGGGGCCGACATGTTCCTGGGCCTGTCCGGCCCCGGTGTGCTGAAACCGGAAATGGTGGCGAAAATGACCGACCGCCCCATCGTCTTTGCGCTGGCGAACCCGACGCCAGAAATCCTGCCCGATCAGGTGCGCGAGGTGGCCCCGACCGCCATCATCGCCACCGGGCGCAGCGACTTTCCCAATCAGGTCAATAATGTGCTGTGCTTTCCCTTCATCTTTCGCGGCGCGCTGGATGTGGGGGCGACGACCATCAACGACGAAATGCAGATCGCCTGTATCGAAGGCATCGCCGCACTGGCCCGCGCCACCACCAGCGCCGAGGCCGCCGCCGCCTATCGCGGCGAACGGATGAGCTTTGGTCCCGATTACCTGATCCCGAAACCCTTTGACCCGCGTCTGATCGGCGTGGTCTCCAGCGCCGTGGCCCGTGCGGCGATGGAAACCGGCGTGGCGACGCGCCCGATTGCGGATCTGGACGGTTACAAACGGCGGCTGGATGGCTCGGTCTTCCGGTCGGCGCTGATTATGCGCCCGGTGTTCGAGGCGGCGGCAACGGTCCACCGCCGCATCGTCTTTGCCGAGGGCGAGGACGAGCGCGTCCTGCGCGCCGCCAATGCCATGATCGAGGAAACCACCGATGTGCCGATCCTGATCGGCCGCCCCGAGGTGATCGCCACCCGCTGCGAACGCGCGGGCCTGCCGATCCGCCCCGGCACCGATTTTCAGGTGGTGAACCCCGAAAACGACCCGCGCTATCGCGATTATTGGGAAACCTATCATGGCCTGATGGCGCGGCGCGGCGTGACGCCCGACATCGCGCGGGCGATCATGCGCACCAACACCACCGCCATCGGCACGATCATGGTTCACCGCGGCGAGGCCGACAGCCTGATCTGCGGCACCTTTGGCCAATACAGCTGGCATCTGAAATATGTGCGCGAGGTTCTGGCGCGCGGCGGGCTGCATCCGGTCGGTGCGCTGTCGATGATTATTCTGGAAGACGGCCCACTGTTCATTGCCGACACGCAGGTGCATTACGACCCGACCCCCGCCGAGGTGATGGAGACCGTCATCGGTGCCGCGCGCCATGTGCGCCGCTTTGGCCTGACGCCGCGGATTGCCTTGTGCAGCCATTCGCAGTTCGGCAACCTCGACACCGAATCGGGCCGCAAGATGCGCGAGGCCATGGCCATGCTGGACGCGCGCGAGGTCGATTTCATGTTCGACGGCGAAATGCACGTCGATGCCGCGCTGGACCCGGCGGTGCGCGAACGCATCTTCCCCGGATCGCGGCTGGAGGGGCCGGCGAACGTGCTGGTCTTTGCCGGCACCGACGCCGCATCCGCCGTGCGCAACGCGCTGAAGATGAAGGCCAACGGGCTGGAGGTCGGGCCGATCCTGATGGGCATGGCCAACCGCGCCCATATCGTCACGCCGTCCATCACCGCGCGCGGCCTGCTGAACATGAGCGCGCTGGCCGGCACCCCGCTGGCGCATTACAGTTGATTGCGTCCCGCGACAGCCGGGGGGCCAGCCCCCCGGACCCCCCGGGATATTTGGAAACGAAAGACGGGCTGGCTATGGACAGGGGCGGTTCGCCGGGCCAAGACAGCGCCAAGTTTTGAAGGAGCGTTCCATGTCGCATTCTGCTGAGCCACGTCCGATGACTGCCCGTATCTCGGGTCCGCTGCGTGGGACGGCGCAGGTGCCCGGTGACAAGTCGATCAGCCATCGCGCCTTGATCCTGGGGGCGCTGTCGGTGGGCGAGACCCGGATCAGCGGCCTGCTGGAGGGGCAGGATGTGCTGGACACCGCCAAGGCCATGGCGGCATTCGGGGCGCAGGTGGAACGACTGGGGCCGGGCGAATGGTCGGTTCATGGCGTGGGTGTGGGCGGTTTTTCCGAACCGGCCAGTGTGATCGACTGTGGCAATTCCGGCACCGGGGTGCGGCTGATTATGGGGGCGATGGCCACGACGCCGATCACCGCCACCTTTACCGGCGATGCCAGCCTGTCACGGCGGCCGATGGCGCGGGTCACGGACCCTCTGACGCTGTTCGGCTGTCAGATCGACGCGCGCGAGGGCGGGCGGCTGCCGATCACCATTCGCGGTGTCTCGGACCCGGTTCCGGTGCGCTATCGCACGCCTGTCGCCAGTGCGCAGATCAAGTCGGCTGTTCTGCTGGCCGGGCTGAACGCGCCGGGTGAAACCGTCGTGATCGAGGCAGAACCGACGCGCGATCACTCGGAACGGATGCTGCGCGGTTTTGGTGCCGACATCCGCACCGAGACCACCGAGGAAGGTCATGTCATCACTCTGCGCGGTCGTCCCGAATTGCGGGCGCAGCGGGTGGCTGTGCCGCGCGATCCGTCTTCGGCGGCATTTCCGGTGGCGGCGGCGCTGATCGTGCCGGGATCAGAGGTGCGTGTGCCCGGCGTCAGCCGCAACCCCACGCGCGACGGGCTGTATATCACCCTGCGCGAGATGGGCGCCGACATCACCTTTGAAAACGAGCGCGAAGAAGGCGGCGAGCCGGTGGCCGATCTGCTGGTGCGCCATTCGCCGCTGAAGGGCGTTTCCGTTCCGGCAGAGCGCGCGGCCAGCATGATTGACGAATTCCCGATCCTGTCGGTCGTCGCGGCCTTTGCCCAAGGCGCGACGGTGATGAACGGCGTGGCCGAATTGCGGGTCAAGGAAAGCGACCGGATCGACGCCATGGCCGTGGGGCTGCGTACCAACGGGGTGCGGGTCGAGGATACGCCCGACAGCATGACCGTTCATGGCATGGATGCCGTGCCGGGCGGGGCGCAGGTGGAAACGCATCTGGATCACCGCATCGCCATGTCGTTTCTGGTGCTGGGTCTGGCCGCGCAAGCGCCGGTGACGGTCGATGACGGCAGCCCGATCGACACCTCTTTCCCCGATTTCCGGCCGCTGATGCAGGCTTTGGGCGCGGACCTGTAACCCACCTGTGACCCAAGGGTCGCAGGTCCATAGCATTTGAACGATTTCGGATGTGCTTTTCGCTGCGGCTTGCGCTAGGAACCGCTGCGGTGGGGCATGAAAGGATTCGGATGCAGCGCGTTCATGCTTGTCACGCGGCCCTTGTGGCTTGTCTTTTTGTTGCGGCCTGTGGTGGTGGCGGTGGGTCTTCGGTCACGCCGGTTGATCCGGTCGCGCCCAGCTTTAACGCGCTGATGGCAGAAAGCCGGGCGTTTTACGGCACCTATGCCGGCGACGGCAAACTGTCGGACAATCTGACCCCGCAGATGCCGGTGGCCGGAAATTTCAATTATCAGGGCACGGCCCTGCTGTGGACCGGCGACAAGATCAACAACACCTCGCTGGACACGCCGGATATGGATACGGTGGTCGCCGCCGGACGGTTGAGCGCAACCGCCGACATCGCCGGGAACAGCATCACCGGGCAGATCACTGACTTCAAATCCGCGACGGGGCAGCCGATGGTATCGGGCAGCGTCGGCGTTGGCGGCACGATCAGCGACAACAGCTATATCGGCACCCCGACCGGGCAGCTGAACATCGGCATCAACCGCTATAACGTCACGGGCGGTTCGGTGATCGGCCATTTCGTCGGCGATTATGCCAGGGGCACCGCTGGTATCGTCGCAGGCAATCTGAATGAGGGGGCCGAAACCTTCATGATGACCTACACGGGCGAACGGTAAGGATGACGGCCCGGCCTGTCGTTGCAGCGGCCTTTGCCGCAGCCCTTACCGCATGGGGCGGGACCGCGGCGGCGGATCAACTGCCCGGATGGGCCGCCGCCATGGCTTCGGGCAACGACCGGCTGGCGCTGTATGCGCTGGAACGCGCGCGTCCTGCCGGGTCGGAAATGTATCGCGCCAATATGGCCCGCCGCCTGGGTGCCCTGCACCCGGATGGTGGCGGCCTCGTATTGCTGGGGCGACAGGCGGATGTCTGGCCGATCCTGTCATGGTCGCGCAATTTCAACGGTGGCGTGCCGGGTTCGACGATCATGATCGGCGATCTGGAATGGACCATCGACGACGCCGACCGCGCGCGATCCGGCATCGTTATCGGCGGCGGCGCGGGGGCGGTGGCCCGGTTCAGCTATGCGCGCGGGTCGGTGCTGACGGCGGGGGTCAGCGCCTCGGTCAGCACCCTTGCGGGTGAGGGGATCAGCCGCAGCGAGGCGGGGGCCAGCCTGTGCGCCTCGCAGCATCTGCGCGGCTTTGTCTGGCTGGACGGCTGCGCGGCGCTGGTTGGCGCGCGGCAAAGCGGGCGCGATGACGTGGTGGAACGCAGTCTCAGCCTGACGCCGGTGGTGGTTACGCATCTGGGCAATGTCGATCAACAGTTTTCGGCCACGCTGCGGCGCAAAATGCGCAATGATTACAACCAGAACAGCCTGTCGGTGGATTGGACCGGCGCCATCCCCGATCTGGGCGCGCTGTCATTCGGGGTCGAGGGGGCGCAGCGCGTTCAGGGGCAGAACACGGTGCTTCGCGGGATGCGCGCGGGTCTGGCGCGGCCGGTTGCGGGGCGGATGATACGGGTGCAGGCGTCATGGTATGAGACCGGCGGCAGCGCCATCTTTGGCACCGCACGCACAGACCGTGTTGCCAGCCTGTCGGCGGAAACGGTTGCAACGCCCTGGCTGGCGGTATCGGCAACCATCGGGCGGCGCGATTCCAACTTTGACACCTATGACGAAATGCTGGGCGGCGTCGGGCTGCGCTGGTTGCGGCGTTAATCGGTCAGCCGAATGGCCGGGGCCGACCTTTGGCGCACCCGCTCATCCGCCTTGGCTTCGATATTATTGCCATCAGGATCAAGCAGATAAGCCGCGTAGCAACCGGGATGGTAATTGCGCAGCCCCGGCGCACCGTTATCGCGCCCGCCCGCCGCCAGACCAGCCGCATGGAACCGCTGCACCGCCGCACGATCAGCGGCCTGAAAGCACAAATGCACCAAAGACGGCGACTGCCCCGGCGCGCATCCCTCTATGAACAGCTCGTCAAGTTCCAGCCAGTCGCGCCCGCCCTGCATCTGATCCTGAAGCCCAAGCGCCTGAAAGACGGCCAGATAAAAATCGCAGGCGCGGTCAAAATCGGTGACGCGCAGGTGGATGTGGTCGATCAGACGACCCTGATGATACAGCATAACGCCCTCCCTTCGGGTTAACGCAGGCGAGGTGGGCAAGGTTCGATTGATAAAAGCAGTTCAGAACAGAAAATCGTCGGCGCCAAGCTGATCGACGGTCAGCCCGCGCAGCACCAGAACGTCTCCGTCAGGGTCGCGCAGTTCGACGTTATCGCCCACCTGCACCAGATTGCGTAAAACCAGATCCATATCGGTCAAGGTCGTGCTGCCACGCAGGACAATCTTTTCGCCCGACAGACCGGGGTTGAAATCGGTGATCGTATCGCGCCCGTCGCCCTTGCCGCGAAAGATAAAGTGATCCGCCCCCGGCCCGCCGGTATAGGTATCGTCGCCGCGCTTGCCATCGAACTGATCGCGGCCCCGGCCCCCGTGGAAATGGTTGTTCGCGGCATTGCCGATGAAACGGTCGTCGCCCGTGCCACCCTTGGCCGCCTCGATCAGCGAGCGGCGGTCACCGCCGACTTGCAGCGCGTTATAGATGTTCCCGGCGGCCTTGCGCCCCTCGCCCAGATCGGCCAGTTGCGCGGTGGCGAAGACGCTGCTGCTGCCGGGGCGCAGGTCGATACGCAGGCCGGCGGTAAAGGCCGACAGGTCGTAGGTATCGAACCCGCCGCCATCCCAGATCGTCGCAAAGATCGTATCGCCCGGACTGTCGATCGCCCGCTTGCCATTGACCCAGGTATCGCCCTGCCCCGGCTTCCAGCTATAGGTGGTGCGCCCGGCGTTGGTGGTGAAATCGGCACCATAGGCGTGCTGCAACGCCCGGATGTCCAGCATCATCCAGGTTTGCGCATGGTCGAATCGTGCATTGCCGCCGATGGATGCGGCCTTTTCCCCGGCGTAAGAGTTATAGCTCATCACCGTATATTCCATCGCATCCCATTTCGCGGGCAAAGCGCCGTGGCGGTCGCCATTGGGCATGGTCGAGATGTCGCGCGGATGTTTCAACCCGATGGCATGGCCGATTTCATGCAAGGTCACATAATGCGACAGGGTGCCGGGGCGGGCATCCTTGAACCAGCCGCTTTTGAACCAGACATCGCCCGCGCGGTCGTCGGGAATGGTGCCGCCGGGGTTGGCATAGCCGATCTCGCCATATTTCGGCATCGCGGTCTGACCAAAGCGGTAATGCGTGCTCAACGTCCCGCTGACCGGGGTGACAAGGGTGAAATCGGCGCGGGTAAAGCCTTCGACGCCAAAGCCTTGGCCACCAGGCGTCGCGCTCTCTAGCCCAAAGCGGACGGCGGTGCGGGTAGCGGCGGTGACGGGCTGAAACGTCGCCAGCTCGCCGGGGCGTCCGCCGCCGGGCAGGCTGTAATCGCTGCCGTAATTCGATGCCGAGGCCGCGAAACCATAGCTGAAATCGCGCCCGGCATAGCGCGCGCCAAAGGTCAGCCCGTCAATGCGCGCATCGCCTGACAGCGGAACATATCTGCCTGAAAAACCAGCCATGGCACACCCTGGAAAGAATCGCGCCACCCAGTCACGGCGGCCAGCGCGCGTTATCCCCTAAGGTGGCGCGTCCCGGCGGTCAAATCACGATCACAGGGGGAAAGTGGATCGTATCCTTGACGCACCGGGATCAGCTTGCCGGTGCTGTCACACCGGCAAACCCTTGGGGTGAGGGAGGTTGGGCGTTCCCCGGCGGGTGGCGATGATCGCGGCTGCGACCAGCATCCCCACCCCACCGGCGAACAGACAGGCCGGAAAAATCAGCGGGACGCCCAGGCCCGGCAGCACAGCACCCAGTGCCGCGCTGCCGCCTGACATCATCCCCAAAATGACCAGCACGATCATCATCGCCACAACATCCTTTCAGCGCAGCCAAACCGCTGCGCCCCCTGTTTTGCCGCCCCACAGCAAGCCGAAACCGAACTGCCCAGTCACGCTTTCGTAGTTAATGTTGTATAGCACCGCCTTGTCTTGGCAACGGAAACCAGTGTGCGTGGAGCGTAGCTTGCTCTGCATAAATGCACAGCGGGCGGGCGGCCTTGCAACGCTGTGCAAATTGAATTGCCCAATGGTTGCGATTTGCTGGAAAATTCACCTGAATCGTGCCAGATCCTACATGCCGTGCAGCGCCGCGCCTTTGGCCCTTGCCGTTTCGCACAGCGGCCGCCAAGACTGCCGCATCACCGCCGCCCCCGAGGGACCATGCCCACAAACAACTGGGACGAGATAAAGTCCGCGCTGTATGTCGCCCGGCATGGCGCCCTGACCCATGCCGCGCAAAGGCTGGGCGTGCATCACAGCACCGTCCTGCGCCATGTCGAGGCGCTGGAGCAGCGGTTGGGCACGCGGCTGTTCTATCGCCACAACCGCGGCTATACGCTGACCCCTGCCGGACGGCGTTTCATGGATGTGGCCGACCGGATGGAGCAGACCGCCGCCGAAATCGTCATGGCCGCCGAGCTGGAGCAGGATGTGCAGGGCGCGCTGGTGATGACGACCGTACCCATTCTCAGCGGTATCGTTGCCGATGCAGCGGATTATCTGCTGCGCGATCATCCCGGCCTGAGCGTGCGGGCCGTCACGGTAACGCAACTGCTGCGGCTGGAAATGGGCGAGGCCGACATCGCCTTGCGCCCCGGTCAACGCCCCGAGGAACAGGATTATGTCGTCACCCCGATGCCCCCGGTGGCCTTTGCGCTTTATGCCTCGCGCCTGTATCCCGAACGGCATCCGGGGCTGACCAACCGCCCGCTGAGCGCACAACGCTATATCAGCACCGAGGGCGAAGAATTGCGGGCCGATCACTATCGCTGGCTGTCAGATCATGTGCCGCCCGAACAGATCGTCGCAGTCAGCGCCGATCCGGCGACGCGGCTGCAAATTCTGGTGCGCGGGGCGGGCTGCGGCTTTTTGCCGGTCAGGACCGCGGATCGCGTCGGAACGCTGATCCAGCTTGCGCCGCCGCGCCGGGAATGGGCCTTGCCGATGTGGCTGCTGACGCATCGCGACACCCACCGCACGGCACGCGTTTCGGCGGCAGTGCGGGTTCTGAAACGCTGCATCCAGAACTATAGCCTGCCCCAGGATGACGGCTGACCCATGAAAACGCCGCCGGAAGCCCGGCGGCGTCGATGCGGTGGCGGTGGCGTCAGTCCTTGCCGTAGCCCGCGCCCTTCAGCACCCCGGCGATTTCGTCCAGGATCACCGGATCGTCGATGGTGGCGGGCATCTTGAATTCCTCGCCATCGGCGATCTTGGCCATGGTCGCACGCAGGATCTTGCCTGAACGGGTTTTCGGCAGGCGATCCACGATCAGCGCCGATTTGAAGGCGGCAACCGGGCCGATGCGGTCGCGCACCATCTTGACCACCTCTTTGATGACCTGATCTTCGGGCGTCGAGACCCCTTTCTTGAGGCACAGGAAGCCCAGCGGCATCTGCCCTTTCAGCGTGTCGGCCACACCGATCACCGCACATTCCGCCACGGCCGGATGGCTGGACAGCACCTCCTCCATCGCGCCGGTGGACAGGCGGTGGCCGGCGACGTTGATGACGTCATCGGTGCGCGCCATGATGTAGAGATAGCCGTCTTCGTCGATATAGCCCGCATCGCCGGTTTCGTAATAGCCGGGGAAATGCGACAGGTAGGATTTCCTGAAGCGATCCTCGGCGTTCCACAGCGTCGGCAAGGTGCCGGGCGGCAGCGGCATCTTGATCGCGATGGCACCCAGAACCCCGGCTTCGACCGGGTGGCCCGCTTCGTCCAGCACCTGCACATCATGGCCCGGCATCGGCACCGAGGGGCTGCCCTTTTTCACCGGCATCAGCTCGATCCCGAACGGGTTGGCCGCAATCGCCCAGCCGGTTTCAGTCTGCCACCAGTGGTCGATGACCGGCAGGTTCAGCTTGTCTTCCAGCCACTGGATCGTGTCGGGGTCGGCCCGTTCGCCAGCAAGAAAGATCGCCTGAAGGTTTTTCAGGTTATAATCCTTGATAAGCTCGCCATCGGGGTCTTCGCGCTTGACGGCGCGGATGGCGGTGGGGGCGGTGAAGAACGACTTGACCTTGTGGTTCTGGCACACCCGCCAGAATGTGCCCGCATCGGGGGTGCCGACCGGCTTGCCCTCGAACACGAGGGTCGTCGCCCCGGCGATCAGCGGGCCATAGCAGATATAGCTGTGCCCCACGACCCAGCCCACATCGGATGCGGCCCAGAACACATCGCCCGCATTGATGCCGTAGATGTTCGGCATGGTCCAGTTCAGCGCAACCAACTGCCCCGCCGTATGCCGCACCACGCCCTTGGGCTGGCCCGTCGTCCCCGAGGTATACAGCACATAGGCCGGATGGTTGCCCTCGACCGGAACGCAATCGGCAGGCTCGACGCCATACTGGAACGAGTGCCAGGCGACATCGCGCCCCTCGATCAGTTCGGCGACCTCTTGTTCGCGCTGAAAGACGACGCAGAAATCGGGCTTGTGCGTGGCCAGATCAATCGCCTTGTCCAGCAGCGGTTTATAGTGAACGACGCGCCCCGGTTCCAACCCGCAGGACGCCGCGATCAGCGCCTTGGGCTTGGCATCGTCGATCCGCACCGCCAGTTCATTCGCCGCAAAGCCGCCAAACACGACCGAGTGGATCGCGCCCAGCCGGGCACAGGCCAGCATCGCCTCGAGCGCCTCGGGGATCATCGGCATATAGATGATGACGCGATCGCCCTTTTCGATGCCCTTGGCGCGCAGCGCGCCCGCCAGGCTGGCCACGCGGTCACGCAATTCGCGATAGGTGATGCCGCGATAGGAATGCGTGATCGGGCTGTCGTGGATGATGGCAAGCTGGTCGCCGCGCCCTGCCTCGACATGGCGATCAACCGCGTTCCAGCAGGTGTTCACCATGGCGTCGGCAAACCATTCGCCCGCCGGTCCCTGATCGAAGAACGCTTTGCTGGGCGGCTTGATCCAGTCGATCCCCCCGGCCGCCTGCATCCAGAAATCTTCCGGGTTGGCTTTCCAGCTTTCGTAAACGTCTTTGTATGCCATGATATTCCCCCTCTACTTTTGCTTTTGTTACGGGGGCCGCGACGCTGGCGCAATGTTCTTGCACCCCCTGATGGCGATAACATTTGCTGCGATGCAGCATTTTTACCGTCGAGGGGCGAAAATCCGGCGATTTTCCGCGTGAATCGTCAATCGACCCTATGCGTCATCGGGTTCACCGGCACCGGCAGGCCGTTCAGAATGCGCAACTGACGTTCGACCTCGGAATTGATTTCGGCGCCCATCATCACCACCATGCTGGCGATCCACAGCCACATCATCAGCAGGATGACCGCCCCAAGCGAGCCATAGGTTTCGTTGTAATCCGCGAAATTCGCCGCATACCACGAAAACAGCATCGAGGCGACCATCAGCCCCAAAGCGGCAAAGATCGCGCCGGGTGAAATCCATTGCCAGCGGGAATCGGCCTTGTTCGGCCCCCAACGATACAGCGCCGACAGCGCCAGCATCAGCAGCGCCAGCATGATCGGCCAGCGCACGATGAACAGCGCCCATTCCGCCGCACGGGTCATCGGCACCCAGGCCAGAATCGCCGGGATGACGGCAATCACGCCGATCATCATCACGATCATCAGCATCCCGCCCAGGGTAAAGGCCATCGCGGTCAGGTTCAGCTTGATAAAGCTGCGGGTCTCGGCCTTGAAAAAGGCGACGTTCAGCGCCTCGATAATGGCCTTCATGCCGCCGTTGGCGGAATAGAACGCCATCCCAAGCGCGAAAAGGCTGGCAATCGACAGCGAAACAGCCGGCGCCGAGGTGATCTTTTCGACCTGCGTGGCAATGATGGCAATCGCGTCTTCGGGCAGAAAATCGCGCAGAAGGTCCAGATTTTCGCTGATCCTGACCGGATCGGCGAACAGGCCGAACAGCGACACCAGCGCCGTGATTGCCGGAAACAGCGCCAGCAGCCCGAAAAAGGTCACGCCGCCGGCGACCGACATCACGCGATCTTCGCCGATCTGGGCAAAAGTGCGCTTGCCCACCTGCCACCAATCGCCGCGCGTGAACTGCCACGGCGTCTGCGCGGCATCGGGCCGGGCGGGGGCGACGACCTGTCGCGGCAGCTTGTCGCTGCGGGTCGCGCGCTCCTCGGCCGAGCGGGCCCTGGTTTCGGCGCGCGTCTGTTCGCCCTTGCCGATGCCAAAGCGGTGCCGCGTGGCGTCATCCAGATCACCGAACAGCGCGCCGGTGACATCGGACCAATCTGACCTGCTGCTGCTCATGTTACAGGTTATGCGTGCGGCGGGCGGCATCATCGCGGCGGTGCGGGTCGGTGCCGTCGCGGTCGTGATTGCGGTCGCGCCCGTCGCGATCCAGAAACGACCGCACGACCTGCGCGGCATCGGAAAACTCGCGCATGATGCCGCCTGCCTGCGCGGCCACGCTGCGGAACCCGGCAAAGGCCGCCATCAGGCCATTCAGGCTGCCCGACACCTGATCGGCGCGCTGCGTCAGGCTTTGCGCCGCATTCGGGCGCGGGCCAAAGCGGTCGCGCGACGCCTGCGCCCGCATCCGCGCCACCTCGCGCGCATCGGCACGGGCCTGTTCGCGGACACGGCGGCGAATCGCCTCGCGTTCGTCGTCATCCAGATCGGCAAAGCCGGGGGCCACGCGGGGGCGGTGATAACGATCCGTCTCATCCGGGCCGCTGATAAGCCCCGCCACCTTGCGCGCCGCCAGAACCACGCCCGCCGTCGCCGCCGCAGCCATGATCGCCGCGCCGCCATAAACCACCACCTGCGAGGTCAGGCCCGGCTGCGGCCATTCGCGATCCCCATCAGGCGACACCTCACCCGAGGGCGGAATCCGCCGCGATTCCAGCCGATGGGCACCACGCGCGGCCTTGCCGATGGGCGGGCGCGGACCAAAGCGGGTGTGGCTGACTTCATGCGCTTCTTGACCGGGGGTATAGTTATCGCGATTGCTCATGGCTTTCCCTTTGGGTTGGGTTTCATCCCTAACCCCGCAAGGGTGCAAACTGTTCCGCAGATGTAACAAATCTTGCCCCCGTGCCGTGCGGGGTCTATCCCCGGCGCAACCCAAGGACAGGAGGCCCTGATGATCCCGCGCTATGCCCGCCCCGAGATGACCGCCATCTGGTCGCCGGAAACCAAGTTCCGCATCTGGTTCGAGATCGAAGCCCACGCCTGCGACGCACAGGCCGATCTGGGTGTGATCCCGCGCGAAAACGCCCAGGCCGTGTGGAAGGCGAAGGACGTCGAATTCGACGTGGCCCGCATCGACGAAATCGAGGCCGTGACCAAGCATGACGTCATCGCCTTTCTGACCCATCTGGCCGAACATGTCGGTTCGGAACAGGCCCGCTTCGTGCATCAGGGCATGACCAGTTCCGACGTGCTGGACACCACGCTGAACGTCCAGCTTGTGCGCGCCGCCGATATTTTGCTGGCCGACATGGATCGCGTGCTGGAGGCGCTGAAACGCCGCGCCTATGAACATAAAGACACGGTTCGCATTGGCCGCAGCCACGGCATTCACGCCGAACCCACCACGATGGGCCTGACCTTCGCCCGGTTCTACGCCGAAATGGCCCGCGGCAAGGCGAGGCTTCAGGCCGCGCGGGCCGAGGTGGCGACCGGCGCGATTTCCGGCGCGGTCGGCACCTTTGCCAATATTGATCCGGCGGTCGAAGAACATGTCTGCGCCCAGATGGGTCTGCGCCCGGAACCGATCAGCACGCAGGTGATCCCGCGCGACCGCCATGCGATGTTCTTTGCCACGCTGGGGGTGATCGCCTCGTCGATCGAAAACATCGCCATCGAGATCCGCCACATGCAGCGCACCGAAGTGCTTGAGGCCGAAGAATATTTCAGCCCCGGCCAGAAAGGTTCGTCGGCCATGCCGCACAAACGCAACCCGGTGCTGACCGAAAACCTGACGGGTCTGGCGCGGCTGGTGCGCATGGCCGTGGTGCCCGCGATGGAAAACGTCGCGCTGTGGCATGAACGCGATATTTCCCATTCCTCGGTCGAACGCGGAATCGCGCCCGATGCCACGATCACGCTGGATTTCGCACTGAACCGTCTGGCCGGCGTCATCGACAAGCTGGTCGTTTACCCCGAAAACATGCTGCGGAATATGAACAAGTTTAAGGGCCTGGTGATGAGCCAGCGCGTCCTGCTGGCGCTGACGCAGGCCGGGGTATCGCGCGAGGACGCCTATCGGCTGGTGCAGCGAAACGCCATGAAGGTCTGGGAACAGGGCGCTGATTTCAAAACCGAATTGCTGGCCGATGCCGAGGTGACGGCGGCGCTGTCCCCCGCCGAGATCGAGGAAAAATTCGATCTGGGCTATCACACCAAACATGTCGATACGATCTTCCGCCGCGTATTCGATGAAAATGCGGTGTAAAATTCTGCTGCGGCTAACCTGTCGTTAGCAAAGTTCTGCCATTGTTCCCCTGACGAGACAGATTCGGACGGACAGGGGAATGATGGCACATACGGCGCTTAACCCGCGGCAAAAGGCGGCGATCATCGTGCGGCTTTTGATGAACGGCGACGATGACATGAACCTGTCATCGCTGGACAAGGATCATCAAGCCGCGCTTGCGCAGGAAATGGCGGGCATGGACCTGATCGACCGCGCCACCCGCGACGCGGTGATCTCGGAATTCTGCGATTCGCTGGAATCGGTGGGCGTTACCTTTCCCGGCGGGCTGGATGGCACGCTGGATATGCTGGGCGGTTCGCTGTCGGATGACACGGCCAATCAGTTGCGCCGCATCGCCGCGCTGACCGGCAAGGGCGATCCCTGGGAACGCATCGCCGCGCTGTCGGTGGACAAGATCATCGCACTGGCCAATCAAGAGGCGGTGGAAATCGCCGCGCTGATGTTTTCCAAGCTGCCGGTCTCCAAGGCGTCCGAGGCGTTTACCGCGCTTGGCCCGACGCGGGCGCGGGCGGTGGCTCATGCCATGTCGATGACCGGCGGCGTCACGATCGAGGCGCTGCACCGCGTGGGTCAGGTGCTGCTGCGCGCCGCCGACGCCCTGCCCCGCCCCGCCATCGAAAAGCCCGCCGTTGACCGCGTGGGGGCGATCTTGAACTTTGCCAGCGCCGAAATTCGCGATTCCGTGCTGCAAGGGCTGGATGATGATGACGCCGATTTCGCCGTCGATGTGCGCAAGGCGATCTTTACCTTTGCGCATATTCCAACCCGTATCCAGCCGCGCGACGTGCCGCGCATCGTGCGCGAAATCGAAACGCCGGTCCTGCTGCGTGCCCTGGCCGGGGCAAGCGAAACCAATGCCGCATCGGCGGAATTCATCCTGTCGAACATCTCGCAGCGCATGGCCGAGGGGCTGCGCGACGAAATCGGCACCGTCGGCAAACAGAAGCAAAAAGACATCGAAGACGCGATGAGCGTGGTCGTCGCCGCCATCCGCGAGCTGGAGGCAGCGGGTGAACTGGTGATGGTGGTGCCCGATGATGAGGGCTGACAGATCTTGCATCCCGGCTTGTGAACCGCGACACATCGTCCCATGAACACCCGGATCGCCGCCTTTATCGTCTGCCTGTTCGCCGCCGTCCTGCTGGCCGATGCGATCTGGCTGGACGGCACATTGCCTGTCTATCTGATCCGGCAGATGGTCGCGCTGGTGGATTGGGTGGCGTTCTGGAACTGACCGCCCCGCCGGATTAACCAGCCGGACAGCTTTTCGATCAGACCGCGCACTGGCATTTGCATCCTGCGGCGAAGGGGGCTATCCAAAGCCAGCATCATCTGGGTGGGAGTTCAGTCATGGCAGTCAAGGTTGCAATCAACGGCTTCGGTCGCATCGGTCGGAACGTGCTGCGTGCGATCATCGAATCGGGCCGTACCGATATCGAGGTCGTTGCGATCAACGATCTGGGACCGGTCGAAACCAACGCGCATCTGCTGCGCTATGACAGCGTTCACGGTCGCTTTCCGGCCAAGGTCACGGTGTCTGGCGACACCATCGACGTGGGCCGTGGCCCGATCAAGGTTTCGGCCGAACGCAACCCCGCCGACCTGCCTTGGGGCGACGTGGATGTGGTGATGGAATGCACCGGCATCTTCACCAGCAAGGAAAAAGCCTCGGCGCACCTGCAAAACGGCGCGAAACGTGTGCTGATTTCGGCCCCCGGCGACAACGCCGACAAGACCATCGTGTTCGGCGTCAACGATGACACGCTGACCGGCAACGACATCGTGGTGTCGAATGCGTCCTGCACCACCAACTGCCTGTCTCCGGTGGCCAAGGTGCTGAACGACACCGTTGGCATCACCCGTGGCTTTATGACCACGATCCACAGCTATACCGGCGATCAGCCGACGCTGGACACCATGCACAAGGATCTGTATCGCGCCCGCGCCGCTGCGCTGTCGATGATCCCGACCTCGACTGGTGCGGCCAAGGCCGTTGGTCTGGTGCTGCCGGAACTCAAGGGCAAGCTGGACGGTGTGGCCATCCGCGTGCCGACGCCGAACGTCTCGGTCGTTGATCTGGTGTTCGAAGCCGGTCGCGATACTACGGTCGAAGAAATCAACGCCGCGATCAAGGCCGCAGCCGATGGCCCGATGAAGGGTATCCTCGGTTACACCGAAGAATCGCTGGTCTCGACCGATTTTAACCACGATCCGCATTCGTCGGTGTTCCACATGGACCAAACCAAGGTCATGGAAGGCAAACTGGTCCGCATCCTGACCTGGTATGACAACGAATGGGGCTTCTCGAACCGCATGTCCGACACCGCCGTGGCAATGGGCAAGCTGATCTGAGATCGCTTTGGAATCGACAAGGGCCGTCCGATTGGGCGGCCCTTTTGCTTTGGGGGCTGAAACTGATCGTGGCCCCGGCACATTGGTGCAAACCCGCACGGCCATCACGCAGATCAGCGCCGCTGTTGGGGACAGCTGCCCCGGTTCAGCCGCGGCGCTTGGGCTTGCTGCGATACAGGCGCCGCGAATTGGCGCGGGTGCGGCGGCCATAGGGGCGCAGCGCGTCGGACAGGATCTCGTCCGGCGCCTCGCCACGCCACATGGCATGATAGGCGGCCTGCGCCGATTCCATAACCGCCTGCTGTTTTTCCGTGACCATGCGCAACGGCTCGGTCGGGGATTGGGCGGTCAGGCCCATCATGCCCGCCATCCGCATGGCGATCACCGCCTGCGATTCGAAGCCGATCCGCGCCATCTGCGCCATCAGCATCAGATGTGCCGCCGGATTGGCGAAAGAGTTGAAGGATTTAAGCATATGCTGCCCCATAACCGCAGGCTGAACCAATCATTATAGTTTGCGACAGAATGTCACACAAGCAGAACCTTGGCCGTTCATCATGACACAGCGATCCGCTTGGCAATGCCGCATGTCGCGTTATACACCATCCCCATGAACAAATCACTGACGCTGACGGTTCCCGACGACTGGCATCTTCATCTGCGCGATGGGGCGATGCTGCACGCTGTTGCAGCCCATTCCGCTGGCTTTGGCCGTGCGATCATCATGCCGAATCTGGTGCCCCCGGTCGTCACAGGGGCGCAGGCCGCCGCCTATCGCGACCGGATTCTGGCCGCCCTACCGCCCGGCGCGCGGCTGCAACCGCAGATGACGCTGTATCTGACCGATTCGACCGATCCGGCTGATGTGGTGGCCGCGCATCAGGCAGGTCTCATCCGCGCCGTGAAACTGTATCCCGCAGGCGCGACCACCAACAGCGCCAGCGGCGTGACCGATTTCGACCGCGTGCGCCCCGTGCTGGAAGCCATGGCCCAGGCCGGGATTCCGCTGTGCGTTCATGGCGAAGTCACTGATCCGGCTGTCGATATTTTCGACCGCGAGGCCGTGTTCATCGACCGTGTGCTGGACCCGATCCGGCGCGCCACCCCCGGCCTGCGCGTGGTGATGGAACATATCACCACCGCCGAGGGCGTCGCCTATGCCCGCAGCGGCGGCGGCGATCTGGGCGCGACGATCACCACGCATCATCTGGTCATCAACCGCAACGCCATTCTGGCCGGGGGCATCCGGCCGCATTATTACTGCCTGCCGGTGGCCAAGCGTGAAACCCATCGTCTGGCGTTGCGACAGGCCGCGACCAGCGGCGAAGCGCGGTTCTTTCTGGGCACCGACAGCGCGCCGCATCCCGACAGCGCCAAGCTGCAACCCTGCGGTTGCGCCGGATGCTTTACGGCGCCCAACACCATGTCGATTCTGGCGCAGGTGTTCGAAGACGACGGCGCGCTTGACCGGCTTGAGGCGTTTACCAGCCTGAACGGCGCTGCCTTTTATGGCCTGCCGCCGAACGCGGGTAAAATCCGCCTGACCCGGCGCGATACCCCCGCCGAATACCCGGCGCAGATCACGGCGGGCGATGAAACCGTCACCGTCTTTGACCCCGGCTTTCCGCTTTACTGGCATCAGGAGGACGTATGAGCCTGCCCTACCCCTCGCGCGAGGAAATCGCCCGCCTGTCCGCCCGGATGTTGTTGGAAATCAAGGCGGTCGATTTCAACGCCGCGCAGCCCTTTACCTATGCGTCGGGCCTGAAGGGGCCGACCTATGTGGACTGTCGCCGCATCATCAGCTTTCCGCGGGTGCGTGCCACGCTGATGGATTTTCTGGCCGCAACCGTGCTGCGCGACGCCGGGTTCGAGGCGTTCGATAACGTCGCGGGCGGCGAAACGGCGGGCATCCCCTTTGCCGCCATGGTGGCCGAACGGCTGTCGCTGCCGATGACCTATGTTCGCAAGAAACCAAAGGGTTACGGTCGCAATGCCCGGATCGAGGGGGCCATGACCGAAGGTCAGCGCGTGTTGCTGGTCGAGGATCTGACCACCGACGGCGGCAGCAAGCTGTCTTTTGTCGATGCGATCCGCGAAACCGGGGCAACCTGCGCGCATACCGCCGTTATCTTTTATTACGGCATCTTCCCCGAAACCATCAACCGGCTGGGCGATCATGGCGTGACGCTGCACCATCTTTGCACCTGGTGGGACGTGCTGGCCGAGGCGCGGGCGCAAGCGTCTTTTGACGCCGCGACGCTGGATGAGGTCGAGGCGTTCCTGCGTAATCCGCGCGCGTGGCAGGCGGCGCATCCGTAACTTATCCACAGAACCGCCCCCCGCTATTTTTCGCCGCCGGATTCCCTCGGGCGGCAAAATGCGGTAGGCAGATGCTTTGCCAAGGGAACCCGCATGACCGAGATTCGCGCCCTCAGCCCCGCCCCGCAGCAGCCCGAGGCGGACCAGCAGACCGTGCCCTTCTCGATCGAGGCGGAACAGCAATTGCTGGGCGCCCTGCTGACCAATAACGACGTGTTCGACCGGATCAGCCAGACCATCAAGGCGGATCATTTCTATGAACCCGTCCACGCCCGCATCTTCGAGATTTGTTCCGAACGCATCCGCCGCAATGCGCTGGCCAGCCCGGTCACGATCAAGGCCTTTATGGAACAGGACGCCGGGCTAAAGGATCTGGGCGGCCCTGCCTATCTGGCGCGGATGGCGGCGGGCGCGATCAGCGCCTATGCCGCGCGCGACTATGCCCAGATGATCCGTGAATTCGCCCTGCGGCGCGAGCTGATTACACTGGGGCAGGATATTGCCGCGCGGGCGGGCACCGTGGCTGTCGATGACGACGCCGAAGAACAGATCAAGGCCGCCGAACAGACGCTTTACAAGCTGGGCGAACAAGGCGTGGCCGAGCGCGGGTTTCAAAGCTTTCTCAAGGCCGTTACCGGCGCGGTCGAGGCGGCAAACGCCGCCTATCAGCGCGATGGCGAGTTGTCGGGCATTTCGACCGGGCTGATTGATCTCGACAAAAAGATGGGCGGGCTGAACAATTCCGACCTGATTATTCTGGCCGGTCGTCCCTCGATGGGCAAAACCTCGCTGGCGACGAACATCGCCTTCAACGTCGCCAAGGCGCATCAGATGGGCGAAAAGCCCGATGGCACCACCGGCACCGTGGCGGGCGGGATCGTCGGTTTCTTTTCGCTGGAGATGTCGGCCGAACAGCTTGCCGCCCGGATTCTGTCCGAGGCGGCCGAGGTGCCGTCGGAACGCATCCGCCGCGGCGATATGGACGAATCCGAATTCCGCCGCTTTGTCGAGGCGGCGCACGCCTTGCAGAACTGCCCGCTGTATATCGACGACACCCCCGCCCTGCCGATCAACCAGCTTGCCGCCCGCGCGCGCAAGCTGAAACGCACGCATGGGCTGGACGTGCTGATGGTGGACTATCTGCAACTGCTCAAGGCGGCGTCGGCCAAGGACAGCCGGGTGAACGAGGTGTCGGAAATCACCCAGGGCCTGAAGGCCATCGCCAAGGAACTGAACATCCCCGTCATCGCCCTGTCGCAGCTAAGCCGTCAGGTCGAAAACCGCGAAGACAAGCGCCCACAACTGTCGGACCTGCGCGAATCCGGCTCGATCGAGCAGGACGCCGACATCGTGATGTTCGTTTTCCGCGAGGAATATTACCGCGAACGCGAAAAGCCGTCCGACAGCGATCTGGACGCCATGGCCAAGTGGCAGCAGATCATGGAGGCCGTCCATGGCAAGGCCGAGGTCATCATCGGCAAGCAGCGTCATGGCCCCATCGGCACCGTCGAACTGGCGTTCGAGGGGCAGTTCACGCGCTTTGGCAACCTTGCCCGCGAAAGCCAGTCGCAATGGTAAACCTGCCCGTGCCGGTGCTGACGGTGGGCCTGCTGATCGCGTCGAACGTCTTTATGACGGTCGCGTGGTATGGCCACCTGAAATTCAAGACGGCCCCCTTGCTGCTGGTGATTTTCGTCGGCTGGGGCATCGCGCTGTTCGAATATATGATGCGGGTGCCCGCCAACCGCATCGGCCACGGGCATTTCAGCGCCGCGCAGTTGAAAACCATCCAAGAGGTCGTCAGCCTGTCCGTTTTCGCTTTGTTTTCATGGCTTTATCTGGTCAAAAAGCTGGGCTGGCAGCATGGCGCCGGCTTTGCGCTGATCTGCCTTGGCGCATGGTTTGTGTTCCATGACCGGGATTAAGGCACCCTCGCTGCTGACGCTGGTGGCCATGGCCGGGCTGGGGGCACTGGCCACGAACATCTTTTTGCCGTCGCTGCCGCATATGGCGCAGGATTTCGGCACCGATTACGCCACGATCCAGCTTTCGGTGTCGGGTTATCTGGCGACCAGCGCGGTGCTGCAACTGATGATCGGGCCGATCAGCGACCGCTTTGGCCGCCGCCCGGTGATGATCGGCGCGCTGCTGATCTTTCTGCTGGCGACATGCGGCGCGCTGATGGCCACGAATATCTGGCTGTTTCTGCTGTTTCGGATGGCGCAGGCCGTTTCGGCGGCGGGCATGGTGCTGTCGCGCGCGGTGATCCGCGACCTGTCCGGGCCGGATCAGGCCGCCAGCCGCCTTGGCTATGTGACCATGGGCATGTCGGTGGTGCCGATGATGGCCCCCGCTTTGGGCGGCATTCTGGAAGAAAGCATCGGCTGGCACGGCAGTTTCGCCGTCATGCTGGGCGCGGGCGTCATCGTGCTGATTCTGGTCTGGACGGACCTCAGCGAAACCGCGCAGGGCGGAGGGATACCGCTGCGGCAGCAGATGGCGGGCTATCCGGTGCTGGCGCGCTCGGTTCGGTTCTGGGGCTATGCGCTGGCCGCGACCACATCTTCGGGCGCGTTCTTTGCCTATCTGGGCGGCGCGCCCTTCGTGGGGCAGGAAATCTATGGCCTGACGCCGGGGCAGTTGGGCTGGTGGTTCGGCGCGCCCTCGGTCGGCTATTTTCTTGGCAATTATATCTCGGGGCGCTGGTCGGTGCGGTTCGGGATCAACCTGATGGTGCTGGCCGGGTCGATCATCGTGGCCGCCGCGCTGCTGGTCGGGCTGGCACTGGATCTTTGGGGGCTGCGCACGCCGCTGGCCTTCTTTGGGCCGGTGGTGGTGATGGGGCTGGGCAACGGGCTGGTCCTGCCAAGCGCCAACGCCGGCATGATGAGCGTGCGCCCCGAACTGGCCGGCACCGCCTCGGGGCTTGGCGGCGCGATGGCGATTGCCGGCGGCGCGTTTCTGGCGGCACTGGCCGCACGGATGCTGGACAAAGAGGCAGGCGCCGCGCCGCTGCTGACGATCATGGTCGCCTCGGCGCTTGGCACCATCGTCGCCATCCTGTGGGGCATGGCGAGAGAGCGGCAAATTCTGCGGTCAGGCTGACCAAACCGGCGCGGATCAACCATTTCTTAGGCTTTATCGCCCAAAGATGGGCCATGATCGCGAATCTTGGGTCTTTTTTGTTAAGCATGATGGCGGTGATCGGTCTGGGCATCGCCCTGCTGATCCCGGCACCAACGCTGCGGCCCGCACTGGTGGGCTGTGCGCCTTCGGCTGCGCCCGCGCAGGCGTGGCCCGACCTGCCCCGGCTTGTCATGGCCAGCGGGGCGCAACCTCTTGCCGAGGATTGTTTGCAAAGGTTACAGCCGGATTTGCAAACCAAGGGGGCGATCATGGCCTTGCAAAAGATCTATGGCGGCGCGGCTTTGCGGGAAACGCGGGCGCGCGCCTCGCTGTCGCAACGCGCCTTTGCCGAACGGCTGGGGGTGTCGTTGCCCTATCTGTCGCAGATGGAAAACAACCATCGCCCGATTTCCGCCGGGGTTCTGCTGCGGCTGGCGCAGGAATTCGGCACCGATCTGGCCTCGCTGGCGGCAGGTGATGCGGAACGCATGGTCATCGACCTGCAAGAAGCACTGGCCGATCCCCTGTTCGACAGCGCCCCGCCCCTAGCCGATCTGCGGCTGGCGGCCACCAATACGCCGATGCTGTCGCGCGCCTTTCTGGACCTTTACCGCGCCCATCGTCAGGGGCAGGAACGGCTGGCCGCGCTGGACGAAGCCTTGGGCAACGCCGGGCAAAACGCCATGGCCACCCCGTGGGAGGAAGTGCGCGACTTTTTCCACTATTGCGACAACTATATCGACGCCGTGGACCGCGCGGCGGAACGCTTTGCCTGCCCCGACGGGCAGCGGGCCGACCCGTGGCAAACGGCGGTTCTTGCGCTGGCGGCGCATGGCATTCAGGTGCAACTGGCCGATCTGCCGCCGGGGGCCGTCTTTCGACGCGAGGGGCGGCAGATCATCATGAACGCGGCTGCCGATGCGCCCACCCGCAGCTTTCAACTGCTGCATCAGGTGGCACTGGAACAACAGCACGATCTGTTAGAGGCGACGCTGGATCTGGCCCGGTTTCGCAGCACAACGGCGCGGGATGTGGCGCGGCTGGGGCTGGCCAACTATTTCGCCGGAGCGGCGCTGATGCCCTATCGCAGCTTTCTGGCCGCGGCGCGGGCCGAACGGCACGATCTGGAGCGGCTGGCCTATCAGTTCGGCGCCTCGCTGGAGCAGGTGGCGCACCGCCTGTCCACGATGCAGCGCCCCGGCGACAAGGGCGTGCCGTTCTTTTTCGTGCGCGTCGATCAGGCGGGCACCATCACCAAGCGGCATTCGGCGACGCGGCTTCAGTTCGCGCGCTTTGGCGGGGCCTGTCCGCTGTGGAACGTGCATCAGGCGTTCGAACAGCCGGGCCGCTTTCTGCGGCAACTGGCGCAGACGCCCGATGGCGCGCGCTATCTGTTACTCGCGCGGGACGTGTCGAAACCGGCGGGGTCATTCGCCGCGCCGATCCGCCGTTTTGCCATCGGGCTGGGCTGCGAAATCAGCCACGCGGGCGCGATGGTGCAGGCCGACGGGCTGGATATGAGCAACCCGCGCGCCTTTGAACCCATTGGCATCTCATGCCGAATCTGCCCGCGCACCGACTGCCACCAACGCGCCGTGCCCCCCATCGACCGGCCGCTGCGGATACCAAACGACCGATCCGGCCCCCTGCCCTATGATATTTCCTAGGGATTTATCCACAATTTGGGCGAGAATCCGCCGGAACGGGCGCCTCTTTGCGCATCGGCAGACCGCCGGGACCAACGCATGTTGCTATTCAGGCACACATCCCTTTTATCCGTCTGAATATCGAACCAAAGGCGCGCAGGGAAACCGCGCCGCCGAACCTGGGGACGCCCTGATTTGCCCGGACGCATTCTGAACCGCCTGAATACCTCGCTTGAACGCTGGCTGCCCGAACAACGGCTGTTTCTTCGTTCCGACAACGCGACGCGCTTTGTCCGGCTGCGTCCGCTGACGCAAGTTGTTGCCTTTGGCGGCACGGCGCTGGTGTTCGGCTGGTCGATCTTTGCCAGTTCAATCCTTGTCATCGACGCCATCAGCGCCGGTTCATCGCGCGACGACATCCTGCGTGCGCAATCCGCGTTCGAGGATCGTCTGGATCAGCTGTCCGCCGAACGCGATGCCCGCGCGGCCGAAGCGGTGGCGGCACAGCGGCGGTTCGCAGTCGCGCTGGATCAGGTGTCGCAGATGCAGTCGCAACTGCTGTCCTCGGAAGAGCGCCGCCGCGAGCTGGAAACCGGCATGGGCGCGGTGCAGACCACCCTGCGCGATGCGATTGTGGAACGCGACAGCGCCCAGTCCGAGGCTCGCAACCTGACCGCCGCGATTGAGGAACAGAACGGCGCGCCCCTTGGCCAAGCCGGTCGCGCCAAGGAATTTTCGGTTGCGCTGGACATCCTGTCGGGCGAGTTGAAAACCGCCGCCGCCCAACGCAGCGATGCCGTGCAGCAGGCGCAGGATGCCCGCCTGACCGCCGAACAACTGGCCGTCGAGCGGGATCAGATTCTGGCCCGTCAGGACGAAATCTTTACCCAGCTTGAAGACGCCGTTGCCCTGTCGGTCGAGCCGCTGAACCGCGTGTTCCGGCAGGCTGGCATCGACCCCGACGAAGTGCTGCGGCTGGTGCGTCGCGGCTATTCCGGTCAGGGCGGCCCGCTGACGCCGATTTCCTATTCCAGCAGCGGCAATGCCGCAATCTCCGAAGGCGAAACCCGCGCCAACAAGATCCTGATTACGCTGGATCAGGCCAACACCTATCGCATCGCGCTGGAAAAGGTGCCGCTGGCGATGCCGGTGAAATCATCGTTCCGCTATACTTCGGGCTTTGGCCGCCGCTGGGGCCGTGCGCATGAAGGGATCGACATGGCCGGGCCGGTCGGCACCCCGATTCATTCGACCGCGGACGGCGTTGTGACCTTTGCAGGCTGGCAGGGGGCCTATGGCAACCTGATCAAGATCCAGCACGAACTTGGCACCGAAACCCGCTATGCCCATCTGAGCAAAATCAACGTGCGCGTCGGCCAAAGGGTGTCGCAAGGCGACCGGATTGGTGATATGGGCAATACTGGACGCTCGACCGGGCCGCATCTGCACTATGAGGTGCGCGTTAACGGGCGGGCCGTAAACCCCATGGAATTCATCAAGGCGGCAAGCAATGTTTTCTAAAACCCGAGTGACTGAAACCGGCAACCGCAGCCAGACCCCGGCGGAAACCCATGTTCCGCCGACGCCCGAACGTGCCGAAGCCCCGGCACCGCAGGCCCCGCGCAACCGGCAGGCGCCCTCGGTTCTGTCATCCGACCTGACCGTGACCGGCAACATCCGCACGCAGGGCGATATTCAGGTCGAAGGCACGGTCGAGGGCGACATCCGCGCCCATCAGCTGACCATCGGCGAAACCGCGACCGTCAAGGGCGAGGTTGTGGCAGATGAGGTTATCATCAACGGTCGGATCGTCGGCCGCGTTCGCGGGCTGAAGGTGCGCCTGTCGGCCACCGCCCGTGTCGAGGGCGACATCATCCACAAGACCATCGCCATCGAATCGGGCGCGCATTTCGAAGGCTCGGTTCAGCGGCAGGAAGACCCGCTGCAAGGCGGCAGCGCGAAAAAGTTGCCTCCGCCGTCGGCCAGCGACGCCGAATAAGAAAAGGGGCCGCAAGGCCCCTTTTTGTTGCGCCACGGAGTCGGTGCCTTGTCGTCGGCCCCTGCCCTGTTGCGGATCAATGTTCAGCGGCAACGATCTGTCTGGCCACCAGCCAGGAAACCGGCACCGACAGCACCGCGCCGACAGCAGCGCCAATGATAATCGGCCAGGCGCCGCTAAAGCCCGCGACCAGCACAACGATCACGCCGACACCGGCCAGCGTGCCCATGGCAATGCTCAGGATCAAAAGGAAAAGTCGCGGCATGGTGGCCCCCTTGGTTATGCGCTGTTGGCTTACAGCGATCACCCGCGCTGCGCCTTGATACCGATCAAACTTGCCGCAAAAGTGTGCAGTCGGGGCCACCCACAAGGAATTATCGCAGCCGAATGGCCGGAATCAGGGCGCGCAGGCGGCGCAGAAGGGCGTATCGGGCAGCAATTCCAGCCGGGCGGCGGCGATATCGTTGCCGCATTTGGTGCAGGCACCGTATTCACCCTCGGCGATGCGGTCCAGCGCGGCGTCGATGCGACGCACCTCGGCCTGTTCCTGATGACCAAGCGCCTGCAACACCTCGTCATCCTGCCGTTCGACCGCGCGTTCTTCCCAATCGGCGGGCGGCGTTTCGTCCAGCCGGTCCTCGATCTCGTTCAGATTCGACAGCAATTCGCGGCGGCGCGCGGTCAGTAGTTTGCGGGCGGCTTCGGGGGTCATGGCTGCTCCTGTTGGCAATTGACCAAGGTTAGATACGGGCGGTGCTGCGAACTTTGATATGGGTCAACATTGCACAAAAACTGGCAGAGGGTTGCCCCTCTGCCGCATTTTAACCACATATGGCGATCTTAGAAATGGATCGCGCGACCATAGGCATCCAGCACGGATTCGTGCATCATTTCCGACAGGGTGGGGTGCGGGAATACCGTTTCCATCAGATCCTGCTCGGTCGTTTCCAGCTTGCGACCGATGACATAGCCCTGAATCAGTTCCGTCACCTCGGCGCCGACCATATGCGCGCCCAGCAATTCGCCGGTTTTCGCGTCAAAGATGGTTTTCACCAGACCATCGGGTTCGCCCAAGGCAATCGCCTTGCCGTTGCCGATAAAGGGGAAGCGGCCAACCTTGATGTCATAGCCCGCCTCTTTCGCCTTGGCCTCGGTCAGGCCGACGCTGGCGACCTGCGGGTGGCAATAGGTGCAGCCCGCAATCGCCGACGGCTTGACCGGATGCGGATGCTGACCGGCGATCAGTTCGGCAACCATCACGCCTTCGTGGCTGGCCTTGTGCGCCAGCCAGGGCGCGCCCGCCACGTCGCCGATGGCGTAAACACCATCCACCCCGGTGCGGCAGTATTCATCAGTGACGATATGGCTGCGGTCCACCTTGATCCCCAAGGCCTCAAGCCCAAGGTTTTCGACATTGCCGACGATGCCGACAGCGGAAATCACCGTGTCGAAATCCTGCGTTTCGGTCTTGCCGCCGACCTCGATATGAGCGGTCACGGTGCTGCCCTTGCGGTCCAGCTTTTTGACCGTGGCCTTTTCGACGATCTTCATGCCCTGCTTGACGAACTGCTTTTTCGCAAAGGCGCTGATTTCGGCATCCTCGACCGGCAAAACGCGGTCCATCACCTCGACCACGGTGGTATCGGCGCCAAGGGTGTTAAAGAACGACGCGAATTCGATGCCAATCGCGCCCGAACCGATGACCAGCAGCTTTTTCGGCATATGCGGCGGCTTGAGCGCGTGTTTGTAGTTCCAGACCAGCTTGCCATCGGGTTCCAGCCCCGGCAGTTCGCGCGCGCGCGCGCCGGTGGCGATGATGATCGACTTGGCGGTGATGTCTTCGCTGCCCTTGTCGGTTTTCACGCTGATCTTGCCGGGGGCGACCAGCCTGGCCTCGCCCATGATGGTGGTGACTTTGTTCTTTTTGAACAGATGGCCGATGCCGCCCGACAGTTGCTTTGCCACCCCGCGCGAACGATCAACGACCTTGCCCAGATCAAAGCCGATCTTGTCGGCGGACAGGCCGAAATCCTTGGCGCGGTGCATCAGGTGGAACACCTCGGCCGAGCGCAGCATCGCCTTGGTCGGGATGCAGCCCCAGTTCAGGCAGATACCGCCCAGATGCTCGCGCTCGATACAGGCGACCTTCAGCCCCAGTTGCGCGCCGCGGATCGCGGCAACATAGCCGCCCGGCCCCGCCCCGATCACCATCATATCGAAATTCTGAGCCATGTCTTCGTCCCCCGGTTCAAAGATGGTTCAGCGTTAAATCAATTCTTACAGGTCATCAAGCGACAGCGTGCCCGACACCAGCGCCCCATATCCGCCCGCATCCATAAGCCGTTGTTCCGCATCCGCAGGGGCACGCCCCAGCGCGGCATTACGCCACGGGAAGCGGCCAAAGCGGGCAATGGTGTCGCGGTGCAGTTCCGCATGGCGCAGGTTTTCGCCGGGCATCCGTTCCGCGAACAGGGTGACGGCGCGGTTTTGCAGGTCAATATCCTCGGCATGTTCGAAGGGCATATAGAAAAACTGCCGCATCGGTTCGGGCGTCTGCATGTCGAACCCGGCGGCTATCGCGCGTTCGGCGATCTGCACCGCCAGATCATCGGTGGCAAAGGCGCGCGGGTCATCGCGGAACATGTTGCGCGGGAACTGATCGGTCAGGATCAGCGCGGCCAGCGCGCCCTCTGCCGTGGTTTCCCAGGTGCGGGTCAGCGACTCGGCATCGTGCCAGTCGGCCATAAAGCGTTCGCGGATGGTCTGATCCAGCGTGTCAGATTGCTGATACCAGCCTTTTGGCCCGATTTCCGCCCAGAAATCCAGAATCTGTCGCATGTGGTCTGGTGCATCCTCGCTTTCCGTGGCCGGATCGGGGTTATCCTCCAGCGCGACCTCAACCGCAACGCGCGTTGCCGTGGGCGAGATCACCGAATAGCTGCCCGCCGCCTCGATCGCGGCGCGGCGCGTCATCCGCCAGCCGGCATAACCCGCCAGCAGCGCCAGCAGCAGGCCCATATAGATCCAGAAGCCATCCGGCCCCGCCATCCCCATCAGCCAGCCGGTGATCGGCGGCCCCGACATCGCACCGACGCCGTTGATGAACAGCAGCCCCGCCGAAGCGGCGGCCATGTCGGCGGTATCCAGATAATCGTTGGTATAGGCCAGCAGCAGCGCATAGACCGGGTTGGCCACGCCGCCCAACACCGCGCCCGCCAGCGTCAGCCCCAGAATGCCCGGCCCGGTCAAGACCACCAGGACCACCGTCACCACCCCCAGCACCGCCAGCGCCAGCACCAGCACGCGCCGGTCCATCCGGTCCGACAGCCAGCCGACCGGGAATTGCAGCGCCAGCCCGCCGATATAGATGGCGGCGACAAAGGACGAAATCTCGGCCACGCTCATCCCTGTTGCGGTGCCCCAGACCGAGGCCATGCCGAACAGCGCCGAAAACACCCCGCCCATCAGAAAGATACCGACGCAACCCAAGGGCGAGGCGCGGAACAGCCGTCCAAAGGACATGCGCTGGATGGTCTGGAACTGCGGCGCGGGCGTGGCCGACAACAGGATCGGCGTAAAGGCCAGCGACACCAGCACCGAGGGGATGACGAACAGCATAAACCCGGCCGGGTCCGCCGCGTTCAGCAGCAGTTGCGCGGTGATGATGCCGACCATCTGCACGATCATATAGGCCGACAGCGCCTGGCCCCGGTTTTCGTTGGTGGCACTGGCGTTCAGCCAGCTTTCGGCGGTGATATAGACCCCGCAGAACGAAAACCCGATCAGGAACCGCAGCGCCGACCAGACGATCCAGTCCGGCGCCACCGGATAGAGGATCAGCACCGCCGAAATCATCGAGCCAAGCGCGGCAAAGACGCGCACATGCCCGACGCCCTGAATCAGCCGGGGCACCAGCAGGCTGCCCGCCAGAAAGCCGCCGAAATAGGCCGCCATGACGACCGACATGTAAAAGGTGCCGATCCCCTCGATCCCGCCGCGGATACCCAGCAGGGTACCCTGCATCCCGTTACCGACCATCAAAAGCAGAATACCCAGCAAAAGCGGCCAGGAGGTGCGCAGAACCGAAAGCATGTATCAGCCCCTTGTCAGGCGTTGCGGGTCGGGAATCAGCAGTGACGCATCCCCATAGCTGAAGAAACGATAGCCGTTCTCTACCGCGTGACGGTAAATTTTCCGTATCTTTTCCTGCCCCATCAGTGCCGATACCAGCATCAGCAGGGTCGATTTGGGCAGGTGAAAGTTGGTCATCAGCGCATCGGCCACGCGAAACCGATAGCCCGGATAGATAAAGATGTCGGTTTCCGCCGCAAAGGGCGCGACGGTGCCATCGGCGCGCGCAGCCGATTCGATCAGCCTCAGCGCCGTGGTGCCCACGGGAATGATCCGCCCGCCCGCCGCCCGCGCGGCATTGATCGCCTGCGCGGCCTGCGGCGTCACCTCGCCCCATTCGGCGTGCATCTTGTGGGTGGTGACGTCATCGACCTTGACGGGCAAAAACGTGCCCGCGCCGACATGCAGGGTGACATGGGTCATGCCAACACCGCGCGCGGCAATCGCATTCAGCAGCGGCTGGTCGAAATGCAGGCTGGCGGTGGGCGCGGCCACGGCGCCGGATCGCGCGGCCCAAACCGTCTGGTAATCGGTGCGGTCCTGATCGTCGGGCGCGCGCAGCGCCGCGATATAAGGCGGCAGAGGCATCTGCCCTGCCCGGTCCAGCGCCGCATCGAAATCGGCCCCCTGCGCGTCGAAATGCAGCGTTAGTTCGGCGTTTTCGATGCTGGCGACGGTGGCGGACAGGGCGTCGGAAAACCGGATCACCTCGCCCTGCCGCAGCTTGCGCAGCGGTTTGGCCAGCGCACGCCAGCCTGAGGCGGCGGGCTCCAGCAGCGTGACCTCGATCCGGGCCACCGCCTCGCCCTGCGGGGTCGTGCGGGTGCGGGTGCCGGTCAGCCGGGCCGGGATCACGCGGGTATCATTCAGCACCAGCAGATCGCCGGGGCGCAGGAAACCGGGCAGGTCGGCCACCCGCTGATCGGCAATGCCATCCCCCTGCGCCACCAGCAGCCGGGCCGAGGACCGGGGCCGCGCGGGTCGTGTGGCGATCAGCCCCTCGGGCAGATGAAAGTCGAAATCATCCAGCTTCATCCGGGTGTTTTCCGCATCGTGCCGGGCGAGGTCAAGCAGATGTGCTTTCAGATGGAATTTGTCGGGTTTACATTGCTGACTGTTATGGTAGGAATTTCTAATCGCAGGGAGCGCGCCATGATTATCTGTCACTGCACTGGCATCACCGACCACCAGATCCGCAGCGCCGTTGACTGGATGCGCGCATCGGATGCGGACACGATCATTACACCGGGCAAGATTTACCGCGCCCTTGGCTATCGCGCCGATTGCGGAGGCTGTTTACCGCTGTTTATGGACACTATGCGTGGATGCGATAATATAGGCGTCGCACCGCCAGTGTTGCGGACACATAAGTCACTTAAACAACGGAGCGATCCCCATGAAGGGCGACAGCAAGGTCATAGAGTATCTAAACGCCGCACTGCGGTCTGAGCTGACGGCCGTCAGCCAGTATTGGCTGCATTACCGGCTGCAAGAGGACTGGGGCTATGGCCACATCGCCGACAAGTCGCGGGCCGAATCCATCGAGGAAATGAACCACGCCGACCGCCTGATCCAGCGAATCATTTTCCTGGAAGGGCACCCGAATCTGCAAAAGCTGGACCCTCTGCGCATCGGGCAGAACCTGAAAGAAACGCTTGAGGCCGATCTGGCTGGCGAACACGACGCCCGCACCCTGTATATCGAAGCGCGCGAGCATTGCGAAAAGGTTGGCGATTACGTCAGCAAAGCCTTGTTCGAGGATCTGATCGCCGATGAGGAAGGTCACATCGACTTTCTGGAGACCCAGATCGACCTGCACGACACGCTGGGTGCCGAGAAATACGGCCTGCTCAACGCCAAACCGGCCAACCAGGCGGAATAATGGCGCTGCCGGACCGGGGGCCAGCCCCCGGACCCCCGGCGTATTTAAGCAAACAGGAAGGGGCTTGGCGGCCCCTTTTTTCATTTGAGCCAGTCGGCGGCCAGATCGGGCAGATCGTCGAAATGGTGCAGCAGGGCGTCGGGGGCAAGGCGTCTGATCGCCTCGCCTTCGGGACCGAATGTCACAAGGGCAACCGGCACTCTGGCAGCGGCGGCGGTTTTCCGGTCGGTTTCGGTATCGCCGACAAGAAAGGACTTTGCGCCGGGGCGGGCGCGATCGACTGCGGCCTGATAGGGCCGCGGGTCGGGCTTGCGCACCGGCAGCGTGTCGGCACCGATCAGGCTGGCGAAGGCCTGCCGGATACCCAGTTCACGCAGCAGGGTCTCAGCCAGCCCCTGGGGTTTGTTGGTGCAGACGGCCAATGTGTGGCCCTGCCCCGCCAGCCGTTCCAGCGCGCTTTCGACGCCGGGATAAAGGTGGGTATGGGTGGCAATGGCCGCGCCGTAATGGTCCAGCAGGCGGGGGAAATCCTGTTCCTCGGCATCGGGTGGCAGCAGCCAGCCTTGGGGAATGCGGGCGTAACCTGCCCGCAGCATCGCCCGCCCGCCGTGGAAGGCCGTCAGCGCATCTGCCACCGGGTCCAGCAGCGCCGGCAGGCCGCGCGCGGTAAAGCAGGCATTCGCCGCCGCGATCAGATCGCCCGAGGTATCGGCCAGCGTTCCGTCAAGGTCGAACACCACAACGCCCGTCATTTCCGTAACCTTCCGTCAAGATAAGTGATCGCTCGGGACTTTCGTCCCGTCGCCGCCGTGGTTAGAACGCCCGCGACAGAAGTTCAAACGGCGGGATAGTTGATGCGTGATAAACCTGTTGCACTGATCGTGCTGGCGGCGGGGCAAGGCAGCCGGATGCAATCCGATCTGCCCAAGGTGCTGCACCGGCTGGGCGCTGTGCCCTTGGTCGGGCATGCGCTGTCTGCTGGCCGCTCGCTGGGGCCGGAACAGGTGATCGTGGTCGCCGGTCATGGTGCCGATCTGGTCCGCAAGGCGGTGGCCAGGCTGGACCCGGATGCGCAGATCGCCTTGCAGGAACAGCAGCTTGGCACGGGCCATGCCGTGCAGCAGGCGATGCCCTTGCTGGAAGGGTTCGGCGGGCGGGTGATCGTGCTGTATGGCGACACCCCCTTTATCAGCCAGGATACGCTGGCCCGGCTGGCGGCGCATGATGCCGATGTCGTCGTGCTGGGGTTCGAGGCCGCCGATCCGGGCCGCTATGGCCGCCTGCTGGTTTCCGACAAGGGGCTGGAACGGATCGTCGAATACAAGGACGCGACCGAGGCAGAGCGCGACATTGCGCTGTGCAATTCCGGCGTGATGGCGCTGGACGCCGACTTGCTGCGGGCGCTGATCGGGCAGTTGCGGGCGGAAAACGCCGCCGGGGAATACTACCTGACCGATCTGGTCGCACTGGCCCGCGACGCCGGGCGGCAGGTCGATGTCGTCACCTGCGACGAGGCCGAGACACTGGGCATCAACACCCGAGCCGAGCTTGCCGCCGCCGAAACGGCATTTCAGACCCGCGCCCGCGCCGCCGCGATGGATAACGGCGTGACGCTGACCGATCCGGCCAGTGTGTGGTTCGCACAGGATACCGCCATCGGTCGCGATGCCGTCATCGGGCCGAATGTGGTGTTCGGGCCGGGGGTCACGGTGGAAAGTGGCGCGGAAATCCTGCCCTTCTGCCATCTGGAAGGCTGCCATGTCAGCGCCGGTGCCACGGTGGGGCCATTCGCGCGGCTGCGCCCCGGTGCGGAGCTGGGGGCCGATGTGCATGTCGGCAACTTTGTGGAAATCAAGAACTCGGTGCTGGACGAAGGCGTCAAGGTCGGCCATCTGACCTATCTGGGCGATGCCCATGTCGGCGAGGCGACCAATATCGGCGCGGGCACCGTCACCTGCAATTATGACGGTGTGGGCAAGCATCGCACCGAAATCGGCGCGCGCGCCTTTATCGGATCGGATACGATGCTGGTGGCGCCTGTGCGGGTCGGCGATGATGCGATGACCGGATCGGGCAGCACCATCACCGAAGACGTGCCGGATGGCGCATTGGCCATCGGCCGGGCGCGTCAGGTCAACAAACCGGGGCTGGCGCTGCGCCTGATGGCGGCGCTGCGGTTGAAAAAGGGTCAGTAACATGTGTGGTATCGTCGGCATTCTGGGCAATCACGAGGTCGCCCCGCAATTGGTCGAGGCGCTGAAACGGCTGGAATATCGCGGCTATGACAGCGCCGGGATCGCAACGCTGGACGACAGCGGCACGCTGGATCGCCGCCGCGCCGTGGGCAAGCTGGTCAACCTGTCCGACCGTCTGGTGCACCAGCCGCTGACCGGCCGCGCCGGGATCGGCCACACCCGTTGGGCCACCCACGGCCCCGCGACCGAAGGAAACGCCCACCCGCACCGTTTCGGCCCGGTCGCCGTGGTCCATAACGGGATCATCGAAAACTTTCGCGATCTGCGCGCGGAACTGGCCAGCCTCGGCATTCAGGCGCAGACCGAAACCGACACCGAAACCGTCGCGCTGCTGACCGGGCATCACATGGCGCAGGGCATGTCCCCGCTGGATGCCGCACGGGCCACGCTGGCACGGCTGCACGGGGCCTTTGCTCTGGCCTTTCTGTTCGATGGCCAGGGCGATCTGATGATCGTCGCCCGCAAAGGCAGCCCGCTGGCCATCGGCCATGGCCAAGGAGAAATGTTCGTCGGCTCTGATGCCATCGCGCTGGCCCCCTTTACCGACAAGATCACCTATCTCGAAGATGGCGATCACGCCGTGCTGACCCGCGCCGGGGCCGAGATTTACGATACCAACGGCAACCGCGCCAACCGCGACATGGCCCGCATCGACGTGGGCGCAACCGCCATCGACAAGGGCGGCTATCGCCACTTCATGGCCAAGGAAATCGCCCAGCAGCCCGCCGTTCTGGGCGATGTGCTGTCGCATTACGTCAAGGGTGACCGGATCGTGCTGCCCGATGCGGTCGATTTCACCAGCGTGGACCGGGTGATTCTGGTCGGCTGCGGCACGGCGCATCTGGCGGGGCATGTGGCGAAATACTGGTTCGAACAGATCGCCGGCCTGCCCTGCGACATCGACATCGCGTCCGAGTTCCGCTATCGCGAGCCGCCCCTGTCGGACCGCAGCTTTGCGATTTTCGTCAGCCAGTCGGGCGAAACCGCCGACACGCTGGCCGCGCTGCATTACGCACAAGACAAGGTGGCCAAGACATTGGGCGTGGTCAATGTCGGCACCTCGGCCATCGCGCGCGAATCCGACATCGCCCTGCCGACACTGGCCGGGATCGAGGTTTGCGTGGCCTCCTCCAAGGCGTTCACCTGCCAGTTGGCGGTGCTGGCGGTGCTGGCGCTCAAGGCGGCGGCGGATCGCGGCCGGCTGGACGATGCCGCACTGGCCGCCCATCTGGATGACCTGCGCGCCATCCCCGGCCTGCTGAATCAGGCACTGGCCGTAGCGGACGATTGCCGCGCACTGGCCGACTGGCTGGCCGAGGCGCAGGACGTTCTGTATCTGGGCCGCGGCGCGCTGTATCCGGTGGCACTGGAAGGCGCGCTCAAACTGAAAGAACTGTCCTATATCCACGCCGAGGGCTATGCCTCGGGCGAACTCAAGCACGGCCCCATCGCGCTGATCGACCGCAATGTGCCGGTGGTGGTGCTGGCCCCGCGCGACGCGCTGTTCGAAAAAACCGTGTCCAACATGCAAGAGGTCATGGCCCGCCACGGTCAGGTCTTGCTGATCTCTGACGCCGATGGCGTGGCCGAGGCGGGCCAGGGCGTCCACGCGGCAATCACCATGCCTGCGGGCGGCGGTGCCTTTGCGGCAATCCTTTACGCGGTGCCGATGCAATATCTGGCCTATTACACGGCCGTCGCCAAAGGCACCGATGTGGACCAGCCGCGCAATCTGGCCAAATCGGTGACGGTGGAATAAACCGCAAACCGGGCGCGGCCACAAAACCGCGCCCGGCTTCCTGTTTGCCCAAATACGCACCTTGGGGCACGCCGCGCTCCGCTTAACCCTTGGTTACTCCGGCTGGTGGCGTCACCACCCGCCCCCTGCCCCGCGACTCGCGCCAGGTGATATAGGTAATCGCCCCGATCATCAGCGCGCCACCAAAGATAACCCAGCCGTCCAGCGGCTCGTGAAAAACGAACCACCCCAGCAGCGCCGCCCAGATCAGTTGCAGAAACGTCACCGGCTGCGTCACGGTCAGCGGGGCTGCGGCAAAGGCGCGGGCCATCGTGTAATGCCCCAGCGTGGCGAAAACCGCGACCAGCCCCAGCCCGACGACCTGCATCAAGGTCGGCGGCACCCAGACCACAGCGGCCAGCGGGGCCAGACCAACCGTCACCGTCAGCGACAGCATCGCCACCACCACTGCCGGAGAAGCCAGCAAAGACAACCGCTTGGCGACCAGATATGAGGTGCCGAAACAAACCGCTGCCGCAATCTGCGCCAGATGGCCGGGGTCCAGCGTGCGGATGCCGGGGCGCAGTACGATCACCGCACCCAGAACCGCCACCGCAATCGCAGCGATACGGCGGGTCGAAATCCGCTCGCCCATGAACAGCGCCGCGCCGACCGTCACCACCACCGGGTTAAGGTATCCGATGGCCGTCACCTCGGCGACAGGAATGCGCGACATCGCATAAAACCACGCCAGAACCGCCGCCACATGCAGCGCCCCGCGCAACCCGAACAGCTGCCAGACCGAGGCGGAAAACCCGGCCCGCAGCGCCGGGGCCAATGCCGGGCCCAGAAAAACGATACCGAAACAGAACCGGATGAACGCCGCCTGCGCAGCAGGCAAGGCCCCGTCCAGCGCGCGCACGATGCCGCTGACGGCAACAAAGCTCAGCCCTGTCGCCACCATCCAGCCGATCCCGATCAGGTCGCGGCGCGTATTGCCCTGGTCCTGCACGGGCGCGACCTTGCAGGGAAACGGCACAGGCAGCAAGCCTCAGCCATTCAGGATCAGGGCCAGCGCAATCGACCACATCACCAGCCCGATCAACACGTCCAGCACCTGCCACGCGCGCGGACGTGCAAATAACGGCGCCAACCAGCGCGCACCATAACCCAATGAAAAGAAAAATAAAAACGACCCGCTCATGGCCCCGGCGGCAAAGGCACCCTTGTCAGCGAAGCGCGCCGAAACCGCCCCCAACAGCACCACCGTATCCAGATAGACATGCGGATTCAGCCAGGTCAGCGCCGCGACAGTCGCCAGCGCAGCCCCCAGACTGCCCGCACCACCCGCCGCCCTCAGCGCCGATTGCCCCGTCGCCGCCGCCCGAAAGGCGCGCGCCCCATACCAGATCAGAAACGCCGCGCCACCCCAACGCATCAACGGCAAAAACCACGGCACCGCCTGCGCCAATGCGCCCGCCCCGGCAACCCCGGCAGCAATCAGCAACGCATCGGAAACCGCACAGAACAGACAAACGGCAAAGACATGACTGCGCAGCAGCCCCTGCTTCAGCACAAAAGCGTTCTGCGCCCCGATGGCAACGATCAGCGACAGCCCCGTACCAAGCCCCGTGAAAAATGCCGGTCCCATATGCGATCCTCTCATCCGTCACTTGCCAGTCGCACAATCGGGCGATTTAATCCAATTAATATCCCTGACCCTGATTAAGCTAGCCTTATGCTCGACTACCCCGCCCTTGCCGCCCTCGCCCAGGTCATCCGCCGCGGCTCGTTCGAATCCGCAGCCGCCGCCCTGCATGTGACCCCCTCAGCCATTTCCCAGCGGATCAAAGGGTTAGAGGAAAAAATGGGCGCCGTCCTGATCCACCGCGGCCCGCCCGCCACCGGCACAGCGCAGGGGCTGCGGCTGATGCAGCATCTCGATCAGGTGCAACTGCTGGAACGGGGGCTGACCAACGACGCCAGCCCGGCCATCCTGCGCATCGCAGTCAACGCCGACAGCCTTGCGACCTGGTTCCCGCCAGTCCTCACCGCACTCGACGCGCTTTATGATCTGGTGATCGACGATCAGGACCACGCCCGCGACTGGCTGCGCAAAGGCGAGGTCTCAGCCGCCCTGACCTCCAGCCCCGATCCGGTGCCGGGCTGCGACGTCATCGCCTTGGGCAAAATGCGCTATCTGGCCATGGCCCGCCCGGATTTCATCGCCCGCCACTTCGCAGAGGGTGTCACCGCAGCAACACTCAGCAAGGCACCGACCGTGATCTTCAACGCCAAGGACAGCGCGCAATCGCAATGGGCCAAGGCCATGACAGGCGAAAAACCGCACCTGACCGGCCACCTGATCCCCTCGTCCGAAGCATTCGCCCGCGCCGTCGAACTGGGCCTCGGCTGGGGCATGATCCCCGAAGCGATGGCCAGCCCAAACCTGATCCCACTCGCCCCGCTGCCGCTGAATATCCCGCTTTACTGGCAGGTCCAGCGCGCCATGAAACCCGCCCTCGGCCCCCTGACCGCCGCCATCAAGAAAAAGGCCGCAGACTCGCTGCGACCCTAGGTATCTTTGGTCAGAAAATATCCCGGGGGTCTGGGGGCTGGCCCCCAGTCCCGGACGTGCCATCAAAGCTGCGCCGCAACCTCGTCCGACAGCTCAAAATTGCCGGTGACGTTCTGAACGTCGTCATCGTCCTCCAGCGCCTCGATCAGCTTCATCAGCTTTTGCGCGGTCTCAAGGTCGATCTCGGTCGGGGCCTGCGGCTTCCAGACCAGCTTGGCGGTCTCGGATTCGCCCAAAGCCGCCTCCAGCGCGGTGGATACCTCGTTCAGATCGGTGTCGGCACAGTAAATCCAATGCCCGTCCTCATCCGATTCGACATCCTCGGCCCCGGCCTCGATGGCGGCCATCATCACCGTATCGGCGTCGCCGGCACTGGCGGGATACATGATCTCACCCTTGCGGTCGAACATGAAGGCCACCGAACCCGATTGCCCCAGATCGCCGCCATGCTTGGTAAAATAGGACCGCACGTTCGAAGCGGTGCGGTTGCGGTTGTCGGTCATCGCCTCGACCATGATGGCGATGCCGTTGGGGCCGTAACCCTCATAACGGATCTCGTCATAGTTTTCCGCATCGCCGCCCAAGGATTTCTTGATCGCGCGGTCGATCACATCCTTGGGGACCGAATTCGACTTGGCCTCTTTCACGGCCAGCCGCAGGCGCGGGTTCTTTTCGGGGTCGGGGTCGCCCATCTTGGCGGCCACGGTAATTTCCTTGGCCAGCTTGGAAAACAGTTTCGATCGGATCGCATCCTGCCGCCCTTTGCGGTGCTGGATGTTGGCCCATTTGGAATGGCCTGCCATTGGTTCGTCCTTGCCATCATCATGGAAAATCGCGCTGTATTTAGCCAGACATGCGCCTTGCTGCAAGCAACCCTTTGTGGCCCGCGCGCGTTAAGCGCGATAACCCCTGACAACCGCACAGGAAAAACGCGCCATGACCACACCGCAGATCACCCTGTTCGCGATCTTTGGCGCCGTGATGATCCTGATGATCTGGGGCAAATGGCGCCACGACCTGATCGCCTTCGCCGGGCTGATGACCGGAGTCCTGACCGGAGTCGTCCCCGCAGGCGAGGCGTTCAGCGGCTTTGGCCATCCGGCCACCATGGTTGTGGCGCTGGTGCTGGTGGCCTCGGCGGGGCTGGTGCGGTCGGGGGCGGTGTCCTTGCTGACGAAATTCCTGTCGCGGCCGAACTGGCCGGTGACGCTGCATCTTGCCGTGATCGGCGGGGTCGGCACCGTGCTGTCGGGCTTTATGAACAACATCGCCGCTCTGGCGATTCTGATGCCGACCGATATGCAGGTGGCACGCAAGGCAGGGCGTGCCGCCGCGCTGACGCTGATGCCGCTGGCCTTCACCACGATTCTGGGCGGAATGCTGACCATGATCGGCACCCCGCCCAACCTGCTGGTGTCCGGCTTCCGCGAAGATGTCATCGGCGAGCCGTTCCGCATGTTCGACTTTCTGCCCGTAGGCGGGGCGGTTGCGGCGGCGGGGCTGATCTTTGTCGCCCTGATCGGCTGGCGTCTGATCCCCAGCCGCGCCACTGAAACCCCCGCCGCCGATGCCGAGGCAAAGGTGCGCGACTATATGGCCGAACTGGTTGTCCCCGAGGGATCGTCCGCCATCGGCAAGATGGTGGCCGAACTGGACAGCAACGCCGAAAAGGCAGACGTCGCCATTCTGGCCGTGCGCCGGGGCGACATGCGCCTGTCTGGCCTGACCCGCGCCATCACCCTGCAACAGGGCGACAGCCTGCTGGTCGAGGCCGCGCCGGCGGCGCTGGACGAATTCCGCTCGGACCTGCGGCTGGCCTTCCCCGACGGGCACGGCGACAGCATCCCCCGCGCCGGCGGCGAGGGGCAGTCGCTGGTCGAATGCGTCGTCCCCGAAAACGCGCGCGTCGTCGGCCACACCGCCCGCAGCCTGCGCCTGTCCAGCCAGTTCAACACCGTGCTGATGGGCATTCAGCGCCGGGGCCGCACCATCCGGCAGAACCTGCGGCAAGTCCGCATCGAGGCCGGCGACATTCTGCTGTTGCTGGTCCCCGAGGATCGCGACGAGGAAATCATCGCCGATCTGGGCTGCCTGCCGCTGGACGGCGCGTGGCTGACCGTGACCAAGGAAAACCGCATGTGGCTGGCGCTCGGGCTGTTTCTGGTGGCCATCGGCGCGACCTCGATGGGCTGGGTGACGATGCCTATCGCGCTTGGCTGCGTCACGGTCTGCTATGTGCTGTTCAAGATCCTGTCGCTGGACGAAATCTATACCCATATCGACTGGCCCGTGATCGTTCTGCTGGGCGCGATGATCCCGCTGGGGCTGGCGCTGGACACCACCGGAGGATCGGCGCTGCTGGCATCCGGGCTGGCGACGATCACGCAGGGCTATCCGGCATGGGTGGCGCTGGTCTTGCTGATGATTGCCACGATGATGCTGTCGGATGTGCTGAACAACAATGCCACCACCATTCTGGCCGCACCCGTCGGCATCCGCCTGGCCGAGCAGTTGAACGTGAACCCCGACGCCTTTCTGATGGGCGTGGCCGTGTCGGCATCCTGCGCGTTTCTGACACCTATCGGGCATCAGAACAACACGCTGATCCTTGGCCCCGGCGGCTATCGCTTTGGCGATTACTGGCGCATGGGCCTGCCGCTTGAGGTGCTGGTCATGGCCGTATCGGTGCCGATGCTGCTGATCGTCTGGCCGCTGTGACCGTCACGGATACAGTGGAAAAACGATTGGAATCATCACCGACCCGACAAGCGCCAGCAGGATATTCAGCGGCAGCCCGACCTTGATGAAGTCGGCAAAGCGATAGCCGCCCGGCCCGTAAACCAGCGTGTTGGTCTGGTATCCGATCGGCGTCGCGAACGCGGCCGAGGCCCCGAACATCACCGCCACGATCAGCGGGCGCGGATCAACGCCAAGCTGCGTTGCCAGCGAAATTGCCACCGGGGTCAGGATGATCGCCACGGCATTATTCGTCACCATTTCCGTCAGCACCGTGGACAGCAGATAGACGCACAGCACCAGCATCCACGGCGAAAGCTGCGTCATATAGGGGGCCACGCGCGTCACGATCAGTTCGACCGCGCCAGAATTTTCCAGCCCCGCGCCCACTGCCAGCATGGCAAAGATCAGCGCCAGCAACCGGCCATCGACGAATCCCAACGCCTCGTCCGCGTCGATGCAGCGGGTCGCCAGCACGATGGCCACGCCGATAAAGGACAGCAGCAGAATCGGCGCCATCTCCAGCGCGGAAAGGGTAACAACCCCCGCCAGCACCGCCACGACGATGGGCGCGTGGCTGCGGCGATAGGCGCGGTCGCTGGGGGCGCTGACCTCGACCATTTCCATGTCTTTGGACAGCCGCTGGATGTCGCCCGCCGCCCCTTCCAGCAGCAGCGTGTCGCCGACCCGCACCACCAGATCGTCCAGCTGCCGCCCGATGTTCTGGTTCTTGCGATGCGCCGCCAGCACATAAACGCCATAGCGCCGCCGCAGCCGCATCGACCCCAGACTGCGCCCGATCATGTGGCAACCGGGGGTAATCAGCACCTCGACCGTCGAGGTCTGGACGGATGACAGCTTGTCCGCGATACGCAGATCCTTGTTGTTTTGCAGGCCAAGGATTTCCGACATCGGCGTGCGCAGCACCACCCGGTCGCCCGCCTGCAAACGCACCGCATCCAGATCACGGCGCAGCGAATCGTCGCCCCGCAGCACGTCGATCACCCGCGCATTGTCGCGGTTAAAGATCAAGATTTCCGACAGCGCCTTGCCGACAAGCTGCGAATCTTCGGGGATGGCGACTTCGGTAAAGAACTTCATCCGCGCCCGGCTGCCCCCCAGCAGCGCCGCCATGGAATCGCGGTCGGGCAGCACACGGGGGGCCACGATCAGCAGATACAGAATGCCCACCGCCGCCATCGGCAAACCGACCGGAGTGATTTCGAAAATGGTAAAGTGGCGCTGCCCGGCATTGGCCGCAACCCCATCGACCAGCAGGTTGGTCGAGGTGCCGATCATCGTCATCGTGCCGCCCAGAATCGACAGATAAGACAGCGGAATCAGCATCTTGGATGGCGCCATCGACAATTCTTGCGCCAGCCGCATAAAGATCGGCATCATCACCACAACCAGCGGCGTATTGTTAACGAAAGCCGACAGGCTGCACACGACACAAGACACCATGGCCAGCGTGATCGCGGGGCGGGCCACGGCATGTTTCGCGGCCTTTTGCCCGACGTAATCCAGCGCCCCGGTTCGCACCAGGCCGCCCACGATGATGAACATGAACGCAATCGTCCAGGGGGCCGGGTTCGACAGCACGCCCGCGATCTGACCGGGGTTCAGGATACCCGTCGCCAGCAAGACAACCGCGCCCAAAATAGCCGTAACTTCAGGAGGATAGGTTTCGCGGATGAACAGGGTCAGCATCCCGCCAATCAGCAGTATCGTAAAGATCGCTGCGGTCAGGCCGGTCAATTCAAAACCAAACATCCAGTCCCATTCCTTCTGCCACGCCACGCCGGGCGTCAGGCCGAATTTTTCCCAACATCGCGTGTCATGCAAGTGCCATGCCGGTCACGGCAACACGGGCGAGGGCTGCAACCGGCCCCCGCTGCGCACCATGTGCATCGCCTTGGCCATCCCGCTGCGGTCATCGGTTTCAACCAGCACCCCGCTCAACGTTGCCTCACCCTCGGCGGGGGTAAAGCGGTCGCGCGACATGCCTGTCAGAAAGCGGCGCATCGGCTCGGCCTTGTCCATGCCGATAACGCTGTCATAATCGCCGCACATTCCCGCATCGGTCAGATAGCCGGTGCCGCGCGCCAGAACCTGCGCATCGGCGGTCGGCACATGGGTATGCGTGCCCACCACCAGACTGGCGCGCCCGTCGCAATAATGCCCCATCGCCATCTTTTCGCTGGTCGCCTCGGCGTGAATATCCAGCACGGCGGCCTGCACCAGCCCGCCCGAGGGATAGGCGCGCAGCACCTGATCGACGGCGCTGAACGGATCGTCAAAGGGGCGTTTCATGAACACCTGCCCCAGTGCCTGCAACACCAGCACCTTGCGCCCGCGCGCATCACTGAACACGCCATGCCCACGGCCCGGCGCCTCGCGCGAGAAATTCAACGGGCGGATAATGCGCGGTTCGCGATCAATAAAAGACAGCATATCCTTTTGATCGAAGGCGTGATCGCCCAGCGTCAGACAATCCGCGCCGGCATCCAGCAGCAGTTGCGCATGACCCGCGGTCAACCCCATGCCACCGCTGGCGTTTTCGCCGTTCACGATAACGAAATCCGCCCGCAGCCGCGCGCGCAGATCCGTCAGCCCTTCGGTGATGGCCCGACGCCCGGCCCGGCCCATCACATCGCCCAGAAAAAGAATTCTCATGCCCTTTGGGTAGGGCAAGCCACGGGCGCGCTCAAGTAAAAAACAGATAAAATGAAAAACTTTCAAATTCAATGTGTTAAGAAAATTTTTGCCGCTTCCGTGCAATATGGACAGGTGCAGCTTGCGATGCGGGGGGATCATGCGCCTGTTTGTTTTTCTGATTGCTCTTTTCACGGCTTCCGCCACATGGGCAGGCTGCACGCCCGGCGGCGCACCGACCTTGATCGCCGATCTGGGCCGCGCCACAAACGCGATGCGCGGCCAGACGGGCACCCGGCCACTGGCCATAGAAGCCGCCCTCAGCCGCGTGGCGCAGGATCACGCCTGCGATCTTGCCCGGCGCAGCACCGTCTCGCACCGCGACGGGTCGGGACGGCTGCCGATGCAGCGCCTGCGCCGTGCCGGGCTGACAGTGTGCTATTCTGCGGAAAACGTCGCCATGGGCACAGCCGACGCGGCGGGCACAGTGGCGGCATGGCAAACCTCGCCCGGCCACGCCCGCAACCAGCAAAGCGCCCGCGCCCGCGCCATGGGCGTCGGTGTCGCCCGTGGACAGGACGGACGGCTTTTATGGGTGGCGCTTTATGTGGCAGGCTGCGACCGGATGGCCTCGCAAAAGCGGATGATCTGGTGAAACGCCCGCCGATGGCGAGGGATTGTAGTTACAACATATGGCGCGGACAGAAACGAAACGCGCATTCGCCACGCTCTGCAAACGTGGGCCAAGCAAACTGAATATAGGAAAAGTGGTGCCCGGAGGCGGATTCGAACCACCGACACGCGGATTTTCAATCCGCTGCTCTACCAACTGAGCTATCCGGGCCGCCTTTGCGGTGAAGGGTGTTTACGGGCGGGGGCGGGCACTGTCCAGCCCCTTTCGACGGAAAATTATGTTAATCTGCCTCTTGATCCTCGGGGCGGTCGGCGGGCGGGCCGGGGATGACGTAATCGCCACGCAGCCAATGCGCCAGATCGACATCGGCGCAGCGTTTGGAACAAAACGGGCGATAGCGATCTTGTGCGGGCTTGCCGCAGATGGGGCATTTGATCGCCATCACATGCCCCGCGCCGCAGCGGCAAGCCGGGCCAACGGCAGGCGGTCGCGCTTGCGGTTCAGCTCGAACAGGCCCATCGCCGTCCAGCCCGACAGCACGGTTTCGGCAGCCTCGCCCTTGAACGAGGCGCGCAGCACCTGATCCAGAACCGCGCGGTCGCGTTTGGGCATCGGCGCAAAGTCGATCACCACCTGCCCGCCCAGTCCGCGCAGCCGCAACTGGCGCGGCAGATCACGGGCGACCGCGATATTCGCCTTGAGCGCAGCAGCGGGCGAGGTATCCGCGCCGGTGTTCACATCGACCGCGACCAGAGCGCGCGTCGGCTCGATCATGGCCGAAGCGCCGCCGGGCAACGAAATCTCGGCGTGCAGCAATGCGTCAACGGCATCCAGCACGCCATGCAGTTCGAACGCATTCTCGCCCTCGTCCACCTGATCCGGGGGCGGGTCGTTCCACTCCATCCAGGCCTGATCCCAAGGGGTGGTCGCGTCCAGCAACAGTTCGGGCGGACCGTCGCGATCCGCCAGCAACTGGTCGGCCAAATCCGCCAAGGGGGCGATGTCGTCACGGATTTCGTCATCGGCGGCATCGCCGCAGGCGCTGCGCAGGATCAGCCCGTGCGCGCGCCCGTCCAGCACCGATTCGCCCAGCGTGGTCAGCCGGTCGCGCAGATCGGGGTCGCGCAACCGGCGCGAGACGTTCACGCCGGGGGCCGCGGGGGTGACGATGCCAAACCGGCCTTTCAGCAACAGCCGGTTCGTCACCGGGATCGCCTTGCCGTCCTCGGCCGCACCTGTGACCTGCACAATGACGATCTGGCCTTCGCCGACACCCGCGCGGTCACGCAGCCAGCCGCGCGCGCCATCGGGCAGGCGCACGAAAACGCCGCCCTGCCCTTTCATCAGCCGTTCGACCTTGCCACGCAGGATCGCGCCGGGGGCCAGCGAGGCGACCGGGGCCGGGTCGGCGATCAGATCATGCAACTGCCCGTCGATCACCAGCGCCGCAGCTTCGGCACCGAACAGATGGCCCAGAACGATTTGACGGCCCTTCATCGCGGTTCTCCGATAATGCCGACGGCGCCCAGCAGCGCGGCCGTTTCTGACAGGGGCAAACCGACAACTGCGGTGAAAGACCCCTGAATCCATGGGATAAATTCGGCCGCCGCGCCCTGGATGGCATAGCCGCCCGCCTTGCCCTGCCAATCACCGGCAGCAATATAACGATCCAGCGCACGGGCATCCAGCGGGCGCATCCGCACCTGCGTTTCGACCAGACGTTCGCGCGTCACGCCGCCGTGGCGCAGCGCGACGGCGGTCAGCACGCGGTGACGCCGACCGGACATCAGGCGCATAAAGGCCCGCGCCTCGTCCTCGTCTTCGGGTTTTCCCAGAATGCGGCGCCCCACAGACACGGTTGTGTCGGCGCACAGCACCGCCTCGCCCTCGGACAGCGGCACGGCGGCGGCCTTTTCAGTGGCCATGCGGCGCACATAATCGCGTGCGGTTTCGCCGCGCAGGGGCGTTTCGTCGATGTCCGCCGGGCGGATCGCATCGGGGCGGATACCGATCTGCGCCAGCAGTTCCAGCCGCCGCGGACTGGCCGAGCCGAGAATCAGCCGGGGCCGCGCCGTGCCGGTCATTGCCGCGCCACCCGGATCACTTGAAGCGATAGTTGATGCGCCCCTTGGTCAGGTCATAGGTGTTCATTTCCACCTGCACCTTGTCGCCGGCCAGAACGCGGATGCGGTTTTTCCGCATCTTTCCTGCCATATGCGCGATGATTTCATGGCCATTCTCAAGCTCGACCTTGAACGTCGCATTCGGCAGGAGTTCCTTCACGACGCCGGGGAATTCGAGCATTTCTTCCTTGGCCATGGTCACTCCGTCAAAAATAACCCGCGCGTGGGCGGGGACGATGCTACATGCGGCGGCGGCGCGGTTTTTTCAAGGGAAAAGCGCGCCGCAGCGGCCAGACGCCGCAATATGGCCCCCAAAAGCGGCCAGATCAGGCCACGGCGGTGCGAAAACCGTCGGGTTGGGCCAGATCGCCGATTGGCGGCTCCTCCACCGGATACCCCACATCCGCGCCGCGTGACAGCGCCGCCAAAGCCTCGGTCGTGCTGTGTTCGGGCGGCAGGTTCAGATTCTCTGCCGCCGGGTCATGCAAGCGGATGGCATGGCAGCCTTCGGATTCGCCCAGCTTGCCATGGGCCAGAACCTGCCCCTGCCGGGTTTCAAGGCGCGCATCCAGCAGGCTGACGCGCGGCAGCGGCAGCAGCTTGCCGGGGTGCAGCGCGCGCAATTCGCCCAGCGACACCTTGCGGCGGCACAGGATGCCCAGCAGCTCGACCGGCGCATCCTGCATCGCCGCGCCCAGATCGGGGCCATCCGACGCAGGCTCAACCGCCGCCACCTTGGCCTGAGCCGTGATCCCCGCGCGCAGCGAGGGTTGCGGCGCGGGCAAGGCCCCTGCCGGGCGCTGTTGCGGCAAGGCGACGAAAACCCGCCCCTCGCGCCGGGCATCACCGGCACCGAACGTCACCGACATGCCCAGAGTGCGATAGCCGGTATCTTCCAGCATCAGCATCAGCGGGCGCGGGTCATCGAGGTGGCTGGCATAGGCAAAGCCGCGATAGCCCTCATACCCGTCCAGCGCCCCGATTTCGGTCTGCAATTCGGCCAGCAGCCGGTTCACGAAATCGGCGCAGATCATCGCATCGCTGCGGGTCGGGCGGCGGGTTTCGACCGGGCGCGTGGTCAGACGGCCCAGAGCCTGCACCTCGATCAGGGCGGTATAGCAGGCCGGGTCCATCGCCACGACGCCAACCACATCGCCCGGCCCGGCAACCACCGCCAGCAGCGCCGGTTCGGGCAGCAGTTCCGGCAATTCGGCCAGCGTCTGCGCCCCCGTCACCACGGAAACGGCGCGGGCGGGCAGATTATACAGTTCTTCGGCCGCGCGGCCCAAGGCCACCGCCGCCCCGCGCGCGGGGGTTTGCGGCAGGTTTTGCGGCATCCCCGGTGCCTGCCCGGCATCCACGCGCGAAACGTTGCGCCCCCGCAAAAGCCGCCGCAGGATCGCCCCCTGCGCCACATTGCCCTGTGCTGTCGAATCGTTTGTCATGGCCCGCCCGAATCTGTCGTCTGCGGGCAATCTTTCAGAAAGAGGTTTAGAATTGGTTACCCGCCCCCGTTCGCCGCATCCTCATCAGGCCGGCGCACCGGCGGACGGGCGGGCAGGCTGATGCGGAACGCCGCCCCGCCCTGCCCCGGCAAATAGTCGATGCTGCCGCCCAGTGCCTCCATGATCTCGCGGCAGATGGCCAGCCCCAGCCCCGCGCCACCCGCCCGCGCCGGATCGTTCAGCCGCGCGAATTTTTCAAAGATCAGCCCCTGCCGGTCGGATTCGATACCCGATCCGTTGTCGATAATGTCGATCTCTGGCCCCTGCCCCTGCGGCTTGCGGGCGCGGATCGTCAGCACCGGGCGTTCGGCGTCGCAATATTTCCGCGCGTTCGAGATGACGTTGATGATGACCTGCAACAGCCGGTCAGCGTCGGTGATAACCGGCATATGTTCCGCCAGAGGCTGCCGGTCGATCATAAAGCTGCGCTCGGGGCGGGTGGCGGATGCGGCGGCGACGGCGCGTTCGATCAGGTCGTGCAGGTTGCTGACCGAAACCGTCAGCGTGGCGCGGCCCGCCTCTAGCACGGACAGGTCCAGCAGGTCATCCAGCAGCCGGGTCAGGCGGGCGGCCTCGGCATGGATGATCCCGGCAAAGCGCACGCGGTCGGCGTCGGGCAGATCGTCGGTTTTCAGAATATCCGAAAACGCCCGGATCGAGGTCATCGGCGTGCGCAATTCATGGCTGATCTGGCCCAGAAAGGCGTCCTTTTGCACCGACAGCGCCGTCAGCTTTTCGTTGGCCTCGCGCAACTGGCCTGCCGTGCGTTCCAGTTCGGCACTGGCGATTTCCAGCCTGCGGGTTTCCTCTTGCGCGCGGCGGGCCTCGCCCGCGACCTGCATCAGATCGGCAACCGACAGCGCCGAGCCGCCCGCCACGCGGTCGATCATCGCATGGGCTGTGGCCGCGCCCACCGACCCGGCCAGACGCCGTTCCAGCCGGGTCAGGAAGCGCGCGGTCAGATCGGGCAGAAAGCCGGATTTGCCCTGCGCCGCCGCCTCGGTCTGGAAAAAGCGCAGCGCGGGGTCGGCGCCCCAGACATCGCGGGCCAGCGCCAGCAGCGGCTCGGCCCCGCCGGTGCGGGCGGCGGCATAGCGCGAGGTCGGCTCGACCGCGTGAACAAAGGACAGCGCCTGCATCCGTTCCACCGGACCGGGAATCACCGCCAGCGATACCGCCACGAAAACCAGCGTATTCAGCGACACCGACACAAAGATGCTGCCCGCCAGCGGGTCCACCCCCTCGGGCCAGACGGGTTGCGGCAGCAGGCCGATCGAGGGCAGGAACACCAGCGCCAGCCACAGCAGCGACCCCAGCCCGATGCCCGCATAGGCCCCCAGCCGGCTGGCGCCGCGCCACAGCAGGCCGCCGACCATCGCGGGCAGCACCTGCGCCATGCCGGTGAAGGCCACCAGCCCCATCGCCGCCAGCGCCGCCAGCCCGCCCGACGCCTGATGATAGGCCCAGCCCGCCACCATCATGCCGATGATCGCGATCCGCCGGGCGTTCAGCACGAAGGCGCGCAGATCCTGCGCGCCCGTCCCGCCTTGCCGCCGCAGGCCCAGCCACAGCGGCACCAGCCAGTGGTTGGAAATCATCGTCGCCAGCGCGATGACGCAGACCACCACCATCGAGGTCGCCGCCGAAAAGCCGCCCAGAAACACCAGCAACGCCAGCCAGTCATTGCCCTGCGACGCGGGCAGGGTCAGCACATACAGATCGGGGTTCGACCCCGGCGGCAGCAGGTCGCGCCCGACCAGCGCAATCGGCATGACGAACAGCGACATGGCCAGCAGATAGGCGGGGAACGCCCAGCCGGCCATGCGCAGCCGGTTTTCGTCGGCGGCCTCGACCACCATCACCTGAAACATGCGCGGCAAGGTCACGATGGCGGCACCCGACACGATAATCAGCGCCGTCCAGCGGTCGGGCCGCAGCAGCCAGCCCTGCGCCGTGGCGGGATCATCGCGGGCGGCGGCCAGCCGCGCGATGATGTCGCCCGGACCATCGGCCAGCCCCCAAACCACGAACACGCCCAGCGCCAGAAACGCCAGCAGCTTGACCACCGCTTCCAGCGCGATGGCGGTGACGACGCCGTGATGCCTTTCGTCGGCGTCCAGATGGCGGGTGCCGAACAGGATGGTGAACAGCGCCAGCCCGACCGCCAGCCACAGCGCGGTCAGCCCCGGTTCCGTCGTCTGATCGGTGGTAAACGCGGCGAAGGACAGGGTGACAGACTGCAATTGCAGTGCGACATAGGGCGTGGCCGCCACCACGGCCAGCGCCGTCACCATCGCCGCCAGCGGGTTCGATTTGCCGAACCGGGCCGAGATCAGGTCGGCGATCGAGGTGACATGATGTGTCCGCGCCACCCGCACCAGCCGCCGCAACCCCCACCACGCCCCGGCGAACACCACGGTCGGGCCAAGGTAGATGGTGGCGAACTCCAGCCCCGAGCGGCTGGCATAGCCGACGGCGCCGTAAAACGTCCAGGCGCTGCAATAGACCGACAGCGACAGCGTATAGACCAGCGGATGATCCAGCCAGCGCACACGCCCGCCCTGCGCGGCGCGGTCGGCGGCAAAGGCCACGCTGAACATCAGCGCGACATAGGCAAGGCAGGCCAGAACCAGCGCCTCAAACGGCATGGCGCGCCCCCCTTTGTCGCCGCTTATTCCTCATCGGGCATGTTCCCGAGGCGGGCGGCTTCGGCCTCGCGCACCGCGCGGTCGGCGCGGATCAGCGCGCGGTGCAGCAGCGCGATGGCCGCAACCAGCGCGGCCCACAGCACAAAGAACCAGATGGTGCCGCCCGCGAAACTGGCGCTGCCCGGGATCAGCCAGACCGGCAGGATCACCGCCAGAAAGGCCAGCACCGGCAAGACGCGGGCGGCGTCGCGCAGGCGGCGGCGGCGATAGGCGGTGTTTTCCAGAAACAGCGGCCCCTCAGGCATCGCGCCCCCCTGCCCCCTGTTCGCCCAGCAGGCGGCCGACCAGATCGCGCAATTCGTCATTGGCAAAGGGCTTGGCCAGATAGGCATCGGCCCCCGGCGCGCTGTTTTCCGGCTGGCCACGCGCCGTCAGCATCAGCACCCGCGTCGAGGCCAGATCCGCGTCGGCATCGGCGCGCAGACGGGCCAGCACCTCGGCCCCCGACAGGCCGGGCAGCATCAGGTCCAGAATGACCAGCCGCGGCCGGGTTGCGCGCAGCAGATCGTTCGCGCCCTCGCCGTCATGATGCTGCCGCACCCGCCAGCCCGCGCGCGACAGGATAAAGGTCAGGGCGACGGCGATATTGGTGTCATCCTCGACCAGCAGGATATCGATGGCCTGCGGCACGCTGCTATCCTCCTGCTTCCTCCGTGTTTTACTATGCGCGCGGCGATGCGGCCTGTCAAAGCGCGGGTTGCGCCCTGCGGTCAGATCGGGGCCAGAATCGACGGCTCGCGACGGGCGGGGCATGTGCCGCGCGGGCAGATGCGGCAGGTCGGGCCGATGCCGGTGACAGGGCCGGACGACGCCACGGCGGACGCGGGCGTGGGCAGAATCAGCATCTGCGCACGGGTCAGAACCGGGCCGTCCAGCCCGCGCGGCTGACTGCGCCGGGCATAGGAATAGGTGTCGAACCGCTGCCCCTCGGGCGCGTCAACGATGGCGCGGATGATGACATGCGGCTGCGCCAGCGCCTGATAGATCGGCAGCACCGCGCAATCGTCGCCCAGCCGGGCCAGCGGAAACCCCGGCGGAGGGCAACGCTGCACCAGCACGCCCGCCCCGTCACAGGCCAGCAGCCCCGCCTGCGCAAAGCCCGCAGGACGCAGCGCCAGCAGCCGGCGCATCACCAGATCGGGCGCGCAATCCAGCGCCACCGCCAGCGCGGGCAGATCGCCGTGATCGTCCAGCGCCGCCAGCAGCGCGGCATCCGGCAATGCCTCGCGGTCGCGGTGCTGATCGGCCAGATGCGCGCGGGCCATGGCGCGCGCCGCATCGGATGCCAGATCGGCACTGTCAGCAACCAGAGGCATTCCGGCAGCCATCCATGCCTCGACTTCTTCGGTGGGGGTAAAGGTGGCGCCCTCGGCCTCGAACGTGTCCAGATGCGCGGCGACGGCCTGCACGGTGGCCGACAGCCGGTCGCTGTCCTCTTGCAGATTGGCGCGGAAACGGGCGCCCCATTCGGCGGGCAGATCGCCGCCCTCGGCCAGAATCGAGGCCGACGCCCGCAGCGATGTGACCGCCGACAGCACTTCGTGCAGCGCGGCGGGCAGATAAGGGTCGTGCGACATGCGGTCGGACATGTGGATCAGCCGCCGCTCGATCAGGTCGGCGCGCTGCGACAGCCCGGTCAGCACAGCCGCCCAGCCGGGGAAGCGCGCCAGAAATTCGGCAGCCTGATCGACCTCGGCCGGGGTGCCGGGCTGGCGGGCAGCGGCTTCGCGCAGGGCGGCGATGCGGGCTTCTTCGCGGCCCGAGGCCAGCTCCTCGGGCGGGACATCCAGCGCCTGCGCCAGCCGCGCGATCAGATCGGCGCTGACGGGGCGGCGGTTGTGTTCGATCAGGTTCAGATAGGCCGCCGAAATCCCCGCCGCCCGCGCCACATCCGCCTGCCGCCGCGACAGCGACAGCCGCCGTTCGCGGATACGGGTGCCCGTCAGGCCAGAGGCGGCGGCGGGGCTGGCGGCAGGGCTGCGCATAGACATGCCGCATTCAAGCGCGCGCCGCGGCGCAGGTCAATTCACCCCGCCCCGCCGCGAAACATCACGCCGCGCTTTACCGTCGCGGCGTCGCGCGCTAGCGTCGCGGCCATGTTGCGATACCTGATCCGCCGCCTGATTTCCCTTGGCATCAGCCTGCTGGTGGCCTCGGCGCTGATTTTTTCGGTGGTGGCGCTGGTTCCCGGCGATCCGGCCAGCTTTATGCTGGGCACCGGCGCGCAGCCCGAAACGCTGGCCGCGCTGCGGGCGCAGATGGGCCTGGATCAGCCCTGGCCGGTGCGCTATGCCGCCTGGCTGGGCGGCGTGCTGAGCGGTGATCTGGGGCAAAGTTTCACCTATAAAACCCCCGTCGCCGGGCTGATCGCCGAGCGGTTGCAGGTGTCGCTGCCGCTGGCGCTGATGGCGCTGCTGCTGGCGGTGGCGATCGCCTTTCCCGCCGGCATGTATGCCGCCAGCCGCCGGGGCCGGGCCGGGGATGCGGCGGTGATCGGCGCAACGCAGGTGGGCATCGCGCTGCCGAATTTCTGGTTCGCCATGCTGCTGGTGCTGCTGTTCGCGGTGAACCTGCGGCTGCTGCCCGCCGGTGGCTTTCCGGGCTGGGGCAATCCCGCCGCTGCGCTGAAATCGCTGATCCTGCCCGCCGTGGCACTGGCGCTGCCACAGGCGGCGATTCTGGCGCGCGTGCTGCGGTCGGCCCTGATCGAGACGCTGGGGCAGGATTACATCCGCACGGCGCGGGCCAAGGGGCTGACGCGCGGCCAGACCCTGCGCCGCCACGGGCTGCGCAATGCGCTGATCCCGGTGCTGACGATCATGGGGATGCAGTTTTCCTTTCTGCTGGCCGGGGCGATCATCATTGAGAACGTGTTCTACCTGCCCGGCCTTGGGCGGCTGATCTTTCAGGCGATCACCCAGCGCGATCTGATCGTGGTGCAATCGGCGGTGCTGGTCATGGTGGCGGCGGTGATCCTTGTGACCTTCCTCGTCGATCTGGCCTATGCCGCCGTGGACCCAAGGCTGCGCGCGCGATGAGATGGGGGCTGATCCTTGGCGGCCTGCTGGCCGGGCTGGCGCTGATCGCGGCGGCGGTGTCGCTGGTCTGGACGCCGGGCGATGTCGCGGCGCTGAACATCGCCGGACGGCTGGCCCCGCCATCCGCCGCGCATGTCTTTGGCACCGATCATCTGGGGCGCGACATCCTGTCGATGGTGATGGTGGGGGCGCGCACCTCGATCGCGGTAGCGCTGGTTGCGGTGGGCATCGGCATGGGCGCGGGCGTGCCGCTGGGGCTGATCGCGGCGGCCAACCGGGGCGGCTGGCTGGACGAGGTGGTGATGCGGGGCAATGACCTGATCTTCGCCTTTCCCGCGCTGGTCATCGCCATCCTGCTGACCGCCGTTCTGGGGCCAGGCGCGGTGAATGCGATCATCGCCATCGGCATCTTTAACATCCCCGTCTTTGCGCGGGTGACGCGCGGCGGTGCCTTGCCGATCTGGGTGCTGGATTACATCCGCGCCGCGCAGGTGGCGGGCAAGGGCGCGACCCGGATCAGCGTGGAACATATCCTGCCCAATATCGCCAACCTGCTGATCGTGCAGGGCACCATCCAGTTCAGCCTTGGCATCCTGGCCGAGGCCGGCCTGTCCTATGTCGGCCTCGGCGCGCAGCCGCCCACCCCAAGCTGGGGCCGGATGCTGGCCGAGGCGCAGACCATGGTCACGCTGGCCCCGCATGTCGCGGTCATCCCCGGCCTGTGCATCGTGCTGACCGTTCTGGGGCTGAACCTGCTGGGCGACGGCTTGCGCGACTGGCTGGACCCAAGGCTGAGGGTGATGCGGTGATCGAGGTCTCCGATCTGGCCGTGACCATCGGCGATGCGCCAGTGCTGCGCGACGTGGACCTGCGGCTTGCGCCCGGCACCATCACCGGGCTGGTGGGGGAATCGGGCAGCGGCAAGTCGATGACGGCACTGGCGATCATGGGGCTGCTGCCGCATGGCGCGCGCGCCTCGGGCGCGGTGCGGCTGGACGGGCGCGATCTGCTGACCCTGCCCGAACGCGAGCTGTGCGCCCTGCGCGGGCGGCGCATCGGGATGATCTTTCAGGAACCGATGACGGCGCTGAATCCGCTGATGACCATCGGCGATCAGGTGGCCGAGGCGGCGCGTCTGCACGGCATGGACCGCGCGGCAGCCATGGCACGCGCACGCGAGCGGCTGGACCGGGTGGGGCTGACCGCGCCGCGCTTTCCGCTGAGCCTGTATCCGCATCAACTGTCGGGCGGGCAGCGTCAGCGGGTGGCCATTGCACTGGCCATTGCCGAGCGCCCTGATCTGCTGATCGCGGACGAGCCGACCACCGCGCTGGATGTGACGACGCAGGCGCAGATCCTCGACCTGCTGCGCGGGCTGGTGCGGGACGAAGGCATGGCGCTGCTGCTGGTCACGCATGATCTGGCCGTGGTGGCAGGCATGGCCGATCAGGTGGCGGTGATGCAGGCGGGCCGCATCGTCGAAACCGGCCCCGCCGAAACCGTGTTCCGCAACCAGAGCCACCCCTATACGCGCGCGCTGTTCGCGGCATCCAGCCATGTGCCGCACCGGGTGGCGGTGGCCCGCGATGCCGCGCCGGTGCTGCGGGTGCAGGATGCCGTGCGCGACTATGGCGGGCTGCGGGCGGTGGATGGCGTCAGCGTGAGTATCGCGGCGGGCGAAAGCGTCGGGCTGGTCGGCGGATCAGGCTGCGGAAAATCGACGCTGACGCGGCTGATACTGGGGCTGGACCCGCTGGCCGCAGGGCGCATCTGGCTGGGCGGGGACGAGGTGCGGGCCGGGCGCGCCATGCCCGCAGCGGTGCGCGCGCGGGTGCAGGTGGTGTTTCAGGACCCGTTCGGCAGCTTTAACCCTCGCTGGCGGGTCGAGCGGCTGGTGGCCGAGCCGTTTCATCTGGTGGGCCGCCCCGACGACTGGCGGCGGCGCGTGGGTGCCGCGCTGGAGGCGGTCGGGCTGTCGGCCCGCGACGGGCGCAAATACATCCACGAATTTTCGGGCGGCCAGCGGCAGCGGATCGCGATTGCCCGTGCCTTGATTATTCATCCAAAGCTGATCGTGCTGGACGAGGCAGTTTCGGCGCTGGATGTGCAGGTGCGGGCCAAGGTGCTGGATCTGCTGGCGGATCTGCGCGCCAGCCACGGGCTGTCTTATCTGTTCATCAGCCATGACCTGTCGGTGGTGCGCGGCATCACCGACAGGGTGCTGGTGATGGACGCCGGGCGCATCGTCGAAACAGGCGACACCGCAGCGGTGATGGACGCGCCGCAGCATCCGGTCACGCAGGCTTTGATGGCAGCGGTGCCGCAGATCCCTGCCGATTGGCGGGTGTAAACGATGGACGGTGGCGCGTGATGGCACGGCCGAATGCGTATTTGGGCAAACAGGAAGCGGACGATGGACAAGGCATGGTTTGACACGGCGCAATATCTGATCGGCGGGCACTGGCTGGACGCGGGGGCGCATCTGCCGGTGGTGAACCCCTCGACGGGCGAAACGATGGGGCGGATCGCCCGCTGCGGCGCGCCCGAGGTTGATGCGGCGGTGGCTGCGGCAGAGGCTGCGTTGGCCGGCGAATGGGGCGCGATGACGGCGGCGGAACGCGGGCGCGTGCTGACCCGCATCGGGATACTGGTCGCGCAGCGGGCCGAGGAGCTGGCCCAGATGGAAGCTCTGGACGTGGGCAAGCCCTTGCGGCAGGCGCGGGCCGACGCCCTTGCCCTGGCGCGCTATTGCGAGTTTTACGGCGGCGCGGCCGACAAGCTGATGGGCGAGACCATCCCCTATCAGAACGGCTATACCGTCTATACCCTGCGTGAGCCGCATGGGGTGACGGGCCATATCATCCCTTGGAACTATCCGATGCAGATCATCGGGCGGTCCGTCGGCGCGGCACTGGCCATGGGCAATGCGGCGGTGCTGAAACCGGCCGAGGACGCCTCGCTGACGGCACTGGCCTTTGGCCGCATCGCGGTTGAGGCGGGCCTGCCCGCCGGGGCGCTGAACATCGTGCCGGGCCTGGGTGCCGACGCCGGGGCGGCGCTGTCGGCGCATCCGGGCGTGCGGCATCTGTCCTTTACCGGCTCGGTCGGGGTGGGGCGGCTGATCCAGGAAACGGCGGCGCGCCATATCGTGCCGGTCACGCTGGAACTGGGCGGCAAGTCGCCGCAGATCGTGTTCGATGACGCTGATCTGGACCGGGCCTTGCCGTTTCTGGTCAATGCGGGGGTGCAGAACGCCGGGCAGACCTGTTCCGCCGCCAGCCGGATTCTGGTGCAGCGCGGGGTTTACGATCAGGTCGTGGCGCGCATGGCCAAGGCCTATGGCGCGCTGCGGGTCGGGCCTGCCGTCGATGATTACGAGGTCGGCCCGCTGATTTCCGCCCGCCAGCGTCAGGTGGTGGCCGGCTATCTGGACCGGGGCGGCGATCTGACCGTGGCGGCGCAAGGTCGCATGGTCGAAGGCGCGCCCGAGGGCGGGTTCTATGTGCCGCCCACCCTGCTGACCGGCGCCGCGCCCGATCACCCGCTGGCGCAAGAGGAAATCTTTGGTCCGGTGCAGGTTGTCATCCCCTTTGCCGACGAGGCCGAGGCCGTACAGATCGCCAATGGCACCGCATATGGCCTTGTTGTCGGGGTCTGGACGGAAAACGGCAGCCGGGCCATGCGGCTGGCGCGGGCGGTGCGCTCTGGTCAGGTGTTTCTGAACAACTATGGCGCAGGCGGCGGGGTCGAGCTGCCCTTTGGCGGCAGCGGCCTGTCGGGGCACGGGCGCGAAAAAGGGTTCGAGGCACTGTATGGTTTTTCGGTGCTGAAAACCGTTGCGGCCTGGCACGGATAGGCGCCGCCCTGCCCCAAGATGCGTATTTGGACAAACAGGAAGCCCGCTGTCAGTGCGGGATTTCCATCTTGCCGCGCAGGGGGATGTCGTCGGCGGGGGTGACGTTGTGGCGTTCGATCATGCGGTGGACATGTGGGTCGCCGTCGCCACGGTGCAGGGCGCGCAGGGACTCGGTCACTTCGGCGTCGGTTTTGGTGCGTCGCAGGTTGTGGCGGACGTATTCGTCCCATGTGGCGATGTGATAGCTTTCCGACCACATGGCCGGGTTTTCCAGATCGCGCAGCAAGGCCCAGTTGCGCGCCCCGTCGCGGCGGCGGATGGCGCGGCGCAGACGCATCAGGCGCAGGAACTCGGGCACGTCGGGCTGGTCGATCTGGTAATCGACCATCACCATGATCGGCCCCGACCTGCCCCGCAGATCAAGGCTGAGCTGCGGTTCCTGAAAGCGGTTCGCCGGGTCCAGATCGACGGCGCCGAATTCGGGCGCGGTGAACCAGAACCCGATCAGCGCCCCCAGTGCCAGCAGCCCCGCCGCCGACAGGAATGCGGTTTCGATCCCGTAAACGCCCGCCGTCATGCCCCAGACCCACGCCCCGGCGGCCATGCCCCCGAACACCGCCGTCTGATACATGGCCAGCGCGCGGGCCACGACCCAGCGCGGTGTGGACAGTTGCACGGTGACGTTGAACAGCGACAGCGCCAGCACCCATGAGGCCCCGGCGGGCAGCATCGCGGCGGCCTGCACCCAGATCGAATCGCTCAGCCCCAGCGTCGCCACCGCCAGCGCGAATCCGGCAAAGGCGGTGCGGATCACGTTTTCATTGTTGAACCGCGCCCGGATGCGCGGGTTCAGCAGCGCGCCGCCGATGGCTCCGATCCCGTAACAGCCCAGCAGCGCGCCCAGCACCAGCGAGCCGCCCTCGGGGTGGCGGGCGGCGACCAGCGGCAGCAGCGCCAGCACTGCGATGGCCGCAAAACCGAACAGCGCCCCGCGCGCGATGACCCGCATCAGGTTCGGCGACAGCGCGACATAGCGCAGCCCGGCGCCAACGGCGGCAAAGAACGGTTCCGGCGTCATGGTGCGCGGCACGGCTTGCGGACGCCAGCGGATCAGCGCCCCGATCAGCGGCAGATAGCTGAGCGCGTTGATGACAAAGGCCACCGGCGCACCAAAGGCCGCGGTGATGAACCCGCCCGCCGCCGGACCGACGCTGCGCATCAGATTGAACCCGACCGAGTTCAGCGACACCGCCGCAGGCAGATCGCGCCGGGGCACCAGATCGCCCTGCGACGCCTGCCACGGCGGGTTATAGACCGCCTGCCCCGCCCCGATCAGAAAGGTAAAGCCCAACAGCATCCACGGCGTAACCCCGCCATGCCATGCCACCACCGCCAGCAGGATCGACACCAGCGCCATGAACCCCTGCGCCAGCAACAGCAGCCGCCTGCGGTCAAAGATGTCGGCCAGCGCGCCCGACACCAGCGCCAGCGCCATGATCGGCAAGGTGTTCGACGCCTGCACCAGCGCGATCAGCGTGGCGCTGTCGGTCAGTTGCGTCATCAGCCATGCCGCCCCCACCGCCTGCACCATACCGCCGAAGTTAGAGACCAGCGTCGCCCCCCACAGGTTGCGAAAGGCCGGATAGCGCAGCGGCGCAAGAGCAGAGGCACGTTCAGTCATGGCGCGACGTTAGGCCGCAGCGCGGCGGGCTGCAACGCCCTTGAGCCACCGAAGATTCGCCTTCGCTGCGCCGCAATAACCGGGATATGTTTCGCATAAAGGCAATCATTCGCAGAATATTCCGGCAAGGTGGCCGCAAGACCGAATATCCTTCGATAAACCTGCCTGCGACACTCTGTCTTTGGAATTTCATTTCAGCACGTTCGGCTATCCTTTCGGGAACAACAGGGAAAGGTGCAAGCCATGAAGATCGTCATTCTGGGTGCCGGCGTCATCGGCGTGACCTCGGCCTGGTATCTGGCCCGCGCTGGTCACGATGTCACCGTGATCGACCGCCAGACCGGCCCGGCACTGGAAACCAGCTTTGCCAACGCGGGCGAGGTGTCGCCGGGCTATTCCTCGCCCTGGGCCGCGCCGGGTGTGCCGATGAAGGCGCTGAAATGGATGTTCCAGCGCCATGCGCCGCTGGTCGTGCAACCCAAACTGGACCGGCAGCGGATCGGCTGGATGATGCAGATGCTGGCCAACTGCACCACATCTGCCTATCAGATCAACAAAAGCCGCATGGTTCGACTGGCCGAATACAGCCGCGACTGTCTGGGCGAATTGCGCGCCGAAACCGGCATTTCCTATGATGAACGGACGCAAGGCACCTTGCAACTGTTCCGCAGCCAGAAACAGGTCGATGCCGCCGCCAAAGACATCGAGGTTCTGCGCGCCGATGGCGTCCCGTTTCAGATGCTGGACCGCGCCGGTTGCATCGCCGCCGAACCGGGGCTGGCGGATGCGGCGAACCTGATCGCGGGCGGGCTGCGCCTGCCGGGGGACGAGACCGGCGATTGCTTCAAATTCACCAACCGCCTGGCCGAAATGGCCACGGCGGCAGGCGTAACCTTTCGCTGGGGCGTCGATATTCAGGCACTCGAAGCGACAGGCGACCGCATCACCGCCGTGCGCACAGGCGAGGGCCGGATCACCGCCGACCGCTATGTGCTGGCGCTTGGCAGCTATTCCCCGCTGATGGTGCGGCGCTTCGGGATCAAACTGCCGGTCTATCCGCTGAAAGGCTATTCGCTGACCATCGACATCCACGACCAGACGCGCGCGCCGGTTTCGACCGTAATGGACGAAACCTACAAGGTCGCGATCACCCGCCTTGGCGACCGCATCCGCGTAGGCGGGCTGGCCGAAATCGCCGGCTTCGACCTCAGCCTGAACCCGCGCCGCCGCGAAACGCTGGCGCTGTCAGTGGGCGAGATGTTCGGCGGGGCGGGCGACCTGAACACCGCCGCCTTCTGGACAGGACTGCGCCCGATGACCCCAGACGGGACGCCGATCGTGGGTGCCACGCCGATCGGCAACCTGTTCCTGAACACCGGCCACGGCACCTTGGGCTGGACCATGGCCGCCGGGTCGGGCCGCCTGCTGGCCGACCTGATCTCGGGCCGGGCAACCGACATTCGCGCCGACGATCTGGGCTATGCGCGCTATCAACGCGGCAACCGCCTGACTGCCGCACCGGCACGGCAACCGGCACACGCCTGACCCATCCCCAAAACAAACAAACCCCGCAGCATGACCTGCGGGGCCTCGGGCGACAAATGGCTTCCTGTTTGCCCAAATACGCCCCTTGGGGCACGAGTTTGCAAAACAAAAACCCCGCAGATTTCTCTGCGGGGCCTCTCGTCCGGCTATCGCGCCAATCAGGCGGCTTTTTCGCCCTTGCGACGACGCAGCATCGCGGTGGCGCCAACAGCGCCCAGCAGCAGCAGGCCGGTGGCCGGCAGCGGGATCGGAGCCACTTCGAAGGTGACATCCGGGTTCATCTGCGACTGTGCAGCCGTGGTCGGCACCAGCAGCGAATCCCATTGCAGCAGCAGGGTTTGCGTCAGCGGGTTGCCGCCGCCAAAGCTCGTGGCCAGCGTGTTGTTCCCGGCGCCAAGGCCAGCGGTGGCCAGCACGGCATTGGTGGCGGTATCCAGCCACGAAACCGTCAGGCCGGTGAACAGGCTGGCACCATAATTGGTCAGGGCCAGTTCGCCAACACCACTGCCCGAGGTCAGAATGGTGAAATCGGCGCTGATCTGGCCGGGACCAGTCAGAGTGCCGGGCGCACCAGCCAGCCACAGATCCATGGTGCCGGAAAAGACACCCGATTGCGTGACGGTGTAGGAACCGCCGTCAACGATGGTCTGGGTTGCAGCCTGAGCAGCAGGCGCAGCAACAGCCAGAGTCACTGCAGTAGCAGCAGCAAAAGCAGAGAATTTCAGTTTTTCGAACATGGGGACCCCCTTAAGCGAACATTGCGCGTCCGTATGCAGCACTTTAATAAACTGTTATGTATTTGGGAAGTGGACAGTGTAAGAATTGGTTAATTTGTGCAAGCTATTGATCTTGAGCAGCTTTAATTTTCACCTGACGAATAGCGCATACATATATGCACGTCAGGCAAAAAAAAGCCCCGCAGATTGCTCTGCGGGGCTTCTTTTCAGTGCGGCCTTAAATCAGGCAGCCTGCGCGCCTTTACGGCGGCGCAGCATCGCGGTGGCACCGACAGCGCCGACCAGCAGCAGGCCGGTGGCCGGCAGCGGAACCGGGGCAACGTCGAAGGTGACGTTCGGGTTCAGCGCCGACTGGGCGACCGTGGTCGGAACGCTCAGCGAGCTCCAGCTCAGAACCAGGGTCTGGGCCAGCGAGCCGGGACCGAAGGTCGAGGACAGAACGTTGTTGCCAGCGGTCAGCGCCGTGCTGGACAGCAGGGCGTTGGTCGCGCTGTCAACCCAGGATGCCGTCAGGCCGGTGAACAGGCTGGCGGCATAGTTGGTCAGCGCCAGCTCGGCCAGCGCGCTGCCCGAGGTCAGCACGGTGAAATCGGCACGGATGCTGTCCGGGCCGGTCAGCGTGCCCAGCGAGCCAGCCAGCGTCAGGTCCATGACACCCGCATAGGTGTCGGATCCGGTGACGGTGTAGGAACCACCGTCAACCATGTCGTAGGTTGCTGCATATGCCTGCGGCGCGGCCACTGCCAGCGTAACGGCAGCGACGGCACCCAGGGCCGCAGCTTTCAGATTGTCGAACATTGAAGACTCCTTCAAATAGCACACAAGACGTTCGCGCAGCTAATTTAACGGATTAACCAAACGTCAGAAAGCGAAAGTTAACCATCATAGGCTGATTTTAGCAAACCACTGTTATTGCGTCATTTTTATTTTGTTACAGGAAAACCTCAGGTATTTGTGCAATATGTCACATCAACTGATGGTTGTTAATAGCTGATATTTGATGCGACTCAAATCCGCTGCGCCGCAGCATGAGTTGCATCTTGACCGGCGCAGGCATCGCGCTATCCTGTCTGGACGGTCGCGGCGATGGCGTCGCCGCATCCTTGGCCGATCCGTCCTGCACGCCGGGAAGTCTTGCGGGGCTTCCTTGCGGCCCCGAATGTCAGGGGGACCGCGATGGAGCGTCCGCAGAACTATCGTTTCCACAATGGCCACAAGGCACCTCTGCCCTTTACGGCAGACGAATACGACACGCGGCTGGCCGGGCTGCGCGCCGCGATGGATCAGGCCGGGGTGCAGGCGGTCGTGCTGACCTCGATGCAGAACATCGCCTATTATTCCGGCTTTCTCTATTGCAGCTTTGGCCGCCCCTATGGGCTGGTGGTGACACCTGACACCAGCGTGACCATCAGCGCCGGCATCGACGCGGGCCAGCCGTGGCGGCGCTGCCATGGTGACAACATCACCTTTACCGACTGGGGGCGCGATAACTTCTGGCTTACGGTGGCCGGGATCACCGGCACCGGCAAGCATATCGGGTTCGAGGCCGATCACCTGACCATCGAACGCCACGCCCAGATGCAGGCGGCGCTGAACCCGGCGCAACTGACCGACATCGCCCCCGCCACCATGCGCCAGCGGATGCTGAAATCTCCGGCGGAAATCGCACTGATCCGCGCCGGGGCCGGGGTGGCGGATGTGGGCGGCTATGCGATCCGCGATGCGGTGCGGGCGGGCGCGCGCGAAATCGACGTGGCCATCGCCGGGCGCGACGCGATGGAGCTGGAAATCAGCCGCCGCTTTCCCGATGCGGAATACCGTGACACATGGGTCTGGTTCCAGTCGGGCATCAACACCGATGGCGCGCATAACCCCGTCACCTCGCGCAGGCTGGAACGCGGCGACATTCTGTCGCTGAACACCTTTCCGATGATCTCGGGCTATTACACTGCGCTGGAACGCACGATGTTCGTCGAAACCGTCGATGACGCCTCGCTGGCGATCTGGCAGGCCAATGTCGCCGCGCATGAATACGGCATCAGCCTGCTGAAACCCGGTGTTTCCTGCGCCGAGGTGACGGCCAAAATCAACGCCTTCTTTGCCGAACGCGACCTGTTGCAATACCGCACCTTTGGCTATGGCCATTCCTTCGGGGTGCTGTCGCATTACTATGGCCGCGAAGCCGGGCTGGAGCTGCGCGAGGACATCGACACCGTTCTGCGCCCCGGCATGGTCATCAGCATGGAGCCGATGCTGACCATCGCCAACGGCCAGCCCGGCGCGGGCGGATACCGGGAACATGACATTCTGGTCATCACCGAGGATGGCAACGAAAACATCACCGGCTATCCCTATGGTCCCGATTTCAACGTCGTGGGCTGATGAAAGGCCCCGCCCCCGGTTGCAGGGGGCGGGGCGTAAATCTGAAACGAAACACTAAATACAGGTCACGGACTGCGATCAGGCGCGGTTTACCAGCCGCACGATCAACAGCAGGATGACGGCGCCGATGGTCGAAAAGATGATCGCGCCCAGAACCCCGCCCAATGCGACGCTGCCGATGCCGATGGCCGGAAACAGGAACCCGGCGATCACCGCGCCGATGATGCCGACGACGATATTCATCAGCACGCCCTGCCCGTGGCCCTTGACGATCTGACCGGCCAGCCAGCCTGCAATAGCACCGATAATCAGCGCAACGATAAGAGTGGTCATAGTGCTTACCCCTTTGAAAAGCCGCCGATGCGCGGCCCCAGATACAGGGCTAACGAGCCGTCCGGCGGCAAAGTTCCGCCAATAAACAAACATGAAACAAACATGCAGCCGCGCCACAGGCCGGAAACGAATTAACCACCTCACGAAATCGAGGGGTTGACGATCAGACCCCGCATTATGCTGATGGGCACCGGCTTGAACACCGCGCGGCTGGTGCTGATGCGGTTTTCGCGATATTTCGCTGACCTATGATTGCCGCGGGCGGTTCTGCCGCCGTCCGCCGCCGATACAAGGAAGACACAAGATGCGCCTCGCGCCCCTCTGCCTTGCCATGACCCTGGGTCTGGCTGCCTGCGGCTCACCCGACAGCCGCAACCCCTCGACCGGCTCGGCCGAACCTGCTGCCGCGCCCGCGTCCGAACTGTGGATGTATCAGGCCCGCACCGATGTCGGCCCGCAAGGGGAACCGATCGAAATCTCGGCCGTGCGTCAGGGCTATCTGAACGAACGCAACCGCCGTCAGCAGGTGGCCTATAACGGCCCCGAACCCAAGGATACCATCGTCGTCGATCCCTATGCCCGTGTGCTGTATCACGTTCTGGGCAACGGTCAGGCGATGCGCTTTGGCGTGGCCGTGGGCCGTGCCGGTCGCGGCTTCGCGGGCGAGGCGACGATCCGCCGCAAGGCCGCATGGCCCAGCTGGACGCCGACCGCCAACATGGTCCGCACCGAACCGGAACTGTATTACGACGTCCGCCACGGCCTGCCGGGCGGCCTGCAAAACCCGCTGGGCGCGCGCGCGCTGTATCTGTATCAGGGCGGCACCGACACGATGTATCGCATCCACGGCACCATGGACCCGTCCTCGATCGGCAAGGCCACCTCGGCGGGCTGCATCCGCCTGTTCCAGCAGGACATCATGGACCTGTATGACGAACTGCCGCTGGGTGCCCCGGTCAAGGTGCGCAGCCAGGCCGAAAGCCTGCGTCTGGAAGGCCCGATGATCGAGACCCCGCAGGGCTATATGGTTCCGGCCCCGCAGGCCCCGGTTCAGGCCGCCCCGGCAACCGCGCCCGTGCAGGCCAGTGCCAGCACCACGATCAACCCCTACGCCGGCTCGCCGGTCGAAAGCGCCGTGCCCTCGCGGTTCTAAGCGCGCTTTTGCCGCAACGAAATCCAAAGCCCCGGCCCTCTGGCCGGGGCTTTGACGTTGCAATCACGGGGCGGCTGACGCACATTCGCGCCAGATTGCAGATGTGCAGCGGGGCAAATCATGCCAAACTATTCCAAGGCAGAACAAAAGCTTTTGTCGGAAAGCGACCGGGCGCTGACCGCCCGCAGCCGTGGTTCGGACCTGACGCAGATGGCCGATGCGGCGCTGATGGAACTGATCGCCGAACTCGATACCGCGCGCAAGGATGCGGGCCAGCCGGGCGGCCCCGGAAACCGCAACCGCTATGACCTGCTGAACGCCGCGCTGCGCCGCTGCAATGACGAACGCCGCGCGCGCGGTCTGAAACCCGATGGCAGCAAACCGGCCCGCGCCGCGGCCAAGACAACCGCGCCTGTCAGGCCGGGGGCAGCAGGACCGGCAGCCCACCCCACCGGCAAGCCCGCGCCGGCCAAGGGGCGCAACGCCACCAAGCGCGGCGGCCAGCCGCGCAAGGATGGCCAGCCCGTGGACAAACGCACCGGCCCGCGCCGCATCCCCAAGGCCAAGCCGCCGGTAGCCTCTGCCGCTGCGGTGGCGACACCGGCACCCGCCGCCCCAGCAGCAGCCGTTGCCCCGGCGCAGGCCCCCGGCACCGCCAAGCCCACCAAGGGGCCAAAGCCCGACAAGGCCGCGCTGAGGGCGCAGCGCAAGGCCGACAAACAGGCCGCGAAAGAGGCAGAAAAAGCCGCGCGCAAGGCAGAACGCAAAGCCGCAAAAGAGGCCGAAAAGGCTGCGCGCAAGGCCGAACGTCAGGCCGCCCGCAAGGCGGAAAGGCAGGCAGCCAAGGGCAAAAAGGCCAAAGACGCCTGACCTGCCCCGCGCCTTGCCGCCGTGATGCGGTTTCCAAGGCCGGGCGCGGGTGCTATGGACGGCGCATATCCTTGGGGGTTGTCGTGCTGCGCCGCTGTCTTTCGCTGATCTTCGCCTGCGTGATGCTGGCCGCCCCCGCGCAGGCCCGCCCGGCGGTGGATGCGATCCACGGCCGCCCGCCCCCCATCCTGCACGACAAGGTCCGCTGCACCGACGATGGCCGCGACTGCATCCGGCTGGAGCATTACGTTCTGGACGTCTGCACCATGATCGAGCGGAACGCCGCCGATCATCAGCTGGACCCGAACTTTCTGGCCCGCCTGCTGTGGAAGGAAAGCCGGTTCGAGCCGTCCGCCGTCAGCCCGGCGGGCGCGCAGGGGATCGCGCAGTTCATGCCCGGCACCGCGCGGCTGTATCGTCTGGACGATCCCTTCAACCCGGCGCAGGCTATTGCAAAATCGGCGTGGTATCTGCGCTATCTGACCGACATGTTCGGCAATGTCGGGCTGGCCGCCGTGGCCTATAACGGCGGAGAAAACCGGGCGCAGCGGTTCATCAATGAAATGACCGTGCTGCCCTATGAGACGCAGGATTACGTTCAGTCGATCACCGGCCATAACGCCTGGGCCTGGCGCGACAATCCGCCCGGCGGCGACGCGCTGAAGCTGGCGCTGGATGACGCGCTGCCCTTTCACGATGCCTGCGTCAAGCTGGCCGGCAACCGCAGCCTGCGCGAATTTACCGTGCCGCAGAGGGTGTTTCCGTGGGGCGTTCTGGTCGCCTCGCATCCCACGCAATCCGGCGCACAGCAGCAGGTGCAGCGGCTGAACCGGACGCTGCGCCCGATCCTTGGCGGGCAGCAGGTCGGCTTTGTCCGCCGCCCGCTGCGCAACGGCACGCGCCCGGTGTTCACCGCGCAGGTCGGCTTTCAGTCGCGCGGTGAGGCCGGGGCCTTTTGCAACCGGCTGCGGGCGGCAGGTGGCACCTGCATCGTGCTGCGGAATTAAGTTGCGCCCAAAGGCCGGGGGTTTCACCCCCGGACCCCCAGGATATTTTCGGACCAAAGATGAGGGGGGGCGGGGGTCAGAGGAAGCTTTGTGGGTCGATGTCCACGGACAGGCGCAGGTTTGTTGGGGGTTTGTGCGGGGCCAGCCATGTTGCGATGGCGGATTGCAGCGGGGCCTGACGTGGGGCGCGGATCAGCATCCGCATCCGGTGGCGGCCTCGGATACGGGCGATGGGGGCGGGGGCCGGGCCCCACAGTTCCGCGCCTGCGGCGTGGATCGGGGTGGCGGCGCCCGCCAGCTTTTGCGCAAAGGCGGCGACGGTTTCCAGGTCGGGGTGTGACAGGATGATGCCTGCCAGCCGCCCGAACGGCGGCATTCCGGCGGCTTGGCGGCCTGCGGCCTCGGCGTTCCAGAAATCTTCGTCGCGGCCAGACAGGATGGCACGGATCACCGGGTGGTCGGGCTGATGCGTTTGCAGCAGGGCGACGCCGGGCCGGTCGCCCGATTGCCGCCCCGCCCGGCCCGCCACCTGCCGCATCAGTTGGAACGAGCGTTCCGCCGCGCGCAGGTCGGCCCCTTGCAGGCCAAGGTCGGCGTCGATCACCCCGACCAGCGTCAGGTCGGGGAAGTTGTGCCCCTTGGCCACGATCTGGGTGCCGATAATGATGTCGGTGCCGCCATTGCCGATCTGGGCAATCGTTTCTTTCAGCGCGCGGGCCGAGTGGAACAGGTCCGAGGACAGCACCGTGGCACGGGCTTCGGGGAAGGTGGCAGCGACCTCTTCGGCCAGACGCTCGACTCCGGGGCCGAGGGCGGCCATCCGCCCCTCGACCCCGCAAGAGGGGCAGGCGGTGGGAATCGGGCGGGTTTCGCCGCATTGGTGGCAGACGAGGCGGTTCTGAAAGCGATGTTCCACCATCCGCGCATCGCAGTGATCGCAGCCGACCTGCTGGCCGCAGGCACGGCAGACGGTGACGGGCGCATAGCCGCGCCGGTTCAGGAACAGCAGCGACTGTTCCCCCCGCGCCAGCCGCTGCGTCACCGCCGCCGCCAGCGCGGGCGAGATCCAGCGCCCGCCCGGCATATCCTGCGCGCGCAGGTCGATGGCGGCCATATCCGGAAGGTCGGCATCACCATAGCGGGTGGTCAGGTCCAGCCGCGCATATTTGCCCTGCGCCGCGTTGACCCAGCTTTCCAGCGACGGTGTGGCCGATGCCAGCACCACCTGCGCGCCCGACAGGCTGGCCCGCAGCACCGCCATGTCGCGGGCGCTGTAATAGACGGTATCTTCCTGTTTATAGCTGGAATCATGTTCCTCATCGACGACGATCAGGCCAAGGTCGCGGAACGGCAGGAACAGGGACGAGCGCGCCCCCACCACCATCTGCACCTGCCCGCTGGCCGCCATATGCCACAGCCGCCGCCGTTCCGACGTGGTGATGCCGGAATGCCATTCGCCGGGGCGCGCGCCGAAACGCGCCTCGACCCGGTTCAGGAACTCGGCCGACAGGGCGATTTCGGGCAGCAGGACCAGCGCCTGACGGCCCGTGCGCAGGGTTTCGGCCACGGCTTCCAGATAGACCTCGGTCTTGCCCGATCCGGTGACGCCGCGCAGCAGGGTGGTGCCATACCTGCCGCCACGGATACCCGCGCGCAGCGCATCTGCCGCCGTCGCCTGATCGGGGGCCAGCGGCTTGCCGGGCAGCGACGGGTCCAGCGGCGGAAAGGGCAGATCGCGCGGCGCGGCGATGTCGGCCAGCGTGCCCGCCGCGACCAGCCCGCGAATGACTCCGCTGCCGACCCCGGCCAGATGCGCCAGTTCGCCCGGCGCCATCGGTGCGCCCGCGTGATCGGCGATCACCTGCATGACGCGGGCGCGCGCCTCGGTCATGCGGGGGGGCGGGTCACCTGCGGGCACGATCACCCGGCGCGCAGCGGGCGGCTGATCCAGCCCCGGCGCGCGCAGCGCCATGCGCAGCATCAGCGGCAGCGGGGTCAGCGTGTAATCGGCGGCGCGGGCCAGAAAATCGGCAAAGGCCGGGGTAAAGGCGGGCACGTCCAGCGCACGGATCACCGGGCGCAGCCGGGCCGCATCGAAGCCGCCCTGCCCCGCGCCCCAGACCAGCCCCATCACCCGGCGCGGCCCCAGCGGGCACAGCACCAACTGCCCCTGCACCACACCAGTTTCGGGCGCAAGGTAATCCAGCACCCCGACGGGTTCGGCGGTCAGCACCGCAATGCGGGCACCGGGGGGGAAGAAGGCGGGCAAGGTCATGCGGTGGTGGTAGCCGCACAACCGCGCGCCGACAATGCCAAGGCGCAGGGTGCGCCGCTTTTGGGCAGGCCGGCAAACGCCACGCCGATGGTTCTGCCCTTTCGGCAGGGCGCGGCTTGCGCTATCACAAGGCCAACGCAAGAATGGGAGCCTGCGATGCAATTCTTTGTCGATACCGCCGATGTGGATGCCATCCGCGAACTGAACGATCTGGGGATGGTTGATGGCGTCACCACCAACCCCTCGCTGATCCTGAAATCGGGGCGCGACATCATCGAAGTCACGCGCGAGATCTGCGAGATGGTCGATGGCCCCGTCTCGGCCGAGGTGGTGGCCGAAAAGGCCGAGGACATGATCCGCGAAGGCAAAAAGCTGGCCGAAATCGCGCCCAATATCGCCGTCAAGGTGCCGCTGACATGGGACGGGCTGCGCGCCTGCAAAACCCTGTCGGATGACGGGCATATGGTGAACGTGACCCTGTGCTTTTCCGCCGCGCAGGCGATTCTGGCGGCCAAGGCCGGGGCGACCTTTATCAGCCCGTTCATCGGGCGGCTGGACGACGTCAATCTGGACGGGCTGGAACTGATCCAGTCTATCCGCGAGATTTATGACAACTATGGCTTTGATACGCAGGTGCTGGCGGCCTCGATCCGGTCGGTGAACCATATCACCGATTGCGCGCTGATCGGTGCCGATGTCATCACCGCGCCGCCCAATGTCATCAAGGCGATGGCCAACCATGTGCTGACCGACAAGGGCCTGGCGCAGTTCAACGCCGACTGGGCCAAGACCGGGCAGAAGATCGGCTGAGCCATGGCCGGACTGGACCCCGACCTGCGCGCCCGCCTGCTGGCCGACCCCTCGGCGCTGCTGGACGACCGCGAGGTGATGCGCGCCCTGATCGCCGCCCGCGATGCCGACATCGGCGACAATGTGATCGACATTCGCGGCCGGGCGATGGCGGCACTGGAATCGCGGCTGGACCGGCTGGAGGCGGCGCATGAAACCGTCATCGCCGCCGCATGGGACAACCAGTCCGGCACCGCCACCGTTCACCGCGCGGTTCTGGCCCTGCTTGAGCCGATGGACATTACCGGCTTCATCGCCGGTTTGCAGGCCGATGTCGCGCCGCTGTTGCGGGTCGAGACCATGGCTCTGGCGGTCGAGGGCACATGGCCGGGGCTGCCCGGTGCGGTTTCTCTGCCGCCGGGGGCCATCGGGCAGGTTCTGGCCGCAGGGCGCCGGACGCCGCGCGGGGACGACATCGTGCTGCGCCGCGCCGATCCGGTGGCCGACCCGCTGCATGGCGGCATCGCCGTCGCTTCCGAGGCGCTGATCCCGCTGGATCTTGGCCCCGGCCAGCCCTCGGCCCTGCTGGTGATGGGCAGCGCCGATCCGGCGCGCTTTACCCCGGCGCAGGGCACCGACCTGCTGCGGTTCTTTGCGCAGGCGTTTCGTCTGGCGCTGATCGGCTGGCTGAACAGATGACCGGCGCGCCGCCGCTGGCCTTGGCCCCGGCGATGTCGGATGCGCTGGACCGCTGGCTGACGACCGAAGCGGCCACGCGCGGGCGATCCGACCATTCGCTGCGCGCCTATCGCACCGATGTGACGGCATTTCTGGCGTTTCTGGGCAGGCATCACGGCACGCCCGCGCTGCCCGGCACGCTGGCCGGACTGGCGCAGACCGACATGCGCGCCTTTGCCGCCGCCGAACGGGCGCGGGGCCTGGGGGCGCGGTCTCTGGCGCGGCGGCAATCGGCGGTGCGCAGCTTTTTGCGGTGGCTGTCGGATCGCGAGGGGGTTGACCTGTCGCCCGCCCTGTCGGCGCGCAGCCCGAAATACGCCCGCAGCCTGCCCCGCCCGCTGGCCGAAACTCAGGCGCGCGAGGTGCTGGACATGGCCGGCGTCAGCCATGACACGCCATGGATCGCCGCCCGTGATCTGGCGGTGCTGACGCTGCTTTATGGCTGCGGGCTGCGGATTTCCGAGGCTCTGGCCCTGAACGGCGAGGACGTGCCTTTGGGCGATGCCCTGCTGATCCGCGGCAAGGGCGGGCGCGAACGGCAGGTGCCGGTGCTGCCCGCAGCCAAGGCGGCTGTGGCCGATTATCTGCGGCTGTGCCCCTGGCCGATGGCGCGCGGCGAGGCGCTGTTTCGCGGCGCGCGCGGCGGGCGGCTGAACCCCGGCCTGATCGCCCGCACCATGGCGCAGGCCCGCGCCAGCCTTGGTCTGCCGGCCAGCGCGACGCCCCATGCCCTGCGGCATTCCTTTGCCACCCATCTGCTGGCCAGTGGCGGCGATCTGCGTGCGATACAGGAATTGCTGGGCCATGCGCGCCTGTCCACCACGCAGGTTTATACCGGCGTGGATGATGCGCATCTGCTGGAAATCTATCGCAGCGCCCATCCGCGCGGCTGACCGGGGGTTTCACCCCCGGACCCCCGAGGATATTTAGAAACGAAAGACAGGCCGCGCGTCGGAACCCGTGGCGGGGGGATGCGGGTTATGTTGCATCGACAGGAAAGGGTTTGTGATGGAACATGCGATTTTCAAGCGTCCTCTGGGCGTTCCGGTGCCCAAGGGGCTGGATCAGGCGGTTTTCGGCATGGGCTGTTACTGGGGCGTCGAGCGGCTGTTCTGGCAGCAGGATGGCATCTGGCTGACCGAGGTGGGCTTTGCGGGCGGGCATGTGGACAACCCCACCTACAAGCAGGTCTGCGCCGGTGGCACCGGCCATGCCGAGGTGGTGCGGGTGATCTTTGACAGTTCGCGCGTCAGCTATGACCATTTGCTGAAGATGTTCTGGGAAAACCACGATCCGACGCAGGGCAACCGGCAGGGCAATGACATCGGCGACCAGTATCGCAGCCTTATCATGGCCTTTTCCCCCACCCAGCGATCATTGGCCGAGGCGTCGCGCGCCGACTATGGCAACCGGCTGGCCTTGCAGGGCTTTGGCGAGATCACGACCGACATCATCGACGAAGCGCCCTTCTGGCTGGCCCCCGAGGAAGATCACCAGCAATATCTGCACAAGATTCCCGATGGTTATTGCAACCTGCGCGGCACCGGGATAGCCGCTTCCATGCCACAGCCGGAGTAAGCGATGCCCACCTGGACCGCCCTGACCCAGACCACCAACCGCGACGACGCCGAAGCCCTTGCCCAGGCCTGCGAGGCCTTGCAGCCCGAACCGATGGGCACCGGCTTTTTCGAGATCGAGGACGGGTCGGACCGGTGGGAGGTGGGGGCCTATTTCACCGAAAGCCCGGATGAGGTCGGCCTTGCCCTGCTGGCCGCCGCCCATAACGCGCAGCCGTTTCTGGTATCGGAACTGCCCGAGGTCGATTGGGTCGCCCATGTCCGGCGCGAGCTGGCCCCCGTCGTCGCCGGGCGGTTTTTCGTGCATGGTGCCCATGACGCCGACAAGGTGCCGCAGGGGTCCGAAGCCCTGTGCATCGAGGCGGCGATGGCCTTTGGCACCGGCCACCATGCCACCACCAAAGGCTGCCTGCTGGCGCTGGACCGGCTGGCCGTGGACGGGTTCACCCCTGCCCGTATCGCCGACATCGGCTGCGGCACCGCCGTTCTGGCGATGGCGGCGGCGCGGTTATGGCCGGATGCCCCGCCGGTTCTGGCCAGCGACATCGACCCGGTGGCGGTGGACACCGCCGCCGCCAATGTCGCCGCCAATGGGCTGGACGGGCGCGTGACCTGTCTTGAGGCGGCGGGCTTTGACGCCCCTGCCCTGCGCGATGGCGCGCCCTATGATCTGGTGCTGGCCAATATCCTGAAACAACCGCTGATCGACCTTGCCCCCGATATGGCCGCCAGCGTGGCGCAAGGCGGGCGGGTGGTGCTGTCGGGCATCCTGACCACCCAAGCGGACGAGGTGATCGCCGCCTATACCGCCGCCGGTTTCAGCGATCCCCGGCGTCAGGATGCGGGCGACTGGTCTGCGCTGGTGATGACGCGCGGCTAAGCTGCGTGGGGCACGGGCCGATCACCCCTTGGGCGCGGTGATCCACAGGATGTTCAGATCGGCGTCGGGAGTGAAATCCTTGCGCCGTATCTCGAACGTGGTGGGCGAGGTTTTCGTGACGCCGCTGCCGCAAAAGGACAGCAGCGCATTCGCGGCGGGCTTTTCCACCGTCAGCCGGAAATCGGCGATCGGGCCGCGCCAGTTGCCGCCCGTCGTCAGGATATAGCCAACCGTCTGGGCCAGCCCATAGCCCCCGCGCTGCATCAGCCGGTCGGCACCGGCGATGAAATCGGCCTCGGGGCAGAACTGCGCCCAATAGGGGGTGCTGGCGTCGATCTCGCCCGGCGTCATCAGCGCGCCCCTCGCCATCGGGCGGTATTCATGCGAAACGGCGATGGTCTTGCCCGCCGGAAAGGTCTGTTGCCAGTGGAACAGGCTTTCATAGCTCCACCCCGGCCAGCCATCGGTCATCAGCGCCTGCGGGGCGGGTGCATCCGGGGCGGGCGTGTCCATCCGATAGGGGTTCAGCGGCAGGCCAGCCGCCAGCACATCATCGGTGACATCGCGCCCGTTCAGGGTCGCGCGTTCCTGATGCACGGTCGTGACCGGCTGGCCATCCACGGTGACGGCAAAGCGGATCGGCGCGCCGTCCTTGGCCTGATAGTTGTAATAATTCAGCGGCATACCGGGATCGAACCGCAGGTCCGGCATCGGGAAGGCGACGGTGATGGTCGCGTCCTGATCGCCGTGATTGACGAACTGGTAATCCACCCGCACCCGGTCAACCGAGATATACAGATCCTCGGACAGCATCTGGATCTGGTCGTTCTGGCGCAGTTCAAAGACCAGACCGCCCGCTGACAGCCCGGCCTCGCTGTCATTGGCCAAGGCCGGGGCTGCGGGCAGCAGGGCGGCAAATGCCGCGACAAGGGCACAGCGGCCCGTCATTCACCCTGCTTGCGCCGCGCCAGCTTGGCCTCGATATAGTGGCGCAGTTCCTCGACCTCGGTGCGGCTTTCGCGCAGGCCGTCCATGGCGGTGCGCAATTCGGCCTCGGCCCCCAGCAGGCGGCGGGTCAGGTCGGCTTCGCGGGTTTCCAGTTCCAGCACGGCGGCGGCGCGTTCTTCTTCGGCTTCGTGCAGTTGCTGGGCCATCTTGTCCAGTTCCGACATGTCGGCGCGGGTGGGGCGCGTCAGCCGGTGGATCAGCCAGCTTGCGAACCAGCCCAGCACAAAGGCGGCGAACAGGATAATCGCGGTAACGGTGATGAATTCGCTGCGGTTCATGGTTCTGCGCCGTCTGGTCCGGTCAGCCGCTGCCGTCTGGCCGGGGCTGAGGCCGGGGTGTGTCGTCGTCCGGGGTCTGCACCGGGACCGTAACGGATTCCTCCCCAAGGTCCAGCCCATCCGGCACCGGACCAACGCTTTCCGACACCCCCACGACCGAGGGCGGGATCGTCGGCGGGCCGGTTTCCGCCGCATCGGCACCGGGGGCACCGGGGGCGGCGGGCATGGCGGCCAGCGGCGCGGGCAGCAGCGGGCCAGATGCCGCATCCTCGGGCACCAGCACATCGGGCAGCAGCGGGCCGATCAGGCCAACGGCCGTGGCTGCGGCGGCGGCGACAGGCGCGGGTGCAGGTGCCGGGGTCTCGCCGGTGACGCCGCTGGTCACTTGCGGCGCGGGCAAGGTGCCCTGCGTTACCGGCAGTTCGGACAGCAGGCGGAATTCGATGCGGCGGTTCGCCTCGCGCCCTTCGTCGGTTTCATTGGTCGCAATGGGCTGGCTTTCGCCATAGCCGCGCGCGGTCATGCTGCCGGTATCCACGCCCGCGCCGTCCAGCGCCGCCAGCACCGCCTGCGCCCGATTGCGCGACAGTTCGGCATTCCACGCATCCGAGCCTTGCGAATCGGTGTGGCCGCCGATCTCGATGCGGAAATCGGCGCAGTTTTCCATCACCCCGGCCAGGCTGGCCAGCGTCGGGGCCGGGTCGCCGGCGATGACCGATTTGTTCGGCTCGAACCCGATGGCCGATTCGGCCATGATCGTGTTCATCTGCGCCACGCATTCCGGCCCGTCCGGCAACCCCAGCGAAGCATCCAGCCGCCGGTCATAGCGCACCGACATTTCGTAATGCGCCCCCGCGCCAAGCCGGTCGGCCAGCACCGCCGCCGCCCGGTCGGAGGCCTGCTGATCGCCCGACACGCCGCTGATGCGGATCATATCGGGCGTCACCGTGACCGAGCCGGTTTTCAGCGGCGCCATCGCCTCTAGCCCGGCGATGACGCGCACGGTCCAGCCGCCGGGCACATCGGGATCGGCGCGCAGGCTGGAATCCACCTGCGCAAAGCGCGCCCCGGCAAAGCTGTCCACGGCGTCGCGCATCCGGTCATCGGTGATCCGCCCGCGCAGGGTGACGGTGCCGTCATGGCCCACGCTGGCGGAAAATTCGGCCGGGCCAAGGTTGGCGGTTTCAGGGCGTTCGTGTTCGGCGCTCAGGGAAAAGCCACGCGGCAGGGCCGATTCCAGCCGCCCCACCGTATCATCATATTGCGCCGCGCTGACCGAGGCGGGCACCAGCAGCGCCACATCGGTATCGGACAGGGTAACGGTGCCGCCCCCCACCGCCGCCACCGCGCCGATGCCAGCCACCGCCGCGCGATCCCATTCGGGCGATGGCGCGCCAAGGCCAATGGTGCAACCCGTCCCCTGCCCCGCACCCGCCCGAACGGCGGCAGCCAGAATGCGGTCGCGCGCGGCATCACTGTCGGCAGAGCAGGCGTCAAAGCGCGCGCCGTCCTCATCCAGCACAAAGCGCAGCACAAAGGGCGCGATCACCGGGCGGGGCGCGGAAATATCGGTCGTCAGCGTCACCAGGGCGGGCCGCACCCGGTTCAGCGCCGTTTCCAGCCGGGCCTTGTCATCGGCGCTGTCGGTCAGGGCCGTCACCGCCACATGCCCGGCGCTGATCGAGATCTTGGACCGGGGCGCCATCTGCGCCACCCGCAGCCCATAATCCAGCGCCGCCTGCCAGCCGTCGGGCACCGGATAATCGGCCCCTTCCAGCAGGTCGGCCACCTGCGGCGCTCCGGTGCCGTTGCGCAGGTTGCGCACCAGCGTTTCGCGGTCGAGACCTGCCGGAACCAGCCCGATCAGCGAAATGCCCTGATCGTTGCGCAGCAGCTCGACCCCGAAATCGGGCGGAGTCAGCGTCTCGGTGCTGGCCACGGCCACATCGTCGATGATGCGGCTGGCGTCCACCACCGCCGACACATCGGTCATGGCGCGGAACCGCTGCACCTCGGACGGGGCGGTGCCGGTCAGGCGCACGCGCAGCCCGTCGGTTTCCACCTGCGCCCAGTCATGGCCGCCCGTGGTCAGCGCCAGCCGCACATCCTGCCGCGACCGCGTTTCGATGAAATCCGCCGCACTGGTGGCCACCGCCCAGCAGGCCGCCCCCGCGCCGCCAAGGGCAAGGACGGTCACAAGGGCAGTGGTCATGCGGCTGGCCATCGGCGCGCCTTCCGGTTGTTCAAGGATCGTTCCGACTTAATTCCCGCCCGGCGGGGGTGCAATCAAACGATTGCGTCAATGGCAAGAAACAGCGCAAGGATCAGCCCGGCATCGCGGTTGGCGCGGAACAGCCGCAGGCAGACCGCCGGGCTGTCGGGGCGGAACACCCGCCATTGCCACGCCAGATGCAGCGTGAACCCGGCCAGCCCGACCCATGCCAGCAGCCCGCCCCCCGCCGCCGCAATCGCCAACGCCAGCGCCAGCACGGCCAGCCCGCCGAACAGCGCGATCCAGCGCGGGCTGTCGGCCGCGAACAGGCGAGCGGTGGATTTCACGCCGATCAGGGCGTCGTCCTCGGTATCCTGATGGGCATAGATGGTGTCGTAAAAGATCGTCCACGCGATCCCTCCGGCATAGGCCAGCAGCGGCGGCCAGCCGATACCGCCCATATGCGCCGCCCATGCCAGCAGCACGCCCCAGTTGAAGGCCAGCCCCAGAAACACCTGCGGCCACCATGTGAACCGCTTGGCAAAGGGATAGATCGCCACCAAAGCCAACGAGGCCACGCCCAGCCCGATCGCCGCCCAGCCCAGCGTCAGCAGCACCGCCAGCCCGACCAGCGCCTGCACCGCCATCCAGATCAGCGCGCCGCGCACCGTCACCTGCCCCGACGGGATCGGCCGCGACCGGGTGCGCGCCACCTGCGCATCGAAATCGCGGTCGGTGATGTCATTCCAGGTGCAGCCCGCCCCGCGCATCACCACCGCGCCGATACCGCAGGCCAGCGCGATCCACGCATCGCGCCACATCGGCACATCGGCGATCATCGCCAGCCCGATGCCCCACCAGCAGGGCAGCAGCAACAGCCATGTGCCGATGGGCCGGTCGGCGCGCGACAGCCGCAGCCAGGGCCTCGATGTGGGCGGGGCCAGCCGGTCCACCCAGTTATCTTCGGGCGCGTCCACGACGCGATCTGGCGTTTTCTGCGGGGCTTGCATAACCTGCGGCCTGTCATGGCAAAGATCAGACTGTTCATAGATCACCCGCTGGCCGGGGGACAAGCCGCCGATCTGAACGCGGATCAGGCGCATTACCTGTGCAGCGTGATGCGGCTGGGTCCGGGGGCCGAAATCGCGGTTTTCAACGGCCGCGACGGCGAGTGGCTGGCCCGGATCGCGCAGGCGGGCAAGCGCAGCGCCGTGATCGAGGTTCTGCGCCAGACCGCGCCTCAGCGCGATGCCCCGGATCTGTGGCTGATGTTTGCGCCGATCAAAAAGGCGCGCACCGATTTCATCGTCGAAAAGGCGGCGGAACTGGGCGCGGCGCGCATCCTGCCGGTGCAGACTGAGTTTACCAACGCCGAACGTATCCGGCAGGACCGGCTGCAAGCCCACGCCATCGAGGCCGCCGAACAATGCGGCGGCACCTTTGTGCCTCAGGTGGCCGCGCTGTGCCCTCTGCCCCGGCTGCTGGACGGGTGGGACGAATCGCGCCGCATCCTGTGGGCCGACGAGGCCGCCGCCGGGCCTGCCGAATCGCTGGCGGGCCTGCCTGCGGGGCCTTGGGCGGTGCTGATCGGGCCAGAGGGCGGCTTTTCCCCGGCTGAACGTGACAGGCTGCGCGCCCTGCCCTTTGTTAACCGGATCAGCCTTGGTCCGCGCATCCTGCGGGCCGATACGGCGGCAGTTGCGGCGCTGACACTGTGGCAGGCGGCGCTTGGCGACTGGAAATAACCCGGAACGCCGGGGCATACGTTATTTTCTTGCGCACAGGGTTGACGAAAAAAAGACGGCAAATTAATCGCTTATGCGGCGCCCGCATAGCAGTCATGCGGTTGAGGGCGTTCCTTGCGGCCTTGGCCTGATCTATATGCAGGGCATCCCGTAAACCGCCCGATGACTGGGCAATCTTTTAACAGGTGAAAAAATGGCTGCGTTTGACACGAACCGCGCACAGGCCGGTGCGCGTCCCTTTGGTTTCGGCTTGACCCGCGTCATCGCGGCGTTTGCGGCCTGGAACGATGCACGCCGCACCCGGAACGCCCTGAACCGTCTGTCCGATCACGAACTGGATGACATCGGGCTGTGCCGTGGCGACATCGACCGGATCGCCCGCGGCCTGTAAGGCGCGGCACCGGCGGCCCGTGCGGCGGGCAGCATACGGATCAACCCCCGACCCAAGCGGCGGGGGTTTTTTCATGGCCGGGTGCCAGCCCCTCCGCAACCGCCGCCCCCGCAACCGCGTCGCGCCGCATCAACAGCACCGGCCCGCCCCACGGCCAGCCAAAGCGGCCACGCCCGGTTTCCACAAACCCCGCCGCCTGCCAGAACCTGACGGCACCCGCATTGCGCCGCGCCACCTCGGCCCGCAGGCCGGGATGGCCGCCTTGCGCGGCGCGCGCCAAAGCCCCGGCGACCAGCGCCTGACCGACCCCATGCCGACGATGCGCGGCAGCCACGGCGATGCCGTCGATCACCAGATCATCGGTCGGCGGCGCAGGGCGGAACAGCGGGTCCAGCAGGCCGGGCCGCAGGCGCAGCCAGCCGCCGCCCACGTCGCGCAGCCCGGCCACGCCGATGACCGCGCCATCCTGCCCCACCGCCACAAGACCGCGCCGCCCGTCAGCCCCCAGCGGCCCCTCGCCGCCCAAGGGGCGCACGGCGCGGCCAAAGCTGGCCCACCACAGCGCCACCGCCGGCATCAGCAAATCGTCGGGGATCGGGGTTGCGATTCTCATGCGCCTCTTGTGCCTGCGCCGCCCGCGTGACAGCAAGAGCGGGAAGCAGCGCGACCCCGACATGACCCAGCCCCCCGATCCCCCCGCACCGGACCTGCCCCCCGCCGCCGCGCGTGCCCTTGCGCGCAGCCCGGCGCAGGCGTTCTGGCACGGCGCGGTGCAATCCTCGCCCTTTCTGCTGGTGATCCTGCCCTTTGCGCTGCTGTTTGGGGTCGTGGCCACCGATGCGGGCATGGATCTGGCGCAGACCATGGGCTTTTCGGTGCTGGTGCTGGCGGGGGCGTCGCAGTTCACCGCCGTGCAACTGCTGTCGGATCACGTCCCGGCGGTTCTGGTGATCGTGTCGGCCCTGGCGGTGAACCTGCGGATGGCGATGTATTCGGCATCCATGGTGCCCTGGCTGGGGGCCGCCACCATGCGCGAGCGGATGGCCGTGGCCTATCTGCTGATCGACCAGACCTATGCCCTGTCGATCCAGCATTACGAGCTGCACCCAAGGCTAAGCCTGCGCCAAAGGCTGAGCTATTTCCTTGGCACCGCGCTTGTCATGTGCCTGCCGTGGATGGTGTTCACATGGATCGGAGCGACCATCGGGCGGGCGATCCCGGCCAGCATCCCGTTGGATTTCGCGGTGCCGATCACCTTTATGGCGATGATCGCGCCAATGCTGCGCACGCCTGCGCAACTGGCCGCCTGCACCGTCGCCGTCATCGCCGGGCTGGCCTTTGCCGGGCTGCCCAACGGGCTTGGCCTGCTGATCGCCGCGCCCCTGGGCATGGCGGCGGGTGCATGGGTGGACATCCGAACCGAAAGGCGCGCAGGATGAGCGATCTGAGCATCTGGGCCGTCATCCTTGTGACCGGCATCGGCACGTTTCTGCTGCGGTTTTCGTTTCTGGGGGCCTTGGGGCGGCGCAGTATGCCGCCGATGGTGCTGCGGCTGCTGCGCTTCACGCCGGTTGCGGTGCTGCCTGCGCTGTCGGCACCCTTGGTTGTGTGGCCCGCCGCGACCGGGGGCCATACCGACCCGGCGCGCCTGACCGCCGCCATCGTGACGGTGGCGGTCGGGATTCTGACCCGCAACGTGCTGGCCGCGATCCTTGCGGGCGCGACCACGCTGGGGCTGATGGTTTATCTGGTCTGAAACCGCGCGCGATAGCCGGTATAGTTGCCGTCGCGCTGCTGGATCAGCACATCGTGGTTATTCGCCGGATCGCCGTCATAGTGGCGTTTCGACTGCACCCCCGGCAGCGTCATGAACCATTCGCGCAGCTTGAGCGGGGCAAAGCCGGTCGGCGCGCCGGCAAAGCCGGGCGTGTCGCGCAGCACCTGACCGCTGGCTACGGCGCAGAACGCCTTGTTCACCGCGCCCTGCTGTTCGGCCCGCGCGATGGCCCGGTCGGCAACCTCGCGGCTGACAAAGACGGTATCTTCGGCCACCCAATAGGTGCTGCGGGCGTGGTAATCTATGTAGAAGTTCTTGAAGTTCGGCGTAATCCCATACAGCACATCGTTACGCTCGGGGATATTCGGATGCTGCCAGCTGCCTGCCGGGTCAAAGATCACCCGCTGGCTGCCGTTAATCATCAATGCGGAATGCCCGCCCTCGCCACGCGGAATGCCGATGACGGTGAACAGGGTGATCGACGGCGGCTCGTCCGAGGTATAGCGCGCGGCGCGCACCCGCTCATCAGGTGCCCAGATGCGTTCGGCACCACAGGCGGCAACAAGAAACGGCAGGCCCGCGGCCAGAAAGAAACGACGCTGCATGGAATCGGATCAGGCGTTGGCCAGGGCCATGAAGATCAGGACGACCGTGGCAATAATCACGGTCCAGACGCAAAAGCGCATAAATCCGTGAAAAGTGCGCTGCTGTTCGCGGATGTCCATTTCGCCGATCGTGTGGGTCGTCACGTCATCTTGGGCCATGCCTGTTCCTCCGGGTGTTGGCTGGTTTCGGGATAGCGGATGCGCAACCTCATGTCACGCCCCACAGCACGGCACCATCCCTTTCGCCGAGCGGCTGTGCCCGTCCGGTGACGGCCAGCCGGTTCAGATGGGCCACCGCCTCGACCAGAGCGAGGCCGTATTCCCCTGCCCCGATCTCGCGCCGATACAGGGCCGGGAAACACTCGGCGGCGCTGCGCGGGCGGTCGGCCAGCGCGGCGGCCAGACGGTCCAGCGCGCGTTCGTGGTTCTGCGTCATCTGCACCAGCCGCAGCGGCAGGCCGCTAAAGGGCAGCTTGTGCCCCGGCAGCACCAGATGGCCGGGCCGCGCCAAGGCGGACAGGCGGTGACAGGCGGCCAGCCAGTCGCCCACCGGGTCGGCGTCGGGTTCGGTCGGATAGACGCCAAGGTTGGGCGAGATGCCGGGCAGCAACTGATCGCCGCCGATGACCAGATCATCCGACAGCGACCACAGCGTGACATGTTCGGGCGCATGGCCGTCACCCATGGCCACACGCCAGTCGCGCCCGCCAAAGCGGAGCTGCTGCCCCTCGGTCAGGCGGGTATAGCCCAGCGGCAGCGGATGCACCGTATCGGCAAAGTTGAACGGGCGCTGCCCCGCGCGTTCGGCCAGCAGCGCGGCAGGCATCCCGGCGCGACGCCAGAAGGCCAGCGTTTCAGGCGGCGGGCGGTCCTGTTCGTCCAGCACCAGCATCCGCGCCATCAGCCATGCGGTGCGGCTGGTCCACAGCGACGCCCCCTGTGCCATGAACCAGCCCGCAAGGCCGATGTGGTCGGGATGGTGATGCGTGGCGATGACCCGGCGCACCGGCCGCCCGGCCAAGGGACCGGCCAGCGCCGTGTCCCAGATGGCGCGGCTGCGGCCGGTGTCAAAGCCGGTGTCGATCACTGTCCAGCCACCGCCCTCTGCCGCATCATCGGCAAAGGCAAAGACGTTGACGTGATCCAGCGCCATCGGCAGCGGCAGGCGCAGCCACAGCACGCCATCGGCGATCTGCACCGCCTGCCCCGGCGCGGGCGGATCGGGCCACGGGTGGCTGATGCCGGGAGGTTCGCGCGTCTCGGGCAGGTTCACGCCGGGGCTGCCCCGGCCAGAGCCTCGTCGGGGATCGCGTCCAGATCGGCGACACCGGCGCGGGCCTCGGCCAGATCGGCGTGCATCCGGGGCAAGACCCGGCTGATATAGACGCGGGCCAGCTTGCGTTCCGCCTCGCCCCCGTTTTCGGCGGCGCGGATGTGGTAAACCGCGCCCAGCACCCGCGCAAAGGCGTGCAGATAGGGCACCGCCCCGGCAAAGCGGTCGGACATGCCCGAATCGAGCATGGCCTGCGTGCCCTCGCGCAGCGCCTCGGTCGCCTGCCAGACCAGATCGGCCATTTCGGGGCAGATCGCATGTGCCTTGCGGGCGTCATCCCCCGCCTCGTCCAGCAGGCGCAGTGCTGCATCGCCGCCATCGGCCAGCTTGCGGCCCACAAGGTCCATCGCCTGAATGCCGTTGGTGCCTTCGTAGATCGGCGTGATCCGCACATCGCGCAGATATTGGGCGGCGCCGGTTTCCTCGATATAGCCCATGCCGCCGTGGACCTGCACACCGGCATCGGCCACGCGGCAACCGACATCGGTGCCGTAAGCCTTGGCAATCGGCGTCAGAAAGGCGGCGCGGGCGGCCCAATCGTCGTCGCCGGTGGCGCGGGCCATATCAATCGCCGTGGCGCAGGCCAGACAGAGGGCGCGGGCGGCAAACACCTCGGCCCGCGCGGTGGCCAGCATCCGGCGCACATCGGGATGGCCGATGATCGGCCCCATCTGGTTGCGGTCCTGCGCATAGGCGACGGCCTGTTGCAGCGCCGCCTCGGCCACGCCGACGCCTTGCGTGCCAACCCCCAGACGGGCAGCGTTCATCATGGTGAACATGGCGGCCATACCCTTGTGTTCCTCGCCCACCAGCCAGCCTTTGGCGCCGTCAAAGGACATCACGCACGTCGGGCTGCCATGGATGCCCAGCTTGTGTTCCAGCGAGACGACATGCAGGCTGTTGCGGGCGCCCGGATCGCCGTTTTCATCAGGGATGAATTTCGGCACCATGAACAGACTGATGCCACGAGTGCCGGGCGCGGCATCGGGCAGGCGAGCCAGCACCAGATGGCAGACATTGGCGGTCACATCGCTGTCGCCCCAGGTGATAAAGATCTTTTGCCCGGTCACGCGATAGGTGCCGTCGCCCGCCGGTTCCGCCCGCGTGGTCAGCGCCCCCACATCGCTGCCGGCCTGCGGCTCGGTCAGGTTCATGCTGCCGGACCAGTCGCCGCTGGTCAGGCGCGGCAGATACAGCGCCTTGAGTTCGTCGCTGGCGTGATGTTCCAGCGCCTCGATCTGGCCCTGCGTCAGCAGCGGGTTCAGTTGCAGCGCAAGGCAGGCCCCCGACATCATGTCGGCCACCGCCGTATTCAGCGCCTGCGGCAGGCCCATGCCGCCATATTCGGGATCGGCCGACAGCCCGACCCAGCCGCCTTCGGCAATGGCGCGGAACCCCTCGGCATAGCCCGGCGAGGATCGCAGCACACCGTTTTCCAGCCGCGCCGGGGTCAGATCGCCGTTGCGGTTCAGCGGCGCGATGACGTTGCTGGTCAGCTTGCCCGCCTCGGAGAGGATGGCGCTGACGGTTTCGGGCGTCGCCTCGGCATAGCGGTCGGTGTCGGCCAGACGCCCGAACGGCACCACATGATTCAGGATGAACGCGATCTGTTCGACCGGAGCGCGATAAGCCATGATTTCCCCCCTTATATCAGGTGCGGCTTGGCAAAGATTACCCGCACGATTATCTGATCGTTTTCGCATATCCCTTGACTTCGCAAGCCCCCACAGACCGGAACTCTACGTCACCGATGCAAACACAGCGCCTGACAGCCGACCCGCAAGGGGTTTCCGCCGCCGCAAGACTGCTGGCCGGGGGATACCCGGTGGCGATCCCGACCGAGACGGTTTACGGGCTGGCCGCCGATGCCCGCAATGGTGCGGCGGTGGCGGCGGTCTATGCGGCCAAGGGGCGGCCCGCCTTCAACCCGCTGATCCTGCATGTCGCCGATCTGGCGGCGGCGCGGGCACTGGTCGATCTGCCGGATGCGGCCGAGGCTTTGGCCGCCGCCTTTTGGCCTGGTGCGCTGACGCTGGTGGCGCCGCTGCGGGCCGATGCGGGGGTGGCGTCTTTGGTAACGGCGGGGCTGACCACGGCGGCCGTGCGGGTGCCCGCGCATCCGGTGGCGCAGGCGGTTCTGCGCGCCTTTGGCGGGCCTTTGGCCGCGCCCTCGGCCAATGTCTCGGGGCGGGTCAGCCCGACGACGGCGGATCATGTGCTGGCCCCCCGCGCCGGGCTGGGCGGGCGGATCGCGGCGGTTCTGGACGGCGGCCCCTGCCCGGTCGGGGTGGAATCGACGATCATCGGCTGGGACGGCACGCAGCCGGTGCTGATGCGCCCCGGCGGCGTCGCGGCAGAGGCAATCGAGGCGCTTCTGGCCAGCCCGCTGCGGCGCGGACCAGACCCCGCCAGCCCGCAGGCTCCGGGGCAATTGGCCAGCCATTACGCCCCGCAAGCGGCGGTTCGGCTGAACGCCGAAACCGCGCGAACGGGCGAGGTTTACATCGGTTTTGGCAGCGACGGCCCGTTGAGCCTGTCGCCCGGCGGTGATCTGGCCGAGGCGGCGGCGCGCCTGTTCGACGTGCTGCGCCGCGCCGATGAGCTGGGTCAGCCAATCGCCGTTGCGCCGGTGCCGGAACATGGTTTGGGCGCAGCGATCAACGACCGGCTGCGGCGCGCGGCGGCACCGCGGTAAGTGGGGGTTTCACACCCCCACACCCCCGTGGGATATTTAGGGACCAAAGATGCCTGTCAGGCGTAGCGGGTGGTGAAATTGGCGAGGATCTGGCCTGATGTTTCGGTTTGGGCCTCTGCGATGGCGGCGGTCAGGGCATCGGCTGTATCCGGCGGGAAATAGCCCTTGTTGCGATAGATGCGGATGCGCAGGGCAAAGCTGTTGCCATCGGATTCGGGGTGGAACTGTGTGGCGTAGATGTTTTGCCGGTGGCGGATCATCTGGAACGGGCAGGCATCGCCCGCCAGCAGATGCGCGGTGTCGGCGGGCAGGTGTTCCAGCGCCTCTTTATGGCCGACGAGGGCGGTGAATTGCTGCGGCAGGCCGTTTAGCAGCGGCTCGGTGGCGGCCTGTGGTGTCTGGCGGACGGTGACGGCCCCGACCGCTTCGCCGTAGCGGGATTTGCCCACCGGCGCATTCAGCGCGCGGCCAAGGATGCCGATGCCATAGCAGCAGCCCAGAAACGGGAAATCCGCCGCGATCACCTGCGGCATCAGCGACAGGATCGCCGCTTCGATCCGGGCCTCGGTCGGGGTTTTCTGTGTGGGCGGGTCGGATACGCAGCCGGGGCCGCCGCCGACGATCAGGCCCGCGTAATCGTGCAGGATCAGCGTGGCGGGCAGGCTGTCGCGGTCCAGCCGGATGCGGCGGGTCTGATCGGCGCGCAACCGGCCCCGGCGCAGGATCGAGGCGTATTCTTCGTCGGCGGCCTCGTCCTCGGGGCGGAGTTGCAGGATCAGGAACGGCTTCATCAGATCCCCGCCAGAACCGCCGCCATGGCCAGCACCGCCGGCATTGTTTGCACCAGCAGGATACGGCGGCTGACGGTGGCCGCGCCGAACAGCCCGGCGACCGCCACGCAGGTCAGGAAGAACAGCACCACGCCCTGATCGCCGCGCCACAGCCCCCAGATCAGCCCTGCCGCCAGAAAGCCGTTATACAGCCCCTGATTGGCCGCCATGACCCGCGTTCTGGCCGCGAAATCGGCATCCAGCCCGCCAAATGTGGCGCGGGTGCGCGGGGCCTGCCAGCGGAACATTTCAAGCCACAGGATATACAGGTGCAGCGCCGCGATCAGCCCCGTCAGCACCGTGCCGATCATGCGGCGGGCATCCGCGATTCCACCATGCCCGCATACCAGCTGGAGCCAAAGGGGATCGCCTCGTCGCTGAAGTTATAGGCCGGGTGATGCACCATCGCCGTATCGCCGTTGCCGACAAAGATATACGCGCCGGGCCGCGATTCCAGCATATAGCTGAAATCCTCGCCGCCCATCATCGGGTCGATATTCGTGTCCACCTCGGGCGAGATGCTGCGCGCGACGGCGACGGCATAGTTGGTTTCCGCCGGGTGGTTGCGCGTGACCGGATAGCCGCGATGGTAATCGACCACGGCGCTTGCCCCGAAGGCGGCGGCGGTATGGGTGGCGACGCGGGTGATCCCCTGTTCCAGCAGGTCGCGGATGTCGTCATCCAGGCTGCGGGCGGTGCCCTTGATCTTGACCACCTGCGGGATCACGTTATGCGCCGTGGAATCGGTGGTCACGACGCAGGCCGAGACCACGCCGTTCTTCAGCGGATCGACATTGCGCGACACGATGGATTGCAGCGCGGTGATGATATGCGCCGTCACCACTACCGTATCGACCACCTCTTGCGGTTTGGCGGCGTGGCCGCCCTTGCCGGTCACGGTGATCTCGAACTGGTCGGCGGCGGCCATGATCCCGCCTTCGCGGATGGCAAAGCTGCCGACCGGGATGCCGGGCATATTGTGCATCCCGTAGTATTCCTGAATGCCCCAACGCTCGGTCAGCCCGTCCTGAATCATCGCCAGACCGCCGGCGCCACCTTCTTCGGCGGGCTGAAAGACCACCACGGCGGTGCCGTCGAAATTTCTGGTTTCCGCCAGATACCTGGCCGCGCCCAGCAACATGGCGGTGTGGCCGTCATGGCCGCAGGCGTGCATCTTGCCCGGCGTTTTCGAGGCATATTCCAGCCCGGTCTGTTCGTTGATCGGCAGCGCGTCCATATCGGCGCGCAGGCCGATGACGCGGCCCTGCGTATCGCTGCGGCCCCGGATCACGCCGACGACGCCGGTCTGGCCGATGCCCGTCGTCACCTCGTCGCAGCCGAATTCGCGCAGCAACTCTGCCACGCGGTCGGCGGTGCGGTGGACGTCATATTGCAATTCGGGGTGTTCGTGAAAGTCGCGGCGCCAGGCGGTGATCTCGGGCAGCAGTTCGGCGAAGCGGTTTTTGATCGGCATGATGGGGACTCCTTCAGGGGGAAAGGTATGGCAGCGAGGGGCGTTGCGCAACGGGGCGCGCGTTGCACGGGCCGGGCGCGGCAACGCCGATGCCGCAATCGCCAGCAAATGCCGGGTTCAGGGCGGCACAACCCGTGCACAGCGCGTGCACCGCCTGTGCACAAACCGTGCACAACCTGTCGCGCGCTCATGGTTAACGGGGCGTTAACCCGTGCCGGGCAGGATGCCGCCATCAGACCAGGGGGGCGGATCATGGCGATCAGCAAAGCCGAAGCGGCGCGGCGGCAGAATTACCACTATATGGCCGATGCCATGCGGATGCTGGAATGGGACCTGCACAACACCCTGCTGACGCAGATGCGCATTCCCGCCGAATGGCACGAGATCGCCCGCGACAAGGGGCCGGGCAAGACCCGCCGCGTCACCATCCGGCTGGACGAGGACATCGTGCGCTTTTTCCAGTCGATGGGCGCGAACTGGCAGCCGCGGATGAACCGGGTGCTGTCGGTCTGGATGCACGCCCGTCTGGCCGGGCTGATCGGCGGGGCCGAGACGATGGACTATCTGCGCCGCACCGAGGACGACCCGATGAATTTCGACGGCCCGCGCCCGTGGTGGGCCGACGAGCCGCGCGAGATGGTCGCCGCCGGCCTGAGCGAGGACATGGCCTGGAGCGGCAGCGGCAAGGGCGTGCCGCTGGGCGAGGAAAGCAGCGAGATGGCACGGTTCAAGGCCGAGGGACGGGTGCGGCTGGCACGGATGCGCGAGGGGCGGGGGTGATTTGTTAAATATTATCAGCTATCACGAACTGAAGACACCAGCCATTGGGAACAGAATCAGTGTTAAACGCGATCTTACGCAGCAAATCTGGAAGACTGCGGGTCGGCGACGAAATTTCGATCAGTTGGCGCGAGCTTTTCCGTGCAAATGAAGATCTGGTATCAGCCACAATTTTGGAACGTCTTAGCTATTTAACCCCTGCAACAGCTTGGACTTTGCTGGTCGAGGCTGCATCAGGACAATTGCCGTTCTACCGCACAGCGCAACTGAACGGGATCGATTTTTGGCCAATATGGGCCACAGATAACAGGCAACGCGGCGTCGAGCCGGATGCTTTCATCCAGCTGGAACTGGGCGATCCGGCAATAAAAATGCATATCATCGTCGAAGCCAAGCGCGGTGGGCATCAGAATCTTGGGCAATGGGCCAATGAGATCGGCGGCTGGGTTGAAAATACCGATGATGAAATGCCTGACCATCTGGTTCTGCTGGCTTTGGGCGGGAACGCCGATACGCGCCAGAGAGACGAGATGCGACAGCAATTCCTGTCTTCCATGCGCGCGCATCATAGCAGGCTGCCAAAGCTGAGTTTGGCAATGATCGAATGGCACGACATCGCCCGCGCCTGCACCGTCCTGACGGCGCTGCCGGATCACGAAAAGCGTATTGTCGCGGACATCGCAGAGGGCCTGGCGTTATGCGGTCACTATCACTTGGTGACACCCCGGCAACTGGAGAAGTTAAAGCCGCTGAGGTTCCCGGATGCTTCGCTTAATAAACTAACAGCAATAAACGAACGCATCGCCAGACAGAGTGCAGGCCATGACTGAAGTCGATTATGAAACCCTGTTGACGGATGTGCGTCAGGCATGGCGCATCGTGGTGGCTTATCAGAAACGTGTCTTGTTTCTTCTGCAAGAAATAGAAGCGGGCTTTCCCGAGTTGGCAGCCTCGTCATGGGAGCCTGGTCTCTATGCACGCCCCCCTCGCGGCCAGACTCAACCTTGGAAAAAATGGGCATGGGACGGCTTGTCGTATTTCGCCACAATCAATTGGTTTACACTGCCTGACACCAGAAAATGGGACGCATTTCCCCCCGGAAACTGGTTTATTGTTACGCGCATCATCGCAGACGATGGCTATCATGCGGCTTACAAAAACAAAGCAGGATCGATTTACGGCCCCGACCCGGCACAGATGCCGCCAGCAGATACCAGTAAGAGCTATTTGGAACTCATGGTCTATAAGGCAGGGAAGGATGTGGAGCAGGGCCTGACGCCGTATAAGATATGGAAAAGCGACCCTTATGACAATGATGCGGAAACCGGAGTATGGGTTCCCCTTGGCAACAGCGCAACCCGGCGAATTTGGTGGGATGTTTCCCTTGCCGATTTGTTCACCGAAACCGGAACAGCCGATTTTATCTTAAAGGTGAGGGAGGAGCTAAAAAAGGAAGGGGTAATCAAGGCTGCCCCCTAACACCCTCACCCTTCCACCAAAACCTTATGCCCCGGCGCGATCTCGTGATAGACGGATGGTGCCGGTTGGTAATCCAGCGGGTGGATGGGCGATGGAATGGGCCGGAAGTTCAGGTCTTCGCTGATTTTCTTTTGGCGGGGGTCGGCGACGGGGACGGCGCTCATCAACTGGCGGGTATAGGAATGCTGCGGGTTTTCGAAAACCTGCTGGCGGGTGCCGATTTCGACGATGCGGCCCAGATACATGACCGCGACCTGATGGCTGACCCGTTCGACCACGGCCATGTCGTGGCTGATGAACAGCATGGAGATGCCAAGGTCTTGCTGTAGCTCCATCAGCAGGTTCAGCACCTGCGCCTGAACGGATACGTCCAGCGCCGATACGGCCTCGTCGGCGATAATCAGTTTCGGGTTCAGGGCCAGCGCGCGGGCGATGGCGATGCGCTGGCGCTGGCCGCCCGACATTTCATGCGGATAGCGGCGCATGAAGTGGCGCGGCAGCTCGACCCGGTCGAACAGGGCGGCGATGCGATCCTCGCGTTCGCTGCGGGTGCCGATGCCGAAATTGCGCATCGGCTCGGCCACCTGGTCGAACAGCTTCATATGCGGGTCGAGGCTGGCGAACGGGTCTTGAAAGATCATCTGCATGTCGCGGCGGGCACGGCGCAGCGCGCCCGGCGACAGGGCGCGAATGTCGGTGCCATCCAGGTCGATGCTGCCCGATTCGGGTTCCACCAGCCGCAGGATCGAGCGCCCGCAGGTGGATTTGCCGCAGCCCGATTCGCCGACCAGCGACAGGGTTTCGCCGCCGTTCAGGGTGAAGGACACGTCCTCGACCGCGTGGACCCGCGCGACGGTGCGGCGCAGGATGCCGCCCTTGACGGCAAAGCGGGTGACAAGGTTTTTCACCGTCAGCAGCGGTTTCGGGTCGGCCACGATGATCGGGCGCGGCGCGGCCCCCTCGTCGCGCATCAGGCGCATGGGTTCGGGCGCGGGCCTGCCGCGCATCTCGCCCAGACGGGGGACGGCGGCCAGCAGCATCTTGGTGTAATCTTCGCGTGGGTTTTCAAAGATTTGCGCGACAGGGCCTTCCTCGACCTTATTGCCGCGGAACATCACCACCACGCGGTCGGCCATCTGCGCCACAACCGCCATGTCATGGGTGATGAACAGCACCGCCATGCCGTTTTCGCGTTTCAGCCGGTCGATCAGCGCAAGGATTTCCGCCTGAATCGTCACGTCCAGCGCGGTGGTGGGTTCGTCGCAGATCAGCAGGCGCGGCTCGCAGGCCATGGCCATGGCGATCACGACACGCTGCCGCATCCCGCCCGACAGCTCGTGCGGATACTGGTTCAGCCGCCGTTCGGGTTCGGGGATGCGGACCTCGCGCAAGATCTCCAGCGCGCGGGCGCGGGCCTGCGCGCGCGACATGCCGCGATGGACGATCAGCCCCTCGGTCAACTGGTCGCCGACGGTGAAAACCGGGTTCAGCGCGGTCATCGGCTCTTGAAAGATCATGCCGATCTGGTTGCCGCGAATGTCGCGCATGGTGCCGCTGCCCTGACGGGCGATGTCGATGGGCGCGCCGTCGCCCCGGTCGAACATCAGCCGCCCGCCCGCGATCTGCCCGCCGCCGAACTCGACCAGACGCATCAGCGCCAGCGAGGACACCGACTTGCCCGACCCCGATTCGCCCACGACGCAGACACATTCGCCGGGCTTGATGTCAAAGGAAATGTCGTTGACGCCCACCACGACGCCATCGTTGGTTTCAAACTCGACCCGCAGATTGCTGATGGAAACGAGGGGTTTGCTGTCCAGCATCTGCGGTTTCCTTTTTATTTACCGGGACCATGCGATAGTGCAGGCTAAAGCGATTGTTGCGGATGTCAAAGCGCGATCTTGGAGGCGGATGATGCGGTTCTGGGCACTGATCGGGATGTTGATGATGCCGGCACCCGTGCTGGCGGCGGGGGCAGAGCTGCCGCCGGTGCCGCCAGCGATGGATTGCGCCGCGCTGGCGCAACAGGATTTCAGCACGGCCGGGGCGCCGGCAACCATCACCAGCGCCGCCGAATCGCAGGTCGATGGCCACAGGATGTGCGTGGTCGAGGGGGTGATCTCGCCGCGTGTGCAGTTCCGGGTGCAGATGCCGGTCAGCGGCTGGACTCAGCGTTATCTGCAAACCGGCTGCGGCGGGCTGTGCGGGCGGCTGGGCATCGAATCGCCACAGCGCGACTGCCCGGCGATCACGAATGGCGAATTTGCCATGGCATCGACCGATATGGGGCATGACACCTCGGGCGGGCTGTGGGCGGCCAGCGATATGCAGCTGCGGGTCGATTTCGGCTATCGCGCCGTGCATGTGACCAGCGTGACCGCAAAACGCATCATCGCCGCCTATTACGGGCAGGACCCGCGGTTTTCCTATTTCAGCGGCTGTTCCGACGGCGGACGCGAGGCGCTGATGGCGGCGCAGCGTTACCCCGGCGATTTCGACGGCATCGCGGCGGGGGCGGCGGCGCTGAACTTTTTGGTGCAGAACAGCTTCTATCACGCATGGAACGCGGATGTCGTGCAACCGCTGTCCGACGACCCAAGCCTGAGCGCGGATGACCTGCCAGTGCTGCATCAGGCCGCGCTGGATGCCTGCGACACGCGCGACGGTGTGCAGGACGGGCTGATCTCTGACCCGTTCGGCTGCGATTTCGACCCGCTGACGCTGGCCGGAAACGGGCTGTCCGACAGGGCGGCGCAGGCGGCGGCTGACCTGTATCGCGGCCCCCATGACGGCGATCAGCGGCTGGTCGTGGGCGCGCTGCTGCCGGGGTCGGAACTGAACTGGGCCGGTGTCGCGGTGGCCGGTCCGCCCCCCGGCGGGCTGGCCAAGGCGCAGGCACAGGATGACAGCGCCGCAACCCCGGCAATGGACCAGATCGTGACCTCGGCCCCGGCGGGCGGGCGCTTTGCCATGTCGCCGATGGCGGCATCCGACATGATCCCCGGCATGGCCTATACCACCCCCTTCGACCCCAATTGGACGCTGACGGATTTCACCTTCACCACCGCGCAGCTTGAACTGATGCGGCCCATGCACGCCATCTATGACGCGACGAATCCCGATATCTCCGCCTTTGCCGACCGGGGCGGCAAGCTGATCGTCTGGCACGGGCTGGCCGATCCGCATATCTCGCCCGCCAATTCCGTCGCCTGGGTGCAGGCGGTGCGCGCGCTTGGCGGCGACAGCATGGACGACAGCCTGCGCCTGTTCCTGATCCCCGGCATGGGCCATTGCAGCGGAGGGCAGGGGCTGACCAGCATCGACGTCATGTCGCCGCTGATGGATTGGGTGGAAAACGGCACCGCCCCCGACCGGCTGATCGCATCCGCCGATGATGCCGCGGCGCAGGCGGGTCAGGGCCGCAGCCTGTTCCCCTTCCCCGCCACAGCCACCTTGCGGCAAGGCGGCAATGCCGACACCCCGGCCGACTGGCACCCCGGCGCCGATATGCAGGTCGCCCCGGCGCTGTGGCAAAACTGGGCGGGTGCCGATTATTTCCGCCCCGGTTTTCAGCAGGACTGCGGCTTTGAAGGGTTAAACTTTGTCTGCCGCCCACACCAACCCTGACGCAAACCCCATCTTTGGTCCCCAAATATCCTCGGGGGGTCCGGGGGGCGAAGCGCCCCCGGCGGTCGCGGGACGCAATAATCCTCTTGCCAAGGGGGGAAATGGGCCGGAAACTGTCTGCATTCCGCCCGGTCAAGAGGCGGGGCAAACAGACGGACGGGGAACCTTACAACATGCAGCGACCGCGCCTGTTCCCCTGCCCGTTCCCGGTCATCCAACAGGAGGAAAAGGCAATCATGAAGATCAGAACAGCCCTGATGGGCGCCGCGGCCTCGCTGGCGCTGGCACCTGCGGCCATGGCCGAACGCGGCAGCGACGGGCAGGTGAACATCATCATGTGGCAGGCGCCCTCGACGATGAACGCCTATCTGTCGGGCGGCACCAAGGAAATCATCGCCGCCAGCATGACGCTGGAACCGCTGGCCAGCTTTACCCCCGCGGGCGAGTTGGTGCCGCGTCTGGCCGCCGAAATTCCGACGCTGGAAAACGGCGGCATTTCCGAAGACCTGACCACCCTCACCTGGAAACTGCGCGAGGGCATCAAATGGTCGGACGGTTCGGATTTCACCGCCGATGATGTGGTCTTTACCGCGCAATATTGTATGCACCCCGAAGGCGGCTGCGCGCAATTGTCGAAATTCGAGGGCATCGCCAGCGTCGAGGCGGTGGACCCGCTGACCGTCCGCGTCACCTTTACCGCCCCGCGCCCCGATCCGTTTTCGGCCTTTGTCGCCGGGCAGTCGCCGATCATCCAGAAGGCGCAGTTCGAAAACTGCATCGGTGCGGCGGCCCCCACCTGCACCGATCAGAACTTCAGGCCCATCGGCACCGGCCCGTTCCGCGTCACCGATTTCCGCACCAATGATGTGATCTCGTTCGAAGCGAATCCCGAATACCGCGACCCGGCCAAGCCCGCCTTTGCGACGCTGGTGATGAAGGGCGGCGGCGATGCGGCTTCGGCCGCGCGCTCGGTTCTGGAATCGGGCGAGTTCGACTATGCGTGGAACACGATGCTGGCCCCCGACGTGCTGGCCAGCATGGAGGGCGCGGGCCGGGGCAAGGTCGATGCCGCCTTCGGCAGCCTGCTGGAACGGCTGGAAGTGAACCTGACCGACCCGTCATCCTCGCTGCCCGAGGGTGAACGCTCGACCCGCGCGCATCCGCATCCGATCCTGTCGGACGCGCGCGTGCGCGAGGCGCTGTCCAAGGCCATCGACCGCGAAATGCTGGTGGAAATCGGCTATGGTCCCGCCGGTCAGGTGACGTGCAATCTGGTCCCCGCCCCCGAGGCATGGGCATCCGACAACACCGGCTGCGCCACGCAGGACATCGAGGGCGCCAGGGCGCTGCTGGACGAAGCGGGCTGGACGGTCGGCGGCGACGGCATCCGCGAAAAGGACGGGGTCAAGCTGCGGCTGCTGTTCCAGACCTCGGTCAATGCCGTGCGGCAGGATTTTCAGGCGCTGATCAAACAGTGGTGGTCGGAAATCGGCGTCGATGCCGAACTGAAGGTCGTCGATGCCTCGGTGTTCTTTGGCAGCGATCCGGGCAGCCCGGACACGTTCCAGAAATTCTATGCCGATGTGCAGATGTATGCCAACAACTTTGAAGGCGGGAACCCCGAACCCTATCTGGCGAAATACACCTGCGATCAGGCCCCCGGCCCCGCAAACCAGTGGCAGGGCGAAAACATCAACCGCTTTTGCGACCCCGCCTATGATGAGATGGTCGCGCGCATGACCCAGATCACCGACGCGACCGAGCGCGCCACCCTGGGCCGGCAGATGAACGACATGCTGACCAAGGACAGCTTCACGGTGATTCCGCTGGTCTATCGCGGCACCGCATCCGCCTATCTGAACAGCCTTGGCGGGGTCGAACTGAACGCCTGGGATACCGAGCTGTGGAACGTCGCCGACTGGTATCGCATCAAGGAATAATCCGATACTGACACCGGGCCGGCCCTGCGCGCGGGGCCGGTTCACCCTGATTTCAGAAAGGTTTTCACATGCGTCGCCTGTCCGTCCTAATGTCCACGCTGTGCCTGTTCCCCGCCGCCCCCGCTTTGGCCGAACGGGGTGACGCCGGGGATCTGCGGGTGATCTATTGGCAGGCGTCCTCGACGCTGAACCCTTACCTGTCCACCTCGGGCAAGGATGTGGACCCGGCCTCGCTGGCGCTGGAGCCGCTGGCGGGCATCGACGGCGAGGGCAACCTGTTCCCGCGTCTGGCCGCCGAGGTTCCCACCGTCGCCAATGGCGGCATCGCGCCCGACCACAGCGCGATCACATGGCGGCTGAAGCCGGGGCTGGTCTGGTCGGATGGCAGCCCGGTGACGGCTGCGGATGTGAAATTCACCGCCGATTATTGCATGGCCGAAGGGTTCGGCTGCGCCGTCGCCGCGCGCTTTCAGGGCATTTCCAGCGTCGAGGTGGTGGACGATCTGACCGTGACCATCCATTTCGACAGCCCGAAATTCGCGCCTTATCAAGCCTTTGTCGGCTCGCGCGTGCCGGTGTTGCAGGCGGCGCAGTTTGCGGATTGCCTTGGCCCGGCAGGCGCGGCCTGCACGGCGCAGAACTTTGCCCCCATCGGCACCGGCCCCTTTGTGGTGACAGATTTCCGCCCCAATGACGTGGCCACGTTCGAGGCGAACCCGAATTACCGCGACGCCGCCCTGCCCCGCTTTGCCCGCGTCATCGTCAAGGGCGGCGGCGATCCGGCGGGCGCGGCGCGTGCCGTGCTGGAAACCGGCGAATATGATTTCGGCTGGAACCTGATGCTGGCGCCGGAAATTCTGGCGCAGATGGAGCAGGCCGGGCGCGGCCAGACCTTTGCCAGTTTCGGCACCATGGTCGAGCGGATCGAGCTGAACCAGACCGACCCCTCGGCCGATCTGGGGGCCGAGCGATCCACGCTGGCGCATCCGCATCCGTTCCTGACCGATCCGGCCGTGCGCGCCGCGCTGTCGATGGCGATCGACCGGGAATTGCTGGTGGAAATCGGCTATGGTATGGCGGGCCGGGCGACCTGCAACATCGTGCCCGCCCCCGCCGCCTTTGTATCCGACAACACCGGCTGTCTGACGCAGGACATTGCGGGCGCCAATGCCTTGCTGGATCAGGCCGGCTGGCTGCCCGGTCCGGACGGCATCCGGCAAAAGGACGGGGTGCGGCTGCATGTGCTGTTCCAATCCTCGGCCAGTCAGGTGCGGCAGGATATTCAGGCGCTGGTCAAGCAATGGTGGCGCGAGATCGGCGTGGAAACCGATCTGAAGGTGGTCGATGGCAGCGTGTTCTTTGGCGGCGATCCGGCCAGCCCGGACACGATCCAGAAACTGTTCGCCGATGTGCAGATGTATACCAACAGCTTTGACAACCCCGACCCCGAGGCGTTCATGGGCAACCTGACCTGCGCCCGCATCCCCAGCCCGGAAAACCAGTGGCAGGGCAACAACTTTGCCCGGTTCTGCGAAACCGCCTATGACGAGGGTGTGGCCAGACTGCGCCAGACCGCCGACCCCGACGAACGCGCGGCGCTGGTGAAAATGCTGAACGACATGCCGACGAAAGACAGCAACATCCTGATTCCGCTGGTTTATCGCGGCATGGTATCGGGCCATGTCAACAGCCTGACCGGGGTGCAGCCGAACGCTTGGGAAAGCGATCTGTGGAACATCCAGGACTGGAACCGCAGCGAATGATCCGGGGCGCGTGACATGCTGAACTTTGCCATCCGCCGCGCCTTGCTGGCGATTCCGACGCTGCTGTTCATCTCGCTGGTGATCTTTCTGCTGCTTGAGGCATCGCCCGGCAGCCCCCTGGGCGACATCCCCCTGACCGTCCCGCCCGAGGTCCGCGCCCGCATGATCGCCGCGCTGGGGCTGAACGATCCGTGGTATGTGCGTTATCTGCTGTGGCTGCGGCAGTTTTTCTGGGTCGAGCCGCTGCACTGGATCGACCAGCTGACCGGCACCGCATTTGCAGCGGGTGAACAGCGGATCATCAGCTTTCAATCGCGCAGCCCGGTGTTCGACGTAATCGCGCAACGCCTGCCGCAAACGCTGACCGTGGTGGGCATGTCCTATCTGATCGGGGTGCTGATCGCGATTCCCATCGGGATCATCTCGGCCTATCGGCAATATTCGTGGTTCGACCAGATCGGCACATTCGTGTCGATGGTCGGCTTTTCGATGCCGACCTTTTTCACCGGGGTGGTGCTGATCGTGGTGTTCGCGGTGAACCTGCAATGGTTCCCGATGATCTATGACACCACCCATCGCGTCACCGACTGGAACAGTTTCGTCGTGCAGGTGCGGCAGATGGTGATGCCGGTGACGGTGCTGGCGCTGTATAACGCGGCGCAGATCAGCCGCTATATGCGCGCCTCGATGCTGAACAATCTCAGCCAGGATTACGTCCGCACCGCCCGCGCCAAGGGTCTGTCGGAATGGCGGGTGGTGCTGAAACATGTGCTGCGCAACAGCCTGATCCCGGTGGTGACGGTGATCGCGCTTGGCCTGCCCGCCGTGTTCGGCGGCGCCATCATCACCGAGCAGGTGTTCAAGGTGAACGGGCTGGGGCAGTTGCTGATTATGTCGATCCACGCCAACGACATCCCGATGGTGATGACGCTGACCTTCATCTTTGCGATCCTGATCGTAACCTTTACCCTGATCGCCGACATTCTGTATGGCGTGCTTGACCCGCGGATCCGCTATGACTGACGCCCCCCGCACGCCCCCCGGCCCCGAACAGGAAACCGCGCTGGCCAGTGCCGCCAATGCCGCCGCAACCAGCGCCCTGCCACCCGATGCGCCGGTGGCCGCCGCTTCGGAAACCCGCAGCCAGTGGCGCGACGTCTGGCGGCAGTTCCGACGCAGCCGGGGCGCGATGATCGCGCTGGTGCTGTTCATCGGCATTCTGCTGTTCGTGTCGGTCGGGCCGTATATCTGGACCATTGACCCGACCTATGTGGACATCCGCGCCCGCAACTCGGGCTTTAGCGCCGCGCACCCCCTGGGCACCGATCAGCTTGGCCGCGACATGCTGGCGCGGCTGATGTTCGGCGGGCGGGTGTCCATTGCCGTCGGGCTGACGGCGATGGTGCTGGCGATCACGCTGGGGTCGCTGATCGGCGTGCTGTCGGGCTATTTCCGCCGGCTTGACGCGCCGCTGATGCGGGTGACCGAACTGTTCCTTGCCCTGCCGCTGCTGCCCTTGCTGCTGCTGATGGTGACGCTGTTCCGCGAGCCGCTGTCCAAGAACTTTGGCTCGGCCATGGGGATATTCCTGCTGATCGTCAGCGCCATCGGCGCGACAAGCTGGATGCAGTCGGCCCGCATCGTGCGCGGCGAGGTTCTGGCCCTGAAAGAACGCGAGTTCATTCTGGCCGCAAGGTCCATCGGCACCTCGCCCGCCGCGATGATCCGCCGCCATATCCTGCCCAACGTGCTGTCTCCGATCATGGTCGCCGCGACGCTGGGCATCGCCACCGCGATCATCACCGAATCGGCGCTGTCCTTTCTGGGCCTCGGCTTTCCGCCGGATTTCCCGACATGGGGGCGGCTGCTGAACGATGCGGTGGATCAGATGCAGATGTATCCGGCGCGGGTGATCCTGCCGGGCATCCTGATTTCGATGACGGTGCTGTGCGTGAACTATATCGGCGACGGCCTGCGCGACGCCATGGACCCACGGATCAGAGGGCGCTGAGGGCGGCGCAGCACAGGCCGGGCGACCGCCCTGCCCTGCGCGCCCCAGGCCCGACGAAAAAAGCCGCCCCAAAGGACGGCCCGCTTGAATGGAAAAGGCCGGGTTTCCCCGGCCGGTTTCTTATTCTTTTTCTTCGATGATGACCGCCAGATGCGGGATCGAGTTCACCATGCCGCGGATCGCAGGGGTATCTTCCAGCTCGCGCGTGCGGTGCATCTTGTTCAGGCCCAGACCTTTCAGCGTAGCGCGCTGGATGGCGGGGCGGCGGATCGGCGAGCCGATCTGCTTGACGACGATGGTTTTAGCCATTCTTGCCTCTCCTTACGCTTCGACCGCTTCGGCGGGCTTGTCCGAGGGCAGGATGTCGGCCACCTTCTTGCCGCGACGCTGCGCGACCGAACGGGGGCTGGCTTCCTTGGTCAGGCCGTCGATGGTGGCGCGGATCATGTTGTAGGGGTTCTGCGAACCCAGCGATTTCGCCACAACGTCCTGAACGCCCAGCATTTCGAACACGGCGCGCATCGGACCACCGGCGATGATCCCGGTCCCCGGAACGGCGGTGCGCATCACGACCTTACCAGCGCCGTGGCGGCCTTCCATGTCGTGGTGCAGCGTGCGGCCATCGCGCAGCGGCACGCGGACCAGACTGCGCTTCGCCTGTTCGGTCGCCTTGCGGATCGCTTCGGGCACTTCTTTGGCTTTACCTTTGCCAAAGCCGACACGACCACGCTGATCGCCAACCACGACAAGCGCGGCAAAGCCAAAGCGCTTACCACCCTTGACGGTTTTCGACACGCGGTTGATCGCAACCAGACGATCGGCGAATTCCGGGGTTTCTTCGCGCTCGCGACGGTCGTCGCGGCGATCCCGGCGGTTTTCACGTTCTGCCATAAGGCATCCTTTTCAAAAGTGGCGCGCGCGGCGCCGTTTTAGCCGATCCATGGTGGAATGCCCGACAAAGCAGACATCCCCCGGATCATCGGGGGGGCGCGAACGCCACCCGCAGAAATCAGAACTTCAGCCCGCCTTCACGCGCTGCGTCGGCCAAAGCCTTGATTTTCCCGTGGAACAGGAAACCACCGCGGTCGAACACAACGTTCTCGACGCCCGCCTGCTTGGCGCGCTCGGCGATGGCTGCGCCTATTTTGGCGGCAGCTTCGACGTTGTTCTTGCCAACAACGCCCAGATCCTTTTCCAGCGAGCTGGCCGAAGCCAGCGTCACGCCCTTGGCATCGTCGATGACCTGCACCGAGATGTTCTTGGACGAACGGTGAACCGACAGACGCGGGCGGCCATCGGCCGTTTTCCGCAGTTTGTTCCGAACGCGCAGGCGGCGCTTCTGGAACAGCTCTTGCTTTTTCAGTGCCATATCATGCGCCCCTTACTTCTTCTTGCCTTCCTTGCGGAAGACATACTCGCCCTTGTAGCGGATGCCCTTGCCTTTATACGGCTCGGGACGACGCCACTCGCGGATGTTTGCCGCAACCTGACCGACCAGCTGCTGGTCGATGCCTTCGACGATGATTTCGGTCTGCTTGGGCGCGGTGATCGTCACCCCGTCCGGCGTTTCGAAGTTCACGTCGTGGCTGTAGCCAAGCGCCAGTTTCAGGGTTTTGCCCTGCATGGTGGCACGATAGCCAACACCCTGGATTTCCAGCTCTTTCTTGAAACCTTCCGACACACCGACGGTCAGGTTTTCAATCATCGAGCGGGTCATCCCCCACTGCTGGCGCGCGCGCTTGGACTGGCCGCGCGGCTTGACGCTGACAGCGCCTTCTTCCAGCACCAGATCCACGTCATCGGTCGCGGTAAAGCTGCGCGAGCCTTTAGGGCCTTTGACCTCAATGGTCTGGCCCTTGATCTCGGCCGTCACGCCTTTCGGCAGTTCGACAGGCCGTTTACCAATACGAGACATTGCGGCCCCCTTAGAATACGGTGCAGAGGACTTCGCCGCCAACATTGGCGTTGCGAGCCGCTGCATCCGACATGACGCCTTTCGGCGTGGACACGATCGAGACACCCAGACCCTGGCGGACCTGCGGAATTTCCTTGGCGCCGGCATACACACGACGGCCCGGCTTGGACACGCGCGACAATTCGCGGATGACCGGCTGGCCTTCGAAGTATTTCAGGCTGATTTCCAGTTCCTTATGGCCGGTGGCCACAGTCACTTCTTCATAGCCGCGGATGTAACCTTCGGCTTTCAGCACATCCAGCACCCAGGCGCGCAGCTTGGAAGCGGGGGTGCGAACGGTCGATTTGCCGCGCATCTGTGCGTTGCGGATGCGGGTCAGCATATCGCCGAGAGGATCGTTCATCGACATGTTTGCCCCCTTACCAGCTGGATTTGACCATGCCGGGGATCTGACCGAACGAGCCAAGCTCGCGCAGCATGATCCGCGACAGTTTCAGTTTGCGGTAATACGCATGCGGACGGCCGGTCAGCTGGCACCGGTTGTGCAGGCGTGTCGCCGAAGAGTTGCGCGGCAGTTCAGCCAGTTTCAGGCTGGCCTTGAAACGCTCTTCCATCGGCTTGGACTGGTCGTGAATGATCTCGTTCAGAGCGGCGCGCTTGGCGGCGTATTTCTGAACCAGTTTCTCGCGCTTTTTCTCGCGCTCAATCATGGATTTTTTAGCCATATCAATATCCTCGCGCGATCAGCTGTTGAACGGCATGTTGAAGTGCTTCAGCAGCGACTTCGCCTCGGCGTCGGTTTTCGCGGTAGTGCAGATGATGATGTCCATCCCCAGCACTTCGTCCACCTTGTCGAAGTTAATCTCGGGGAACACGATGTGTTCCTTGAGACCCATGGCGTAGTTGCCGCGGCCATCAAACGCCGTGCCTTTCACGCCGCGGAAGTC
>NZ_JAUNTJ010000043.1 GCF_030538755.1 Paracoccus sp. (in: a-proteobacteria) | reverse complement strand
GTCGAACGGGCGCAGCGCGGCATCGTCTATATCGACGAGGTGGACAAGATCACCCGCAAGTCCGACAACCCCTCGATCACCCGTGACGTCTCGGGCGAGGGGGTGCAGCAGGCGCTGCTGAAGATCATGGAAGGCACGGTCGCCTCGGTGCCGCCGCAGGGCGGGCGCAAGCATCCGCAGCAGGAATTCCTGCAAGTGGACACGACCAACATCCTGTTCATCTGCGGCGGGGCCTTTGCCGGGCTGGAACGGATCATCGCGCAGCGCAACAAGGGCACCGCGATGGGCTTTGGCGCTACGGTCAAGGAAAACGACGACCGCGGCGTTGGCGAGTTGTTCAAGGAACTGGAGCCGGAAGACCTGCTGAAATTCGGTCTGATCCCGGAATTCGTCGGTCGTCTGCCGGTCATCGCCACCCTGACCGATCTGGACGAAGAGGCCCTGATTATCATCCTGACCAAGCCCAAGAATGCGCTGGTCAAGCAGTATCAGCGCCTGTTCGAACTGGAAGACGTCAAGCTGACCTTTACCGAAGACGCGCTCAAAGCGATCGCCAAACGTGCTATCCAGCGCAAAACGGGGGCGCGTGGTCTGCGCTCGATCATGGAAGACATTCTGCTGGATACCATGTTCGAACTGCCGGGCCTGACCAGTGTGGATGAAGTCGTGGTGAATGAAGAGGCGGTCGAAACCGCTTCGGCCAAGCCGCTGCTGATCCACGCCGATACGAAAAAGGAAACCGCCAGCGCAAGTTGATCGTCATTGCCGGTCGGGCTGCGGCGATGAATGGCCTTCGCCAATTACTTGCCGCCGTGGTCATTGCGGCCATGCTGTATGCGCCGGTTTTGTGGTAGAGATCTTCGCACGCGGCAGAGGATCGCGATTACGCGGCGACACTGTTTGCGGGGCATTTGCCTGTTGCCGACGTGTTGGCCTCGCCTCGCTGGAACCGGGCGTTGATCTGGGACTGCACTCTTGCGGCGGTTCTGTTGGGCGACGATGCGCCGCAGGCTCCGCCGACCTGGCACGCTGATCGCCGGGCCTTTGATTTCGGCGGCGACTGACAGCGGATGCCGGTTTCGTCCTTGCCGCAGGATAGCCGCGATACCGTTGCCAGTTGCGCCGACCAACTGCCGCCCAAGGCTGGGCAGGCGCTTGCTGCGGCATTGACGTCAGGGGGCTGGTTTACCCATGAACCGCATGGCGAGGTTGTTCAGAGCTATGCCCCCGCAGCACGTTTGGCCGCGAAAATCCGCTATGGCGATTAGGCCGTTCCGAACCACAGCCGTGATCTGCATCTTGCCAAGCTGCCACACGACCTGATCGCCGACCTCGCCGCCCTCAGGTTTCTGCGCCTGATCCCCGCGCGGCTCGCCCCTCGGTTCCGGCTGGACCTTGGCCGGAATTTACGCCATATCCCAACTATACGCCGCTGATCCGAGGTGCCGACCCATGTCGTTGAAATCTACGTTCATCCGCTTTCTGACCTGGTGGAACGGGCAGACGTTCAACACGCAATTCTGGACCTGGCGTCATGGCAAAAAGGTCGGCGAGGATGAACAGGGCAATGTGTTTTACCAGACAGCCGACGGTAAACGCCGTTGGGTGATCTATAATGGCGAGGCCGAGGCCAGCCGGATCAGCCCCGAATGGCATGGCTGGCTGCATCACACTTGGGATCAGCCCCCGACCAAGGAACCGCTGCCGCATCGCGCGTGGGAAGAACCGCACCTGCCGAACCTGACCGGCACGGCGCGGGCCTATCTGCCGGAAGGGTCGCTGTATCGTGCCGATCCGGTTCGGCGGCGCGATTACGAATCCTGGAAACCGGAATGAAACCTGTCCTTGCCGCGCTGGCTGTTACGTTGGCGTTTGTCTCGGGCGGCGAGGCGCAGCAGGTGTCGCGCGGGGGCGGGGCGCTGTTGCGTGGCTTGGACAAGATTTCCGGCCAGACCACGGATATGGTCGTCGCGGTCGGGCAATCGGTCGATTATGGGCGGCTGACTGTCCGGCTGGGCGAATGCCGTTTTCCGTCGGGCGACCCCAGTTCGGACGCCTTTGCGCAGATGACCGTCACGGATCGCGATCAGAATGTGACGCTGTTCAGCGGCTGGATGATCGCCTCGTCGCCGGCGCTGTCGGCGCTGGATGATGCGCGCTATGATGTCTGGGTGATTTCCTGCCAAAGCTGAACCGCCTCGGGCAGCGGTGCGGCGTGAAAATCGGCGGGGGCTTGCAGCGCCGCCGCCAGCCTGCTGCGATAATCGGCGCGCGAAATCTCGACGCCGCCCATGCTGGCCAGATGTGGGGTCAGGAATTGCGTGTCGAACAGGGTAAAGCCGCAGCGCGCCAGATGCGATGACAGCCAGATCAGCGCCATGCGCGATCCGCTGCGCCGCAACGAAACCATTGATTCGCCAAAGAAAGCCCCGCCCAGGATCACTCCAAAGATGCCCCCGGCGAAAGAGCCGTTCTGGCGGATGGTCAGGGCCTCGGCATAGCCGAGCTTGTGCAGATCGTGGTATAGATCGCGCAGCGGTGCGTTGATCCATGTTTCGTCGCGATCCGCGCAAGCTGCCACCACCGCGTCGAAATCACCGTCCAGATGCGCGCTCCACCCGCCTCGGCGCAGGTCGCGCCGCAGCGACCGCGCGGCACGGACCCCGCCGACCGGCAGGATGCCGCGGCGGGGCGGATCGAACCAGTGAAGGCGCGGGTCATCTGCCGATTCGGCCATGGGGAAAACCCCCTGCGCATAGGCGTTCAAAAGATGCGCAGGGGTCAGCACGTCAGCCGAAACGCTGCTCCAACCAGCGTTCCAGCCAGTGGATCGAGTAATTGCCCGACTGGATGTCGGGTTCTTGCAGCAGATCGCGGAACAGCGGGATGGTGGTGTCCACGCCATCGACGATCAGTTCCGACAGCGCGCGCGCCAGCCGTGCCAAGGCTTCGGGCCGGTCGCGGCCGTGGACGATCAGCTTGCCGATCAGGCTGTCGTAATAGGGCGGGATCGAATAGCCGTCATACAGCGCCGAATCTATCCGCACGCCAAGGCCACCGGGGGCATGATATTGCGTGATCCGGCCGGGGCAGGGGGTAAAGCCCGGCACCCGTTCGGCGTTGATCCGCACCTCGATCGCATGGCCACGGATCGACAGATCGTCCTGTTCCAGATCCATCGGCAGGCCAGCCGCCACGCGGATCTGTTCGCGCACCAGATCGACGCCAAAGATCGCCTCGGTCACGGGGTGTTCGACCTGAAGCCGGGTGTTCATTTCGATGAAATAGAACTGCCCGTCCTCGAACAGAAATTCGATGGTCCCGGCCCCGCGATAGCCCATTTCGCCAATGGCGCGGGCGCAGATGCCGCCGATTTCGGCGCGCTGCTCGGCGGTGATGACCGGGCCGGGCGCCTCTTCCAGCACCTTTTGGTGGCGGCGTTGCAGCGAACAGTCGCGTTCGCCCAGGTGGATACCCTTGCCGCGCCCGTCGCCAAAAACCTGAATTTCGATATGGCGCGGTTTTTGCAGGTATTTTTCGATATATACCTCGTCGTTGCCAAAGGCTGCCTTGGCCTCGGCCCGCGCGGTGCGAAAGGCGGTTTCCAGCGCGGCGGCATCCTTGGCCACCTTCATGCCGCGCCCGCCGCCGCCCGCCGTCGCCTTGATGATGACGGGATAGCCCATGTCGCCCGCGACCTTGCGCGCGGTTTCGATGTCGGGCACCCCGCCATCGGACCCCGGCACCACCGGAATCCCCAGCGATTTCGCGGTTTCCTTGGCGGTGATCTTGTCGCCCATCAGGCGGATATGTTCGCTGGTCGGGCCGATAAAGCTGATGCCGTGATCCTCCAGCATCTGCACAAAGCCGGCGTTTTCCGACAGGAAGCCATAGCCGGGATGCACCGCCTGCGCGCCGGTGATTTCGCAGGCCGAGATGATGGCAGGCATCGACAAATAGCTGGCCGACGAGGACGGCGGCCCGATGCAGACCGATTCATCGGCCATACGCACATGCATGGCGTCGGTGTCGGCGGTCGAGTGCACTGCCACCGACTGAATGCCCATTTCGCGGCAGGCGCGGATCACCCGCAGCGCGATTTCGCCGCGATTGGCGATCAGGATTTTATCGAACATGGCCGCCTCACTCGACGACCATCAGGGGGGCGCCGAATTCGACCGGGGTGCCGTCATCGACCAGAATGCGCCGCACCGTGCCCGCGCGCGGGGCAGGGATGTGGTTCATGGTCTTCATCGCCTCGACGATCAGCAGGGTGTCGCCTTCGGCCACGCTCTGACCGATGGTGACAAAGGGCGCGGCACCCGGTTCGGGCGACAGATAGGCGGTGCCGACCATGGGCGAGGTGACGGCGCCCGGCAGGCTGGCCGGGTCTTCGGTGGTCGCGCCCGGCGTTGCCGTGGGGGTCGAAGGGCCAGCGGGGGCCGCGGCGACCGGCGCGGGTGCGGCAACCGGGGCCTGCATCAGCACGGCCTTGCCCCCTTTGGACAGGCTGACGGTCAGGCGGTCGTTTTCACTGTATTCGCGCTTGACCGACAGTTCGGTCAGGTCGTTCCGGTTCAGCAGTTCCGCCAGTGCCTGAATAAAGGCCACGTCGCCTGCGTTATCCTGATTGTTGTGATCGGAGTCCTTGCTCATGCCGTCCTCTGGCTTGTTGGGGTGGCCGCGTTCTGGTCGCGCGGGGCTTTGCATCGGGTTATATGTCGTCCCCGACGCGAGGGAAAGCAATTTGGACTGACAGTTCGCCGCAACCCCGCCGGGCAACAAAAAAAGCGCCCGCACA
>NZ_JAUNTJ010000006.1 GCF_030538755.1 Paracoccus sp. (in: a-proteobacteria) | reverse complement strand
AGTCTGTCCGGGGAAAGGAGAACCCCGGACACCAGCCGATTTGTGCAACAGAGCCGATACAAGGTGCTGGACAATAAGACCGACGAACCGATCAATCCATGCGATGCCTCCTATCCCGAACGGAATGAATGCCTGGCTTGTCCAGCGGAAAGAAAAGGGCTGGCGAAGAACCAGAAAGAACCGCGACCTATGGGACCAGCTTCAGGCCCATGCCGAAGGACAAGCAGGACCGCGCCGCAAGCGACCCAACCCCTTGAAAGCACCTAATCTAATGGACTGGTGGAGCCGAGGGGAGGCTCCGATACTCTCTCATAATGCCTTGAAATTGCTGTAATCGCTAGGTATTGTTCAGCCTGAATTGGTCTTTCGGGTTGGTCTTTCAGGTAATGGCAACAGCACGAAGAACAGCAAGACGGGCAAGGGGAGGGCCTATGCGCCTCCTCACCCTGAAGGGACAAACGTGGTGGTTCAAGAGGCCCATTCCCAAGCCCCTGAGGCGGCACTACGGGGGCAAGACTGCGATCACCGAAAGCACTGGCACGGGGGACGTAAGGGCCGCTCAGAAGACCCGTGACGCCTTGGAGGCGCAGACGACGGAAGAATACGCCTTGCTGGCCTCCGGTAAGTCGGTCCACGGCGTTGCGCAAAGCTCCTCCGATCTAGGCAGAACCATGCGGGAGGAGATTGCCAAGGCCGAGCGGGAAGGCAGGCCGGGGCCTCTGCCTGATATTTCCCGCGCCGTTCAGCTTGCCATGATCGCGGACGATCAAGCTGACAGCCTCCCGGAAAAAGACCGGGAAGCGTACCTCAACGCCTTGCATGGGCATGAGTCTGTAGACGCCTTTACGGACGATTATGCGGCCTTTCGCAGCGACCTCCGCCCCAAGACCATCAACGAAAGGCGGGGCCTCATTCGTCAGTTTGCAGAGTGGGCCGCTCAGGAACGCCTCACACTCCCTGACGTGACCCGACGCGCTGCCGGAAAGTACGTGGCAGCCAAACTGCAAGACCGGGACCCCGCTACGGCCCGGAAGCACCTTACCGCTCTGACCGATTATTGGGCCTTCCTGATCCGCCGAGGGCATGTCACGCCGCCCGCAGGGGACCCCAACGGAAACCCTTGGACAGACCAAATTAGCACCCGTAGGAGGTCTAACGGGGCGGGCAGGGGAACGCAGGGGAACGCCGAGGAGCGGCCCTTCACCGCCGAGGAGGTCCAAGCCCTCCTGTATGGACCAGCGCGGGAAAGCTTCAACGCAAAGCTTGTGCCTGACCTTTTGGACGTGCTGACAATCTCCCTCCTCTCCGGTCTCCGTCAAGCTGAGGTCGTGAGCCTTACCGTCGCGGACGTTATAGACGGGAAGTGGATCAAGGTGACAGCCGGGAAGACGGATGCAGCAGTCCGGGACGTTCCAATGCACTCCGCCCTTGTGCCGATCTTTGCCAAGCTGACCAAGGATAAGAAGTCTACCGATCCGGTCTTCACGGATCTGGCCTCCCTCGAAACACCTAGCGACACCTTCGGCAAACGCTTCAAACGCTATCGGGAAGCCGCAGGCGTTGACGACAAGGCAGAGGGACGGCGCAGGTCCCTTGTCAATTTCCACTCCGCCCGCCGTTGGTTCGCCCAACAGGCCCGCCATAACGGGCACCCCTTGGAAACGCTTCAGGAGGTCTTGGGGCATGTGCCAGAGGGGCGGGACAAGGTGACGCTTGGGTACACCGGGCAGGCTTCCGAAAGGCAGAGGCGGGACCTTGTGGAGAGCGTCAGGCTTCCTTCAGCGAAAAACCTTCCGTAAGCTGCACGAATATCCGCTGAATCAAAGGAATGGATGGATGGGGTATTTTGACGAGCGCCGTGTTACTCAGGTCGATGTTTACGGGATCACTTATGAGGGAGGCGAGGATTCCGGTTTTTCTGTCAACGTGGCCCTAGGGGTTTCCAGTATTGACGGGTCAAACCTCGGGCCTGCGGCAACGATAAATTTGTTTATCCCTAGCGACCGGAAAGCTTCCCTTGACGCGATACAAGAAGAAGCAGTCGATCGTGCAGTTGACCTAATGAGGCGGATTGTTTCCGAAGACCGCGAAGCTATGAAGCAACTGCTATACGCCGCGCCGGACATTGACCTCAGAAAACGCTGATCATGGGCTTTGTCGGTCCCGGTTGCCCGGCAAGCCCTGATCTGACGAGCCAGTACGGGGCGTTGGGTCTTCCCGGCACCCTGAACCCTCGGGCGCAGCTAACGGGCGTCCTGAGGGGGAGGCCGTACACTCTCCGGGCAACTCAGGCAGCGGGGACGCCTCCCAGCGCCTCGGACTGCCCCCGCTCCTCAGGATATTCCCTAGTGCCCTCAGGGGCCCCGTACAGGCCCGCTACGTCATTCCGGCTGTGCTGGGACCTGAGAGGACGCTAAGGGCTTCCTGAGGGGGAGGCCGTACACTCTTTGGGCATCTTAGAGCGGGGGCTTGGCCTACTCCGTTGCGGGTGGGGGAATCCCCTCTGCCTCTGCCTCTGCCTCTGCTCCTAGCCATCTGAAAGAAGGCCAGATTGAATTACCCCCTACTCCAGAACGGGAGGCCCCCCTAGACATATCCCTTAAGGTTACACCTAAGGTTAGCTCTGCATGTTCTGGTCAATGGACTGGACATGGACGTGAGGGAAGGGGGAGGAAGTAGGAGGGAGGAGAATAACCCCTCACTACAGCCCTGAGGCTCCCTAAACATCTTCCTTTAGGTTAAACCTGTTCAATGTCTTCGGGTTGGTAGACATGCCCTCAAGGGACAGTGAGGCGGAGTACGTCTTCCCCCTTCCATCTAACAGGCTCCTTTATGGTCTAGCCTCCTCCCCGGAGTAGCAGGCAGGACCTAGACCCAGCCCAAACATCCCCCAAGTATTTGACGAAAAAATCTGAAGTCTTGCCTCGACGGGAATTGCTACCGCGCATACCCCCCATGGGGTCTTGTTACATGCCCTGCGGGCACCCGGGGAGACCGGCAGAGGAATGGGCGTCCCTCGGAGGTGCAACCTCGACCTCCTCTCCCTTGTGCGGACCTCTCGCCCCTTAAGCAAGCCAAGCCAAGCAGTCTCACACCCTCCAAGGCTCAATAGACCGTTAGGGTATACTTTAGCGGACACTCCCTGCCTGCGCTCAACGGCTGTCCGTAAGGGTTGATCCTTATTTTCGGACATGATAGTCATCGGACAGTACCCTTACAGACACCTTCAGGAGCTTGTACATCACATGTCCAGAACGATCCTCTATGCCCGTGTCTCCACCGCAGATCAGACCCTTTCACATCAGAAGACCCAAGCCGAGGCGGCAGGCTTCAAGATTGACGAGGTGATCTCCGATCAAGGGGTTTCCGGGGTCTCGACCACGCTACGGGAACGCCCTGAGGGCCGTAGGCTCTTTGACATGCTCCGCTCAGGGGACACGCTGGTAGTGCGCTGGGTGGACCGGCTGGGCAGGAATTATGCGGACGTGACGGACACGATACGTGACCTCATGCGCCGAGGAGTGGTCATCAGGACCGTCATCAACGGCATGACCTTTGACGGGGCCACGAAAGACCCCATTCAACAGGCCGTCCGGGATGCGCTCATTGCGTTCATGGCTGCAACGGCTCAGGCGCAGGCAGAGGCAACAAAGGAGGCGCAGCGGGCAGGGATTGAGGAAGCGAAGAAGGACGCCTCCAAGTTTCGCGGCAGGAAACCCGCGTATGACCGGAAGGCGCTTGACGTGGTTCTTAACATGATCGCTGGGGGGACTAGCGGGACGACTGAGATTGCTAGGGCGGCAGGCCTGTCTAGGCAGACCGTGCTGAGGATCAAGGCAGACCCGGCAGGGGCAGAGGCGGCACTTGCAAGATGGTCTGAGGTATGACGCAGGAGTATGCCTCCTATCTGTCTTTTTCTGATTTAGGTCGAAGCTACGCGTTTAGTGCATGGCTTCTTATTGCATGTCCCTGTTACGCTCCTCGGTCTCCCCGAAACAATCCCTTTGGTCTCCCGACAGAACCCGTACGCTCCCTTTACGGGACCTCGGGGGAAGGCAGGGCAGGCCACGTGTTTAGCCTCCCAGCGCCTCCGCAGCCTTTCTTGCAGAACTTAGACCTAGTCCGATAGTCTCCTATAGTGCAACTAAATCAAAGGTTTACATAGAAATTCCGGCAGGGTATGAGGGTCTTACGGGACCCAAGGAAGGCCGCAGAGCCACCCGCCCGTAACCTCCATAACAGTCACACCCAAGGAACCTAGAGGGACACCCATGCATCAGCATCAGCAGAGCCTTTCCGTCGCTCCCGCCTCTGAGCCGCCGGTCACGATCACCCAGCACCTTGTCGCCTGCGCGGACCTCCTCCGGGACGCCGCCGACGCGAAGGGCCTCAGCCGGAAAGACTTCAACGCCATGCAGGCCGCGAAGACAGCCGGAGAACTCGCCTACCAATCCGCAGAACTTCGGGCGCAGGGTTTCCATGAGGAGGCCGACAGGTATACCCAATGGGCGCTTTTGAAGCTTTCCGAGTTGCTCGGACGAAGCATCCCTCGGGAAACCTCCGCAAGCTAACCTGAGGGCTGACAGGTCTGATCCCAGAGGGAGGCGGGGAAGGGGAATACCCCTCACTTCAGAAGGAGGGGCCAATTCCCCCTACTAAAGAACACAATCGTTCTAACCCTCCTCCCCCTCAACATAAACACAGGACCGACCTGTCCATGTCCCATGAAGACTACGCCTACACCATCCCCCGTCCCATGACAGCCGCTCAGAAGGCCGCAGCATTGGACGCCGCCATTGAACAAGCCCGCCTACAAGGCGCTGAGATCGTCAACGAAGCTGACGGTTCAGTATGGGCAGTTACCGGAGGTTTCCCCGGCATCCACGTAAAGCGCCGGCTGAACTGATGACCGCAGCCCCCGCGATCCACTTAGACCTGACCGGCTCTGAGAGCCTCTGTACTCAGGCCCGCAAGCTGATCCGCAACGGCGCAGACCCAGCGGCGCTCCTCTACGCTTGGCGAGGCGCGACCTTGTGTTTCGATCCCATGCCTCTGCACCGCTGGGCTGGTCTCACGGCCTCCGAAACCGAAGGAAGGTCTATCCACTTCCGCAAGTACCGCCCTCCGCATGACCGGAGAGTGTACGGCCTCCCTCCGCAGATTGGCGCTGAGGCTTTGCTGGTAGGTCTATGACTGAGAAACCTACAGCCGCTCCCCGCCGCAAGGCATCACAGCGCACCCGTAAGCGTCCGCCGACCCAAAACCAGCGGATGATCCAAGACCTTCAGGACAAGCTGAACAAGGCTTGGCGCATGGTTCGCTATCTAGGCCATGGGGAACTGAACACGTCCCGAGCGTGGTTGTTCAGCCTGCCCGAAATCTCTGAAGCAACCAGCGTAGACACCCCGACCATTGCGGCCATGAGGGCCCGCTACATGGACCTTAGGGAAGCCGGAAGGGAACCTGTGGGGGATTGGTGGACGGACGTCAAGAGGCCCGTCCTGACGCCCTCCCAGCGCCCCTAGCCGCGCCTCAAGCGCGAACTGCGCCTCACCAGCGCCCCTACTGCATATCCCCAACACACCGAAAAGAACGGAGACACACAGACATGAGTAATTTCACTAGCGTTGACCTGAACGGGCCAGTGGATCAGGACCGCCTCAAGGCCCTGACGATCCAGTTAGACAGCCGATCTAACCGCCCCCAAGGTCCGCAAATCCACATCCAAGATATGCGCAAGACGGAAGTGTCATACCATGACGGACAGATGACCTCAAAGCCCCTGCACCGGGGTCAAGTCCAAGTCAGCACTCCTACGCCTGCCGGTCACGTGGCAATCCCAGGAATGGGTATCACCCCCATTGGGGCAGCCATTGCCGGTGGGGTCCTGCCGCAAGGGTGGGAACCCGGACAACCTACCCCGTGGGACCGCAAAGGAACCTCCACGGGTTTTAATCAGCCTTCCGGGAAAGATGCCTCGACCTCCAAAGCCGAGGGCCCGGAAGGTAAAGCAGACGGACAAGGAAAACAGGAGGCCAACGCCGCCCCTGACTACCTTGCCCGCAAGTCCGCTGTGGAAGCCGCCAGCCAAGCCCTGCAACAAGCCGACCGGATTGTCGGGGGGGCTGTAGTGGACGGACTGATGAACTCCACAGTGGAAAGCGGCGAACTGCCCGACCTCGACACGTTGCCTGAGGGGGTCTCCGAGGAGGCCGTTCAGCGCGTGGTGGCGGGCTATGTCGCTCAGGCGAACGACAAACTGGCAGCAATCAAGACCTCCGTAGGGGGCTTGGAGGCTACGCTTACCGACCACGAACTCCGCAGAGCGCGGCAAGCAGTCGTGGCAGGGGACACGCAGCAGTTGCTAGAACTTGGGCACCTCTCCCTCAACCGCCTTGAACAGATGCCCTCAAAGGACCCCGAGGGGTTTGGGCATCTGATTGAGGGGATGCGGGAGCAGGAGCGCAAGGCCGTGCGCTATGACGAGCAACGCCGCGAATGGACCATCAAGCATCCGGTCTACGGAGAGATTGGCTTCGGGGCGGCTGTTCGCCTTGGGGTCGTCTACTTCGACTGACCAAGGGACAGAAGGTCCACACTGACAACGGGACGGGCGGGGGAAATTCTCTCGCCCTTCCACCTATGCAAAATTCATCCTCTATCGCTGCATGAGCCCTCCCGCTCTTGTCAGCCGCTCCAATCAGATCGTCCCGGCCTCATCGTCGCTTCAAGCGGGGGGTCTTCTTCTCATGCCGTTCTTGTCCCCCGATGGTGGACGCAAGAGGCACCTGAGGTGACGGTACGATCCCCTTAGGGGCGGCTGACATGAGCGGGAACGTCCACACCAACCAATCAACAAGGAACAGCACCCATGATGACCCCCACTGCGGAAATTCAACTGAAGATCACAACCCCGAAGATGGCGCGGGAAGAACTCGCCAGCACGATCAAGGAAGCCATTGCTAAGGCGTCCTCAGGCAGCACCTACGCGGACGTAGCGTCTATGCTTACGGGCCTCCTAAGGGACGCTGCGCTAGCTGAAGCTTCCCGCACGGTTGCCGCAAGGGCCCCTGTAGTCCAATCCGACGCCGACCGGCTGGACGCTGCATGGCGGGAAGTCTGGAACTCGCATATTGAGGGGACCAAGTGGGCCTTCTCTATGCAGGACGGACCCAGCATCATCGGAGTAAGCTCTCTTACCCTGACCCGGATGCGGAAATACGTTAGGGACCTAAAGGCGGCTGGCGTCGAAGCCTCGGGCTCATGGACGGAAGACCGAAAGCGGGCGCAAGAAGTCGCAAGCTGACCCGTCCGACTCAACTTGGTCTTTCGATTGGTCTTTCCAGTTGGTCTTTCAAGATCGTGAAATCCGCCTAGAACGCCGCCATCCCACTGATTTTTCTAGAAAAAATTTCTCATGGGAATGATTGGTGGAGCCGAGGGGAATCGAACCCCTGGCCTCGTCATTGCGAACGACGCGCTCTACCAACTGAGCTACGGCCCCACAGGCGGGCTGTTTGCCGCACAGCGGGTGCCTTGTCAAGCGGGCGGATGCAGGTGCCGGAAATCTGCACCCTCCCCCTGCCCCGCCGTCAAACCAGCGCCCCCTCGGCGGCGCGGCGGATCGCGGCGATGTTGTCGCCATAAGGCGCCGGATCGGCGACCGAGCCGCCCCGGAACACCGCCGAGCCAGCCACCAGCACGTCAGCCCCCGCCGCAGCCAGCATCGGCGCGGTGGTCGGGTCAACGCCGCCGTCGATCTCGATATGCACGGGGCGGTCGCCGATCAGCTGGCGCAGGCGGCGCACCTTGTCGGTCATGTCGATGAATTTCTGCCCACCGAAACCGGGGTTCACCGTCATCACGCAAACCAGATCCGCCAGGTCCAGCACATGCGCCACCGCATCGGCCGGAGTGCCGGGGTTCAGCGCCACCCCGGCCTTCTTGCCGGTCGCCCGGATCGCCTGCAAGGTGCGGTGAATATGCGGCCCGGCCTCGATATGCGCGGTGATGATATTGGCCCCCGCATCGGCAAAAGCCTGAATATAAGGGTCAACCGGCGCGATCATCAGATGCACATCCATCACCGTGCCGACATGGCGCCGGAACGCCGCAACGGCGGGCGGGCCAAAGGTCAGGTTCGGCACGAAATGCCCGTCCATCACATCCACATGAACCCAATCGGCCCCCTGCGCCTCGATCGCCTGAATCTCGCGGCCGAAATCGGCGAAATCAGCGGACAGGATGGACGGAGCAATCTTGATGCGGCGGTCAAAGCTCATGAAAGGGTCCCCTCAGACTGATGCCCGAGATGTGGCAAACCGTAACAGCGAATACCAGCCCCATCTTTGGTCTGAAAATATCCTCGGGGGGGGTGAGGCGGATAAAGGGAAAGGTCCGGCGGACCTTTCCCCCGCCGAACATGGGGGGCAGACAGCCCCCCGGCGATTGCGGAACGCAATCGCAGAGTCAGAAACACAAGATCTCGGCCTTGGTCACGGCGCTCATACGGCGGATCGGGTCGGGGCCGTCCTCGACCTCAAAGGTCAGGGTCTGGAATCCGTGCATCCGCGCGGCGTTCGGATCATGGGCAAAGGGCTGGAACACGGCCACGCCACCATCGCCGTCGCGGGTCAGGCTGCCGCCCCGGAGCAGCGCATCCTTGATCCGGTTGCGGATGTAAAACGGGCTGCCACCGGTCAGGTTCGACATGTCGCGGGCGGTCTGTTCCAGAAACCATGTCAGCACCGGATCACCGGCGGATACCGGGAACGGGCCGATCCGGCGATCACGCCCGCCATCCTGCACGGTCAGTTGCAGCACCAGCTGGCCATCCGACGGGTCGGTGATCTGCGCCACGTCCAGCGCGCCATCGCTGACCGGCTGAAAACCCTCGGCCTGCGGGCCATCCACGGTCATCTGCCATGACAACACCCGGTCGCCCAAAGCCCACGGCCCGCGTTCGGCAAAGACAGTATCACCCGCCTCGCCCGCATGGGCGGCACCACAGCCGCAGGCCAGCACGACCGCCAGCAGCAGGGATTTCATCAGTGCATGCCCGTTCCTCCTGCCCGCAGGTTCGCGTGGCGGCCCCGGCACCGCAAGCCCCGCCGCGCACAGGCCAGCCGCTTGTCGCAAACGTCACGCCAGCACCTGTTCCAGCACTTGTTGCAGATCGACCGTGCGGACCGGCTTTTCAATCACCGGCACGCCCATGGCGGCACAACTGCGGGCGATCTCGGGGTCGCGGCGGGCGGTGATGACCACGGCGGGGATCGGATGGCCCGCCTGACGGCGCAGGGCGGTGATCGCATTCACGCCGGTATCGCCGCCGTCCAGATTGTAATCGGCCACGATCACATCCACGGGTTCTTCGCCCATGGTGGCCAGAGCCTCGGCGGTGCTGCTGGCAAGGCGGGGGATCATGCCCAACCGTTCCGACAAGATCAGCTCATAGCCGCGCAACATGCCGTTGTCGTTTTCGATCACCAGAACGACCCGCCCACGCAGACTGTCAGGGGCATTGAGCTGAGGCGCGGGAACGGGCTGGCCCGCATCATCGACCAGCCGCAGCCCGACGCGGAACACCGTGCCGCGCCCCGGTTCGGATTGCAGGCGGATCGGGTGGCCCAGCTTGGCGCAGGCGCGGCGCACGATGGACAGGCCCAGCCCCATGCCGGTGGCACCGTTATCGTTTTCCAGCCGCTGAAATTCGTCGAAGATGCGGTTGCGGTCCACGGCGCGGATACCGGGGCCGGTGTCGTGGATTTCCAGCCAGGCCGTCGCGCCCCGGCGGCGCACGCCCACCACGACGGCGCCCCGGTCGGTGTATTTGATCGCATTCGACACAAGGTTCTGCGCAATGCGGCGCAGGAACACCGGGTCGCTGTCCACCACGGCCGAGGTCGGCGGGAATCGCAGCGACAGGCCCTTGGCCTCGGCCAGCGGCGCATATTCGATGGCCAGACGCCGCAGCAGATCGTCCAGCCGCACGGGTTTGCGGTGAAATTCGATCCGCTGGCTGTCCAACCGGGAAATGTCCAGCACGGCGTGCATCAGCTCCTCGACCGATTCAAAGGCACCGGACAGGCGGTCGGTCAGCTCCTGCTGCGCCTCGCTCATCGGGGTGTCGGTCAGCGCCGACAGAAACAACCGCGCCGCCGACAGCGGTTGCAGCAGATCATGGCTGGCAGCGCGCAGAAACCGGGTTTTAGAGCGGTTGGCCTCTTCGGCGGCGGCGCGGGCCACGGCCAGTTCGCGGTTGCGCTGCGACAGATCGGCCAGTGCCTGTTCCAGCTGGCGGGTGCGGGCCGTAACCTCTTGTTCCAGCGCCATGGCGGCCTGAAACACCGACCATGCCGAACCGCGCGTTTCTTCCAGCCGGTCGATGCGGTCGATCAGCACATCGGTGATGCGGCGCAGCTTGGCCTCGCGCCGGGCGGGGCTGTCGTCGTCACGCAGCATCGGATGCCCCGGCAGGATCAGCGGCATCGGGCGGCGGCAGAAAGGCCAGCCCGACGAAGGTCTGGTTCACATGCATTCCGCTGTGCTGTTCGCCATAGGTCGAAAACCCGGCGATGCGATAGCGGGTGAACATATCCGACATGGCGTCAGTCAGCCCGGCGCGCTCGATGGCCAGCCGCCGCAGGATGCAGTCGAACCCCAGCACCATCAGCGGCGGGCGTGGCAGCCGGTCCAGCGCATCGGCAAAGCCGTGGATCAGATCCTCGGCCCGGCCAAGGCGCAGCACGGTACCGGTGTCGATGGCCGACAGCAGCGACAGCCCGCCCTGCGGCGTCGTGCCGCTGATGGCGCGGACATGGTGCCGCTTGCCGGTTTTCAGCAACAGCGGATGCCGGGCGAATTCGGTCGGGGTCAGATCGGCCTGCGCGATGCCGGTCAGCCGGGCATATTCGGCGGCGGCGGGTTCGGCGTTCAGTTCAAGGATCAGCCGCTGTTCGGGCACCGCCGCCGTCACCACCGCCAGCGTATCCGAGGGGCTGAAATGCGCGAATGTCACCTCGGCCAGGGACAGGTCGGTTTCGACCATCAGAAACACCGCCGCATCGGTCGTCACCAGACCATCGGCGATCAGCATGGTGCGGCGAAATTCCAGCCCGTCCCCGGCCGAGCCGCCCAGAACCGGCAGCGCGGGCAGCGCCGCCTCGATCGTGGCGACCAGCACGTCTTCCTTGCCCGCCAGCCCGTCGGGCAGCAGGATGCCAAAGGTGTTCCGGCGTGGATCGGCCCCAAAGGCCGCCTGCATCCGCCGCAGTTCGGCCATCCAGTCCGACACCGGCAATTGCGGCAGATCCCGCAGCACCAAGGCCCGCGCCCGGAAACTGGCCGAGGGAAAGGCCACCGCCACCACACAGCCGGTCACATAGCCCTGCGGCCCGATTTCCCCGGCAGAGGAACAACCGGCGATAGAACAGCCCGACGGCAGGCGCGCGCGCAACCCGTGGGCGATGGCCTCGAACGCGGGGCCGGGCGGGCCAAAGATCAGCACCAGCGCCGGATCGCAACCCGCCACCCCGGCGGCGATCTGCGCCGCCGCATCCGGGGCGTCTGCCCGCACCTGCACCATCACAGGGCCGGGGGCGGGCATGGCAGCGGTCATCAGGTCGCCTCGAACAGACGCACCGAATTGGCCAGCAGCACCGCCTGAGTGCGGCGGCGAGCGTTGATTTTCGACATGATCGCGGTGATGTGGGTTTTCACCGTCGCCTCGGCGATGGACAGCTCATAGCTGATTTCCTTGTTCGCCTTGCCCTGACAGATCAGCCGCAGAATTTTCATCTGCTGCGGCGTCAGCGTGGCGAAGCGGCGGGCCAGTTCGGCCTTGGCCTCATCCTCGGCATCGGTCAGTTCGGGTTCATAGCCATCCGGCGTGATCCGTTCGCCATCCCACATGCGGCGCAGCGAATCCACCAAAGCCTCGCGCCCCAACGATTTGCTGATATAGCCCTGCGCCCCGGCCGCCATCGCCGCCGAAATCATCGCTGATTCCAGATCGGCGGAAATCATCGTGATCGGCACATCGGGCAATTGCCGCCGCAAGGTGACGATCCCTTCCGAGCCGCGCGCATCCGGCAGGTTCAGGTCAAGGATCACCGCATCGGGCGCGCCCTGCGAGCGGATCTGTTCCACCGCCGCGCCGAGGCTGCGCGCCGTGCGGACATTTTTCAACCCCAGGCTGATCTTCAGCGTCAGTGCCAGCGCATCGCACATCAGCGGGTGGTCATCGACGATCAGGATTTCGCGTACCTGATCGGCCATCGCCCGGCCCGATGGTATCCGTGGCGGCGACATGGCGGCGGTCATCGGCATCTCCTTGGTTTCCTCCCTGAGTGATACGGGTTCCCCGGCCCGCGTTTTGGTCAAGTTTATTGCCTGCGCCCCCCGTGGCAAGGGCACAAATCAGAAAATGCGACGCAGGGGCATGATCGCGCCGCAGCAGGGCGGGCGGTCAACCTGCGGTAAAGCTGCCCGTGTCGGTGACGGTGGCATAGCCAAAGGCCAGCCCGCTCATCATGGCGGCATGGACCTGCGCGGCGGGAACGGTGGTGCCCTGAAATTCCAGATCGCGGGTGGCGCAGGCGTCGTGGATGACGGTGGTCGCATAGCCCAGATCGGCGGCGGCGCGGGTGGCCGCGTCGATGCACATATGCGACATCGCCCCGACGATCACCACCTGCGCGATACCGTTATCTTGCAGGATCTGGTTCAGGTCGGTGTCCTTGAAGGCATTGACGCTGTTCTTCGTCACCACCGCCTCGTCGCCCTGCGGCGCGGCGGCGGGGTTGATTTCGGCCCCGTCAGAACCGGGGTGAAAGAACGGCGCGGCGGGGTCGGTGAATTCGTGGCGCACATGCACGATCAGATCGCCGCGATCACGCCCGGCCTGTATCACGCGGGCAGCGTTGGCGGCGGCGGCGTCCATGCCGTCCAGCGGGAACTTGCCGCCCGGAAAGTAATCGTTCTGAATATCGACGGCGATGATGGCGCGTTTGGTCATCTGATCCTCTTAGTTGGAGGTGAAGGTTTCTTCCCAGATCGTGCCGCTGGTATCGGCGACATGCACATGGATCGGCTGGCCGTCCGGGCGACAGGCAAAGCGGAACACCGGATCTTCGCTGACGGAAATCCCCGCCTCCATGGTGAACAGCGGGGCGTCGCCCTGTTTCACCTCAAGCGTCTGGATGAAATGCGCGGGGATGGTCAGCAGCGTCAGCTGATCGCGTTGCAGCCCGGAAAAGTTGGGGTGGCGGATCATCAGCGTGCCGATGGCGCGGTCGCCATCGGGGGCGCTGCGCCAGCGCATCTGGCCCATGGTTTCGCGCACCATCGCCATATCCTTGCCCGCAGGCGCCGAACACCCGCCCGAGGCCCGGACGAAACGCCCCGCCATCACCGGCCCGTCGGGCGTTTCGGCAATGGCGCGCACATCGGAATAGCTGTCCACCCGCACGCGCATCTCGAAATCCAGCGGCATCAGCGCCGGGCCAAAGCTGTATTCGGCCGCCACCGGCGCGGGGTTTTCGTCGATCACCAGCGCCAGCGCGGTGATGGGCGGGGCCTTTGCCGGCTGGGTCAGGCGCACCGGCACGATCGCCGCTTCATGCGCGCGAAAAGGGGCGTCGAGGCCGACCACCGATTCGCGGATGTCATCCCATGTCGGCGACGGGCGCAGCGGGTTATCCTGCGCCAGGGCGGGCGCGGCCAGCAGGATCGCGGCAGCGGTCAGCAGATGTTGACTCATCTATCCCCCCCTGGACATGCGCCGATAGGTGAACTCGGCCGGGGCGGCGGTGCTGTCTGCCTCGGCCCGCGCGATGACTTCGGCCCGCAGCGGTGATCTGGAACAGACCGGATCGGTCGCCCGCGCATCGCCCGCCATGGCCATCGCCTGACAGCGACAGCCGCCGAAATCCACCGTCTTGCGGTCGCACGACTGGCACGGCTCGGGCATCCATGCGGTGCCGCGAAAGGCGTTAAACGCCGCGCCATGCTGCCAGATGTCCGCCAAGGGGCGGTCGCGCAGGCTGTCGAACTGCATCCACGGGATCGTCTGCGCGGCATGGCAGGGCAGCACCAGACCATCGGGCGTCACATTCAGCCCGGTTGAGCCCCAGCCGCCCATACAGGCCTTGGGATAGATCGAGTGGTGATCGGCGGGCACATAGTCGATCACCATGCGCCCGCGCAGATCGCGCCGCGCATCATTCACCACCTGCCGCGCAAAGGCCGCCTGTTCCCGCGTCGGCATCAGCGCGCTGCGGTTCAGATCGGCCCAGCCGTGGAACTGCACCGTCGCCACCTCGATCCGGCGCGCGCCAAGCGTGTCGGCCAGCGCGATCATATCGGGCAGGCGGTCCATGTTCTGGCGGTGAACCACGGCGTTCAGCGTCAGGGGAAAGCCGATCTCGGCCACCCAGCCGGCAAAGGCCATCTTCTTGTCCCACGATCCCGGATGGCCGCTGATGCGGTCGGCCATGTCGGGGCGGATACCTTGCAGCGACAGTTGCACATGATCGACGCCCGCCGTGTCCAGTTCCTCCAGCCGGGCGCGGGTGATGCCGATGCCGGATGTAATCAGGTTCACATACAGCCCCGCATCGCGCGCATGGGTCACGATCTGCGCCAGATCGCGCCGCGCGCCCGGCTCGCCACCCGAGATATGCACTTGCAGCACGCCCAGATCGGCGGCCTGACGAAAGATGTCGCCCCATTCATCGGCGCTCAGTTCCGCACTGGCGCGGGTCAGTTCCACCGGATTCGAGCAATAGGGGCAGGCCAAGGGGCAGCGATGCGTCACCTCGGCCAGCATCGCCATCGGCAGGGCGGGGGTGACGGGATTGCCGTCGATGTCGCGGGACTGCTGGTTCATTTCAGAAACACCATGCGCCGTTCGATCAGGCCGGTCAGAAAATCGGTCATATCGGCGGTGATCTGATCCACCGGCGCGGCATAGCGGTCGGCCAGCGCGGCGGCGATCTGCGACAGGCTGCGGCTGCCGTCCAGTTCCGACAGGATCGCATCGCCGATGGCATCCAGTTGCAGCGCGCGTTCGGGCGCGTGCAAAATGCGGATGCCGCGCACCCGGTCATCGGCCAGCCGCACACCGCGCGGCAGATAGGGGATGCCGTCGGGGGTAATCAGCGCGGTCATAGCAGCCCCTGCCCCGGTTGCCATGCGCCGGGCGGAATGTTGCCCGCCACATAACCGTGCCACAGCGCATCAAGCTGCGCCCATAACACATCGGTCTTGAATTCCAGCGCCGCCGCCGCCGCATCCTGCTTTTCCAGCGTATCGGCATGGGTCAGCACATAATCCAGACCAAAGGCCACATCCTCGGGCGCCTCGGTCAGGCGTTTGCGGAAATAGGACAGCGCCGTTTCATCGGCAAAATCGTAATGCGCCAGCAACCCCTCGATCCGCTGGGCGTGGATGGCGGGGGCGAACAGTTCGGTCAGGCTGGCGGCCACGGCATCCAGCAACGGCATGTCGCGCACGAACCGCACATAGGCCTCTACCGCAAAGCGCGTGGCCGGCATCGCACCGCGACCGCTGGCCACATAATCCGGGTCCAGCCCCACGGCACGGGCCAGCGCCAGCCAGCGGCGGATGCCGCCGCCTTCGGTGACGTCGCCATCGTGATCCTCGATCCGCTTGCGCCAGGCGCGGCGCAGGTCGGGGTCGGTGACGCGCGACATGAAGGCGGCGTCCTTCATCGGGATGCGCGACTGATAGATCCAGCGGTTGATAACCCAGGCCCGCACCTCGTCCGGGGTGCAGTCGCCGCCATGCAGCCGGGCGTGGAACGGGTGTTTGTCATGGTAGCGCGCGGCACCGATACCGCGCAGGCGGGCTTCGAAATCGGCGCGGGATTGGGCAGTCACAGGTCGATCCTTTCACCATCGCGGGCGATATGCCAGCCCGCGGCCGCCGCCTGCGCGGTTTGCGGGCTGGCCGGATCGACCAGCGGGTTCGAATTGTTCAGATGCACGAAAATCCGCCGCGTCACCGGCACATCGGCCAGCGCGGCGATGCTGTCCTGCGCGGCCATATGGCCCATGCGGCGGCCGGTTTTCTGGCCCAGACCGGCGCGGATCATTTCATCGTCATCCCACAGCGTGCCGTCGAACAACAGCGCATCGGCACCGCTGATCCGGTCGCGCAGCCAACCGGGCAGATCGGCACAGCCGGGAATATACAGCGCCCGCCGCCCGCCTGCGCTCAACTCGACCCCCACGGTATTTTCGCCGATCAAGCCGGTGTCCACGGTGTCCCCCTCCAGATACAGCGGCACCTTGCCGGGGACGGCAAAGATCGTGGCGATCAGGCCGGGGGCCAGATCAAAGGGCTGATCCAGCGCCACGGCCCGGCGCGGCACAAAGGCCGGGTTCACCGCCGCCAGCATCGGGTTCGCATCCAGCGCCGCATGAATCGCGGGCGTGGCGAACAGGTCAAAGGGCTGGCTTTCGCGCAGGGTCAGCAGCCCGGCCACATGGTCGATGTCACCATTCGTGACCAGCACCGATTGCAGCGGCATCTCGCGCGGGCCGGTGGGGTGCAGCGCGGGCGTGGCCGCCATCTGCGCCCGAATATCGGGCGAAGCGTTGACGACCGCCCAATCCACGCCATTCGCGCTGACCGCGATGCTGGATTGCGTCAGCGCCGGAATCCGCCCTGCCCGCGCGGCGTCACAATTGGCACAGCCGCAATTCCACTGCGGCAAGCCCCCGCCCGCCGCTGCGCCAAGAACAAGAATCTGCATCAAAGCCTCGGGTAAGAACGGCCCCGTCCGAAAGATCGGGCGGGGCCGTGACCGTCTGTCTGTGTGGTGGTGAAACAGGTCAGAACAGAACGGGTTCATCCTCGGCCGGGGCATACATGTTGATTTCCATGCCGCAGGCGATTTCCTTGAGGGTGGGCTTGGTCCAGGCCATTGATCTTTTCCTCCTTCATAAACCGCAACGCCTCCCATTGCGGGTCAATATAGCAGGGTAAACGTCATGTGACAGCCGTCAACACGACTTAGGTCTTATAGCGGGCATTTTCTTGCCAGTAATGCCGGTGATTGCGGCCCGATCCTGCTGCCGGCGGGCCAGGCTGCGGATGCGGCGTCCTGCATGGCGACGTCGGCGCGAATCAGCACCGACTGGCTGGCCGCGCATCCGGGGCTGCGCGGCAACGGGCTGGATTGCACCGCCACCCCGCCCGCGCATACCGACACCGACCTGATGCTGCACGACCAGACCACCGGCACGCTGTTCACCGGCGACCTGATCTTTCGCGGGCTGACGCCAGTTGTAGATGGCTCGATCAACGGCTGGCTGGGCTGGATGGACGATCCGCCGCCCGCGCCCGCGCTGATCGTGCCCGGCCATGGCGATGTGGCGGCAAGCTGGCCTCAGGCGGCACAGGCGCAGCAGGATTTTCTGACCGCCCTGCACAGCGCCGTGCGAGACCAGATCGCAGCAGGCACCCCATTATCCGCCGCTGTCCCGGCCATCAGCACCCAACTGGCAGCAATGGCAGAAGATTGGGCGACCTTTGACGAAACCCTCGCCCGCGACACCACCGCCGCCTATGCCGAACTGGAATGGGAATAGCCTGCCTTGCCCCCCTGCGGACAACCCGCACCCTCTGGTCAGGCGGCCCGGACAGGAGCCTCCGGCGGGGATATTTATCAAACGAAAGACATCGCACCCCTTTTATGCGCCCGTCTTTCGTTTGCAAATATCCTGCGGGGGGAGTCGCCGGAACGGCGGCGGGGGGCGCAAAGCCCCCCTGCGGCGCGGGACGCAATAACTTCGTGTCAGGTGTCAGGCCCATGCTATCGTCACGCAAAGGACGGGGGGAATCATGACCAAACGCAACCACGCTGAAATCGTGGCCGAACAGTCGCAGTCGAAATCCGCCACCTCGGCGCTGGCTGCGTCGTGGCGGCGCTCGATGGTAAAGCACGGGCTGAACCCCGGCGACCCCCGCCGCCCCGACCGGCTGGAGCGCAGCGCGCTGACGCAGCGGCAGCAGGCGATGGAGCGGTTCCTGCGACTGGCCGGGCCGCAACTGGATCAGCTGTATCACCTGCTGGGCCTGCCGGGCTGCAATGTCATGCTGACCGATGCCGCCGGCGTGGTGCTGGATCTGCGGGTTTCCGACGCCGATGCCGATCAGTTCCGCGACTGGGGGTTGTGGCGCGGCACCGACTGGTCCGAGGCGGCGCAGGGCACCAATGGCATCGGCACCTGTCTGGCCGAAGGCCGCGCCGTCACCATTCATCGCGACGAACATTTCCACACCCGCAACACCGGCATGTCCTGCATCGACGCGCCGATCTGGGGACCGGACGGGCGGCTGATCGCGGCGCTGGATGTGTCCAGCGCGCGGGCCGATCAGACCGCGCCCTTTAACCGGCTGATCGCCGCGCATGTGGTTCAGACCGCGCGGGGGATCGAGGCCGGGTATTTCCGCGCCAGCTATCCCGAGGCGCGGATCGTGGTGGCCGGTGACGGCGGCGATACCGCGCTGCTGGCTGTGGACCGCGATGATCTGGCCATCGGTGCCACCCGCGCCGCCCGCCGCGCCCTGGGGCTGGAACGCGAGGGGGCGATCCGCCCGCGCCCGGCCTCTGACCTGCTGGGCAATCCCGACGACCGCAGCGGGCTGGAACGGGCCGAGCGCGCGGCGCTGACCCATGCGCTGGCCCGCGCGGGCGGCAATGTCAGCGCCGCCGCCCGCGCTTTGGGCGTGGGGCGTGCCACGCTGTATCGGCGGATGACCCGTCTGGGGCTGGACCGGGCCTGAGCCGCAGCAAATCGCCGCGACTGTCTCATTCGTGATACAGTTTCTGCGGTGCGGCGGGGATTGGCGCGTTGCTTTACGGAAATCCTGCGTCAAACTGATCCTGACCCGAAGGGGAGATCGGGGAACAGGAGGAAAAAACATGCCAAACGATCAGACGCACGAATTCAAGGGCGTGGGCGTGATGCCCTTTGCGAAACGCTATGACAACTATATCGGCGGCGATTGGGTTGCGCCCAAGGCCGGGCGCTATTTCACCAATACCACGCCCATCACCGGGGCCGAGATCGGCGAAGTGGCCCGTTCCGATGCCGATGACGTGAATGCCGCGCTGGATGCCGCCCATGCCGCCAAGGACAAATGGGGCCGCACCCCGCCGCAGGAACGGTCGCTGGTTCTGCTGAAGATCGCCGACCGGATGGAGCAGAATCTGGAGCTGCTGGCGACCGCCGAGACATGGGACAACGGCAAGCCGATCCGCGAAACGATGGCTGCCGACCTGCCGCTGGCGATCGACCATTTCCGTTACTTTGCCGGCGTGTTGCGGGCACAGGAAGGTGGCATCTCGGAGATCGACGACACCACCATCGCCTATCACTTTCACGAACCTCTGGGCGTGGTCGGGCAGATCATCCCGTGGAACTTTCCGCTGCTGATGGCCTGCTGGAAGCTGGCCCCGGCGCTGGCGGCGGGTAACTGCGTGGTTCTGAAACCGGCGGAACAGACGCCCGCCAGCATCATGGTGCTGATGAACGTCATCGGCGATCTGCTGCCGCCGGGGGTGCTGAACGTGGTTAACGGTTTCGGGCTGGAGGCGGGCAAGCCGCTGGCCAGTTCCAACCGGATCAGCAAGATTGCCTTCACCGGCGAAACCTCGACCGGGCGGCTGATTATGCAATACGCCTCTGAAAACCTGATCCCGGTCACGCTGGAACTGGGCGGCAAGTCACCCAACATCTTTTTCGCCGATGTCGCGCGCGAGGATGACGATTTCTTTGACAAGGCGCTGGAAGGCTTTGCCATGTTCGCGCTGAATCAGGGCGAGGTCTGCACCTGCCCGTCGCGCGTGCTGATTCAGGAAAGCATCTTCGATCAGTTCATGGAACGCGCCGTCAAGCGGGTGCAGGCGATCAAGCAGGGCGATCCGCGCGATGCCGCCACCATGATCGGCGCGCAGGCATCCAGCGAACAGCAGGAAAAGATCCTGTCCTATCTGGACATCGGCAAACAGGAAGGTGCCGAGGTTCTGACCGGCGGCAAGGCGGCCGATCTGGGTGGCGAACTGTCCAGCGGTTTCTATATCGAGCCGACGATTTTCCGCGGCAACAACAAGATGCGCATCTTCCAGGAGGAAATCTTTGGCCCGGTCGTATCCGTCACGACCTTCAAGGACGAGGCCGAGGCGCTGTCCATCGCCAATGACACCATGTTCGGGCTTGGGTCCGGGGTGTGGTCGCGCGACATCAACACCTGCTATCGCATGGGGCGCGGGATCAAGGCGGGCCGGGTCTGGACCAACTGCTATCACGCCTATCCGGCCCATGCGGCCTTTGGCGGCTACAAGCAATCCGGCATCGGTCGCGAAACGCACAAGATGATGCTGGACCATTATCAGCAGACCAAGAACATGCTGGTCAGCTATTCGCCCAAAAAGCTGGGCTTTTTCTGAACCGTCGCAAACCGGGCCGGGGGCGGAACCGCCGCCCCCGGCAACAGTCACAGGGCCATCCCCGAACGACAAGGAGATATTTCATGGCGAAAACGATGAAAGCTGCCGTTGTGCGTGAATTCGGCAAACCCCTGACCATCGACGAAGTGCCGGTGCCCGAACCCGGCCCCGGCATGATTCAGGTGAAAATTCAGGCGTCCGGCGTCTGTCACACCGATCTGCACGCCGCCGAAGGCGATTGGCCGGTGAAACCGAAACCGCCCTTCATTCCCGGTCACGAAGGCGTCGGATTCGTGTCAGCCGTGGGCGCGGGCGTCAAACATGTGAAAGAGGGCGACCGCGTGGGCGTGCCGTGGCTTTACACCGCCTGCGGCCATTGCCGCCACTGTCTGGGCGGTTGGGAAACCCTGTGCGAAAGCCAGCAGAACACCGGCTATTCGGTGAATGGCGGCTTTGCCGATTATGTCGTGGCCGATCCGAACTATGTCGGGCACCTGCCCAAGAACATCGACTTTCTGGAAATCGCACCGGTGCTGTGCGCGGGGGTGACGGTATACAAAGGGCTGAAGGTCACAGACACCAAGCCCGGCGATTGGGTGGTGATTTCGGGCGTGGGCGGTCTTGGCCATATGGCCGTGCAATATGCCAAGGCCATGGGCATGAATGTCGCCGCCGTTGACATCGACGATGACAAGCTGGCTCTGGCCCGCAAGCTGGGCGCGACCGTCACCGTCAACGCCGCGACCGAAGCCGATCCGGCAGCCGCGATCAAGAAACAGACCGATGGCGGCGCGCAGGGGGTTCTGGTGACAGCCGTGGGGCGCAAGGCGTTTGAGCAGGCCATCGGTATGGTGTCGCGCGGCGGCACGGTGGCGCTGAACGGTCTGCCGCCGGGCGATTTCCCGCTGGATATTTTCGGCATGGTGCTGAACGGCGTCACCGTGCGCGGCTCGATCGTCGGCACCCGGCTGGACCTGCAAGAATCGCTGGATTTCGCCGCCGAAGGCAAGGTCCGCGCCACCATCCAGAGCGCGCGGCTGGAAGACATCAACGACATCTTTGCCAAAATGCACAAAGGCCAGATCGAAGGCCGCATGGTTCTGGATATGACATGATCCGCGATGACACCGGCTGCGACCTCAATAGGGTCGCGGCCACCCCCGCCGCGCTGGATTTGCTGGCCGAGATCGTGGCCGATCACGGTCCGGTGCTGTTTCACCAGTCAGGCGGCTGTTGCGACGGGTCATCGCCGATGTGCTATGCTCAGGGCGATTTTCGCATTGGCGACCATGACGTGCTGCTGGGCCATATCGGCGGCGCGCCGTTCTATATCTCGGGGGTGCAACTGGCGGCCTGGGGTAATGTCGATCTGCTGATCGACGTGGTGCCGGGGCGGGGCGGGATGTTCAGCCTTGATAACGGGCGCGAGCGGCGCTTTCTGACCCGCAGCGGGGCCTGTGCGCGCTGATTGTGTCGCCGGGCCATTGGCGCTAAAACCGGGGCAGAGACAGGGGGCATCATGACGCACAGGGTTTTCATCGACGGCGAGGCAGGCACGACCGGGCTGCGAATCCGCGACCGACTGGCCGGGCGCGAGGATATTACCCTGATCCAGATCGACCACGACCGCCGCAAAGACCCGGATGCCCGGCGCGAAGCCTTTGCCGGTGCCGATGTGGCGATCCTCTGCCTGCCCGACGATGCCGCGCGCGAAGCCGTGGTGCTGGCCGAGGGCATGGCCGTGCGGCTGATCGACGCCTCGACCGCGCATCGGGTGGCCGAGGGCTGGACCTATGGCTTTCCCGAACTGTCGGCAGACCACCGCTCGGCGGTGGCGGATGCGCGGCGCGTCAGCAATCCGGGCTGCTATGCCACCGGGGCGATCTCCATTCTGGCGCCGCTGGTCGCCGCCGGCCTGATCGAGCCTGACGAAGCGTTGTCGATCAACGCCGTCAGCGGCTATACCGGCGGCGGCAACGCGCTGATCGCGGAATATCGCGACGGCACCGCACCCGATCATTTCATCTATGCGCTGACCCAAGGGCATAAACATCTGCCGGAAATCATGCGCCATTCCGGGCTGAGCGCACGGCCGGTGTTCGCGCCCTCGGTCGGGAATTTCGCCCAAGGCATGGCGGTGCAGGTGCCGCTGCATCTGCATTCGGGCCGCACGTTGGCGGGGCTGCGCGAGGCTCTGGCGGCGCATTACGCAGGCGCGCATTTCGTCCGCGTGCTGACCCATGACGAAGTGGGGGCGCGGATCGTGCCGACGGCGCTGAACGATACCAACATGCTGCATCTGTCGGTGAACGGCGATGATGCAGCGGGCTGTGCTACGGTGGTCGCGGTGCTGGACAATCTGGGCAAGGGCGCATCCGGCGCGGCGGTGCAGAACCTGAACCTGATGATCGGTGCGGACGAGGCGGCGGGGCTGTAACGCCCCCCCTTGCCCCGGCACGCAACAAAAAAGCCCCGGAAAACCGGGGCTTTTTCTGTTTCGCGGAAACGCGGATCAGCGTTTCGAGAACTGGAAGCTGCGGCGGGCCTTGGCCTTGCCGTATTTCTTGCGTTCCACCACGCGGCTGTCGCGGGTCAGGAAGCCGGCGGCTTTCAGCGCGGCGCGCAGCGACGGTTCGTGCAGTTGCAGCGCCTGGCTGATGCCATGTTTCACCGCGCCGGCCTGACCAGACAGACCGCCGCCCTTGACGGTGGCCTGCACGTCATACTGGCCGGTGACGCCCGCCACTTCGAAGGGCTGGCGCAGGATCATTTGCAGCACCGGACGGGCGAAATATTCGCTCATGTCCTTGCCGTTCACCACGACCTTGCCGGAACCCGGCTTGACCCAGACGCGGGCGACCGCATCCTTGCGCTTGCCGGTGGCATAGGACCGGCCCAGCGAATCGCGCTGCGGTTCACGGGTCGGGGCGGGGGCGGCGGCGGTTTCGGCGGGTTTGCCCGAGACGGCCGACTTCAGATCGTCGAGGGATTTGATATCTTCGGCCATATCACGCGCTCCGGGTGTTCTTGGCGTTCAGGGACTTGACGTCCAGCACTTCGGGCTGCTGCGCCTCGTGCGGGTGTTCCGCACCGGCATAGACGCGCAGATTGGTCATCTGCTGCTTGCCCAGCTTGTTGCGCGAGATCATCCGCTCGACCGCTTTGAACACCACGCGTTCGGGGTGCGCGCCTTCCAGAATCTGGCGGGCGGTGCGGTGTTTGATGCCGCCGGGGTGGCCGGTGTGCCAATAGTATTTCTTGTCATCCCGCTTGTTGCCGGTCATCTGCACCTTGTCGGCGTTGATGATGATGACGTTGTCACCCATGTCCATGTGCGGGGTGAAGGTCGGTTTATGCTTGCCGCGAAGACGCGAAGCCACGATCGTGGCAAGACGGCCCAGAACGACACCCTCGGCGTCGATCAGGATCCACTTCTTTTCGATCTCCGCCGGTTTAGCGGTGTAGGTTTTCATGCCGTGGTCCTTAGATTCACAAATGATCGGCCGCGTTGATTCGGCGGATCAGCGAAAGATCGTGTGCTTTTCCAGCAAAGCGTCGCGCGGGTCAAGTGTCACAATTCGTATTTTTTCAATGCAAAACAATACATTACAATATAGGTATTTAAATACCTCATATCTTGCTCAAAACAGGTGCAGATACGACTTTTTTATGACGATGTTCAGGGAATTTTCTGTCCCTGCCCTGCGTTGGCCTTTTGGCGACAAGGACAGTTAGTAAGGTAAGGGGTATCAGGAATGACAGAACGCGACCGTCCGCGCGCAACAACGGAACATGGCACGATGGCGCGGGTCATACTGCCGGGGGTGATCGTCGCGGTTCTGCTGATGGCAACGGTGGTGGGACATCGCGCCGGATATTGGACGGTGGCCGAACTGGTGCGCGATCCCGCCACCCATTTCGAGCTGCCGACCTATGCCGGGGCGGTGTCGGTTATCGGGGTGATGGGCTGGGTTTTCGCAGCGGCGGCGACCGGGCTGGCCAGCGCGGTGCGGCGCGACCTGCGGTCTACGCTGCTGCCGGTGTCCGTGCTGTCGCTGTGGCTGGCCATCGACGATCAGTTCCTGCTGCATGAACATGTGCTGCCCGGATTGGGCATCCCGGAAATGGCGGTTCTGGCCATATATGCCATCGTGGCATTATGGGTGCTGCGGCGGTTCCTGCCAGGGATACTGACCCTGCGCCTGCCCACACTGGCAACCGCGATGCTGTGCTTTGCCGCCTCGCTGGTGGTGGACGAATTCCAGACCTATTCGCAGTTCGGCCTGCTGCTGGAAGATTTCGCCAAGCTGGCCGGGATCATGTTCTGGGCCGGGTTCTGGACCGCGCAATCAGCCGGGATGATCCGCAGCGCCGCGCGGCGGGATGGCATAGGTCATCGTTGAGCGCGCCACCACGGCCTCGCTGCCCTCGGACCGGATCAGCACATCGCCCACGGCCAGTTGCCGCCCCAGTTTCAGAATGCGGCACTCGGCCAGCAGATCGCGCCCGGCGGCGGGCTTGCGCATGAAATCAATGCTGGCGCCGGTTGTCACGGCCAGGGCCACCGGCCCGATGCGCGCCAGAATCGCCACATAGACCGCCACATCGGCCAGCATGAACATGGTCGGCCCGCTGACCGTGCCACCGGGGCGCAGGTGCTGATCCTGAATACGCAGGCGCAGGGCTGCGCCCTCGGCCGTGACGGATTCCACCGTCACGCCATCCGGGCATTGCGGAAAATCGTTACGCAAGAACGCATTCAGCGCCGCCGCATCCATCATCAAAGCCATTCTTCCCTCCTGCCTCTGTCACGCCTAAGCTGACCAAAGTCAGAGAGGATGACAAGATGAGCGAACTGGTATTGCGCCACGACACGGCGCGCGTGGCCCGTCTGACGCTGAACAGCCCGGCCAATTTCAACGCGCTGTCGCTGGATATGATCGACGCGCTGTCGGCGGCGCTGCGCGACATCGCGCAGGATGATGGCATCCGCGCGGTGATCCTGTCTGGCGCGGGCAAGGCGTTCTGCGCCGGGCATGACCTGCGGCAGATGCAGGCGGCGCGGGGCGATGACGATGCCGGGCGGGCCGCCTTTGACGCGCTGTTCACCCGCTGCGCCGGGATGATGCAGATGATCCCGGCCCTGCCCCAGCCCGTGATCGCGCAGGTCCACGGCATCGCCACCGCCGCGGGGTGCCAGTTGGTCGCCACCTGCGATCTGGCCGTAGCGGCGCGGGGCACGCGCTTTGGCGTGAACGGGGTGAATATCGGGCTGTTCTGTTCCACCCCGATGGTTGCCCTGACCCGCGCCGTGCCCCACAAAGCCGCGTTCGAGATGCTGACCACCGGCGAATTCATCGACGCCGACCGCGCCCGCGATCTGGGGCTGGTCAACCGCGTAACCGAACCCGACGCGCTGGCCGATGCCGCGATGGATCTGGCGCAGACCATCGCGGCCAAGCTGCCCGCCGCCGTGCAGATGGGCAAGCGCGCGTTCTACGATCAGCTTCGGCTGGGGCTGGCGGATGCCTATGGCAGCGCGGGGGCGGTGATGTGCGAAAACATGCTGCTGCCCGACACCGACGAAGGCATCACCGCATTTCTGGAAAAGCGCCCGCCAGGCTGGGCTTAGCCCAGCAGGGCCAGACCGGGGAAGGTTTCCAGCAGCCAGAACGACACCGAGGCGAAGGCCCCGGTCAGCAGCATCAGCCCGACCACGATCAGCAGCGCGCCCATGGCGCGTTCGATGGTGGCCATATAGGGCTTGATCCGGTTCATCAGCCCGATGGCGCGGTTGATGAACAGCGCCGACAGCAGGAACGGAATCCCCAGCCCAAGCGCATAAACCGCCAACAGGCCCATGCCCCGGCTGGCATCGGCAGACGAGGCCGCCAGCGACAGGATCATCCCCAGAATCGGCCCGATGCAGGGCGTCCAGCCAAAGGCAAAGGCCAGCCCCAGCACATAAGCGCCCAAAGCGCCGCCATCGCCCTTGCCCGCCTGCATCCGCGCCTCTTGATCCAGCAGCGGGATGCGAAAGACGCGCAGGAAATGCAGGCCAAGAATGATGACCATGATGCCGGAAATCCGCGCCAGCCAATCCATATAGGTCAGCACCAGCCGCCCAAAGGTCGATGCGGCAAGCCCCATCAGCAGAAACACCGTGGACAGGCCCATGACAAAGAACAGTGCGGGCAGCACCGCGCTGCGCTCGCCCGTTTTCAGGCCGCTGACGCTGACCCCGGCCATATAGCCCAGATAGGGCGGCACGATGGGCAGCACGCAGGGCGACAGGAACGACAGCACACCGGCCAGCAGCGCCACAAAGGCGGCGGGCAAAAAGGCGGCATCGACGATTTCCATTCCCAGCATGGCGGCACCTTAGCGCGTCGGGTCAAAGAAGCCAGAGCGGGGGCGGTCACGGCTGCGTCAACAGCCCGACCGCCCCCGCACCGGATCACTCTCCGGCAGACCACCAGCCGCGCCGCTTGGGACGGGCAGGCTCTGCGGGTTCGGGTGCGGCATCCTGATCTGCGGCATCGGCTTCGGGTTCCGCTGCGGCGGGTTCTGTTGCCAATGCGGCATCAGCCTGGGGCGCGGCAGGTTCGGTCGCAGCGACATCCGCTGCGGCCTCATCCGTCCCGCCCGCATCGGCCTGCGGTTCCACGGCAGAGGGCGGCGGGTCGCGCAGGTCAACCAGTTCCGGCGCGGCATTGCTGACGGCGGCATCGCCTGCCGCGCCCGCGATGGCCTGATCCGGTGCGACACCAGCACCCTCGGCATCAGCGGGGGCCGCAGCCTGATCCGAAACCGATTCGTCCGCTTTGGCGGATTTGCGGCCCCGGCCCCGGCGGCTGCGGGATTTTTTCACCGGCTCGGCCTCGGCGGCGGGTTCGGCACCGGCGGGTGCGGCGCTGTCTGCATCGGTGCTGTCTGCATCGCCAGCATCACCGCCCGTATCCTGATCGGCCACGGCCTCACCCTCGGGCTGATCGCCGTTGCCCTTGCGGCGACGACGACGGCGGCGGCGCTTTTTGCCCTCGCCCTCGCCATTGCCGTTGGCTTCGTCAGCCGCCCCGGCCTCGGTCGCGTCATCGGCCACATCATCGGCGGTTTCATCGACCGCCGTATCGTCTTCATCGTCGATCTGCGCCATGATCTGCGCATCGACCGACAGCGCCGCCGAGGCCACCTCGGGCACAAAACGGGTCGCGGTCTTGAATTTCTCCAGCGCGAAATCGGGCGAGATCAGCGAGGGATCAGCCTCGACCCGGACCGACAGGCCATAGCGCGCCTCGATCCCGGCGATATGTTCGCGCTTGGCGTTCATCAGGAAATTCGCCACCGCCACCGGCGCGCGCACCAGAACCTCGCGCGAGCGTTTGCGGGTGCCCTCTTCCTCGATGGCGCGCAGAATGGTCAGCGCAAGGCTGTCATCTGAACGGATCAGCCCGGTGCCGTGGCAATGCGCGCAGGGCTGGGTCGTCGATTCCAGCATACCGGGGCGCAGACGCTGGCGGCTCATCTCCATCAGGCCAAAGCCGGAAATCTTGCCGACCTGAATCCGCGCCCGGTCGTTTTTCAGCTTTTCCTTGAAGCGTTTTTCGACGGCGGCGTTGTTTTTCCGTTCGTCCATGTCGATAAAGTCGATGACGATCAGCCCGGCCAGATCGCGCAGGCGCAACTGGCGGGCGATTTCATCGGCGGCTTCCAGGTTGGTCTTGGTCGCCGTATCCTCGATCGAGCCTTCCTTGGTCGCCCGGCCCGAGTTGACGTCGATGGCCACCAGCGCCTCGGTCACGCCGATGACGATATAGCCGCCCGATTTCAACTGCACGACCGGATTGAACATGCCGCCCAGATAGCTTTCGACCTGATAGCGGGCGAACAGCGGCATCTGATCGCCGTAATGCTTCACGTTCTTGGCGTGAGACGGCATAATCATCTTCATAAAGTCCTTGGCGGTGCGATAGCCACGCTCGCCCTCGACCAGAACTTCGTCGATTTCCTTGCTGTAAAGATCGCGGATCGACCGCTTAATCAGGTCGCCTTCCTCATAGATCGGCGCGGGGGCGACCGATTTGAAGGTCAGTTCGCGCACCTGTTCCCACAGCCGCATCAGATATTCGTAATCGCGGCGGATTTCGGTGCGGGTGCGCTGGCTGCCGGCGGTGCGGATAATCAGCCCCGCGCCCTTTGGCACCTCCAGCTCGCTGGCGATGTCTTTCAGCTTTTTGCGGTCGGCGGCGTTGGTGATCTTGCGGCTGATCCCGCCGCCGCGCGCGGTGTTGGGCATCAGCACGCAGTAACGGCCCGCCAGCGACAGATAGGTGGTCAGCGCCGCGCCCTTGTTGCCGCGTTCTTCCTTGACCACCTGCACCAGCATGATCTGCCGGACCTTGATGACCTCTTGAATCTTGTAGCGGCGCGGGCGGGGTTTCTTGGGCGCGGGGATTTCCTCGGCCACGTCTTCGTCGGCGACGGATTCGATGCTGTCATCCTTGTCGGTGGCATCCTGCGGCGCGGCGTCTTCGGCGGCGGCATCGGTCACATCGGCAACGGGTTCGGCGTCATCTTCGCCGTGATCGACGACCTCCATCCCCGGAATATCGTCCGAGGTGGCCACGGCATCGGCCTCCGCCGCCTTGGCGCTGGCGCTGGCGCGGCGGGTGGATTTGCGGGCGCGGGCGTTTTCCTCGGCCTCTTGCGCCTCGGCATAGGCGCGTTCCTCGGCGATCAGCGCCTCGCGGTCGGCGGCGGGGATCTGGTAATAATCGGGGTGAATTTCGGCGAATGCCAGAAATCCGTGGCGGTTTCCGCCGTAATCGACAAAGGCGGCCTGCAAGGACGGTTCGACCCGTGTGACCTTTGCCAGATAGATATTGCCAGCAAGCTGCCGCTTGTTGACGGTCTCGAAATCAAATTCCTCGACCTTGGTTCCGTCGGCCACCACGACCCGAGTTTCCTCGGCATGGGTGGCGTCGATCAGCATTTTCTTTGCCATTCATATATCTTTCGCGCACCCCCGGACAGCCTGCCCCTGTTGCAAACAGCGCGGCAGGAAATCGGGTAGAGCGTATTGAGCGGGAAGCGGGCGCGCCGTCTGATGTGGCAGGAAACGGGGCATGGCGCGGGGCCTGCCTGTCGTCTGCTGTCCGTTTCAGGGCGCGTTCCATCGCGTCTGTTACCTTTTTGGCTGCGGCGGCACGCGCCCCAGCGGTGAATCTGCCCCCGCGCAGGATGATACTGCGCCGCCGGGCCGGGTTTTCCGCGTGCCATCTGCCGTCCGTCTGGTGGGCGGGTCAGATGTGGCGCGCTGCGAAACTGTCTGCCACATGCAGCCACGGGTTGATCCGCGCACAGGGCATGTCCGCAACATAAGTGCGCAAGCCGGTCAACTTCAATGGCAAAATGAATCGGCGGGTTCAGACGGGCTGGCGGCAAACCGCCCCCGGCACGCCAGCAGCGGCGGTTTCATACCGGCGTAATGATTGTTTCACACGGCTGTCGCATCGCCGTGGCATCGGGTCGGCAGGTTCTGCGCCAAGGTGTCGCGATGACGCTGATACGGATCAACGAAGGTCAGTTGCCTGATAATGCGGCACTTGCGGCAGCGGCGGCGCTGCCCGAAGGGGCGCCGCTGATCGCGATGATCCACGGCTTTCGCTTTTCGCCCGCCCTGCCCGGCACCGACCCGCACCGGCATATTCTGGCGCTGGACCCGGAACTGACCTCGCGCCGGGCGATGTCATGGCCGCGCGCGCTGGGTTTTGGCGAGGCGTGCGGCGACGGGCTGGCCATCGCCTTTGGGTGGGAGGCGCGGGGCAGCCTGCATTCGGCCTATCTGCGCGCCGATGCCGCCGGGCAGTCGCTGGCCCGCAGCATCGAGACGCTGGCGCAACGCGCGGGCCGCCCGGTAGCGATGATCGGGCATTCGCTGGGGGCGCGGGTGGCGCTGGCGGCGCTGCATCACGTCACCCCCGGCACCATCAGCCGGGCGATTCTGCTGACCGCCGCCGAGTTCCGCTGCGCCGCCGCCAGTGCCATGGCCAGCCCGGCGGGGCAGCAGGCCGAGATCATCAACATCACCTCGCGCGAGAATGACCTGTTCGATTTCGGGATGGAGCTGCTGGTCGGCCGGTTGCGGCGCAGGACGCTGGGCTTTGGGCTGGACCAGCCGCTGCGCAACTGGATCGACGTGCAGATCGACGATGCCGACACGCTGGATGCGCTGGCGGGGCTGGGGTTCCGCATGGACAGCCGCGCCGCGCGCCTGTGCCACTGGTCGCCCTATCTGCGGCCCGGCGTGTTCGATTTTTATCGCACCGCGCTGCGCCAGCCATGGGCCTTGCCGCTGGGGTTGCTGCGCGGCGCGCTGCCGGTGCGCCCGGCCCCGCGCTGGTCGCGGCTGTTCGCGCTGCCATCCGATGTGACAGGGCTGTTGCGCGCCTGATCGCCGGATCTCCGGGCCGCCCTCAGGCCCGCCCGGCGGTGCCCGACAGCAGCGACGGCTCGATCCCCTGCGCCCGCAGCGCCGAGGCCCATTTGCCGTCATGCGCATCGCCAAAGATCAGATCATCCGCGCCTTCGCCGGTCAGCCAGCCGTTCTGCGCCATTTCCGCCTCAAGCTGGCCCGGCCCCCAACCGGCATAGCCAAGCGCCAGAAAGGCGGTGTCGGGGCCGGTGCCATGGGCGATGTCTTCCAGAATGTCGCGGGTGGTGGTCATGGCCAGCCGCGACCCGATGCGCAAAACCCCTTCGGGATCGGCCCCGCCTTCGGCCACGCGGTGCAGCACAAAGCCGCGCCCCGGTTCGACCGGCCCGCCAAAGCGCACCTCGATCCCGCGCGAACCGGCATCGGCGTCGATGCCAAGCTGTTCCAGAAGATCGGCGAAATCCAGCTCCGGCAGGGGGTGGTTCAGCACCAGCCCCATCGCCCCGTCATCAGAATGCGCGCAGATCAGCACCACCGATTTGGCAAAGCGCGCATCGCTCATGCCGGGCATGGCGATCAGCACCTTGCCGGTCAGGTTGGTTTCATCTGCTTTGGTATCGTGTTCCATGCCCCCAAGATCAGCATTGCCCTGCCCCGTTGCAAGGGCTTGCGGTGATGTGACTTCACCCGCTGCGCGGTTGCGTCTATGGTCGCGGCATGAAAGCCCTGACCCTGACCGCCCTGCTGGCCTGCGCCGCCCTGCCCGCCATTGCGCAAGATGCGCTGCCGCCCGGCCTTGTGTCGGCCCGGCTGCTGCCCGGCTGGACCGATGCGCAGGGCCAGCGCATCGCGGCGCTGGAACTGTTGCTGGAACCGGGCTGGAAAACCTATTGGCGCAGCCCCGGCGATACCGGCCTGCCGCCCGAATTCGATTGGAGCGGGTCCGCCAATCTGGCCGGTGTCACCCTGCACTGGCCCGCGCCCGAGGCGATTGATTCCGAAGGCACCGTCACGCTGGGCTATCACGAAAGCCTGATCCTGCCGCTGACCGCCACCCCGGCAGATGCGGCCGCGCCCGTCGATCTGGTCGCCCGCATTGATCTGGGCCTGTGCGAAAATGTCTGCGTCCCGGCGCATCTGGCGCTGAGCGCGCCGCAGGCCGGGGCCACGCCCGATCCACAGATCAGCGCCGCGATGGCGCAGGTGCCCGCCCCCGCCCAAGGCCCGGCACCCGCCTGCACCATCCGCCCGATCCGCGACGGGATGCAGGTGGCGCTGACCCTGCCCGGCGACACCGCCCCGCATGTCGCCGCGATGGAGCTGGACGGCGATCAGCCCGTCTGGGCATCCGGCGCGGTGATCGAGGGGCAGACCGTGACCGCCGATTTCGTGCCCCCTGCGGGCAAGCCCTTCGATCTGGACCCGGCGCAGATCGTGCTGACGCTTATTCAGCCGGATGGCGCGACCGAGCATCGCGGCTGCGCCCCGCAAGGCTGACCAGCACCGCCGCCAACAGCGCCAGCATAACCGCGCCCAGATACCACGCAAACGCCTGCCCCGCCGATGCCGCCACCGGCCACCACGCGGGCAGCGCCACCCCTACCGCAGGCAACAGCGTTACCGGCAGGATCGTCGCGGCAAAGCCCAGTGCCGCGACCCCCGCACCAACGCGCAAGGGCCGCGACAATTCGGCGCTGCGCCAGCCACGGCGGAACGCCCGCCGCACCCGGCCGATGTCATTGCCCACCGCCAGCACAGCGGGCACGATCAGCAACACCACGATCATGCCGAACCCCAGCCCATAGGCCAGCGACACGACCGTGGGTTTCAGGAACAGCGCCTGCGACGACCGCTCATACAGCAGCGGCGCAAGGCCCAGAACAGTGGTGGCGGTGGTCAGCATGACCGGGCGGAACCGCTCGGCCACGGCGGAAATCACGGCGGGGCGCAGGCCGCGCGTGGCGGCTTTTTCGTCGATGGCGGAAATCAGCACGATGGAATCGTTGATGATGATGCCCGACATGCCGACCAGCCCGACGACCGAAAACATCGTCATCGGCAGGCTCCACAGGTAATGCCCCCAGACCGCGCCGATCAGGCCGAAAGGGATCACCGACATGACGATCAGCGGCCTGCTCCACGAGGCAAAGATCCACGCCAGCACCACATAGATGCCCAGCATGGCCATGGCAAAGCCCAGCAGGGCGTCGTCCAGGAATTCCTCTTCCTGTTCGGCCAGCCCGGTCATGCGGAAATCGACGCCATAGGCCAATGCGATCTCGGGCATGATTTCGCTGTCGATCCGCTGGGTCAGGGCCGCCGCCGCGCCGGGATCGTCGCCCGCAATGTCGCCCGTGACCAGAATCATCCGCTGGCCGTTTTCGCGGCGGATGGTGGAAAAGCCCGCGCGCGTGCTGACCGTGACAATATCGCCAAGCGGCACCCATTGCCCGCCGGGCGCGCGCAGCCGCATCCTGTCCAGAAAATCGCCGCGCCGTTCCTGATCGGCCAGTTCCACCTGAATCGTGCCGCTGCGGGTGCCGACGGGAAAGGTCGCCGCCTCGATCCCGGCCAGACGGCGGCGCAATTCTGCGGCCAGCGTCTCGGTGGTAAAGCCCAGTGCGCGGCCCTGCGGGGTCAGGGCCAGCGCCATTTCCTCTTTATCGACGGACATCGAATCTTCCAGCGCCGAAACCTCGGGGTAGGCCGCCAGCCGGGTTTTCAGCGCCTCGGCGGCATCTTTCAGCCGCTGCGCATCCGCCCCGGTCATCAGCACCGAGATGGCATCGCCGCCGGGGCCTGAACCGGCACCGCGAAAGGAAATCTGTTCCAGACGCGGATCGTCGGGCATGGCCCGCTGAACCGCCATCAGAAATTCGAAACTGGAATAGGGCCGCAGGTCGGTGTCGATCAGTTCGATCTGGATCGCGCCCAGCAGATCGGCATCAATGGTTTCCGCCACCGGCAGCGGGCGTCCCATATTGCCGCCGATCTGGGCAACCGTGTGAACGACCGGGTTCAGGCCATAGCGAGCCTCGTATTCGCGGCCCAGATCCTCGACCGCGGTCTGCATCGCGCGCATCACTTGCAGGCTGTCGGCGCGTTCCGACCCCGGCAGCATGGCGAAATTGCCGCTGATCGAGGATTGTTCGGGCGAATCAAAGAACCGCCACGGCACCTGCCCCGTCATCAGCACACCCGCCGCCCAGGCAAACAGCGCCAGCACCCCCGCCAGCACCGGATAGCGCAGCCGCCATATCCATTCCGTCACCCGGCGCATCACCACACGCACGAACCAGTCCAGCCCCCGGTTCGCCACGCGCGAGGGCGCGTCATACCAGCGCGGCTGGCGACTGCCCGCCAGCGCCCGCGACATGTGATGCGGCAGCACCAGCAGGCATTCGACCAGCGACCCGATCAGCACCAGCCCGACCACCGTCGGAATATCCACGACCATGGTGCCGAACCGCCCGCCGATCATCATCAGCCCGGCAAAGGCGATGATCGTCGTCAGGGTCGAGGAAATCACCGGCGCCGCCATCCGCCGCACGGCACGTTCAGCAGCCAGCACCGGCGGATCGTGCAGCTTGCGGCCCCGGTAATCGGCATGTTCGCCGACCACGATGGCATCATCCACCACGATGCCCAGCGTCAGGATCAGCGCGAACAGCGAAATCATGTTCAGCGTCATGCCCAGCGCATACATCATCGCAATCGCCGCCAGCATCGCCGCCGGAATCCCCGCCGCCACCCAGATCGCGGTGCGCGCGTTCAGGAACAGAAACAGCAGCCCCAGAACCAGCGCCAGCCCCATGACGGCATTATCGACCAACAGCGCCAGCCGCCCGGCGATCTGTTCGGCGCGCGCGCGCACCAGCGTCAGCTCTACCCCCTGCGGCAGACCGGGGCGCATCTCGTCCAGCGCGGCCTCGACCTCGCGCTGCATGGCGATGGCATCGCCCGCGGCCGAGCGTTGCACCTGCACGATCACCGCCGGATCGTCACCCACGAACATCGACACCGCCCGCGCCGCGCCCGAAGACGTCACCTCGGCCACATCGCGGATCAGCAGGTTCGATCCATCCGCCTGCGCCCGCAGCACCAGCGCGCCCACCGCATCGGGGTCGCGCGCCTCGGCCCCGGTGCGCACCCGCGCGGCACCCGATGCGATCTCGCCCGCCGGACGTGCGCTGGCGGCGGCGGATATGACGGCGGCGACCTGCTCCATCGTCAGGTCATGGCGTTCCAGATCGGCGGCGCGCAGCGTGACCAGCGTTTCGGGCGCGGCCACCCCGGTCAGCGTGGCGCGGGTGATGCCGCGCTGATACAGCCGGGTCAGCAGATCGTCGCCAAAGCGGCCAAGCAGATCGACGCTGACCGGGCCAGAGATCACCACATCCGCCACCCCGTCGCGCCATGCGCCACGGGTCAGTTCCGGCGTTTCGGCCCCCTCGGGCAATTGCCCGGCGGAATCGACGGCGGCTTCGGCCTCGGTCATGGCGCGCGACATGTCCCAGCCGGGTTCGAACTCCATCTGAAGCCGCGCCGCGCCCTCGACCGCGCGCGAGGTGGTGTTGGCGACCCCCTCGACCCCCATCAGCGCCGGTTCCAGCACCCCGACGATGGCACGGTCCACGTCATCGGCCCCGGCACCGTCCCATTGAACAGAGACGCTGATCGTCTGCACCACCGAATCGGGGAAATGCTGCGACCGCATCCGGGGCGCGGCCAGCAGGCCGGTGACTATCATCACCACCATGACGATATTGGCCAGCGTGGCGTGGCGGGTGAACAGCGACAGCACGCCGCGCCCCGGCGGCAAGGGGCTGTGCCCCCGCTCAGCCATTGCCCTGCCCCGCGCCCTGACGGGCCTGCCGTCCGTTGCCGGGCGCGCCGCCGCTGCGGCCTGTCGCCTCGTCCGCGGGGGCGGCGGCATCGCGCACGCGGATACCAACGCCAAGCTGCGGCGCGCGTTCGGCCACGATCCGCGCGCCCGCCAGCCCCGGCGGCACGGCGATCAGCACCTGATCGCCCTGACGCCGCAGCACCTGCACCACCACCGCAGACAGCCGCCCGGTCTCATCCACGACCAGCACCGCGCCGTCACCGCCCAGCGCCGCCGCCGGGATCGCCGCCGCATCATCCAGCGGCGGTTCGGCAATCGCAGCCGCGACGAAATCACCGGGGCGCAGGCCCGACTGGCTGCCCTCGATCCGGGCAAAGACCGTGCGGCCCGCCGAGCCTTGCGCGACGGATGCCGCCGCCCGGTCCAGCACCGCAGGCACGGCGATCCGCCCGGCTGACCCATCCAGCATGACCTGAGCCGGCGTGCCGCCCAGCCCGCCGGGTGCCGCCGACAGCCGCGCGAACTGATCCAGCGACAGGATGATCTGCACCTCCAGCGCGGCCGGGTCGATCAGTTCGGCCAGTTGTTCATTCACCGACACCAGCCCGCCTTCGGATGCGGTGACATTGGTGATCTGCCCGTCGAATCCCGCGAAAAGCGCGGTCTGATCCAGCGCCCGCTGCGCTTCGGACAGGTCGATCCCGGCGCGGCGCAGGCTGATGGTGGCGGAATCCACCGCCGCTTCGGCACTGGCCAAAGCCGACCGGCGCGACAGCACCGCCTGATTGGCGGTCGAGGCCGCCAGCCGCACCGTTTCCGCCTCGGCGCTGGTGCCAAGGCCGCGCCCGGCCAGTTGTTCCTGCCGCGCCACCGCCGCACGGCGCAGCGTGGCCTGTTCCTCGGCTGCGGTCAGATCGTCGCGGGCAATGCCGACGGCGTTCTGCGCCTCGGCCAGCACCGCTGCCGCCGCCTCGTGCGCGGCCTCGGCCACGGCCACCTGCGCCTGCGCCGGGGCCGGGTCGATGCGCAGCAGAAACTGCCCCGCCGACACGCTGCTGCCTTCGTGCATCGAGGGGTCAAGCTGAACGATCCGCCCCGCCGCCTGCGCCCGCATTTGCAGCGAGCGGCGCGCCTGCACGGTGCCGAACACCTCGATCAGCGGATTCTGCGGCCCCGGCACCACCGTCAGCAGCCGCGCGGTGAACACCTGTTCCCCAACGGGCCGCCCGCCCCCCGGCCCGGCCCGCCGCGTCTCAAGCGCCTGCCACAACTGAAACCCCGCCAGAAACAGCAGGGCAATCGTCAGGGCGGCAATCGCCAGCCCGCCAAAACTGCGGATCATAAAGCGCATAAAACCTCGTTTGCCCGATCTAGGCCAAACGGAACCTAAACGGAAAGAGATTCCAGCCGTGCCTGCACCGATAAAAGATCGGCCCATGATTCGCGCTTGGCCACCGGATTGCGCAGCAGATAGGCCGGGTGGGTCATCGGCATGGCGGGGCGGCCAAAGGCCTCGGTCCAGTTGCCGCGCAGCCGCAGAATGCCGCGACGGCCCAGCGCCGCCTGACAGGGCGTGTTGCCCATCAGCACCACCAGATCAGGCGCGGCCAGTTCGACATGGCGGCGCACAAAGGGCATCATCATCGCCATTTCCGCATCCGAGGGATCGCGGTTGCCCGGTGGCCGCCACGGTAAAATATTGGTGATATACAGCGCCCGCGTGGCATCGACGTGATCGCGCGCCATGCCGATGGCGGCGAACATCAGGTCCAGCAACTGCCCGGCGCGGCCGACAAAGGGGCGGCCCTGACGGTCCTCTTCGTCGCCAGGCGCCTCGCCCAGAATCAGCACGCGGGCGGCGGGGTTGCCATCGGCAAAGACAAAGCGGCGCGCGCCCTTTTTCAGCTCGATCCCGTCAAAGCGTTCCTGCGCCGCCGCCAGATCCTCCAGCGTCGGCGCGGCATCCGCCATGCGCTGCGCCTCGGCCACCAGCGCGTCCAGATCCGGTTCGGCAGCGCCCGGTGAAAGCTGGGGCGCGGCGGTGGCTGGCCCGACCATTGCGGGCGACGCGGCCAGCGGCGCAGGCGCGGCAGCGGCGGCAGGCGGGCGGTCGGCCATGGCGAACCGATCCAGCGGCGCATCCAAAGCAGGTTCGTCCGCGCCCATCTCGGCCTGCCATTCCAGCAGGGCCAGCGCGGTCGCGGCGTCCAGATCGTCCCAGCGGCCCCCGTCCATCAGTCGGCCACCAGCATATAGCCGGTGCCGCGCACGGTTTGCAGGAATCGAGGCTCGCGCGGGTCGGGTTCCAGCTTGCGGCGCAGGCGGGTGATCTGAACGTCGATGGCGCGTTCGCTGTTTTCGGCCTCGTCACCGGGGGCGCCCCGGCCCAGATCCTCGATCAGTTCGGCGCGGCTGACCGGCTGGCCCCGGCTGGCCGCCAGCCGCCGCAGCAGCGCGGTTTCCGATCCGGTCAGGCGGATCGGCGTGTCGCCCGACCACAGATCGCCCTTTTCGGTGTCATAGCGCAGCGCGCCCATGGTCAGAAATTTCGGCTGCGCAACCTCGGCGGCGGGCATCCGGCGCAGGATCGCGGCAATACGCAGCAACAGTTCGCGCGGCTCGAACGGCTTGGCCAGATAATCATCGGCCCCCGATTCCAGCCCGGTGATGCGGTCGGATGTCTCGCCCTTGGCGGTCAGCAGCAGGATGGGCGTGCTGATCCGGCGGCGCAGATCGCGGGTCAGGGAAAAGCCGTCCTCGCCCGGCATCATCACATCCAGCACGATCAGGTCGAATTCCAGCCCGCCCAGCAACCGCCGCGCCTGCGCCGCATCGCGGGCGGCGGTCACGAAATAGCCGTGCCGTTCCAGAAACCGCCGCAGCAGGGCGCGGATGCGTTCGTCATCATCGACGATCAGGATATGCGTATCGGCAGCCGGGGCGGCGCTGGTCATGGGGTCAGTCCGTGGTGTCCTTCATCGACTGATACTGCGACCGCGTGTCCGGGTCCATCATTGCCTCAAGCACCTGCCGAAAACCCGCCACCGCCTGCGGCCCGGCGGCGCGATAGGCCGCGCGCATCCGGCCCCGCTGCGCCTCGGACAGGCGGCGTTCCAGCGCGGTGCCCTTGTCGGTCAGATGCAACAGCCGTTCGCGCCGGTCGCGCCGGCCCACGCGGCTGTCCACCAGACCATCTTCGATCAGCGTCCGCAGCACCCGGTTCAGCGATTGCTTGGTCACGCCCAGCACATCCAGCAGCGCCGTCACGGTCAGCCCCTGATCGCGCCCGATAAAGTGCAGCGCCCGGTGATGCGCGCGGCCATAGCCCAGATCGCCCAGAATCATGTCGGGGTCGGCGGTGAACGCCCGATAGGCGAAAAACATCGCCTCGATCCCCCGCCGCAACTGGTCGTCGGTCAGGAAAAGCAGCGTTTCCCCACCTAGACCCGCGATCCGCGCTGTGTCCTGCATCAGCTGTGGTTCCCTTTGATATGGCAGCGTTGTTGACTTTCAAAAATTTGTTAGATAGCCGTCAACCCATCTTGCGAAATATTTTTCACGTTTCTGAACGATCTGCGCAAGATTTGGAAAATTTGAGGGCATGGCGATGACGGCTGCATATGATGATCGCGACGGCAAGATCTGGATGGACGGCAAGCTGGTGGACTGGCGCGCAGCCAACGTCCACATCCTCAGCCACGCGCTTCACTATGCCAGTTCCGTGTTCGAGGGCGAACGCTGCTATTCCGGCAAAATCTTCAAAAGCCACGAACATTCGCTGCGGCTGATCGAATCGGCGCGGCTGCTGGACATGACCTCGCCCTATAGTGCCGAAGAAATCGACGCGGCCAAGGATCAGGTGCTGGCGGCCAACGGTTTCACCGACGCCTATGTGCGGGCGGTGATGTGGCGTGGCTCGGGGCAGGATATGGGCGTGTCGGCGCGGCGCAACCCGGTGCATCTGGCCATCGCGGCCTGGGAATGGGGCAGCTATTACGGCGACGCCAAATGGCAGGGCGCGAAACTGGACGTGGCGAAATGGAAACGCCCCTCGCCCGAAACCATCCCGACCGCCGCCAAGGCCGCCGGTCTTTACATGATCTGCACCATGTCGAAACACGCGGCCGAGGAAAAAGGCTGTTCCGACGCGCTGTTCATGGATTGGGAAGGTTATGTGGCCGAAGCGACCGGCGCGAACATCTTTTTCGTCAAGGATGGCGAGGTTCATACCCCGCAGGCCGACCGTTTTCTGAACGGCATCACCCGCCAGACCGTCATTCAGATGCTGCGCGACAAGGGCATCACCGTCCATGAACGCCGCATCAAGCCCGAGGAACTGTCGGGCTTTACCGAATGCTGGCTGACCGGCACCGCCGCCGAAGTCACCCCGGTCGCGGAAATCGGCGACTGGCGCTTTACCGTCGGCGACCTGACCCGCGGCATTGCCGAAGATTACGAAAAACTGGTCCGTAGCTGACCATGAAAGCCCCGGCCAGCCGGGGCTTTTTCATATCGCGCAAAAAATGCGCGGCGCGCGGGAATAGGCCGCCGCACCATGCGTTATCCCCCCGACATGTCATTGCATCCTGTTAACCAGCGCAGGGCCGGCCCAGTTCAACCCTTGCATCGGCCGTATCATCGCGGCCGATGCCTCTGCCGCCTCAGGCCATGCGGCCACGGGCAATGCGCAGAAACTCCGTCATTTTCCGCCCGTCATCCGCACGGGTCTGCGGGCGGCTGCGCAGCATCTGAATGGCCGGGTGCATCCCTGACTGACGCTCTTGCCGGGTGAATTCGCGCAGGCGGGCGGTGCTGGCGGCGCGGTGCTGGTCGCTGATGTGACGGGTCATGGCGGTCCTCCTTTCACGAAAGGATAGGACCGAATCGCCCGCAGGCCCAAGCCGGAATTGCGGTTTTCCGCAAATTGCACAAATTATGCGCAAAGGCGCAGGCGGGTCACGCCGCCTTGATGCCATGCGCCGCCGCCAGCACGGCATGCAGCGCCACCGGGCTGTCATTGGCGCGCAGCTTGCCGCGCAGATCCGGGTCGCGCAGCGTCCGCGACACCAGCGCCAGCGCCTTGAGATGATCGACGCCGGTGCTTTGTGGGGCCAGCAGGGCAAAGATCAGATCGACGGGCTGACGGTCCACGGCGTCGAAATCCATCGGCTTGTCCAGCCGGATGAACAGGCCCACGACCTTGCCCAGCGCATGAAGCCGCGCGTGCGGCACGGCCACGCCATGCCCCACGCCGGTCGCGCCCAGGCTTTCGCGTTCCTGCAACGCGTCCAGAACCTCGGCGCTGTTCAGACCGTAAACGCTGGCCGCTAGGTCGGCCAGTTCCTGAAACAGCCGCTTTTTCGAGGCGATCTGACTGAACGAGCGGACCGCCTCGGGTTTCAGGATTTCGCTGATCTGCATGTTTCCCTGATCTTTCAAGCCGTCCGGGCGGCGGGGCTGACCGCCGCCCGGCCCGGACATCACGACATACTGCGGGGGTCGATCCACCCCACGTTTCCATCTTCGCGCCGGTGGACCACGTTAACGCCACCGTGCTTTTCATTGCGGAACACCAGCAACGGCGCGCCGGCCAGTTCCATCTGCATCACCGCATCGCCAACCGACAGGGTGGGCACACGGCTTTCCATTTCGGCGATGATGATCGGTTGCAGGCCGGTTTCCTGCGATTCCCATTCATCCTCATCGGCGGCCAGCACATACATGCCTGCCTGCCCGAACTCAACCGGGGTCTGCCGTTCCTTGTGGTGATCCTTCAGGCGGCGCTTGTAGCGGCGCAACTGCTTGTCCATCTTTTCGCGGCACGCCTCGAAGGCGGCATAGACCTCGGCTGCGGACCCTTTGGCCTGCACGGTCAGGCCGGTGGACAGATGCACCACGGCATCGCAGGTGAACTGATGCGCATCGCGGGAAAAGGTGATGGTCGCATCGGTCGGCCGCTGCGAATATTTGTCGATCGTCTCACCCAGTTCCGTTTTCACATGCGATGTCAGTGCATCGCCGACATCCAGATGTTTTCCGCTGATGGTATAGCGCATCGTTGGTCCTTTCTTGTTGCCGCCACACGGCCAATGACTGCGCGACGGATGCGCGAGGGCGGAAATTGCCCCCATACCAACAGTTTGCTGCCGGAATTGTTTCGCTGTCAATCGCAGCAAGATGCCGCATTGCGGCATTGCGCGATCAGACCATGCGAAAGCCTTCGCCCAGATAGACCTGCCGCACGCGCGGGTCGGCAACGATTTCATCGGTGGTGCCCGACATCAGCACATGGCCATCGTGCAGAATATAGGCGCGGTCCACGATCCCCAGCGTTTCGCGCACGTTATGGTCGGTAATCAGCACGCCGATGCCGCGCGATTTCAGATCATGCACCAGCCCGCGAATTTCGTTCACCGCAATCGGATCGACCCCGGCAAAGGGTTCGTCCAGCAGCAGATAAGACGGGTTAGAGGCCAGACAGCGCGCAATTTCCACCCGCCGCCGTTCACCCCCGGACAGCGCCATGGCCGGGGCCTGCCGCAGATGCGCGATGGAAAAATCGCCCAGCAATTCCTCAAGCCGGTCGCGGCGGCGGTGGCTGTCGCGCTGCGACAGCTCCAGCACGGCCATGATGTTCTGCTCGACCGTCAGCCCGCGAAAGATCGACATTTCCTGCGGCAGATAGCCGATCCCCAGCCGCGCCCGGCGAAACATCGGCAGCACGGTGGCATCATGCCCGTCGATCAGCACCTGCCCGGCATCGGCGGCCACCAACCCGGCGATGCAATAAAAGCAGGTGGTCTTGCCCGATCCGTTCGGCCCCAGCAGGGCCACCACCTCGCCACGGGCCAGATCCATCGACACATCGCGGATCACCGGCCGGTTGCGGTATGATTTGCGCAGCGCGCGGACACGCAGCCCCTGAGCGCCGGGGTCAGCCGCCGTGCCCGCCATCAGTTGCGGCCCGGTTGCAGCACAGACCGCACACGCCCCTGCGCCTGCGCGGTGCCGTCGGCCAGATTGACGACGATGCGATCCCCGCTCATGACATTGCTGCCCTGGGTCAGCAGCACATCGCCGCTGAGCGTCACCATGCCGCTGTCCACCTCGTATCGGGCCGATTTCGCCTCGGCGGCGTCCGGCCCGCTGACCAGCACCACCCCGCCTGACGCATCCAGCGCCCGGATGCGGCGCTGCCCGTCCGTGCCGGCACCCGCGCCATCGGCATATTCGACCCGCACGCTTTGCGCCGACAGCCGCATCTCGCCCTGCCCGATCACGACATTGCCCTGAAACAACGCCGTGCCATCGGCCTGATTCACGCTTAACGAATCCGCCGACACCTCGACCGGGGCGCTGATGTCGGCGCGCATCCCGCCAAAAGCCACGGTCTGCGCCGCAGCGGGCAGGGCGGTCAGGGTCAGGGCGATCAATGTGGCACGGAACATGGCAACCTCGGGGTGCGCGGATGGGATCAGGGCTGGTATAACAGACGCACGCCGCCTGTGAAGTTCAAGACATGGCCCGCGCCCGCACCATCGGGCACCAGATCCATCGCCCCCGCCTCGATCCGGCCAAAGGGGGCGGTGGCGGCCACGCCTTCGCTGGCGCTGATCCGGTCATCGGTCATCATCGCGGTGATGTCGGGCGCCGTCAGCCGCCAGCCGGATGAGGTCTGCATCTGCACACCGCCGGACAGATGCACGGAATCAGGGCTGGTTTCGGCCAGAGGCGCAGCCAGACTGGCGGTCAGCCCGCCATCACCGGGCGCGCGCCAGTCCATCTGCAAACTGCGCAGCCGGCCATCCGCCGGGTCGGTCGAAGCCTCGGCCGCGCTCAGCGAAATCTGCGCGCCATCCGGCGTCACCCCGGCATAATGCGGCGCGGTGATGCGCGGGTCGCGGGCCATATCCTCGGCATCGACCTGCGCATAGGGGATATTCGGCGCAACCCCCGGCTTGCGGCCCAGCAGGAACAGCGTTGACAGAATCGCCAGCGCCAGCAACGGCAACAGCACACGCAGCCAGCGAACGATACGCGTGCGGTTCATCATACCATCCCGGCACGAAGACAGTCGTGGATGTGCAGAATGCCCGCCGGCCGCCCGTCATCATCCAGCGCGAACAGACAGGTGATCTTGCGCGCCTGCATTTCCGCCAGCGCCGCCTCGGCCAGGGCAGAGGGCGAGATGCTGCGCGGGTTCGCGGTCATCACCTGCCCGGCGCGGCGATCCAGCAGCCCGTCCATATGGCGGCGCAGGTCGCCGTCGGTGATGATGCCGGTCAGCCGCCCCTGCCCGTCCACCACACCCGTCACGCCAAAGCCCATGCGGCTGATCGTCAGCAACGCATCGGCCATCGGCGCGTCGTCAGGCACCAGCGGCATATCGCGGTGCATCAGATCCCCCACCTTGGCCAGCCGCGCGCCCAGCTTGCCGCCGGGATGGAAGGTGCGGAAATGTTCGGGGGTGAACTGCCGGTGCTCCATCAGCGCAACGGCCAACGCATCGCCCAGCGCCAGCGTCATGGTGGTCGATGTCGTGGGCACGATTCCGGTGCCACAGGCCTCGGCCGCCTGCGGCAGAACCAGCGCCACATCCGCCTGCCGCAGCAACGTCGATTCGGGCCGCGAGGCCACGCCGATCAGCGGGATCGAGAACCGCCGCGTGTGGGCGATCATATCCGCCAGCTCGGGCGTTTCGCCGCTGTTCGACAGCATCAAGACGACATCGGCCTGCGTGACCATGCCCAGATCGCCGTGGCTGGCCTCGGCCGGATGAACGAATTGCGCGGGCGTGCCGGTGCTGGCCAGCGTGGCGGCGATCTTGCGCCCGATATGGCCGGATTTCCCCATGCCCGACACGATCACCCGACCGCTGGCCCCCAGAATCAGGTCGACAGCACGATCAAAGGACGCATCCAGCCCGGCAGCCAGTTGCGCCAGCCCCTCGGCCTCGACCGCGATCACCCGCCGCGCTGTTTCGATATATCCGCTCACACCAGACCCGTCTTTCGTTTGCAAATATCCCGGGGGCCCGGGGGCTGGCCCCCGGTCCGACAGTCAAATTAATGGCTGAAGATGTCCTTTTCATCCCCCCAGCCCAACAGATCCAGATGCGCGCGGGCAGGCAGAAAATCGAAACAGGCCTGCGCCAGACCCATCCGCCCTTCACGCTTCAGGCGTTCTTCCAGCACATCCTTCAGCTTGTGCAGATGCAGCACATCGGATGCCGCATATTCCAACTGCGCATCCGACAGTTCCTCGGCGCCCCAGTCGCTGGTCTGCTGCTGCTTGGAAATATCCACCTCGACCAGTTCGTTCAGCAGATATTTCAGCCCGTGCCGGTCGGTATAGGTGCGCACCAGCTTGGACGCGATCTTGGTGCACCAGACCGGAGCCGTCACCACGCCAAAGGCATTTTCCAGCGCCGCGATGTCAAAGCGGCCAAAGTGGAACAGCTTCAGCACCTGAGGATTGACCAGCATCCGGGTCAGGTTCGGCGCCTCGTGCTGGCCGCGGGCGATCTGCACCAGATGCGCCTGCCCATCGCCCGAGGACAACTGCACCAGACACAGCCGGTCGCGGCGCGGGTCAAGGCCCATGGTTTCGGTGTCGATGGCAACGCTGGGGCCAAGCTCCAGATCGTCGGGCAGGTCGCCCTGATAAAGATGAATGCTCATCACGCGGTCTCTTGCTGATATATCGCGCCCCTATGAACCGGATTGCCCGCAATTTCCAGTGCCCTGCGGTTCGGGCAGCGGCATATCCTGCACAAGCTGCGGTCGCATGTGTTCCAGCCGCTGCGGCAGGATCAGCCTGCCGCCCAGAGCGGGCAGCGGCTCATCCACGGTGAATCCGGGGCCACGGGTGGCGATTTCCAGCAGATTGCCGCCGGGTTCGCGGAAATAGATGCTCTGGAAATAGCGGCGGTCGATCTGAGGGGCCACCTGAACGCCATGGTCGATCAGCCGCTGCCGACAGGCCAGCCCGGCGGCGGCATCGTCCACGCAAAAGGCCAGATGATGCACCGCCCCCGCCCCCTGCCGCGCCGGGGGCAGGTCTGGCTGCACGATGACATGCACCTCGCCAGCGGGGCCGGGGGGCGCGCCCGGCATGACAAAGGCCATGACCCGCCCGGCCCCGTCCGGGTCATCCCATTCCCCGGCCTGCCGCATCCCCATCAGGCCGGTCAGAAACCAGCAACTGCCCGCCGCGTCATGCACCGACAGGGCAACCGCCCCCAGCCCGCGAATCTGATGTTCGGGCGGCACGGATGAGTCCCGATGCGCCACAGCCGCCGGCCCGCAGGGGTCCGCGATCAGCGCCAGCCGCAGCCCGTCGGGGCTGTCACACAGCAGCGCATCCCACGCACCGACAGCCTGCGCCCGCACCGCACAGCCCGCCCCCGCCAGGCGCGCGGCCCAGAAATCCAGACTGTCCGGCGGAATGCGAAAGCCCACCCGGACGATGGCATTCGTCCCGCGCTGTTCCGGCGCGCTGTTCCAGTGAAAGAACGACAGCGTAGCCCCCACACGCCCTGCCCCGTCGCCGTAAAACAGATGCAGGCCGCCGCTGTCCTCGTTCACGCTGCGCTTGACCAGCCGCAGGCCCAGCAGCCCGGCCATGAAATCATGGCAGGCCCGCAGGTCGGCTGTAATGGCCGTCACATGATGATAGCCGGTCAGCATCCGTCCCCCCTTTTCACACCGCGCCAGATTCGCGGCAAGGAAAGGGCAGGTTAACCCCACGGGGCTTGAGAAACCGTTAAGCCGCGCCGGAAATCAGACGCTGACGCCGAACAGCCGCCCGACGCCCGCCGTCACGGCCATGGCAAAGCCGCCCCAGATGACCACCCGCAAGATCGCGCGCCCCATCGGCGCACCGCCCGCCCGCGCACCGATCGCGCCCAGCAAAACCAGCGCCAGCAGCGTCACCACCAGCACCGCCGGGATGATCTGCCCCGCAGGCGCCAGCAAGCTGGCCGCGACCGGCATGGCCGCCGCCGCCGAAAAGGTCAGCCCGGATGCCAGCGCCGCCTGCAACGGATTGGCGGCCAGCGCCTCGGTCAGGCCCAGTTCGTCACGCATATGCGCGCCAAGCGCGTCGTGATGGGTCAGTTCCCATGCAACCTTTTGCGCCGTTTCATCCGACAGGCCCCGGTCGCGCCAGATCGCGGCCAGTTCGGCCATCTCGCCGTCGGGGTCGCTTTCCAGCGCCTCAAGCTCGCGCCGCATGTCGGCCCGTTCGATGTCGGTCTGCGAACTGACCGAGACATATTCCCCCGCCGCCATCGACATGGCCCCGGCGGTCAGCCCGGCCACGCCCGCCAGCGCCACCGTGGCCGGATCGGGCGTCGCCGCAGCCACGCCCACGATCAGCGAACTGACCGAAACGATGCCGTCATTGGCCCCCAGAACGGAGGCGCGCAGCCAGTTGGACCGGCTGATGAAATGCGGATCATCGGAATGAGCACTGGACAGATGGCGCATGGTCTAACTCCGGTCCGGGGCGGGAATCGCCGCAAGCAAGGCGGTTTCAATACGACCGCTCCATGCCAGTTGCAACTGGAACCGGCCGGGACAACCCCAAAAACGCCCCCCCGCCAACCATCACAAACCCGTCACATTTCCGCTGCAAAGCCGTCACAATCCGCCGCTAGACGCAGGCTGACCTTGTTGTGGAGCATGTCGATGAAGACCCTTCTTCTTACCACCGTCGCGACCTTTGGTCTGGCCGGGCTGGCTGCCGCCGAAACCCTGCCGCAGGCCGACACCGATTGGTTCAAAAACGCACAGGCGACCATTCAGGAACGTCTGGCCGTGCAGCCGATCACCAACAAAGCCAAGAACGTGATCCTGTTCACCGCTGACGGCAACGGCATCGGCACGAACTATGCGATCCGTCTGTATTCCGGCCAGCTGGAAGGCGGGCTGGGCGACGACTACGTTCAGCCGCACGAGCGTTTCCCCAATGTCGCGCTGTCCAAGACCTATACCTCGAACGGCCAGACCGCCGATTCGGCCCCGACCGCCGGCGCCATGAACTCGGGCGTCAAAGGCAAGAACGGCATGATTAACATCATGGACCACGTTTCGGTGGGCGATTGCGCCGCCGGTGCGGATGCCGGCAGCAAGCTGTTCTCGGAAATCGTGTCGGAAATGGGCAAATCGGTCGGCGTCGTCTCGACCGCGCGCATCACCCACGCCACCCCGGCTGCCGTTTACGCCCGCACCGTGCATCGCGATTACGAATCCGACGCGCAGGTGCCCGAGGGTTGCGACCAGAAAGACATCGCCGCGCAGTTGATCGACCAGATGAACGCTGGCGTGATCGACCTCGCCCTGGGTGGTGGCCGCCGCGCCTTCCTGCCCGCCGATGCGACCGATGTCGAGGGCAACTCGGGTCAGCGCACCGATGGCCGCAACATGATCGAGGAAATGCAGGCGGCTGGCGCGCAGGTCGTTTTCGCCGACACCGACTTTGCCGAACTGGATCTGAGCGCCACCAACGCGCCGATCTTTGGCCTGTTTGAATCCAGCCACATGCTGTATGACCTTGATCGTCACGGCGAACCCTCGCTGGCGGAAATGACCGAAGCGGCGATCACCGCGCTGTCGAACAACGAAAACGGCTTTTACCTGAACGTCGAAGGTGGCCGCGTTGACCACGCCAACCACGATGGCAACCTGCACCGCACCGTCGGCGACGGCAAAGCCTTTGCCGATGCCATCGCCAAGGCGGTCGAGATGACCGATCCACAGGAAACGCTGATTATCGTCACCGCCGACCATGAACACGCCATCGCCTTTAACGGCTATTGCGGCCGCGGGTCCAACATCCTTGGCCTGTGCATGGAAGAAAACGAACAGGGCGTCGAACACACCGGCAACCCGAACCTGGCGGCTGACGGCAAGCCCTATACCGTTGCCGGCTTCCTGAACGGCGCGGGTTCGATTCTGGTGGAACAGGCCATGCCCGAACAGCCCGAAGGCGAACAGATCGCCGCCGACGCAACCGCGCCTGCCCCCGCCGAATCGACCGAGGCCGAGGCCCCGACGCCGGTCTTTGCCGCGCCGGAAGGCCGTCCGACCATCACCGAAGAACAGGCCACCGACATCGACTATCTTCAGCAGGCGCTGATCCCGATGTCGTCGGAAACCCATGCGGGCACCGATGTCGGTATCTTTGCCAACGGTCCCTGGGCGCATCTGTTCGGCGGCGTGGTCGAGCAGAACGTGATCTTCCACGTCATGCACCACGCTGTCACCGCCGAGTGATCCTGTGTCAAACTGCAATGGCCCCGGCATCTGTCGGGGCCATTCGCCATGACCTTACCCGCCCCGCGCGAAAGGAACCGCCATGAACCGCCGCCAGCTTTTGACCTCGCTGCCCGCTTTTGGTGCCGGTCTGACCTTGCCGGGCAGGCCCGCCCTCGCCTCGGACAAGACCGCGCGCCTGCGTGAACTGTATAACCGCGACATGAGCTTTTCCGATTTTGCGCTGGAACAGGAAGGCAAGCGGACCGAGATCTGGGGCTTTATGGCGCCGCCGCTCAAGGCGGATTCGGTGTTCTTTGTGCTGACCAACCGCCCGATGGCCGTCTGCCCGTTCTGCGAACCGGGGATGCCGTGGCCCAACGATATTCTGGCGGTCTATGCGAAACGTGTGGTCAATGTCATCGCCTTCAACGTGCCGATCACCGTCAACGGCGTGCTGGAACTGGGCGATCATGTCGATCCCGAACTGGGCTTTTATTCCAAGGTGCGCCTGAGCGACGCCACCTATGCCCGCGTCTGACATGGCCGCGCCCGCCCTGCATATCCACGATCTGCGTGTGACCACCCCTCAGGGGCGGGTGCTGCTGGACATCGCGGCGCTGCATATCCCCGGCGGCCAGACCGTCGCCCTGCGCGGGCCATCGGGGGCGGGCAAATCGACGCTGCTGCATGTCCTCAGCGGGCTGGTGCGGCCATCGGCGGGGCAGGTGCTGTGGGCCGAGCGCGATATCGCCGCCCTGTCTCAGGACGACCGCGCCCGCTTTCGCCGCGAAACCCTTGGCCTGATCTTTCAGGACTGCCACCTGTTCGAGGAACTGTCGGCCCTTGGCAATGCGGCGCTGGCCGCCGCCTTTTCCCCGGCACGGGCGCGGGGCGGCATCCATGACACGGCGGCCCGCTGGCTGACGCGCCTTGGCCTGCCGCAGACCGGCGCGCGCACGGTGGACAGCTATTCCGGCGGCGAACGTCAGCGCATCGCCGTGGCCCGCGCGCTGGCCGCCGATCCGCCGGTCATTCTGGCCGACGAACCCACCGCCGCGCTGGATCGCGACAATGCCGACCGGCTGGGCCGCGATCTGGTGGCACTGGCGACCGAGGGCGGGCGCACGCTTGTCACCGTCACCCATGACGCCACGCTGGCCGCGCAGATGCAGCGGCAGATCACATTGGCCGATGGCCGCATCACCGAGGACAGCCATGGGTGATTTCTGGGCCGGATTGCCCCCCGCCATTCAGGATACGCTGATCGCGCTGGCCCTGATCGCACCGGGGCTGATCGCCGGGCTGATCGTGCTGCGCGGCCTGCGCCCGCTGCCGCTGGCCACCGCCATGCTGCGCCGCTTCACATGGGTCAACGCGCTGTTCGTGCTGCTGATCGCGGTGTCGGTCGGCCTTGGCGTCGGCCTGCTGGCACAGGAACGCGGCCTGCGCCAAGGCTCGGCCCGCGCGGCTGAACCGTTCGATCTGATCGTCGCCGCGCCGGGCAGCGAAGTCACCGCGATGCTGGCCGCCGTCTATCTGCAACCGTCCGACATGGCGCTGGTCACGGGCGCGCAATATAACGAAATCGCCACGACCCAAGGCGTCGCCCTTGCCGCCCCCATCGCCTTTGGCGACAGCTATCAGGGTGCCCCCGTCGTCGGCACAACCGCCGAATTCGTCACCCATCTGGCCGGCACACTGGCCCAGGGCCAGATGTTCGAAACCGCGTATCAGGCCGTCGCCGGTGCCTTTGCCCCCGTCGCCATCGGCGACAGCTTTACCCCCGCACACGGCACCGGGCATGATACCGACGATCACGGCCATGCCGGTTTCAGCTATCACGTCACCGGCCGCATGGCCCCCACCGGCAGCCCGTGGGACCGGGCCATTCTGGTCCCCGTCGAAGGCGTGTGGGAGGTGCACGGCCTGCCCAACGGCCACGAAACCGGCGATCCCCGCATCGGCCCGCCCTTCATCCCCGAATACATGCCCGGCACCCCCGCCGTGCTGGTCCGCGCGACAGAACTATGGGGCAATTACGCCCTGCGCTCGCAATTCACCCGATCCGATCTGATGGCGTTTTTCCCCGGCACCGTGTTGTCGCAACTGCACGGGCTGATGGGCGAGGTCCGGTCTGCCATGTCGCTGATGGCAGTGCTGACGCAGGTGCTGGTCACGCTGTCGGTGCTGATCGGGCTGATGATCCTTGTGCGGCTGGTGGCACGCAGCCTTGCCCTGCTGCGCGCCGTCGGTGCCCCGCTGCGCTTTGTCTTCGCCGTCGTCTGGAGCTATTCCGCCGCCCTGATCCTGATCGGCGCGACGCTTGGCCTTGGCCTTGGCTGGATCGCCGCGCGGGTCATCTCGACCATCGTCACCACCCGAACCGACGTGCTGGTAGCCGCCCGTCTGGGCTGGCCCGAACTGCACCTCGTTGCCGCCTTCGTCAGCCTGACCCTGCTGCTGGCCCTGGTCCCCGCATGGATGGCCGTCCGCCGCCCGCTGCTGACCGATTTGCGGGGGTAAAACCCCGGCGCAGCCACCTGCACACAACTTTCGCAGCCCAAAACCCAACAATCACGGGCAACACGAAAACCAGCATCAAACCAGCGCCCGCCGCTTCCTGTTTGCCAAAATACGCACCTTCGGGCGCAACCTCGCCTTTAATGCGCGTGCCCCGCATGGCTGTGCGCGCTGGCATTTCGTGCGCCGATTTCGGCATGGGCATCCAGATGGACATCGCCGATCCGCACCTCGATATCCAATTCATCCCCCGCCACCAAAGCCTGCGGCAACCGGTCCAGCCGCAGGGCGATCACGCGCGGCTCCAATGCGACCTTATGCCCCGCAGGCAGCGGCAGGGCGGGCAGGACCACCCAGCTTTCGCCCGAAGAACCGTATTGGAAACCGACGATCTCCAGCGGTTTGCCCAATGCCTCGCCGCCGGTCAGGGTGGCGTCGGTGCCCGACAGGTTCTCGACCTCCAGATAGATCAGCGCCTCATCGCCCGCTGACCGCGCCGGGGTCCATGCGTGCAGCACACGCAGCCCCCCGGCCTCGCTGACGTGATGGGCGTGGTCATCTGCGGCCAGCGCAATGGCGGGGAACAGGGCGACACTCAGGGCGATCAGGCTGCGGCGCATGGGAAACCTCTTTTTTGCGCCCTTAACCAAGCGCATGGATATGTCATTCATATGACCATTCCCGCGCACCTGCCAGAAAAGGTGCCTTGACGTCACGCGCCCGTCCGGCCCAAATCCCCGCAACAAAGGGAGATGATGATGACAAGGTTCTTTTTCTGCACGGCCAGCGCGCTGGTCCTTGGTGTCAGCATGGCAAGCGCGGCCGAGGTCAAGATCGGCTATGCCCTGGCCGAAGACAGCCATTACGGCGCCGGTGCCCGCGCCTTTGAGGAAACGCTGAAATCCGAACTGGGCGATGCCTTTACCGTGCGGCATTTCCCCTCGTCCGGGCTGGGCGGCGAACGCGAGGTGATCGAGGGCCTGCAACTGGGCACGGTCGAGGCGATGATCGCGTCCTCGGGCACGCTGTCCAACTTCGTCCCCGAGGTCGGCGTGTTCGACATCCCCTTCCTGTTCCGCGACATGGACCACGCCCGGCAGGTGCTGGACGGTCCTATCGGGCAGGATATGCTGGCGAAATTCGATAATGTCGGCACCCACGCGCTGGCATGGGGCGAACAGGGCTTTCGCCATATCACCAATAACCGCAACCCGATCGTCACCCCCGAAGACATGGCCGGGCTGAAGATCCGCACCATGGAAAACCCGGTCCACATCCGCGCCTTCGAGGCGCTTGGCGCGGCCCCCACCCCGATGGCCTGGCCCGAGGTGATCCCGGCGCTGGAACAGGGTGCCATCGACGGGCAGGAAAACCCGCTGTCGGTGATCGTCTCGGCCAATCTGAACGAGGTGCAGAAATACCTGACCCTTGATGGCCACGTCTATTCCTCGGCCATCGTGATGGTGTCGCAGCGGCTGTGGAACGATCTGGACGACACGCAAAAGGCCGCCTTCGAAAAGGCCGGCGACGCCGCCGCCGCCGCGATGCGCGCCTATGTCGATCAGGTCGAGGTCGAGGGCGTCGAGACCCTGCAAGCGCGCGGGATGGAGGTGAACACCCTGACGCCCGAACAAAAACAGGTGTTTCAGGATCGTCTGGCCGACACCTATGCCACCTATCAGGGCCAGTTCGGGCAGGAACTGATGGACAGCATCATCGCCACGCAATGACCCGGCACAACCAGATCATCGGACGGCTGGAACGCGGCTTTGTCGCGCTGAACGCCGCCGTCATTATCGCGCTGCTGGTGGTGATGTGCATCACCGTCGGCTGGAACGTGGGCCTGCGCTATTTCACCAACCGCTCGCTGCCATGGGCGGACGAGGTGGCGCGCTATGCGATGATCTGGATGAGCTTTCTGGGTGCCGGGCTGGCCCTGCGCGAAGGCGCGCATGTCGCACTGTCCAACCTGCAAACCGCGCTGCCCGATCTGGTGGCGCGGGGCCTGCGGATGGTGGTTCTGCTGCTGCTTCTGGGCTTTTTCGCGGCGATGATCTGGATCGGCTGGGAATACGCCGCCCGCGCACAGTTCCAGCGCTCGGCGGCGCTGCGGCTGTCGATGTCATGGGTCTATCTGGCCATGCCGGTCGGCTTTACCCTGCTGACCGTGCATCTGCTGCTGATCGCCCGGCGCTATCTGCGCCACGGGCTGGACCGCGACGAAAACGAGGCCGTCTGACCGATGATTACCCTGATGATCGTGGCCTTTCTGGTCTTTGTTGCCATCGGTGTGCCGGTGGCCTTTGCGCTGGGGCTGTCGGCCTTTGTCGCCCTGGGCATCCTTGGCCCCTATCCGTTGCTGGTGATCCCCAAGGAAATGTTTTCGGGGATCGACAGTTTCCCCTTGCTGGCGGTGCCGTTCTTTGTTCTGGCGGCGGAAATCATGTCGGCAGGGGCGATTTCGCAGGCGCTGCTGCGCTTTGCCACGCAATTCGTCGGCCATCTGCGCGGCGGTCTGGGCCATGCCAACGTGCTGTCGCAGACGCTGTTCGCGGGCATTTCCGGGTCGGCATTGGCCGATGCCGCCGGGCCGGGCGCGATCATGACCCGCATGATGGAGCGCGGTGGCTATGACCGCGCCTATGCCGGGGCGCTGACCATTTCCAGCGCGGTGGTGGGACCGATCATCCCGCCCTCGATCACGATGATTATCTATGCGCTTCAGGATCAGCGGGTTTCGGTCGGGTCGCTGTTCATGGCGGGCATCCTGCCGGGCCTGCTGATTTCGGCCAGCATGGCGGTGGTCAACGCCATCATCAGCCGCCGCCGCAACTATCGCGGCACCGGCAACCGCCCCGGCTGGGGCGAAATCGGGCGCACATCCCTGTATGCCCTGCCCTCGCTGCTGCTGATCGTGATGATCGTGGGCGGCATCCGCAGCGGTATCACCACCCCGACCGAGGCATCGGTGATGGCCGTGTTCTATGCGCTGGTCATCAGCTCGGTCATCTATCGCAGCCTGTCGCTGGCGGCGCTGTGGGATGCGCTGCGCCGCGCGGCCATCATGTCGGTGGCGGTGCTGCTGATCCTTGCATCCGCCCGCGCCTTTGCCTGGGTGCTGATTATCGAGGGCGTGCCGCAGGCCCTGGCGCAGCATGTCGTCGCGCTGGAGCTGTCGCCGATCATGTTCCTGCTGGCGGTGAACGTGCTGCTGCTGATCTTTGGCATGTTCATGGACCCGCTGCCGGGGGTGATGATCCTTGTGCCGATCCTTGCGCCGATTGCCTATTCGCTGGGGATTGCGCCGAACCATTTCGCCATCGTCGTGATCGTGAACCTGACCTTTGGGCTGCTGACACCGCCCGTGGGCGGGCTGATCTTTGTGATTTCCGCCGCCACCGGGCAAAGGCCGGGCGCGCTGATCCGCGAATTGCCGCCGTTTCTGGCCGCGGCGCTGCTGGTTCTGCTGGTGCTGACCTTTGTGCCGGCGCTGTCCACATGGCTGCCGGCACTGGGCGGTTATCGCTGATGATCCGGGCCGGGCGCCTCATCGCGCTGGCGGTGATCGCGGCCATGGGCGCGGGGGCGGGGGCGGGCGCAGCCGGGGCACAGACACATCCGCTGATGCTGAACGGGCAGGTCTCGGACGGGGGGGCCGGGTTGCGGCTGGACTGGCCCACCGCGCCGCGCGGCATGGCGCAGGTGTTCCGCCGCGATCTGGGGCAGAGCGGGCCGCAGACATGGCAGCCCGTCCCCCGGCAGCCCGGCACCGCGCGCCTGTTCACCGACGACCTGCCCGCCGGGGTCGCGCGCGAATATCAGGTGCGGATCGACGGCACCCGCCCGGCCACCGCCGTCTGGGCCGCCGGGCATCAGGTGCCCGCGCTGGCCGATCAGGGCGTGGCGCTGATGGTCGTCGATGACACGCTGGCAGACGATCTAGCCACGTCGCTGGACCTGTTCCAATCCGATCTGACCGGCGCGGGATACCGGGTCACGCGCCATTTGTCGCCGCGCGCCGCCGATGACCCGGCCGACAACCTTGGCCGCGCCATGGCGCTGCGCCGCTGGATCACCGCGCAGTTCCGCGCCGACCCGGAAACGCCGCATACGGTGATCCTGATCGGGCACCTGCCGATTGTCCGCACCGGCCGGGTGAACCCCGATGGCCACGACCCTCATGCCGTGCCGACCGATCTGTTCTATGCCGACCCGGACGGGTTCTGGCCCTCGGCCCCCGGCGCGGATGGCACGCCGCAACTGATCCCCGGCACCCTGCCCGCCGATGGCATCCGTATGCAGATCGGGCGCATCGACTTTGCCCTGCTGGACGACCGTTTCGGCGGCGAGTTACCCCTGCTGCGCGCCTATTTCGACCGCAATCACCGCTGGCGGCACGGGCAGGTCGGTGATCCGCGCCGCGCCTATGCGGGCAGCAATCATCTGATGGTCGAACGCAATGCGGTGAACAATATCGTTGGCCCGGATGCGGTGACGGCGGGCGGGCATCACGATACGGCAGGCGGCGGCCCCTATCTGATCGGCGTCGATTTCGGCCAGTGGGGCGGCGGAGGCTATCACGCCCTGCCCCCGTCCGAGGCCGCCTTTACCATCAATTTCGGCAGCGCCAAGCATCGCTTTGACCAGCGCAACAACGCCATGACCGCGCTGCTGGCGCAGCCCGGCCCGCTGGCTGTCGGCTGGGGCGGAAGGCCCGCGTGGCAGTTGCACGGCATGGCCCTGGGCGAAAGCATCGGGCAGGCGCATCTGCGCACGGTCAACAATGGCCATGCCTCGCGCGGGGGGCTGGAAACGCGCGACTATCCGGCGAATGGCAATTACGACTGGCTGAACCCGCCCTGGGTGAACCTGCTGGGCGACCCGACGCTGCGCCCCTTTCCTCTGCCGCCGGTCCGCGACGCACAGGCCCGGACCACGCCGCAGGGCACCCACCTGCGCTGGACCCTGCCGGACGGGGCCGAGGGCGCGCTGATCCTGCGTGCCGAGGGCGACGACCCCTATCGCCCGCTGAACGGCGGCGCGCTGGCCGCAACCGACTATCTGGACCGGGAACCGCCGCCGGGCGCGCGTTACCTGATCCGGGCCAGCGGGCTGGCGCAGGTCCATGCCGGATCTTTCCACCGGCTGGCGCAGGGCATCGCAATCGCGCCGGATGCCCCGCCTTTCCAGCCCGCCCCCTGACCGCGCCGCCGCTATTCGCGGCTCAGCGCCACCACCGGGTCAAGCTGCGCCGCCGACCGGGCAGGCAGGAACCCAAAGGTGATGCCGATCAGCGTCGATGACAGGAAGGCGGCCACGATGGACAGCGGCGATATGGTCAGCGGCACAGTCGGCGCGACAGATGTAATCAGGCTGGCCAGCCCAACCGCCGTGGCGATCCCCAGCAAACCGCCGATGATGCAGACCAGCACCGCCTCGATCAGGAATTGCGCGATAATGTCGGACCGCCGCGCGCCGATGGCGATGCGGACACCGATTTCCTTGGTCCGTTCCGTCACCGACACCAGCATGATGTTCATCACCCCGATGCCCCCCACCAGCAGAGAAATCACCGCAATCGCCGCCACCAGCAGCGTCAGCGTCTGCGTGGTCGAGGTGATCGTCTGCCGGATCGTATCGCTGTTCATCATGAAAAAATCTTCGACGCCGTGGCGGCTGCGCAGCAGATCGGTCAGTTCCTCTTGCGCCTGCTGGCTGTCATAGCCGTCGGCCACCTGCACGGTGATGCTGTCCAGATATTTCTGCCCCGACACCCGCGACATGACGGTGGTGTAAGGCAGCCAGACGTTCAGCGACGAGGGGCCAAAGCTGGCCCCGCCAAGCCGGACGACGCCGATCACCCGCGCGGGCACCCGGCCCAGATGCAGTACCTGCCCGACCGGATCGACGCCCGTGCCGAACAGGGTGGTGGCGGTGTCTTCGTCGATGACGGCGAATTGCGACAGGCCGGTGATGTCGCTGGCGTCGAACAGGCTGCCCGACACGGTGTCATAGGAATGCAGCGCGAAATAATCGCTGCTGACGCCGCTGATCGTGCTGGAGGCGCTGACATTGCCATAGCGCACCGTTGCCTGCGACGACACGGCGGGCGACACTCCGGCGACGTAATCCTGCAAGGCGATGGCATCGGCATCGGATGGTATCAGCGTTTCGATCCGCCCGGCATCGCGCGCGCCAAAGCCGCTGCCCGCGCGGATGGTGATGGTGTTCGTCCCCAGCGAGGAAATATCCTGCAAGACCTTTTCCTGCGTGCCGGTGCCCAGCCCCACCACCAGCACGACCGAGGCGATGCCGATGATGATCCCCAGCATGGTCAGAAAACTGCGCATCCGGTGCGCCATCAGCGCGGTCACGCCCATGTTGAACGCCTCGCGCAGGCGGGTCAGCACCGAAAAGGCCGAGGCGCTGCGGGTCGGGGCGTCAACCCGGCGGGCGGCATCGGCGCGCCCGCTGTCGGCGATGATGACGCCGTCGCTGATTTCAATGGTGCGGCTGGCCTGGGCGGCGACCTTGGGATCATGCGTCACCATGATGATGGTGTGGCCGTCGCGGTTCAGATCTTCCAGCAGGCGGATCATCTCGGCGCTGCTTTTGCTGTCCAGCGCGCCGGTGGGTTCGTCAGCCAGAATCACCTCGCCGCCGTTCATCAGCGCGCGGGCAATCGACACGCGCTGCTGCTGGCCGCCCGACAACTGGCCGGGGCGGTGATCCAGCCGCCGCCCCAGCCCCAGCCGGGTCAGCAGATCGGTGGCCCGCTGCCGCCGGGCGCTGCGGCCTTCGCCGGCATAGATGGCCGGCACCTCGGTATTGCCGACCGCATCCAGATCGCCCAGCAACTGATACCGCTGAAAGATGAAACCGAAATGTTCGCGCCGCAATTGCGCCTGTTCGTCGGGGTCCAGCGTGCTGACATCGCGCCCGGCAAAGCGATAGCTGCCGGTGGTGGCCCGGTCCAGACAGCCCAGAATGTTCATCAGGGTGGATTTGCCCGACCCCGATTCCCCGATGATGGCGACAAATTCGCCCGGCCATATGTCCAGATCGACGCCCGACAGAACGGTGATCTGATCCTCGCCCGCCGGAAAGCTGCGCGAGATGCCGCGCACCGAAACCAGCGGCGCATCAGCGACCGCGCTCATCCTAAAATCCCATCGGCGGGGGCGGGCCGCCCTGATCGGTGCTGGTCGATGCCGGGGCCAGCGCCACGCCGGTCACGACCGCCTGCCCTTCGGTCAGCCCCGACCGGATTTCCGCCAGCACCTTGTTGTTCAGCCCCACCGTGACCGGCTGCTGCGTGGTCTGCCCGGTGGCGGCGTCATACAGCTCGACATAGGTGCCCTGCGCATCCATCTGCACCGCCGAGGACGGCACCACCAGCACATCATCGGCCCGCGCCAGTTCCACCGAAACCTGCGCCGTCATGCCGATGCGCAGCCGCCCGTCGCTGTTATCCACCTCTAGCGTGGCGTTGTAATAGATGGCGCTGTCGGTGGACAAAGTGTCGGTGGTCTCGATCTCGGATGGCGCGGGTTCGATGCTGCGCACAACGGCGTGGAACGGCTGATCCGGCGCCCCCAGCGTGGTAAAGGTCACGTTCTGGCCGACAGCGACATTCATCACATCCGCCTCGGATATTTCCGCCTTGACCAGCATGGTGGCCAGATCGGCCAGCTTGACGATGGTCGGCGCGGCCTGCACCGCGTTCACCGTCTGGCCCTGCCGGGTGACGATGGCGACCACGGTGCCGCTGATCGGCGCGGTGATCCGGGTGCGGTCCAGTTCCATCTGCGCATTGGCCACCGTCACCGCCGCACTGTCGCGCTGCGCCTGCAACGAAGCGATCTCGGCGACGTAAACCTGCACATCCGCCGTGGCGCTTTCGACCGATTCCTGCGAGGCAAGGCTTTGCGTCCCCAGCCGCTGCGCACGGGTCAGCGCCAGCTCCGCGCGGTTCAGCACCGCCTGCCGGGCGGCGATCTGCGCCTCGATATTGGCCAGCGCGGCCTGCGCCTGCAAAACGGTGTTTTCCTGATCGCGCGAATCAATCTGCGCGATCAGATCGCCTGCGGTGACGGACTGGCCCAGTTGCACGGCCAGCGTTTCGATCTGGCCCGACACCCGTGCCCCGACGCTGACCAGCTCGCGCGCCTCCAGCATCCCCGATGCCAGCACTGTTTCCGCGACATCGCCCATCCGGGCCTGCGCCGTGACCGGCGGCTGTTCTTCGCCGCCACGCTGGCTGGACCACAGCCACAGCGCCGCGCCCGCCAGCACCACCAGCAGCAGGATATGAAGTTTGCGCAATTTCATCCGCACGATCCGTTCTGTTCTTTTGGTGCAAGTGTCACCTGCGCCGCCCCGATTCAAGGTGAGTCGTGTCACGATGACGCGCGCCGCGGCTCTCGACACAGTGACGCGGCGTGATCGTTGGCAGGTTCAAATCCGCCGCCGGACCGGGTTATGATCCGCGCAACAGGTTTGCAGGTGCCCCCGATGATGAAATCCACGCTGTTGATTTTGACCCTGATGGCCGATGACGGCACGCGCATCACCATGTCCAGCTATGACAGCCCCGACGCCTGCGAGGGCGCGCGCGAGGTGGTGACGCAGGTTCTGGCCGATGCGGGGCAGGAAATGCTGGTGGCGATGTGCGGCGAAACCGACGTAAGGGTGACGCCCTATGTCCACGGCGCCCCGCGCCGGGCCGAGGTGAACCGTTTCCGCGTCGAACTGCCCCAGACCGGGGGCTTTACCGTCACACCGCTGACCGATGAACCCTGCGAGGACGCGCCCGACGCCGATCCGGCGGTCTATTGCACCCTGTCGGCGCAGCGGGTGATCGCGGGGAACTAGGGTCGCGCCCCCTTACCCCGCCACCTGCGCCAGCAGCCATGCGGCGCTGTCGGTATCGGTCAGCAGCCCGTTGACCAGCCCGCCGCGCAGCGCGCCAAGCGCGGCCTCGCGCCGTTCGGGGCCGTGGGCGGCGGCGGCGACCAGCGCGCGGTCCAGCCCCGGCAACCGGGCCGAGGCGACGCGGCCATCCGCAGGCAGCCACGCGCCCGCGCTGTCGTAGCAACGGCCCAGAATCTCGCCCACGGCCCCCTGATCGCGCAGGCTCTGCACCTCGGGTTCGGACAGAAAGCCGTCGGCGACCAGCGGGGCATAGCTGCCCAAGGCCCCCAGCCCGATCACCGCCACATCGGCGCGATGCGCCATGTCCATCACGCGGGCGATGCCGGGCTGGCGGTGCAGGGCGGCGCGTTCCTCGGGGCTGGTGGCGATCACCGGCACCATCAGCGGAAAGCTGGGCGCTGTCACCATCTCTGACAGCGAAAACAGCACGTTATAATAGGCAGCTGATCCGTCTGGCGCGATATTGCCGGTCAGCGATACGATCCGGTGGCGCGGACAATCCAGCCGCGACATCTGCGCCACCGCCGCGCGCAGGGTGCGCCCGGTGCCGATGGCCAGCGTGACCGGATCGGGGCGCGACAGCTCGGTCTCGATCAGATCGGCCACGTCCATCGCCACGCCGGTCATCCCGGCGGCGGCAGGCGACACCCGCGCCATCCGCAGCCCGAAACGCACCTTCAGCGCCTCGGCCAGATCCAGACATTCCGCCAGCGGGTGATTGATTCGCACCTTGACCATGCCCGACGCCATCGCCTGCGCAACCAGCCGCTGCGCGGTCTGGCGCGACACACCCATTTCGCGGGCGATTTCGTCCTGCGTCAGCCCGGCAACATAAGACAGCCACGCCGCCTGCGCCGCCTGATCCAGCTTGCGATCATTCCGTGCCATCCGGCCCCCTGCGCGGCAGATTCAAGATTCAATTTGACAAGCATAGCAGATAATGTGAGCATTTGCCCATAGGAAGGGCAAATGCCGTGCCCGGAGGAGGAAATATGAAGCACCCGATGCGCGCCCTGCTGGGCGCCTGCGCTGTCATGGCACTGGCCGCGCCCGCCATGGCCGAAACCATCACCATCGCCACCGTGAACAACGGCGACATGATCCGTATGCAGCGGCTGGCCGGCGAATTCACCGCCGCCCACCCCGACATCACGCTGAACTGGGTCACGCTGGAAGAAAACATCCTGCGCGAGCGTGTGACCACCGACATCGCCACCCGTGGCGGCCAGTATGACGTGCTGACCATCGGCAATTACGAAGTGCCGATCTGGGCCGCGCAGGAATGGCTGGTGCCGATGACCGACATGCCCGAAGGCTATGACACCGACGACATCCTGCCCGCCGTGCGTCAGGCGCTGTCGGTGAACGACACGCTGTATGCCGCGCCCTTCTATGGCGAATCAGCGATCGTGATGTATCGCACGGATCTGGCGCAGGCCGCCGGTGTGACCATCCCCGAAAACCCGACCTGGACCGACATCAAGACCGCCGCCGCCGCGATGACCGACAAGGGCGCGGAACAATACGGCATCTGCCTGCGCGGCAAGCCGGGCTGGGGCGAAAACATGGCCTTTTTGACCGCCATGTCCAACAGCTATGGCGCGCGCTGGTTCGATATGGCGTGGAAGGCCCAGTTCGACAGCCCGGAATGGGCCGAAACCCTGACCGATTATCTGACGATGCTGACCGAATACGGCCCGCCCGGCGCGTCGTCGAACGGGTTCAACGAAAACCTGTCGCTGTTCCAGCAGGGCAAATGCGGCATCTGGATCGACGCTTCGGTGGCGGCCAGCTTTGTGACCGACCCGGAAAATTCGACCGTGGCCGAACATGTCGGCTTTGCCACCTTCCCCAACAAGGACGGCGTGGACAATCACGGCAACTGGCTGTGGTCGTGGAACCTGGCCATCCCGGCATCGTCCAGATCGCAGGACGCCGCGAAAACCTTTATCGCCTGGGCCACCAGCAAGGATTACACCAACCTTGTGGCCGAGCGCGAGGGCTGGCGCGCCGCCCCGCCCGGCACCCGCACTTCGCTGTATGAAAGCGCCGATTATCAGGCGGCGGCATCCTTTGCGCCGATCACGCTGGCGGCGATGGATGCGGCCAATACCGCCAAGGCTTCGGTGCAGGATGTGCCCTATACCGGCGGCCAGTTCGTCGCGATCCCGGAATTTCAGGGCATCGGCACCGCGGTCGGCCAGCAATTCGCCGCCGCACTGGCCGGGCAGACCACGGCAGACGCGGCGCTGAGCGCGGCGCAAGCCACCGCCACCCGCGAAATGGCCCGTGCCGGTTATCCGAAATAAGACCAACCCGCGCCGCCCCTGACCGGGCGGCGCTTTTCCCTTTGTCCAAAGGACGCGCGCCATGGCCACAAGGCAAACGGCCCGGATTGCCCGACTGATGCGGATGCCCGCGATTATCCTGCTGCTGATCTGGATGGTCGTGCCGCTGGGTATGACGCTGTATTATTCGTTTCTGAATTACAACCTGCTGATGCCCGGACAGACCAGTTGGGCCGGCTGGTTCAACTATCAGTATTTCTACTCGGACCCGGCCTTCTTTGAATCCATCCGCAATACGCTGGTTCTGGTGCTGGGGGTGCTGGCGATCACGGTGATCGGCGGCATCGGCATCGCCATGCTGATCGACAAGCCGATCTTTGGTCAGGGGATCGTGCGCATCCTTGTGATCTCACCGTTCTTCGTGATGCCGCCGGTCGCGGCGCTGATCTGGAAGAACATGATCATGCACCCGAGTTACGGCGTTTTTGCTGATATCGCCCGTTTCATCGGCGTGTCGCCGGTAGACTGGTTCGCGCAATATCCGCTGTTTTCGATCATCGTCATCGTGGCCTGGCAATGGCTGCCCTTTGCCACGCTGATCCTGCTGACCGCGCTGCAATCACTGGACAGCGAACAGATCGAAGCGGCGGAAATGGACGGCGCAGGTGCCTGGGCGCGGTTCACCCATCTGGTGCTGCCGCATATGGCGCGGGCGATCACCGTGGTCGTGCTGATCCAGACCATCTTTCTGCTGGGCGTCTATGCCGAAATCCTTGTCACCACCAACGGCGGGCCGGGCAATGCCTCGACCAACCTGACCTTCCTGATCTATCGCGCGGCGCGTCTGAATTTCGACGTGGGCGGCGCGGCGGCAGGCGGGATCATCGCCGTGGTGCTGGCCAATATCGTGGCGCTGTTCCTGATGCGCGCCGTCGGCAAGAATCTGGATTAAGGGGGCACCATCATGGCACGCGCGATCCCGCAACGCAGCCGCATCCTGTGGACCATCGCCGCATGGTTCGTGGCGCTGCTGCTGTTCTTTCCGATCCTTTACACGATCATCACCAGCCTCAAGACCGAACAAGAGGCGATTTCCGGCTTTGCCCTGATCCCGTCCTTTACGCTGGACAGCTTTCAGGCGGTGCAGTCGCAGAACAACTATTTCCTGCCCTTCATGAACTCGGTCATCATTGCGGTCGGCTCTACGGTGCTGGCGCTGATCGTGGCGATCCCGGCGGCATGGGCGATGGCCTTTTCGCCGACCAAACGCACGAAAGACATCCTGATGTGGATGCTGTCCACCAAGATGATGCCCGCCGTCGCGGTGCTGGTGCCGATCTATCTGATCTTTCTGCGCACCGGGCTGATGGATACGCGCATCGGCCTGACGATCATGCTGATGCTGATTAACCTGCCGATCGTGGTCTGGATGCTGTATACCTATTTCCGCGAAATCCCCGGCGAGATACTGGAGGCGGCGCGGATGGACGGCGCCACCCTGCGCGATGAAATCGTGCATATCCTGACGCCGATGGCGGTGCCCGGCATCGCATCCACCATGTTGCTGAATATCATTCTGGCGTGGAACGAAAGCTTCTGGACCATCCAGTTGACCACCACCAACGCCGCGCCGCTGTCAGCCTTTATCGCCAGCTTTTCCAGCCCGCAGGGGCTGTTCTGGGCGAAACTGTCGGCGGCCTCTGTCATGGCCATCGCGCCGATCCTGATTATGGGCTGGTTCAGCCAGAAACAACTTGTCCGCGGCCTGACCTTTGGCGCGGTGAAATAAGGGGACAATCATGGGCAGCATTACGCTGAAACAGGTCCGCAAGACCTTTGGCGATGTCGAGGTGATCCCCGGCGTCGATCTGGACATCGCCGAGGGCGAATTCGTCGTCTTCGTCGGCCCCTCGGGCTGCGGCAAATCCACGCTGCTGCGGCTGATCGCGGGGCTTGAGGATGTGACCTCGGGGCAGATCCTGATTAACGGGCGCGACGTCACCGATAACGCCCCGGCCAAGCGCGGGCTGGCGATGGTGTTCCAGTCCTATGCGCTGTATCCGCATATGTCGGTGCGCAAGAACATCGCCTTTCCGCTGAAAATGGCCAAGATGCCGCAGGCCGAACAGGATGCGCGGGTGGAAAACGCCGCCCGCATCCTGAACCTGACCGATTATCTGGAACGCCGCCCCGGCCAGTTGTCGGGCGGTCAGCGTCAGCGTGTCGCCATCGGCCGGGCCATCGTGCGCGAACCGGCGGCGTTTCTGTTCGATGAACCGCTGTCCAATCTGGATGCCGCGCTGCGGGTGAACATGCGCGTCGAAATCAGCGAGTTGCACAACAAGCTGGCCACCACGATGATCTATGTCACCCACGATCAGGTCGAAGCGATGACCATGGCCGACAAGATCGTGGTGCTGCGCGCGGGGAACGTGGAACAGGTCGGCAGCCCGCTGGAACTGTATAACAAGCCGCGCAACCGCTTTGTCGCCGGGTTCATCGGCAGCCCGAACATGAACTTTATCGAGGGCGAGGGCGCGGCCCGCCACGGGGCCCACACCATCGGCGTGCGCCCCGAACATTGGCGCATGTCCCTGACCGAGGGCGAATTTGCCGGCACCGTCGGCGTGGCCGAACATCTGGGGTCGGACACCTTCCTGCATGTCGATCTGGACGGCGCGGGCAAGGTGATCGCACGGGCCAGCGGCGAATTTCCGGTCAGCCACGGCGACCGCGTGTTCCTGACCCCGCAAGAGGGGCGCATCTATAAATTCGACGCACAGGGGCTGGCCGCATGAGGTTGCAAGGCAAAACCGCCCTTATCACCGGCGCGGCGCGCGGCATCGGCCGCGCCTTTGCCCAAGCCTATATCCGCGAGGGCGCGCGGGTAGCGATTGCCGACATCAACGCCGATGGCCTGCGCGCCACCGCCGCTGAAATCGGCGCGGTTCCCGTCGTCATGGATGTGACCGATCAGGCCAGCATCGACGCGGGCGTGGCGCAGGCCGCGCAGGAACTGGGCGGCATCGACATTCTGGTGAACAACGCCGCGCTGTTCGATCTGGCCCCCATCGTGGACATCACCCGCGCCAGCTATGACCGGCTGTTCGCGATCAATGTCGGCGGCACCCTGTTCACCATGCAGGCGGTGGCACGGCACATGATCGAACGCGGGCGCGGCGGCAAGATCATCAACATGGCCTCTCAGGCCGGGCGGCGCGGGGAACCGCTGGTCGCGGTCTATTGCGCCACCAAGGCCGCCGTTATCAGCCTGACCCAATCGGCGGGGCTGAACCTGATCGCCCATGGCATCAACGTCAACGCCATCGCGCCCGGCGTGGTGGATGGCGAACATTGGAACGGCGTGGACGCCAAATTCGCCGAATACGAAAACAAACCCCGTGGCCAGAAAAAGGCCGAGGTCGGTGCCTCTGTCCCCTTTGGCCGCATGGGCACCGCAGACGACCTGACCGGCATGGCCATTTTCCTTGCCACCCCTGAGGCCGATTACATCGTCGCCCAGACGTATAACGTCGATGGCGGCAACTGGATGAGCTGACCGATGACCAGACTGAACAACGCCAATCTTGCGGCCCTCGACGCCGCCACCCCCACTTATGACCGCGCGGGCCTGACGGGTGGTATCGTGCATTTCGGCATGGGCAACTTTCACCGCGCGCATCAGGCGGTTTACCTTGACCGGCTGATGAACACCGGCAAGGGCCACGACTTTGCCATTATCGGCGCGGGCGTCATGCCCGGCGATGCGCGGATGCGCGATGCGCTGGCCGGGCAGGATTACCTTTATACCGTGGTCGAACAATCGGCCCAGCAGTCCGACCCGCGCGTGATCGGTGCCATGATCGACCACCTGCCCGCCGCCGATGGCGCGGCGATTGTGGCCAAGCTGGCCGATCCGGCGGTAAAAATCGCCAGCCTGACCATTACCGAGGGCGGCTATTTCATCGACGCCGCCACCGGCCATTTCGACCCGGCGCATCCCGCGATCGCCGCCGACGGGGCCGCGCCCGACACGCCGAAAACCGTGTTCGGGATGCTGGTCGCCGGGTTGCGGGCGCGCCGCGCGGCGGGCACCGCGCCCTTTACCGTCATGTGCTGCGACAACATCCCGCATAACGGCGTGGTCACACGTCAGGCGGTGGTGGAAACCGCCCGCCTGTCCGACCCCGAACTGGCCGATTGGATCGCCGCCAACGTCGCCTTCCCCAACGGCATGGTGGACCGCATCACCCCCGCCACCACCGACCGCGAACGCGCCCTGATCCGCGAGATGGGCATTGACGACGACGCCCCGGTCTTTGCCGAGGATTTCATCCAATGGGTGCTGGAAGACAACTTCCCCGCCGGTCGCCCCGCGCTGGAAGATGTGGGGGTCGAATTCGTCGATGACGTCACCCCGTGGGAACTGATGAAAATCCGCATCCTGAACGGCGGCCATGCGGTCATCGCCTATCCCGCCGGGCTGATGGACATTCACTTCGTGCATGAGGGCATGGAAAACGATCTGGTCCGCGCCTTTCTGGACAAGGTGGAAACGACCGAGATCATCCCCGCCGTGCCGCCCGTTCCGAACACCGACCTCAGCGCCTATTTCGCCAAGGTCAAGGAACGCTGCGCCAATCCGAAGATCGGCGATACGATCCGGCGGCTGTGTCTGGACGGGTCCAACCGCCAGCCCAAGTTCATCATCCCGACCATCGCCGACCGTCTGGCGCAGGGTCTGCCGGTCGAGGGGCTGGCGCTGGAATCGGCGCTGTGGTGCCGCTATTGCGCGGGCCAGACCGACAGCGGCGCGGTGATCGAGCCGAACGACCCCAACTGGGACCGCCTGACCGCCGCCGCGCAGGCCGCCAAGGCCGACCCCGCCGCATGGCTGGGCATGGCCGACATCTATGGCGCAACGGGCCGCGATCCGCGCTTTGCCGAACCCTTTGCCCGCTGGCTGGCGATGCTGTGGGAACGCGGCACGGCTGACACGCTGCGGACCTATCTGGCGCAATGACCGCGTTCATCTTTGACTGCGACGGCGTTCTGGTGGACAGCGAGCCGCTGTCCGTCGCCGAACTGGGCGTGACCCTGCGCGATGCCGGGGCTGCGATCAGCGATCAGGAGATCTTCGATCGCATGATCGGGCGGCCCATTGCCGAAATCGTTGCCATCGTCGCCGCCGAAACCGGGGCCGATGCCACCCCGTTGCTGCCCGATTACCGCGACCGGCTGCGGGCGCGCTTCGATGCGGAATTGCAGCCGATTCCGGGCATCCGCGATGCGATCCGCGCGCTGCCGCCGGGGCCGCGGGCGGTGGCCTCGTCCTCGACCCTGCCGCGGCTGGATCACTGCCTGCGGCTGACCGGGCTGCATGACCTGTTCGCGCCGCATATCTTTTCGGCCACGCAGGTGGCGCGCGGCAAGCCCGCGCCCGACCTGTTCCTGTTCGCCGCCGCGCAACTGGGCACGCCGCCGCAGGATTGCATCGTCATCGAGGACAGCCCCGCAGGCATCCGCGCCGCCAAGGCCGCCGGGATGCGCGTCATCGGCTTTCTGGGCGGCGGCCACGCCCGCGCGGCGCATCTGGCCGCGCGCCTGCCCGCACTGAACCCCGACGCCATCATTGCAAGTGCCGCCGAATTGCCCGAAACCTTGGCTGCCATGATGACCACCGCCTGAGGAGAGAGCGCATGTTTCTGGGGATCGACCTTGGCACATCCGGGGTCAAGGTGCTGCTGATCGACGCAGATCAGCGGGTTCTTGGCTCGGCCACCGCGCCGCTGACGGTGCAGCGCCCGCATGACGGCTGGTCCGAACAGAACCCCGCCGACTGGATCACCGCCACCCGCAGCGCGCTGGATGAATTGCGCGCCGCCCATGATCTGGCGGCAGTCGCAGGGATCGGCCTGTCGGGGCAGATGCACGGCGCGGTCACGCTGGATGCGGCGGATCAGGTGATCCGCCCGGCGATCCTGTGGAACGACACCCGCAGCCATGCGCAGGCCGCGCGGCTGGATGCCGCCCCCGATTTCCGCGCGATCAGCGGCAATATCGTCTTTCCCGGCTTTACCGCGCCGAAACTGGTCTGGATGGCCGAACAGGAACCCGGCGCCTTTGCCCGCGTCGCCCGCGTTCTGCTGCCCAAGGATTACCTGCGCCTGTGGCTGACCGGCGAAGCCGTGGCCGAGATGTCCGACGCCGCCGGCACAAGCTGGCTGGATACCGGCGCGCGCGCGTGGTCCGACCGGCTGCTGGCCGCATCCGGTATGCGCCGCGACCAGATGCCCGCCCTGATCGAGGGCAACGCCGTTTCCGGCGGTCTGCGTGCCGATCTGGCCGCCGGATGGGGGATGCGCCCCGGCACTCCGGTCGCGGGCGGGGCGGGCGATAATGCCGCCACCGCCATCGGCGCGGGGACCATCGCGGCGGGTCAGGGCTTTGTGTCGCTGGGCACCTCGGGGGTGCTGTTTGCCGCGACCGACCGCTATCTGCCGCGCGCCGAAAGCGCCGTTCACGCCTTTTGCCACGCCCTGCCCGGCATGTGGCACCAGATGGGCGTGATCCTGTCCGCCTCGGCCGCGATGGAGTGGCTGGCCGGGATCACCGGGACCCGCCCCGCCGATCTGTCCGCCGAACTGGGCGAGACCCTGCGCGCGCCGGGCGAAGTGACCTTTCTGCCCTATCTCTCGGGCGAGCGGACGCCGCATAACGATGCGCAGGCCCGCGCCCTGTTCGCCGGTCTGTCGGCCCGCACCGATCGCGCCGCCCTGACGCAGGCCGTGATGGAGGGCGTGGCCTTTGCCCTTGCCGACAATCTGGATGCCCTGCGCGCCGCCGGCTCAGAGCCGCAGGCGTTGCTGGCACTGGGCGGAGGCGCGCGGTCGGGCTATTGGCTGCGGGCGATTGCCACGGCGCTGAACCTGCCGGTTCTGCTGCCGGAATCGGGCGATTTCGGCGCGGCCTTTGGCGCGGCCCGGCTGGGGATGATGGCGGCAACCGGCGCCGATCCGGCCAGCATCGCCACCCCGCCCCGCATCGCCGCCGAGATCACCCCCGACGCCACCCTGCGCCCGGCGTTTCAGGCCGCGCATCACCGCTATCGGCAGCTATACCGCTGAAGCGGCCATCCGCCGCTCGTCCAGCTGGATCGCCGAGAGGGCAGTTTATGGAATATAATTCCATTATTGGCTGTTATTTTCAGCTTTCCCGCGCAACCTGCCCGGCAGCGCCTGTGTTCGCGGCAGGGTCCAGCGCCTGATGCCAGTCGCGCCCCGGTGCGAGGCCGGTCAGCGCCTCGGCCAGGGGGCGGCCCGATTGCAGCGCCTGTGCGACGATGGCCAGCGCGTCGGGGCGGGGCATGTCGCGGGCCAGCAGAAAGCCCGCCGCCTCGGCCATCATCGCGCCCTGATCGGCGGCAAAGGTGGCAGCGATGCGGTCGGGGTTGGCGCGCAGCGTTTGCGCCAGTTCCTGCGCCAGACGCAGCCCCGCGCCAGTGCGGATCGCCATATCCGGCAGGGTCAGCCATTCAAGCGCCATCGCCGCACCGTCGCGTTCCTGCGCATGGATCTGCGCCTGAAACAGCGCCCCCACCGCGCCCGCGTTCATCCGTGCCAGCGTAACCAGCGCCTCGGCGGCGACGGGGTTGGATTTCTGCGGCATGGTCGATGAGCCGCCGCCCACGCCCGCCGAGACCTCGCCGATTTCCGACTGGCCCAGCAGGATCAGATCAGCCCCGATCTTGCCCAGAGTGCCGCTGACCAGAGCCAGCCACGCGCCCAGCTCGCACGGGGCATCGCGGGTGGCATGGGTCGGGATCGGCGCGTCGGCCAGCCCCAGTTCGGTGGCCAAGGCGCGGCGGACCGCCGCCATGTCGTCCAGCGCGGCCCCCGTGCCCGCCGCACCGAACAGCGAAACCGTCAGCAGGCGGGGGCGCACTTCGGCCAGCCTGTCCAGATGGCGGCGCAGCGGCGCGCGCCAGACGGCGATCTTGGCCCCCAGAGTCGTCGGCGCAGCGATCTGGAACCGGGTGCGCGCCGGGATCGGCTGGTCGGCATACTCCGCCGCCTTGGCCGCCAGCGCCGCATCCAGCGCCGCGATCCGCGCGGCCAGAACATCCAGCACCGCAGCCCATTGCAAGGCGGCCGCGCTGTCCTGCGCATCCTGCGAGGTGGCACCGAAATGCAGCCATGGCGCCGCCGCGCCCAGGCCCGGCTTCAGCGCGGCCACCACCGCCTGCGCGGCAATGCCTGCGCGGGCGGCGGCATCGGTCAGGCTGGCCGGGTCGGGCGGGGTCGCCGCCGCGATGGCACGGGCGGCATCGGCGGGGATGATCCCCATGCGCGCCTGCACCTGCGCCAAGGCCTGTTCAAAGCGCACCATCGCGGCGACCTGAGCCTGATCGCCCACCAGCGCCGCGATCTCGGGATCGCCGAACAGCCCCTGCATCATCATGCCGCGCGCAGCCCCAGCATCGCCCGCGCCTGCTGATATGTGGCGACGGGGCGTTCGTATTTCTCGCACAGTTCCACCGCGCGGCGCACAAGCGCGGCGTTCGAGGGGGCCAGCCGGTCGCGATCCAGCCGCACGTTATCCTCTAGCCCGGTGCGGGCGTGGCCGCCGCTGCTGATCGCCCATTCGTTCAGCACGATCTGCTGCGGCCCGATCCCGGCGGCGCACCATTGCGCATCGTCCCCGAACAGGCGGCGCACGGTTTGGATATAGTAATCAAACACCTGACGATCCGCGGGCATGGCGTTTTTCACCCCCATCACGAATTGCACATAGGGGCGATCCTTGATGCGCCCATCGCGCCACATCGTGTGCGCTTGCAGGATGTGGGACAGGTCGAAGGCCTCGATTTCGGGCTTTACCTCGTATTTCACCATTTCGGACGCCAGCCAATCGACCAGATCCGGCGGGTTTTCATAAACCCGCGTCGGAAAGTTGTTCGACCCGACCGACAGCGACGCCATATCGGGCCGCAAGGGCAGCATCCCGCCCCGCGCCTGCCCCGCGCCCGAGCGCCCGCCGGTGGACAGTTGCACGATCATGCCGGGGCAATGACGTTCCAACCCCTCTTTCAGCGCGGCGAAACGGTCGGGGTCGCTGGTCGGCGCGCCCTGATCGTCGCGGACGTGGCAATGGGCGATAGTCGCGCCCGCCTCGAACGCCTGCTGGGTGGATTCGATCTGCTCGGCAATGGTGATCGGCACGGCGGGGTTATTCGCCTTGGTCGGCAGGCTGCCGGTGATGGCAACGCAGATGATGCAGGGATCAGACATCGAAGAACACCGTTTCTTCCTCGCCTTGCAGGCGGATTTCAAAGCGATAGACGGGCGCGCCGTCACGATCCGACCGCTGCCCGATCAGCGTGGCACGGCGGTTTTCCCACTCGATCAGATTCAGCACCGGGTCGGCGGCATTGGCATCGGCTTCGTCGCTGAAATACATCCGCGTGTTCAGCCCGATGTTGATGCCGCGCGCGACGATCCACAGGTTCAGATGCGGGGCCATCATCCGGCCGCTGCGGCCCATGACCGCGCCGGGCTTTACCGTGTCAAAGCCCCATTCGCCGGTCTCGAAATCGGTGATGACCCGGCCCCAGCCGCGAAAGCCGTCCTCGACCTCGCCGCCGCCTTCGGGATGGGCGTAATACCCGTCGGCATTGGCCTGCCAGACCTCAAGCAGCACATCCTTGACCGGGCTGCCCATGCCGTCGATCACCACGCCTTCGACGCGGATGCGTTCGCCGCGCGGGTTCGGGCCGGTGATGTCATGGCCCAGTTCGCGGCGGTAAATGTCGAACCCCGCCGCGCCGGGGGCCAGCCCGATATGCACATAAGGCCCCGCCGTCTGCGACGCCGATTCACGCAGGTAATTCAGGTTCTGAGGCATCAGTTCCCCTCCAGCCGGTTTTCAAACAGCGTGGACCGGCGGCCGCGCAGCACAATGTCGAATTTATAGGCGATGGAATCCAGCGGGATCGTGGCGTTCATATCCAGTTTTGCGATCAACTGCTGGATCGCATCCGGGTCGGGGATGGTCTGCACGATGGGACAAAGCGGGATCAGCGGGTCGCCCTCGAAATACAGCTGCGTGATCAGCCGCTGCACAAAGCCGGATCCAAAGACCGAGACGTGGATATGCGCGGGCCGCCAGTTGTTCACCCAATTGCGCCACGGATAAGCACCGGGCTTGATGGTGCGGAAAAAGTAATAGCCGTTCTCATCCGTCAGCGTCCGCCCGCAGCCGCCGAAATTCGGGTCGATGGGGGCAAGGTAGCTGTCTTTCTTGTGGCGGTAACGCCCGCCTGCATTGGCCTGCCACACCTCGACCAGCGTGTTCGGCACCGGCCGGGCGTTTTCGTCCAGCACGCGGCCATGCACGATGATGCGCTCCCCCACCGGGTCGCCGTTCTTGGCATAGTTCTTGATCAGATCGTTATCGATCGGGTCGATGTCATTGTGGCCAAAGCGCGGGCCGGTGATCTCGCTGATGGAATTTTGCAGCGAGATCATCGAAAAGCGCGGGCTGCGGGCGACGCTGGTCTTGTAATCGGGCGTCAGCGCGGGCGGGTGCAGGCGCCGGTCGCGCTGGTAATATTCGGCGGGTGTCATTCGGCCTCCTCCTCCATTTCGGCATAGGTCTGTTTGGCAAGCTTGAGCGCGTGATTGGCGCGCGGCACGCCGCAATAGATGGCGACATGCTGGAACACCTGCTGCACATCCTGTTTCGTCGCCCCGGTGCGGGCGGTGGCGCGGATGTGCATGGGGATTTCGTCCCAGTTCCCGGCGGCGGCCAGCAGGGCCAGCGTCAGCATGGACCGTTCGCGCCGGGTCAGCGCGTCGCTGGCCCAGACGGTACCCCATGCGGCATGGGTAATCAGATCCTGAAACGGGGCGTCAAAGTCGGATTTGGCGGACTCGGCCCGGTCAACATGGGCATCGCCCAGAACAGCGCGGCGCGTGGCCATGCCACGGTCGTAACGATCAGACATGGCCGATCCTTTGCAGAAATTGAATCAGAATGGCGGCGTAATCCGCCGGGGTTTCGACGCAGGGCAAATGGCCCGCGCCGTTGATCTGGGCATAAGCCGCGCCGGGGATCAGACCGGCGGTGGCGCGCACCAGATCGGGCGGCGTCGCCCCGTCCAGCCCGCCGCCGATCACCTGAACCGGCAGGTCCAGCGCGCCGACCTGATCGCGGTAATCCGCCGCCGCAATCGCCTGACAGCAGGCGGCATAGCCCGCGACCGGCTGGCGCTCCAGCATCCGCCGCCACAAGCCCACCTTGGCCGAGGCGCAAAAGCCCGGCGAAAACCACCGCTCCATCGTGGCGGTGCTGATGGTGGCGATGCCGCCGTCCAGAACCGTCTGGACGCGGGCGTTCCACATATCGGCATCGCCAATCCGGGCGGCGCTGTTGGAAATGACCAGCCCGGCCAGCCCGCCATGGCGCAGCGCCAGCGACTGCCCGATCAGCCCGCCGATGGACAGGCCGACAAAGACCGGGCGCACCAGCCCCAGATGCGCGATCAGCCCGGCGGCGTCATCGGCCAGCAGGTCGATGCTGTAGGGGCCGGGGGTTTCCTCGCTTAACCCGTGGCCACGCTTGTCGTAACGCACCAGCCGCAGCCCGGCGGGCAGATGCGGGATCAGCGCGTCCCACAGCCGCAGATCGGTGCCAAGCGAATTGGCAAAGACCAGCGCCGGCGCGCCCTGCGGCCCGTCATCGGCATAATGCAGATCGACACCGTTGATGATTGCGCTGTGCATGATCCCCCCTTCCATTCCCTGAACGTAGGGTCACATATTGAAACCGCCAAGTAAAATGAGATAATCAGCCTGATACTTGCCCGGAATGGAAATCATGGATCGCCGTATCAAGCTGCGCCACATTCAGGCATTCGTGGAAATCGTCCGCCAGCGCAGCCTGAAACGCGCGGCGGAACGTCTGCTGCTGACCCAGCCCGCCATTTCCCGCACCTTGGCCGAGCTGGAACAGATCACCGGCGGCACCCTGCTGACCCGCAGCCGCAGCGGCATCGCCCTGACCCCCGAGGGCGAGTTCTTTCACCGTTTCGCCGTGTCGGGCATGACCGCGCTGGAACAGGGGCTGGCCGGGCTGAACGATCCGGCGCAGACCGGGGCGCGGGCCTTGCGCGTGGGGGCACTGCCCTCGGTCGCGGCGCTGCTGATGCCGCAGATCGCCGGGCGGCTGGCCGATGCGGCGCCCGACCTGCGGTTGAGCATCATCGACGGCCAGCACGGGGCGCTGACGGCGCAGTTGCGCGCGGGCGATCTGGCCGCCGTCATCGGTCGTCTGGGCGAACCCGACACGATGCGCGGGCTGACCTTTACCCAGCTTTACCTGGAAGAAGTCGCCATCGTCACCCGCCCCGGCCATCCGATTGCCACGGATACCGACCTGCGCCGCGTGGGCGACTGGCCGGTGATCTTTCCGCCCCCCGTCGCCGCCATCCGCCCCTTGGTCGAACGGCTGCTGATCGCCGAAGGGCTGCCACTGCCGCCCAACCGGATCGAGTCGGTGTCAGGCGCGTTTGGCCGCGCGCAGACACGCGCCAGCGATGCGATCTGGTTCATTTCCGCCGGAGTGGTGGCCGCCGACGTGGCCGAGGGGCGGCTGACCCGCCTGCCCATCGACACCGGCCTGACCCGTGGCCCGGTCGGGCTGATGCAGCGCGCCGACGACCCCGCCGGGCCGGAACTGACCCTGTTCCGCCGCGCGGCGCTGGATGCGGTGGCCGGACTGGGGTTGAGTTAAACCCTCGACCCCATGAATAGCGCGGCTGGGGCACGGTGGCCCCGCGCATAATCCGCCTTGGGCATCTCCGCAGGGCGGAACATCGTGGGCGATCTGCCCGCGACGCCCGCCGCGACAGCGAATCGTGGGACGAAACCCTAATACCTGATCTGCGCCAGCGACCGCAGCTCATCGGCGGTGGTGGTGGGATAGCCGAAAAACTCCAGATAGGCGGGGATTTGTTCGAACAGCATGTCGGTGCCGATCTGGGTCTGACAGCCAAGCGCGCGGGCGGCGGCCAGAAAGGCGGTTTCTTCCTGCTTCATCACCACCTCGCCCACGAAACTGTCGCCCGACAGCCGTGCCATATCCATCGGCATCGGATCGCCGGGGTTCATGCCCAAAGGCGTCGCGTTTACCACGATGTCCCAGCCTGCGGGATCGTTGCTGCCCGTCAGCACCTCGACCGGATAGGCGGCGCGGATGCGGTCGGCCAGCCCCTGGGCCGCCGCCGCGTTCAGATCGAACAGCCCGATGCGCGCCGCCCCGGCCCGCGCCAGCGATGCGGCGATGGCCGACCCGACGCCGCCCGCACCCACCACCAGCGCGCTGGCACCGGCAACCGCGCGGCCCTTGCGCAGAACGCCGCGCACGAAACCTTCGCCGTCGAACATATCGCCGACCAGCCGCCCATCAGCCTCGCGCCGGACGGCGTTGCAGGCACCGCAGATCTGCACCGTCACCGAAACCTCATCCAGCAGCCCCACGACCGCCACCTTGTGCGGCATGGTAATCAGCGCGCCGGCGAAATTGCGCAGCCGGGCGACATGAGGCAGAAAAGTCGGGAAATCCGCCACCTCGCAGCCCATCGGCACCACTACGGCGTCGATGCCCCTGGCGGCGAACCACGGGTTATAGATCATCGGTGCCTTAAAGCTTTCGGTCGGCACGCCGATATGCGGCAGGATTTTGGTATAGCCAGAGATCATCTTTCCCTCATGCGCGCGGCATCGACTTGCCGCGCATCAGCCGTTTCAGCGCGGCGATGCGGAAGGGCGCGTTATAGGCGCCATAACCATCATAACCGCCGCGCCGCTGAACGATTTCAAAGAACAGCCCGCCAACAATCGGCCGCCCGTAAAGCTGAAAGAACTCGCCGCCCTGATCGTCGCGGTCATACAGGATGTTCAGCGATTGCAGGCGGGCCAGCGTTTCGTCATCCATGCCGAACCGGGCGCGCAGATCGGCGTAATAGTTTTCGGGTATCTCAAGCGCGGCAAAGCCCGCATCGGCCATCTGCTGCGCCGTTTGGAAGATGTCACGCGATTCCAGCGCCAGATGCTGCACCACCGACCCCATGCTTTCGGTCAGAAAGCTGCCCGCCAGCGTCCGGTGCGACTGGGTGCCGTTCAGCGTGATCCGCGCCCGCCCGTCGGGCGAGGCGATGGCCTGACTGCGCACCAGCCCGTCAGGGTCGGCCACGTCCAGCATCGGATGGCGCTGCATGTCAAAGATGGAACTGTAAAACAGCGTCCATGACAGCATCTCGTCATAGTTCATCGTCTCGGCCAGATGGTCCACGCGGGTCAGGCCGAAATCCGCGCCATCGCCCGGCAGCGGGTCGAATTCGCCCTGCCAGATCTGCGCGGCGCTGCTGTCGTCGATAAAGTGCAAAACCGAGCCGCCAACGCCCCGGATGGCGGGAATTTCCGCCTCGCCCGGCCCGACCGACTGCTCGAACACCCGCGCCCCCAGTGCCTGCGCGCGCTGCACCGTGGCGCGGGCATCGCCGACATGCAGGCCAACATCGCAGACCGCCGCGCCGTGGCTCAGATAGAAACTATGCGCAAAGCCGGTCTGTTCGGTGTTGATGACAATGCGGATCTCGCCCTGCTGCCACAGCGTCACCTGTTTCGTGCGATGCCGCCCCACGGGGCGAAAGCCCATCTGCCGCAGCGCATCGGCCAGACCGTCCTGTTCGGCGGCACTGGCGGCAAATTCGACAAAGGCGATGCCGTTGACGGATACGTTCGGCGGCAGAACCGGAACATCGGGGGCCAGCTCGGGTTCGGTGCGGCGGACCTGATCCATCAGCCAGATCAGGCTGCGATGGCCGTCGCGGGCGATGCCCTCGGGGCTGCCGCCGCGGAACTGATCGTTGAAGATTTCCAGCGACAGCGGCCCGGCATAGCCGGTGGCCGCGACCGAGCGCATAAAGTCGGTGACAGGCAGATCACCCTCGCCCGGCATGTTGCGGAAATGGCGCGACCAATACAGCAGGTCCATGTCGATCAGCGGCGCATCGGCAAGCTGGACGAAAAAGATCTTGTCGCCGGGAATGGCGCGGATGCTGGCGGGGTTGATCTTGCGCGACAGCGTGTGAAAGCTGTCGAGGATCAGCCCAAGCGCCGGGTGATCGGCGCGGCGCACGATTTCCCATGCGTCGCGGTGATCGTTGATATGACGGCCCCAGGCCAGTGCCTCGTATCCGATGCGCAACCCGCGATCCGCCGCGATCCCGGCCAGTTCGGCCAGATCGTCGGCGGCACGGTCGATGCCGCCCAGAGCCGCCGGATGGACCGAGGAACAGATCAGCATCAAGGGCGCGCCCAGTTCGGCCATCAGGTCGAACTTGTGCCGGGCGCGGTCAAAGGCGCGGGCGCGCAGATCGCCGGGCAGCCCCTCGAAATCGCGGAAGGGCTGGAACAGCATGATCTCCAGCCCGTGATCGCGGGCCATCGCCCCCACCTCGGCCGGGGCGGCGGCATCGCGCAGGAAATCCTGTTCAAAGATTTCCACCCCGTCAAAACCCGCCGCCGCGATGGCAGCGAATTTTTCGCGCAGGGTGCCCGCGATGGATACGGTGGCGATGGCGGTTTTCATGGCTTACCCCCGGTTCAGGTCGTTTTCGTCGGTCAGCGGTGCCAACCCGGCCCGGTTGCGCCAGCGTTTCCACACCGGCGTCTGGCTGACAAAGATCAGCACGACGGCGGCAAACAGCGCCAGCGACAGCGGGCTGGTGACGATGCCCTTGAACAGGCTGGCCAGACTGCCCTGTTCGGAAATGATCGCCCGGCGCCAGTTCTCATCCAGCAGCCGCGACAGGATCACCCCAAGGATCACCGGCCCCAGCTGGTATCCGTATTGCCGCATGAAATAGCCCAGCACCCCAAAGGCCAGCGTCCAATACACATCGGTGATCGCGCTGTTGACGGCATAAGACCCGACGATGGACAGGATCAGGATCAGCGGGATCAGCACCGTGCGCGGCATTTCCACGACTTTGGTGAAAATCCTGATGCCGGTCAGGCCGAACAGCAGCATGAAGAAATTGGCCAGCACCAGCGATCCGACGATGAACCAGAACATCGAGGGCTGTTCGATCATCAGCATCGGACCGGGGTTCAGCCCGTGGATGAACAGCGCCCCGATCATGATCGCGGTGACGGCATCGCCCGGAATTCCCAGCGTCAGCATCGGGATGAACGCCCCGCCCACGGCGGCGTTATTGGCGGTTTCGGGCGCGACCAGACCCTCTCTCGCACCCTGACCAAAGGGCACCTCGGGGTTCCTGGTGATCCGCTTGGCGTGGTCATAGGCCATCAGCGCGGCAATATCGCCCCCCGTGCCCGGCAGCGCCCCCACCACGACACCAATGGTCGAGGTCTGCGCCGACAGCGGCAGGTATTTGCGCACCGAAGCCCATTGCGGCACGATGCGGCTGATCTTTTGCCGCACGGCGACCTTATCGACGTGATGCAGCTGCATCAGCGCCTCGGATACGCCGAACATGCCGATCATCACCGCGATAAAGCTGATCCCGCCCCACAGGTTGGTATAGCCAAAGGTAAAGCGTTCCTGCGCGGTCAGCGGGTCCATGCCCACGGTGCCGATCAGCAGCCCCAGCGCACCGGCGAAGATGCCCTTTATCAGGCTTTCCCCCGACAGCGACCCGACCAGAAGCACGCCCAGAATGGCGATCAGCATAAAGTCGCGCGGCTGAAACGACAGCGCGAAATCGCTCAGCGTGGGGGCGGCGACCGCCAGCACGCCAATCCCGATAAAGCCGCCGATGAACGACATCACCGTGGCCAGCCCGATCGCCTCGCCCGCCTGCCCTTTCAGCGCCAGCGGATGGCCATCCAGCGCGGTGGCAATGGCGGATGGCGCGCCGGGGATGTTCAGCAGGATCGCCGTGCGCGAACCGCCGTAAACCCCGCCCATGAACACGCCCACCATCAGGCACAGCGCCGGATACACATCCCAGGTAAAGGTAAAGCCGATCAGGATCGACACCGCCATCGTCACCGACAGCCCCGGAATCGCCCCGACATAGACCCCGGCGAATGTCCCGGCGGCGATCAGGAACAGCAGTTTCGGATCAAGCCACGGGATCAGGAAATAATTCAGCGCCTCCATCAGAACCACCCTGAAATTGCGGCCAGAATTTCACCCTCGGGCACGATGCCGGCGGGCAGCAGAACGGTAAAGATCAGCCGGAACACGATATAGACCAGCGCCAGCGACAACAGCGACACGCCGATGGCATAGATCAGCCCGCCCCGGCGCAGGAACATCACCGACAGCACCATGAAGATCAGCGAGGTCGGCAGAAAGCCCAGCGGCACCAGCAGCACGCCATAGCCTGCGATCATCAGCGCCATCACGATGACGACGGGCGGCAGGATGTCGGCCCAGAACCGGCTGTCGTCACGGTCGGGCGTGCGCAGATTGCCCAGCAGGATCAGCCCGGAACTGACCACCATCGCAAAGGCAACCGCCATCGGCAGCGCGCCGGGCGAGGACAGCGACGAAAACCCGGCGATGTCATAGGCCGACCACAGCAGAAACAGGCTGGCCAGAAACAGCAGCGCGTTGAACGGCGTCTCGCCCGCGCTGCGTTTGCGTTTATCATGTTGCAAGACGGTTCCCCCCATAAAGCCGCCCCGGCCGTGTCGGGCCGGGGCGCAGGCGCGGCATCAGGGCCGTGCGATCCCGAAATCTTCGGGCGATTTCTTGGCCAGACCGGCATCATGGATCAGCCACGAGGTGACGGACTGCCAGTTGCTCAGAAACTGAGCGGCGGCATCGCCCGACAGGCTTTCCGGAATAAAGCCGCGCTCGGCCATCAGGTTGACGAAATCTTCACTTTGCGCACCTTCGGCATAGGCGGCGACCAGCTTGGCCACCACGTCATCGGGCGTGCCGTTCTTGACGAAAACGCCAAAGAACGGACCCCAGGGCAGGTATTGCCCATATTCGGGGTTGGTTTCGGTGATCGCGGGCACATCGGGCAGCGAATCGACACGCTCGGCATTGATAAAGGCGATGGGCTTCATCCGGCCGCCCTTGATGGATTCGATGGCCGCGCCCAGAACCGCCGGCATCACGTCGATGGCCCCGCCTTGCAGCGCGGTCAGCGCCGGGCCGTCGCCGTCATAGGGCACCTCGGTCACTTGCATCCCGTCGGCCTGCGACGACAGCATCGTCGTCACCACCGAGGCCACGCCGCCCGGCCCGGTCGAGCCGAATTTCACCGCGCCGGGGTTTTCCTGAATATAGGCCATCATTTCCGGGAAGGTGTCGAAAGGCGCATCGCTGCGCGCCACCAGAATCGGCACGCCACGGGCCAGAATGTTGACCGGCGTAAATTCCGAATAGTCGATGTCGCCCATATCCATCACCTTATACAGCAACGGATTTTCGGCACCCATCAGCAGGGTATAGCCATCGGCGGGCTGGGTATAGGCAAAGCGGGTGGCAATCGCGCCGACGCCACCGGTCATGTTGCGCATCACCACCTTGCCGCCCAACGCCCGCTCGGCGTGGGGGGTGACGGTGCGCATGACCACATCGGTCGAACCGCCCGCGCCCCACTGGATAATGCCCTGAATTTCCTTGGCCGGAAAATCCTGCGCAAACGCAGGCACGGCAAAGGCTGCGGCCATCAGGCCACCAAACAGCATGTGTTTCATCGTAATCTCCCATTCGGGCGCGTCCTCCTGCGCCCTGTGACTGAAGAATGTGGCAATCCGCCACGGAACTGCAAATACAATTATCGCGCCATCATTAACATGATGTTAACCCCTGGCTGCGATTTCCCACGGGCGGGATTCTGTGGCACGTTGTAATTCCTTGCGAAATTGCTGGATCGTGTATTCGGCAAAGCCCGACAGCAACCGCCCACGCTTGGTTACAACATAGACCGACAGCGGCGCCACCTCGGTCAGCGACAGGCGCACGACGCCCGGCATATACAGTTCCGCCACCGAAAATTCGTCGATCACGGCAACCCCCAGACCATGGCGGACCAGCGAAACCACCGTCTGCGCGAATCGCCCGCGCATGGCGTAATCGACCGGCAGACCGGCTTCGCGCAGCGGCCCGGCAAGGATCGCGCCGTAAGGATCGCCGGGATCGACGCCGACCATGGGAAACTGCACCAGATCGTGGATCGACACCTGCCCGCGCCCGGCCAGCGCGTGACCTTCGGGGACGATGGCGACCAGACGGCCCTGTGCAGCCAGATCGTTCTGCACGGCGGCATTCTGAACCGGAAAGGACATCATCACGAACTCGCCCCGTTCCAGCATCAGATAGTCGATGGTTTCCTCGATCTTCAGGATGTTCAGGTCCACGAACAGATCGGGCCAGCGCGTGCGCACATGCCGCAGCGCGCGGGCGGCGATGAACTGCGCAATCGACGGGGCCGAGGCAAAGGCCAGATCGACCGTCGCCCCGCGCTGCAACTGATCGACGGCGCGGTTCAGGTTCTCGATCCCGCCAAAGACGCGGCCAAGCTGGTCAAAGATGGCGTTCGCCTCGATCGCGGGCACGAACAGGCCGCCACGCCGTTCGAACAGGCGCAGGCCCAGCGAATCTTCGGTGTGGCGCACAAGGCGGCTGATGCCCGGCGCCGATACGCCCAGCATCCGCGCCGCCCCCGCGATGGTGCCCGTCATCATCACGGCGCGGATCACCTCGATCTGTCTCAGCGTCAGCCCGGCCATCGCCCCCCCTTTTGCGGCCATAGTATCGTCGCACGCGCGCGCGTCCACAGGCCACATCCGACATGCGTGGAAACGGCCCCGGAAATCGTTTATGTCAAGGACCGTAACCACAGGATGGGGGAAGCCGGTGCCGGGCCTGAACGAACACGAGATTCTGCCGCGCGAGCTGGTTCAGCTTGATGCCACTGTCACCGACAAGGCCGATGCGATCCGGCAGGCCGCCGCGCTGCTGACGGCGGCGGGCTGTCTGAAACCCGGCTTCGGCGACAGCATGATGCGGCGCGAGTCGACCTCGAACACCTATCTGGGCAAGGGCATCGCCATCCCGCACGGTATGGTCGAGGACCGCGACATGATCCTGCGCGACGGCATCGCCGTGTTGCAGGTGCGCGACGGCGTGGCGTGGAACGACGACCACCGGGCGCAACTGGTGGTGGCCATCGCCGCGCGGTCGGATGCGCATATCGGCATCCTGCGCCGCCTGACCCGGCTGATGCAGGACGAAGCGCGCGTGGCCATGCTGGCAACCACCGATGACGCGGGCCAGATCATCGCCGCGCTGTCGGGTGCCGAAGCCGCTGCCCCAGCCGGTGCGCCCGCCACCGATTTCGGCCAGTCCTTTGATTGGACGGTGGATTATCCCACCGGGCTGCACGCGCGCCCGGCGACGGAATGGACCGAAACCGCCCGCCGCTTTGCCGCCCGCATCCGGGTGCGCCACGGGGCCGAGGCGGCGGATGCCCGCAACATGATCGACCTGCTGCAACTGGGCCTGAAACCCGGCGATGCCGTCACCATTTCCGCCGAAGGGCCAGATGCCGCCGACGCGCTGTCCACGCTGCGGGTGGTCATCACCGGCCTGTCCGCCCGCGAAAAGGCCGATGCCGCGCGGGCCGAGGAAAAGCGCGCCGCCACGGCGGCCAGCGGCGGCTGGGTGCCGGTTGACGGCGGCGACGTGGTGGACGGCGTGTCCGCCTCGCCCGGTCTGGCCATCGGCACGCTGCACCGGATGGAATCGGGCGAGATCGACATCCCCGACACCCCCACCGACCTGACCAGCGCCGCCGACCGGCTGCATGATGCGCTGGCCCGTGCGCGCGAACAGTTGCGGTCGCTGGCCGATGACACCGCGCGGCGTCTGGGCGAATCGGATGCGGGGATCTTTCGCGCTCAGGCCGAATTGCTGAACGATCCGGGGCTGGTCACGCTGGCCTCGCAGAAACTGGTGGCGGGGCATGGCCTGGCATGGTCGTGGCACGCCGCCGTGCAGGAAACCGCGGCGCAACTGACCGCCGTGGGCAATGCCGTGCTGGCGGGCCGGGCGGTGGACCTGCGCGATGTGGGCCAGCGGGTGCTGGCGCTGATCGACCCCGATCTGGCCCGCGCCACCCCGGCCGAGGTCGCGCCCGGCACCATCCTGATCGCCGATGACCTGACCCCGACCGACACGGCGGGGCTGGACCCCGACCGCATCAGCGGGCTGGTGACGGCGCAGGGCGGGCCGACCTCGCACACGGCGATTCTGGCGCGCACGCTGGGCCTGCCTGCGGTGGTCGGCGCGGGCGCGGCGCTGTCGCGGCTGAAGGACGGGGCGCAGGCGATCATCGACGGCTCGGGCGGGCGGCTGTTCCTGTCGCCATCCGATGCCGATCTGGCATCCGCCCGCGCCTTTATCGCGACCGAGGATGAAAAGCGCGCCCATGCCGCACAGGCCCGCGCCCTGCCCGCCACGACGCGCGACGGCCATCAGGTCGCCATCGGCGCCAATATCAACCTTGCCGAACAGGCCGGTTTTGCGCTGGAGCAAGGGGCCGAGGGCGTCGGCCTGATGCGGACCGAGTTTCTGTATCTGGAACGCAGCGCCAGCCCGACCGAGGATGACCAGTATCACGCCTATACCGCCATGTCGCAGGCCATGGGCGGGCGGCAACTGGTGATCCGCGCGCTGGACATCGGCGGCGACAAACAGGTCAGCTATCTCGACCTCCCGCGCGAGGAAAACCCCTTCCTTGGCGTGCGCGGGGCGCGGCTGCTGCTGCGCCGGCCCGAACTGCTGGTGCCGCAATTGCGGGCGCTGTATCGCGCGGCCAAGGACGGGGCCGACATCCATGTGATGTTTCCGATGATTACCTCGGCCCCGGAATTGCGTGCGCTGCGGGCGACTTGCGACCAGATCCGCGCCGATCTGGACGCGCCGGAAATCCCCCTGGGGATCATGATCGAGGTGCCCTCCGCCGCACTTCTGGCCGAAGAACTGGCCCGAGAGGCGGATTTTTTCAGCATCGGCACCAACGACCTGACGCAATACACGCTGGCCATCGACCGCCAGAACCCGGTGCTGGCCCCCGAGGCCGACAGCCTGCACCCCGCCGTGCTGAAACTGATCGCCCAGACGGTCGAGGGCGCGCACAAGCATGGCCGTTGGGTCGGCGTCTGCGGCGGCATCGCGGGCGATGCATTCGGCGCAGCGCTGCTGGTCGGGCTTGGCGTGGACGAGCTGTCGATGACGCCCCGCGACATCCCGGCGGTCAAGGACCGGCTGCGTAACGCCGATCTGGCCACGCTGCGCGCGCTGGCCGAACGCGCGCTGGCCGCGCCCGACGCAGCCGCCGTGCGCGCCTTGGCGGGGGAACTGGCATGATCCACTGCATCGGGCTGAACCCCGCCATCGACCAGACGGTGACGCTGGACCGGCTGGAACCGGGGGCGGTCGTCCGCGCCCGCTCGGTCCGGCAGGACCCCGGCGGCAAGGCGGTGAACGTCGCCTCGGTGCTGGCCGACTGGGGGATGGCGGCCACCGCGCATGGCCTGCTGGGGCAGGATAACGCCGCCGTGTTTCAGGCGCTGTTCGCGCAAAAGGGCATCACCGACCGCATGATCCGTGTGCCCGGCGCGACGCGCACCAATATCAAGATACTGGAACAGGACGGGCGCACCACCGATGTGAACCTGCCCGGCTTTGACGCCGATGCTGCGGCGCTGGACCGGGTGCGCGCCGGTCTGGACGTGGCGCAGGCCGGGGAACTGGCCGTCGTGTCGGGCAGCCAGCCCGCCGCCCTGCCGCCCGAAGCCACCGCCGCACTGATCGCGGCGCTGACGGCCAGGGGCGCACGGGTGGTCATGGATGTGTCGGGCGCTCCGCTGCGCGCGGCGCTGGCATCCGACACCCTGCCCTTTGCCATCAAGCCCAACCGCCACGAGTTAGAGGAACTGACCGGCGCCGATCTGTCAGACCGCGCCGATCTGGTCGGCGCGGCGCGCGATCTGCTGGCGCGCGGGATCGGGCTGGTGGTGGTGTCGCTGGGCACCGAAGGCGCGCTGTTCCTGACCGCCGATGACGCCGTGCAGGCGCGGCCCGTGGCGCTGTCCACCGGCAGCGCGGTCGGCGCAGGCGATGCCATGGTCGCGGGCCTGACGGCGGCGCTGGCCGAAAAGCTGCCCCTGCCCGATCTGGCGCGGCAGGCCACGGGTTTTTCCGGCGCGAAACTGCAAAACCCCGGCCCGCATCTGCCTTCGCGCGATGCGGTGCGTGACCTGGCGGCGCAGGTCGCCCTGATACCACTGGCCGATTGGATCACCGGCGCCTGACGCCCGGACATTAAAGGAGAACAGGATGACCGATTTCATAGCCGTCATCGGAACACGCCACCGGGGCACCCATGCCGTGCTATCGCGCGAGGCGCTGCGCAAGGTTGCCGCCGCGCAGAACCACGGCATCGCCATCGAACTGGACACCGCCGACGGGGTGGTTGACCCGCTGGACGCTGCGGCCATTGCCGGGGCGCGGGCGGTGCTGCTGGTCGATGACGCGGTGGACGATGGCCGCTTTGCCGGTCTGCCGGTGCTGCGCGCCACCAAGGAAGACCTGCTGCAAGACGCAGGCGCGGTTCTGGCGCAACTGGTCGCGGCGGCGGGCGGCGGCGCGGCAACGGCAGCGCCTGCCCCGACCGCGCCCCCCGCCACCGATGGCCCGCTGAAGATCGTCGCCATCACATCCTGCCCCACCGGCATCGCGCATACCTTCATGGCCGCCGAAGGGCTGACCGAGGGCGCGAAACAGCTTGGCCACTCGATCCGGGTGGAAACGCAGGGGTCGGTCGGCTCGCAGGACGCGCTGACGGCGGATGAAATCGCCGCCGCCGATCTGGTCATCATCGCCGCCGACCGGCAGGTGGAACTGTCGCGCTTTGCCGGCAAGCGGGTGTTCACCGGCCCGACCAAGCCCGCGATCAACGATGGCGCGGGCCTGATCCGCCGCGCGCAGGCCGAGGCCCAGACGCAGGGCACCGCCACCGCGCAAACCGCCGAATCCGCGCAGCCCGCGCATAAGACCGGCGCTTACAAGCACCTGATGACCGGCGTGTCCTTCATGCTGCCCTTTGTGGTGGCGGGCGGTCTGCTGATCGCCATCGCCTTTGCCCTTGGCGGCATCTATGTCTACGAAGACCAGTATCAGGGCACGCTGGGCTGGACGCTGTTCCAGATCGGCGCGAACGGAGCCTTTACGCTGATGGTTCCGGCGCTGGCGGGCTATATCGCCTATTCGATTGCCGACCGGCCCGGTATCGCGCCGGGCATGACCGGAGGCGTGATCGCGGGCACCATCGGCGCGGGCTTTCTGGGCGGGATCGTGGCCGGGTTCATCGCCGGTTACACGGTGCTGGCGCTGATCCGGGTGATCCGCCTGCCCAAGACGCTGCAAGGGCTGATGCCGGTGCTGATCCTGCCGCTGCTGGCCACGGCGATCACCGGGCTGCTGATGTATTACGTCGTAGGCGGCCCGACGGCGCAGGCACTGGCCGCGCTGACGGAATGGCTGAAGGGGATGCAAGGATCGTCGGCGCTGATCCTGGGGCTGATCCTTGGCGGCATGATGGCCGTCGATATGGGCGGGCCGATCAACAAGGCGGCCTATGTCTTTGGCACCACGCTGATCGCCTCGGAAATCTATCAGCCCATGGCCGCCGTGATGTGCGCAGGCATGACCCCGCCGCTGGCGCTGGCGCTGGCGTCGAAACTGCGCCCCTCGATCTTTACCCCCGAGGAACGCGAGGCGGGCAACGCCGCCGCCGTGCTGGGCCTTGCCTTCGTGACCGAGGGCGCAATCCCCTTTGCCGCGCGCGACCCGCTGCGGGTGATCCCCTCGCTGATCGCGGGGTCGGCGGTGGCCGGGGCGATCTGCATGATGATGGGCGTGGCGCTGCGGGTGCCGCATGGCGGGGTGTTCGTCCTGCCGATCCCGAATGCGGTCACGAACCTGACCGGCTTTATCATTGCGATGCTGGTGGGCACGCTGGTCTCGGCCGTGGCGCTGATGGCGGTCAAACGGCCCGTGGCGGCAGCCGCGGCGCAGACCGCCTGAATACGGCGGGGCAAAGGGCGACCGCCCCTGCCCCGCCCTGTCGGCGCGGCACCTCTGCCTTGACCACCGGCAGCGGCGGTGGCAGATTGTCACAAAACCGTCACATTCCGGTCGTAAAAGAGTCATCCGCCACCCCTACACCCCACCGGAACCCTGTCGAACCGGAGCATCCGATGACCCTCTTTCGCCTTGCCGCAGCAACCGCATTGGCCAGTCTGATCGCCATCCCCGCCAGCGCCGAATTCGCGCTGGACGCCCGCTTTACCGACGCCGATGGCGATATGGTCGCCGACATCCCCTCGGATCCGGCGCAGCAGGTTGACCCGGCCACGCTGATCTTTGCCTATACCCCGGTCGAAGACCCGGCGGTTTACGTCGATGTGTGGAAAGAGTTTCTGGACCACCTGAGCGAGGTCACCGGCAAGCCGGTCGAGTTCTTTCCGGTGCAAAACAACGCCGCGCAATACGAAGCCATGCGCGCGGGCCGTCTGCACATCGCGGGCGTGAACACCGGCGGCAACGCGATCGCGGTGGCCTGTTCGGGCTTTCGCCCCTTTGCGATGATGGCCAATGCCGACGGGTCGTATGGATACGAGATGGAAATCATCACCTATCCCGACAGCGGCATCAGCGAATTGTCCGATCTGAAGGGGCGCCAGCTGGCCTTCACCTCGGAAACGTCGAATTCGGGCTTCAAGGCACCGCAGGCGCTGCTGGAATCGGAATTCGATTTGCAGGTGGAACGCGACTATACTCCGGCGTTTTCGGGCGGGCATGACAACTCTATCCTGGGGGTCGCGAACAAGGATTACGACGCCGCCGCCATCGCCAATTCGGTGCTGACCCGCATGACCGCGCGCGGCGTGGTGAACAGCGATGATCTGGTCACGGTCTATAAATCCGACACCTTCCCGACCACGGGTTACGGCGTGGTCCACAACCTGACGCCCGAATTGCAGGACAAGATCCAGCAGGCGTTCTTCAGCTTTGACTGGACCGGCACCGGGCTGGAAACCGAATTCGCCCCGCAGGGCGAAACCCAGTTCATCCCGATCAGCTTTCAGGAACATTGGGCCGTGATCCGCCAGATCGACGAGGCGATGGGCGTGACCTATACCTGCAACTGAACGCCGCATCACATCCGGGCGGGCGGGGCAACCTTGCCCGCCTTTTGCGTAAAAGGGGCCGCCGATGCTGACCGTCGAAAACCTGACCAAGACCTATCGCACCGGCGACAAGGCGCTGTCGGATGCGTCTTTCACCATCCCCGCCGGGCAGGTCGTGGGCCTGATCGGGCCATCGGGGGCGGGCAAATCGACGCTGATCCGCTGCATCAACCGGCTGGTGGAACCGACCAGCGGCACGGTGCGGCTGAACGACACCGACATCACCCGCCTGCGCGCCGGTGATCTGCGCCGCGCCCGCCGCCGCATCGGCATGATCTTTCAGGAATATGCGCTGGTCGAACGGCTGACGGTGATGGAAAACGTGCTGTCGGGGCGGTTGGGCTATGTCGGCTTCTGGCGCAGCCTGATGCGCCGCTTTCCGCCCGCCGATGTGCAGAACGCCTTCAAGCTGCTGGACCGGGTGGGCCTGTCGGCGCATGTCGATAAGCGCGCCGATGCGCTGTCGGGCGGCCAGCGGCAGCGCGTCGGCATTGCGCGGGCGCTGGAACAGAACCCCGAACTGCTGCTGGTGGACGAACCGACCGCCAGCCTCGATCCGAAAACCAGCCGCCAGATCATGCGGCTGATCGTGGAAATCTGCCGCGAACGCGGGTTGCCCGCGATCATCAACATTCACGACGTGGTGCTGGCGCAGCAATTCACCGACCGCATCATCGGGCTGCGCGCCGGGCAGATCGTGTTCGACGGCGCGCCTGCCGATCTGACCGAAAACGCCCTGACCGCGATCTATGGCGAAGAAGACTGGGCCGCCATGCGCCAATCCGCCGACGACGACGCCGCCGAGGCCGATGAGCGCGAGGCCCGCGAAAAGATGCTGGAGGCGCTGTGACCTACCCCGGCACATGGCGGCGGCCGCCGCAACTGATCCGCTCGCGGTTCTGGCGCATCACGCTGACCCTGGGCGCGCTGGTCTATCTGGCGCTGGCCATCGGCAGTATCGAGGTGAACTGGACCCGCGTCGCCGCCGGGATGGAACGCGGGCAGCGGTTCGTCACCGGCTTTCTGACGCCCGACTTCACCACCCGCTGGCGCGATATTTCAGCCGGGCTGGTCGAAAGCCTGACGATGACGCTGACATCCACCGTGGTCGGCGTGCTGATTTCCATCCCCATCGGCATCGGCGCGGCGCGCAATCTGGCCCCGCGCTGGCTGTATCTGATCTGCCGCAGCATCATCGCCATCAGCCGCGCCTTGCAGGAAATCATCGTCGCCATCTTTTTCGTGGCGCTGTTCGGATTCGGCGCCTTCGCCGGGTTCCTGACGCTGGCCTTTTCCACCATCGGTTTCATCGGCAAGCTGCTGGCCGAAGACATCGAGGACATCGACGAAAAGCAGGCCGAGGCGATCCGCGCCACCGGCGCAAGCTGGATGCAGCTTATCAATTACGGCATCCAGCCGCAGGTCATGCCGCGCCTGATCGGGCTGTCGCTGTATCGGCTGGACATCAACTTCCGCGAATCCGCCGTTATCGGCATCGTCGGCGCAGGCGGCATCGGGGCGACGCTGAACACCTCGCTGTCGCGCTATGAATACAGCAGCGCCGGGGCGATCCTGTTGATTATCATCGCCATCGTGATGCTGTCGGAATACGCATCCGGGCATCTGCGCAAATGGGTGCAATGATGGATCAGGTCTGGCAATACCGCACCCCCCGCACGCGCCTGCTGATCTGGGCGGGCTGGTTCGCCACCGTCGCGCTGTTCGTCTGGTGCTGGAACCTGATGACGGCGCGCACCAACTGGGGCTTTGTCCGGGACGCACCGCAGGCGGCGGGCGACCTGCTGGGCCGCGCCGTGCCGCCGCGCTGGTCCTATATGGAGCGGCTGTGGGCGCCTTTGTGGGACACGATCAACATCGCCACGCTGGGCACGCTGCTGGGCATCGTCATCGCCGTGCCGCTGGCCTTTCTGGCGGCGCGCAACACCACGCCTTCGGCGCTGATCCTGCGCCCCTTTGCGCTGTTCTGCATCGTGGCGTCACGCTCGATCAATTCGCTGATCTGGGCCTTGCTGCTGGTGTCGATCCTTGGGCCGGGGATTCTGGCCGGGATCATCGCCATCGGATTCCGCTCGGTCGGGTTCATCGGCAAGCTGCTGTATGAAGCGATCGAGGAAACCGACATCAGGCAGATCGAGGCGATCACCGCCACCGGCGCATCGCAGGCGCAGGTGCTGAGCTATGGCATCGTGCCGCAGGTGCTGCCGACATTCTACGGCATCAGCGTGTTCCGCTGGGACATCAACATCCGCGAAAGCGCGATTCTGGGGCTGGTGGGCGCGGGCGGCATCGGGATGCAGTTGCAATCCAGCCTGAACGTGCTGGCATGGCCGCAGGTGTCGCTGATTATTCTGGTGATCCTTGGCACCGTCGTCATCAGCGAATGGGTCTCGGCCAAGGTTCGGCATATGGTGATCTGACGCGGGCAGGCACCAATGCCCCGCCCGCGCCAGCGATAACCTTAGCTGTCGCGCCCGGTTGCGGCATCCACGCTGATCGGGCCGGGGCCGGCAAAGACCAGATACAGGAACACAAAGCAGTAAAGGATCGCCGCATCCCCGCCATTCAGCACCGGAAAGAAACTTTGCGGCGCGTGGGCGATGAAATAGGCGAATGCCATCAGCCCCGACAACAGAAACGCCACCGGGCGGGTGAACAGGCCGATCACCAGCAGCGCACCGCCGATCAGCTCCATCACGCCCGAAATCCACGACAGGCTAAAGGCGTCCGGGCTCATCCCGGCCGGAAAGCCAAGGATCTTTTGCGTGCCATGGGCCATAAAGATCAGCGCCGCCATAATCCGCAGCACGCTGCGCATGGTGGGCGCGTAGGTGGTCAGTTGGGTGAACATGTCTTTTCCTTTTGCATGGTGCAGCGGATTTGCGCCCTGCTGCTATAGCCCGTGCAGATAGGACGAAAGCAGCGAACGAACAACGCATATTTCGTTCGCGATTTGCAAACGCCGGGTTGCCCTGTCCTGCAAACGCCCGCCCGCGCCCCGTTACCGGCCAAGCATATCCAGCGCCGCCTCGCCCGGTTCGCAGGCGGCCAGCAGGGCGCGGCGGTCGGCGGGGGACAGCGCATCCAGTTGCGACACCCGCGCCATGGGCAGATGCGCCGTCGCCGCAACCCAGCCGGGCGGTGCATTGCCCGCAACCGCCATCCCCAGCCGCACGATCTGCCGGGGCGGATCGGCCAGCAACTGCTCATAACGGATCACCGTCACATCGGCGCCGCGCAGTTCAGCCACGGCGGTCTGCATCATGTCCGACCAGAACCGCCCGCAATCCACGACCGAGGGCCGTTTCGTCAGCAGATGGTTCACCCCCGGCAGCCCGCCCATCCGGCACAGCAGCGGCCAGAATGGACCGCGCCCGAAATGATGTCGCGGATTCAGCGTGTTCACCCAGGGCAGCCCGGTTTTCCACAGCCAGACCGGCGCGCGGGCCATGGTGAACTGGCGCAGGCTTAACGCCGTCGCCGCCCCGTTGCGCCGCAACAGCACCAGCCGCGCCTGCGGGAACATGCGCCGCAGCGTCCGCACCGCCACCAATGACCCGCCCGAGCGTTCGGCCCAGACCTTGCGCGGCCCGCCCGGCACCAGCCTGTCCAGCGCCGCAAACAGGGCGAGATACTGATCGGCCAGCGGCCGCAGCGGCCATGTGACCACCTCGGCCCCCAGCGCATCCAGCAGATCATCGGGCCGGTCGGTCAGATGCGGCAGCATGATGTTCAGCACCGGCGGGCAGTTGAACGGATCGTGGCGGCGGTTTTCGACACGGTGATACAGAAATTCGTCCGGCATCGTGTCGGGATTGGCCAGACGGCGCATCAGGGGCGTGGGTTGCGTCAGGTGCCGCCAAAAGGTGCGCCCGTCGCAGCGGTCAGGGCGATAGCCATAGGGACCAAGCCCGATGAACAGTTCCGACAGGCTCAGCACATCGGGGTGCTGGCGGATGATCTGTGATACCAGCGTTGATCCGCAGCGGGCCGACCCAAGCAACAGGGCAGCGTGCATCGACCCTCTCCAAGATGTATTACGAACAGTTCAGTTCAATCTTTGGTAGCGCCCCGCGCAGCCCTTGCCAACCCCCCGGCAGGCGTGCCGCAGCAGAATAATCAGATCGCTGAAATATTTGCGCAAATCACGCGCCGACTGTTACCCGGCCGCATCGCCGCCGGGGACCGGGCCTTGGGCGCGGATCAGGTCCAGCCAGTCGTGGATCACCGCCAGCGCCTGCGGTTCATCCAGAAAGGGGATGTGGCCACGGTCGGGGATTTCGGCGAACAGCAGGTCGGGACGGCGGCGGCGCATCTCGGCGGCGGTGGCGCGCGTCAGCACGTCCGAGCCAGCCCCCCGGATCAGCGCCAGCGGCAGGCCCGCGCAGGCATCGAACAAGGGCCATGCGTCGGGCAAGGGGTTCGCCTCCATCGCCTTGTCAAAGGCGATACGCAGCGCCGGGTCATAGGTCAGGCCCACGCCATCGGCCTGCTGCACATAATGGCGCACGGTCTCATCGGCCCAGCGGGCGGGCGGCACATTGGCGAAACCGGGCATGGCGGCGGGCAGACGGTCGGCGATCTCGTCCAGCGTGGACACGGTGGGGCGCACGCCGATGAACTGGCCGATGCGCATCAGCCCGTCGCGTTCGATCACCGGGCCGACATCGTTGAAACAGATGCCCGACACGCGCCCCGGCGCCATCCCCACCATCGCCATGCCCAGCAGACCGCCGCGCGACGATCCGATCACCGCCGCGCGGTCCAGCCCCAGATGATCCAGCAGCGCCAGCGCGTCCTGCGCCTCTTGCCCGACGATATAGCTGTCCGGCCCGGTCCAGTCAGAGCCGCCGCGCCCGCGGCTGTCCAGCCGGATCAGCCGCACCGCATCGACGTCCAGCCTGCGCGCCAGATAGCCAAAGTCGCGCCCGTCGCGGGTCAGCCCCGCCAGCGCCAGCAAGGGCAAGCCCTGCCCTTCGTCCTGATAGGCCAGCCGCGCCCCGTCGCGGGCGCGAAACGTCGTCTGCGTCACCGGCTTTGCCCCCCATTGCCGACCATGACCGACAGGATGCCAGCCGGGTCAGCCCAACTGCATTTCGGGCACATCGTCGGGAATGACAAGATCCGCCTCTGTCGCAGCCCGGATGGCGTCGGTGCTGACGCCCGGCGCGCGTTCGCGCAGGATCAGGCCGTGGCCGGTCGGCTCGATCACCGCCAGATCGGTGACGATCAGATCAACCTTGCGCCGCGCCGTCAGCGGCAGGGAACAGCGGCGCACGATCTTGGCCTGCCCGCGCGCGCTGTGCTGCATGGCCACGATGACGCGGGCCGCGCCGGTCACAAGATCCATCGCCCCGCCCATGCCCGGCACCATCTTGCCCGGCACCTTCCAGTTGGCCAGATGCCCGGCCTCGTCCACCTGCAAGCCGCCCAGAACGGTCATATCCAGATGCCCGCCCCGGATCAGGCCAAAGCTCATCGCGCTGTCGATAGAGGCCGCGCCGGGCACCGCCGACACGAAACCGCCGCCCGCATCGGTCAGGTTCGGGTCCTCCATCCCCTCGGGCGGGCGGGCGCCAAGGCCGATGACGCCGTTTTCCGCCTGAAAGAACACGCCTCGCCCGGCGGGAACGAAACTGGCGACAAGGCTGGGCAGGCCGATGCCCAGATTGACCAGCATTCCGGGCCGGATTTCCTGCGCCACGCGGCGGGCGATCAGTTCCTTGGCATCCATCGGCTTTTCCCCCTCAACCTTCCCCATGAGTCGCGCGCAGCAGCAGGTGATCGACCAGCACACCGGGCGTTTTCACGGCATCGGGCGGGATCACGCCCACGGGCACGATCACATCCGCCTCGGCGATGACGGTGGCCCCGGCCAGCGCCATGACCGGGTTAAAGTTATGCGCCGTCAACGAATAGGACAGGTTGCCGATGTAATCCGCCTGCGCGGCGGCCAACAGCGCGAAATCGGCCTTCAGCGGCAGATCCAGCAGGAAATCGCGGCCCTCGATCTGGATGATCTGCTTGCCGTCCTCGACCTCGGTGCCAAGGCCGGTGGGCGTCAGCACCCCGCCCAGACCGACGCCGCCCGCGCGGATGCGTTCGACCAGCGTGCCCTGCGGCACCAGATCGACCTGAATGCTGCCGTCGATCATGCCCGCCTGCGTTTCCGGGTTCAGCCCGATATGCGAGGTGATGACCCGCGCCACCGCCCCCGCCGACACCAGCTTGCCGATGCCATGGCCGGGCCGGGCGGTGTCATTGGCGATGACGGTCAGCCCGCGCGCGCCCCGCGCCACCAGCGCGTCGATCATCCGGTGCGGCGACCCCACCCCCATAAAGCCGCCGATCATCACGCTGGCCCCGTCGGGGATCATCTGCGCCGCCGCCTGCGGTGTCAAAGCGCCCTTCATGTCGTGCTGCCCCCCAGATTCAACAGATCGCGCGCCGCGCGGGCGATCACCAGCCCTTCGTTGGTGGGGATGACCATGACATGACCGCGCGACACATCCGATGAGATGATGGTTTCGTTGCGGTCATTGCGGCCATGGTCGATTTCAAGGCCCATCCATTCCGTCCGCTCGCACACCCGTGCGCGGATCAGGCGCGAGTTTTCCCCGATGCCGCCGCAGAACACCAGCGCGTCGATGCCGCCCATGGCCGCCGCCATCGCGCCCAGCTCGCGCTGGATGCGGAACACGAAATAGTCGATGGCCTGCTGCGCCTCGGGGGTGGCGGCGGATTCCAGCGTGCGCATGTCGTTCGACAGCCCGCCCGACAGGCCCAGCAGGCCGGATTTTTCATACAGCAGGCGGCGCACCTCGGCGGTGGTCATACCGCGCTGATCCATCAGATACAGCACCACGCCGGGGTCCAACTGCCCGCTGCGCGTCCCCATCGGCAGCCCGTCCAGCGCCGTGAACCCCATGGTCGAGGCGACCGAGCGGCCATTCTGCACCGCGCACATCGACGCGCCATTGCCCAGATGCGCGATCACCACCCGCCCCGCCGCAATCAGCGGCGCGATGCGGTGCAGTTCGGATGTGATGTAATCATAGCTCAGCCCGTGGAAACCATAGCGGCGCACGCCTTCGTCGTAAAAGCTGCTGGGCAGGGCAAAGGTATCGTTCACCCATGGGTGGGTGCGGTGAAAGGCGGTGTCGAAACAGGCGATCTGCGGCACGCCCGGAAAGGCCGCCATCGCGGCGCGGATACCGGCGATGTTATGCGGCTGATGCAGCGGCGCAAAGGGGCGCAGCGCCTCGATCTGCGCCATCACCGGCTCATCGACGATCACCGGGCCGCGAAAGGTGGTGCCGCCATGCACCACGCGATGCCCCACGGCCACCACCCGCGCATCGGGCAGCGCCGCCGACAGGCTGTCCAGCGCCAGTTGCAGCGCGGCGGCGTGATCGGCGGGGCGGCCCTCGGCCACCGGCAGATCGGCGCCCGCCCCGTCGCGCAGGCGGATGCTGGCCGCATCGCTGCCGATACGGTCCACCAGACCTTCGGCCAGCGCGCTGTCGCCATCCTGCGCCGCAAAGACCACGAATTTCAACGAGGACGACCCGGCGTTCAGCGCCAGAATGACGTCGTGCCCCGTGGGGCGGTTGGTCGGGCGGTTCATTGTGCGGCCACCCCGGTCAGATCGCCCCGCCCCGCGCCGGTCGCCGCATGATGCAGCGCCGCCACCGCGCAGGATGCCAGGCGCGAGGCCGCGCTGTCGGACCGCGAATTCAGGATCACCGGCACCCGCGCGCCCAGAACCAGCCCGGCCCCCTCGGCATGGCTGATAAAGGCAAGCTGTTTCGCCAGCATATTGCCCGCGTCGATGTCGGGCACCACCAGAATATTGGCCCGGCCCGCCACCTCGCCGCGCAGCCCCTTGGTGCGGGCGGCACCCATATCGACGGCGTTATCCATCGCCAGCGGGCCATCGACCTGCCCGCCGGTGATCTGGCCGCGCTCTGCCATCTTGGACAGCAGCGCCGCGTCGATGGATGACTGGATCGCCGGGTTCACCGTTTCCACCGCCGACAGAACCCCCGCGCGCGGTTCCAGCCCGATGGCAGCGGCCAGTTCCAGCGCGTTCTGAACGATGTCCTGCTTGGTCGCCAGATCGGGCGCGATGTTGATCGCGGCATCCGTCACCAGAACCGGCTCGGGGCGGCTGGGCACATCCATGACGAACACATGGGTAAAGCGGCGGCCGACGCGTAGCCCGTGGGTTTTCGACAGCATCGGGCGCAGCAGATCATCGGTGTGCATATGCCCCTTCATCACTGCGGCGGCGCGGCCCGCGTGAACCAGATGGCAGGCCTCGGCGGCGGCCTCGGCATCGCCGGCGATGTCGATCACCTCGATCCCGTCAAGGCTTTCGCCCAGTTCCTGCGCGGTGGCGCGGATCGCCGCCGCCTTGCCGATCAGGATCGGCACGATCAGCCCCTCATGCGCGGCCTTCAGCGCCCCCCCCAACGAGTTGGGATCGTCGGGGCAGACCACCGCCGTCGGCAGCGCGGGCAGGTGTCTGGCCTTTTCCAGCAGCGCGCTGAAATGGCGGTGCCGTTCGACCAGCAGGCCGGGAACCTCGATCCCGTCGCGGTCGAACTTGCGCGTCGGGGCCTGCACCGTCGCCTGACCATCCAGCAGCAGCACGTCATCGCCGACCCGGCGCAATTCGGTTTCCAGCATCACGATGCCGCCCGGTTCCTTGCCGGTCACACGAACGCGGCAGACGACCTCTTCGCCGGAATGGGCGCGTTCGTGGAAATTCAGCACCTGCCGCCGATACAGCGTGCCGGGGCCGGGCAGCCGCGTGCCCAGCGCCGCCGAAAACAGCGAGGCCAGAAACATGCCCGGCGCCACGCTTTCGGGCACGCCATCGCCGTCGCCATCCTCGTCCGGCAGGTGCATCGGGTTATAATTGCCGGAAATCACGGCAAAGGAAAACAGATCGTCCAGCGTAATCAGGCGGCGGAATTCGGCCGTGTCGCCGATCTGCAATTCATCCAGCGTGCGGTTAACCAAGTGCATCAGTCTCTGCCTTTCGGGTTCTGCGCCCGCGACTGGCCGGTGCGGGCTTGGGCGCAGCCTGTTCCGCGCCCGGCATGTCTTGCGCACTGTCTTGCGCGTTGGGGTGCCGTTGCGCAAGCGGATCGTCGTTCACATCCGCCGTAATCGGCCCCAACCCCAGAACCGAGCGCATCCGGTCCAGCAGAGCCAGCGTGGCGGGCGACATTTCATCCAGACGACCGGGGATATATTGCGCCACCGCCATCGCCAGTTCGCGATCCGCCGGATCGGGCAGCAGCAGCGGCAGCGTTTCGATGGCGCGGTCGCGTTCAAAGCTGGCGATCAGGGTTTGCTGATGAATGATGATGGCGCGCTTTTCCGCGCCAAGGCTGGCGAAGGGTTCGTCGCAGGTCAGCACCCGGCTGGACCGTTCCAGACGGTCGCGGCGCACATTGCCCCGGCTGTCCACCATCAGGATCAACATGCGGATCACCGCCTCGGCAAAGCCGCCCTTGTCGATCTGGGTCAGCGCGCTGGCGACCTCGGGCAGGCCGCGCAATTCGCCCGCGTCTTTCAGCGTGCGCCGCGCCTCGTGGCTTTGGCCAAAGGCGCGCGCCCAGGGGTTCGACCACATGCCGAAAAAGGTCATCTCGTAACACATGTCGCGCCAGTCGCGCCAGAAATCCAGCGCCTGTTCGACGGATTGCACCCACAGCGCCTCGGCGGCGACAAAGGGGTTGTCGGCGTGGACAGGATGGCGGTTGTCGCGCAGCTTTTCGGCGGCGCTTTCGACCAGCCCCATGACCGGATTGCGCGACGACATCACCGCGCGCTGCACCCGCAGCGGATGCAGCACCCGCCCCGCCTCGGCCATGGATGGCGTCACCGCCGCGCGCACCAGCGGACGCACCGCGCCTTCGTAAAACTGCGCCTGCATCTCTGATGCGCGGGCCACGGCGGCAAAGGGGCGTTCATCGTCAAAGCCGTCGTCGATGCCGCGAATGTCGTCCAGCGTGCGTTCGGCGAAACCGACGGTGAAATGCGTGCGGCCGTTCTTTTCGGTCACATCCTCGATGCGCATTTCGTAAAGACCGGGGGCCAGCGCCTCGATGGTCTTCATCGTCGAGGCCATTTCCGAATGTTCGCGATTGGCGATCTGGCTGCTGACAAAGATGCCCAGATGCCCGACCTGTTCATGGATCATATAGATGATCCGCTGTCCCCGGATGCGGATTTCGTTCACATCGGTATAGGTTTCGCAGATCCAGTTCAGCGCCTGCTGCGGCGGGGTGATATTGTCGCCAAAGCTGGCAAAGGCGATGATCGGCGCGCGGATGGCTTTCAGGTCGATGGGCCGGCCCGGCTCGATCCGGGCCTCGTTCTTGACCAGACGGTTGCCGACGAACAACTGTTCCACGATCCAGCGGATTTCCGGTTCGGTCAGCAGGAAAAAGCCGCCCCACCATGTTTCGAATTCCAGAAAGCGGTCGGTGCCCTTGTCGATGTCGCGGAACAGGTCGGTGTATTTGCGAAACATCGTGCGGCCGGGGTTCAGCAGCTCAAAGTTCTGCACCAGATGCGCGCCGTCAAAGATGCCGCCGCCCAGATCCGACAGGAACATCGGAATCCACGTCCCGCCCAAGACCCCGGCGTTATAGCGCATCGGGTTTTCGCCCACACGCCCGGCCCATGGCGCGACCGGCGCGCCGTTGATGACGATCGGCCCGGTCAGATCGGGGTTGGTCGCCGCCAGCAGCAGCGTGGCCCAGCCGCCCTGACAATTGCCGATGATGACCGGGGCCGAGGCATCGGGGTGGCGCCGCATCACCTCGCGCACAAAGGCGGCCTCGGTGCGGGTGACATAGGACAGGAACTGCCCCGGTTCCGGCGCGCGGCGGAAGGACACGAAATAGACCGGGTGCCCCTCGCGCATGGCGACGCCCACCTGACTGTCGGATTTGAACCCGCCGATGCCGGGGCCATGGCCCGCGCGCGGGTCGATGACGATATAGGGGCGGCGGCTGTCGTCGATGCTGACGCCCTCGGGCGGCAGGATGCGCAGCAGCATATAGTTCGACGGATAGGGCTGGTCGGCCCCGTCCATCACCACCTCGTAATCATAGATCAGCACCGGCGGGCAGCCCGCCGCCTCGTGTTCCAGAAAGATGTCGCCGCGCTGGCGCAGCGCATCCGCCGTCAACACCGCCCGTTCGGCGGCATCGGTCAGATAGCTGGCCCAGGCCGTCGCCAGCGCATGGGATTGCTGCGCCTGCCGGAACCCCTGCACCACGCGGGCGGTGGCATTGGCCGTATCGCGGGCGCGGGCGCCATGCGTGGCCGAGATATGGCGCATCTGCCGCTGAAACGCGCTGGCGATGATGTCGCCGGTCTTGCTGTGCGCCTCGATTTCGGACTGCGCATTCACCAGCCAGTCGCCCAGCATCAGCCCGGCATCATTGGCCGGGCCATACAGCGCATCATGGGCGGGGTCGAACAGATCGAATAGACTGGTCATGGCAGTTCCCTTTCGTGACTCAGGCCGTGATGGAATAACCGCCGTCGATGGCATGAACGCCGCCGGTCAGATTGCGCGCCTCGCGCGAGGCCAGAAAGGCCGCCATCGCGCCCACATCCTGAATCGTGGCCAGCTGGTGCATCGGCGCGCGCTCGGTCGCGGTGCGCATCAGCTCGTCGAAATGGTCGATCCCCGAGGCCGCCCGCGTCGCCAGAGGCCCCGGCGACAGCGCGTGAACCGAAATACCCTTTGGCCCCAGTTCGGCGGCGGCATAGCGCACGGCGCTTTCCAGCGCGGCCTTGACCGGACCCATGATGTTGTAATGATCCACCACCCGCGACGACCCAAAGAACGACACCGACATGCAGGTGCCGCCATCGGGCATCAGCGGCTCGGCCAGGCGGATCATGCGCAGGAAGGAATGCACCGACACATCCATCGCCTGCGCAAAGCCTGCGGCGGAACAGTCGATCACCCGGCCATGCAGATCATCGCGCGGCGCAAAGGCGATGGAATGGATCAGCACATCCAGACGGCCCCAGCGGTCGGTGATCTGCTGAAACAGCGCCTGCAACTGGTCGGGCTGCGACACATCCAGCGGCGCCACGATCTCGGCCCCCAGCGATTCGGCCAGCGGGCGGACATGCGGTTCGGCCTTGGCGTTCAGCCATGTGACCGCCAGATCGGCCCCCTGATCGCACAGCGCCTGCGCGCAGCCATAGGCGATGGATTGATCGTTGGCGATGCCCACCACCAGCGCCTTGCGCCCGGACAAGGAAAACATGCCTGCCCCCAAAATTGCCTCAGCCGCTGGTTAACAGCGGCATGAGTCGGGCAGGCGACAGGATGATGACGTTTCGCTGACAATCAGACCGGCACCCCAACCAGCCAGCCGGGGGCAGGCGCACCCCGACTGGCCGGTCTGGTAAACCGCGTCAGGCGGCGGCCGTGCCGCGCCCCAGCAACTGCCGCGCGATGATCGGCAGGAACAGCACCACCCCGATCACGGTCGGCACCGGATGCGGCGCGATCAGCAGCAGCGCGGCCAGCGCCAGAACCAGCCGTTCCACCCGGTAAAGCGGCGCGAACAGCCAGCCGGTGATCGCGGTGGACAAGGCCCAGATGCCGCCCACCGCCCCAAAGAAGGCCAGCGCAAAGGCCCCCCAGGTAAAGCCCTGCGTCACCAGCAGCAGCGCCGGCTGGAACACAAAGACGAAGGGCACCAGCGCCTTGCCCATCGACAGGCGGAAGGCCGTGTTCCCGGCCTTGAAGCCGTTGGCCCCCGCGATACTGGCCCCGGCATAGGCGGCCAGCGCGACGGGCGGCGTCACATCCGCCAGCACGCCAAAGTAGAACACGAAGAAATGCGCCACCAGCGGCTCGACCCCCATCAGGCCAAGGATCGGCGCGGCCACGGCAACCATGATGATATAGTTCGCCGTGGTCGGGATGCCGCAGCCCATCAGGATGCAGACGATGGCCGTCATGAACAGCGTGAACAGCAGCGTCATGGTGGCAATGCTCATCACCTCGAACGGCAGGAAGGCCAGCCAGGCGTGCATCCCCGCGGCCCAGCCCTGCGCGGTGCCCGTGACCATATAGGCGATCTTGAAGCCAACGCCGGTCAGCGTCACCACCCCGATCACCACACCCACCAGCGCGGCGGCGGCCGTGACCGACAGCGACTGTTTCGCCCCCAGAACAAAGCCCTCGATGATGCCGTGGAGGGTGCCCCGGATCGCCCCGGCCACGCCCTTGGCCATCAGTTCCTGCAACAGCAGCACGACGATACAGGATGAAATCGCCCAGAAGGCGGCGGCAAAGGGCGTGCGCCCCGACATCAGCACCGCGATCAGGATGACCAGCGGCACGACCGACAGCCAGCCCTGACGGATCACCCGCAGCGCATTGGGAATTTCCTCGGGGTGCAGGCCGCGCAGGCCCAGACGCCGCGCCTCAAGATGCACCTGCAACAGCACGCCGAAAAAGTGCATGAAGGCCGGAACCAGCGCCGCCACCAGAATCGTGGTCAGCGGCACGCCCAGATATTCGATCATCAGAAAGGCCACCGCCCCCATCACCGGCGGCGTGATCTGCCCCCCGGTCGATGACGCCGCCTCGACTGCGGCGGCGAAATGGCGGGGATAGCCGATGCGGATCATCGCCGGAATGGTCAGCGCGCCGGTTGTCACCGTATTGGCGATGGACGATCCCGAAATCGACCCCAGCAGCGCCGAGGACAGCACCGACACCTTGGCCGGCCCGCCCGAATAACGCCCGGCCAGCGCCGCCGCCACATCAATGAACAGCTGCCCCAGCCCGATGCGCGTGGCCATCACCCCGAACAGCACAAAGTGGAACACATATGTCGCGATCACGCCCAGCGCAGTGCCGTAAATCCCCTGCGAGGTCAGATACAGATGGTTGACGATCCCCGTCCAGCTTGCGCCCGGATGCACCAGAATGCCCGGCATATGCTGGCCGAAATAGGCATAGGCCATGAACAGCATCGCAATCACCGGCAGGGGCCAGCCCATCGACCGGCGCACGGCCTCCAGCAGGACGACGATCAGGATCGTGCCCATGGTCACGTCCAGCGTGGTCGGATTGCCGACGCGGAAGGCCAGATCGGAATAGATCCACGGCACATACAGCGCCGCCGCAGCCCCCATCAGCGCAAAGGCCCAGTCCCAGACCGGCATCCCGCCAATATCCAGCGGCCCGCGCCGCACCGCGCCGCTGCCAAAGGCGGAAAAGGCAAAAAACACAATCGCCAGCGTCACCGACAGATGCAGCCCGCGATGGATCACCGCCTGCGGAATGCCGAAACCGGCGGTATAGTAATGATAGCAGGACAGCAGAAACAGAACGATGCCCACCAGACCCGTGGCCCAGGGCAAAAGATCGCGAAAGCGCAGCTCGGGATCGTATTTTTCCTCGATCGCCTGCAATTCATCGGCGCTCAGATGGCCGATGGCATCTTCGTCATGTGTCTGGGTGCTGTGCTGCGCCGGGTTTGCGGCGCGGTTTGGATCGGTCATCCCCCGGTTCCTTCTTGCATGCCCTGCGGCATGGTCTTGTTGGCCTTGGCGGCAAAAAGTCAGGGGGCTGACGCCCCCTGACCTGTCATCTTATTCCAGCAGACCCGCTTCGCGGTAAAAGCGTTCTGCACCCGGATGCAGCGGAATACCCACGCCGTCCAGCGCATGTTCACGGGTAATCATCTTGCCCTTGGCGTGGCCCGCATCCAGCAGCTTGCGGGTGTTGTCGTTCCACAGCGCGGCGGTGATGCCATAGACCAGATCGTCCGACTGATCGGCCGATGTCACCCATTGCGCGCCCACGGCGATGGTGTCCACATCGCTGTCCTGCCCGTCATAGGTGCCAGCCGGAAAGGTATCGGCGGCGAAAAAGCTGCTGTCGGCCAGAATCTTGTCGCGCAGTTCGCCGTCGATCGGCACCACCACCACGTCATGCTGGCTGGCCAGTTCGGCCACAGCGCCGGTCGGATAGCCGCCGACAAAGAAGAACGCATCCATCGCGCCATCGCGCATCCGGTCAGCGGCCTGTTCGGGCTTCAGATATTCGGGGCGGATGTCCGCTTCGGACAGGCCGGCGGCGTTCAGGATGATCTGCGCATCCACCAGCGTCCCCGAGCCAGGCTCGTCCAGCGACACCCGCTTGCCCGCCAGATCGGCGACCGAGCTGATGCCCGCCCCGGCCGAGGCGATCAGGTGGATCGATTCGGGATACAGGTTGGCGATGACGCGCACCTTGTCAGCCGCGGGCTGGCCTTCCCAGATGCCGGTGCCGTTGAACGCCCAGGTGGCCACGTCACCCTGCACAAAGCCCGATTCCATGGTGCCGCCCTGAATGGCGTTCACATTGGCAACCGACCCGTTCGAGGCCACAGCCGAGGCGATCAGCCCCGGCACGCCGCACGACCCGCCCTCTTCGCAGGCGCGCGATCCGGGCGGGTTGGAAATGGCATTCGCCAGCAGCCCGCCAATCGGGTAATAGGTGCCCGACGTGCCGCCCGTGGCGACCCGGAAAAAGTTCATTTCCTGCGCAGTGGCAACCCCGGTCAGCCCCAGCGTCAGGGCTGCGGCAGCCGCCATGATCCGCTTTGCAAACATCTCGTTATCCTTTCCTGTTGGTCCGATACCCCCGCGCAAACAGGCGGGAATTCGCCGCGATCCTAGGCGACCCGTCACAATGGCGCAACTGACCGAAACGACAGGATTGCCTGAATTTCGACACAAACTGGCAGGTTCGCGGCGACAACGCCCCCTTTTCAACGCCGGACCGATCTGCAACGCTCAGACCAGTTTCAAGCAGACCAACGCGACAGACAACAGGGAAAACCACAATGATCCGCACCACCCTTCTGGCCACCGCGCTGACCACCCTGCCCGCGCTTGCCATGGCCGCCGACCCCGCATCCTGCGCCGCCGTGCGCCTGTCCGATCCCGGCTGGACCGACATCACCGCCACCAACGGCGTCGCCACCGTGCTGCTGTCCGCCCTCGGCTATCAGCCCGAGGTGCAGATCCTGTCCGTCCCCATCGGCTATGAGGCGCTGAAAACCGGCAATACCGACGCCTTTCTGGGCAACTGGATGCCCGCGCAGCAGGCGTTCCGCGACGATCTGGACGCATCGGGCAGCGTGCGCGAACTGGCGCAGAACCTGACCGGCGCGAAATTCACCCTTGCCGTCACCGCCCCCGGCGCGGCGCTTGGCGTGGCCGATTTCGCCGATCTCGACGCCCAGCGCGACGCCTTCGACGGCAAGATCTACGGGATCGAGCCGGGCGCCCCCGCCAACCAGTCGATTCAGGCGATGATCGACGCCGACGAATTCGGCCTCGGCGATTGGGAGCTGGTCGAATCCAGCGAACAGGGGATGCTGGCGCAGGTCACGCGCAACAGCGCGGCAGACCGGCCCTCGGTCTTTCTGGCATGGGCGCCGCACCCGATGAACATCGCCCACGACCTGACCTACCTGTCGGGCGGCGATGCGCAGTTCGGCCCCGATTTCGGCGGCGCAACCGTGCATACGCTGGCGCGCGGCGAATGGGCCGACACCTGCCCCAATGTCGCGCGGCTGCTGTCGCAGCTGGAGTTCGACGTGGATATGGAAAACGCGCTGATGGCCCGCATTCTGGATAACGGCGACAGCGGCGAGCAGGCGGCACGGGCATGGCTGGCCGAAAACCCCGACCGCCTGACGCCCTGGCTGGACGGCATAACCACCCTTGACGGCCAGCCCGGACTGGACGCGGTAAAGGCAGCCCTGTGAGCAAACCGAACTTTCTGATCCTGATGGCGGACCAACTGTCGGGGGTGCTGTTCCCCGACGGCCCCGCCGATTTCCTGCATGTGCCGAACCTGCGCCGCCTTGCCGCGCGCAGCACGCGCTTTGCCAATGCCTATACCGCCAGCCCGCTGTGCGCGCCGGGGCGGGCCTCGTTCATGTCGGGGCAATTGCCGCGCCGCACCCGCGTCTATGACAATGCGGCGGAATTCGCATCCGACATCCCGACCTATGCGCACCACCTGCGCCGCGCGGGCTGGCACACCTGCCTGTCGGGCAAGATGCACTTTGTCGGCCCCGACCAGCTTCACGGCTTTGAACAAAGGCTGACGACCGACATCTACCCCGCCGATTTCGGCTGGACCCCGGACTGGCGCAAACCGGGGCAGCGGATCGACTGGTGGTATCACAACCTCGGGTCCGTCACCGGCGCGGGCGTGGCGGAAATCAGCAACCAATACGAATACGACGACGAGGTGGCCTATCACGCCTGCCGCAAGCTGTATGACCTTGCGCGCGGGGCCGACGACCGCCCGTGGTGCCTGACGGTCAGCTTTACCCACCCGCACGACCCCTTCGTGGCCCGCCGCAAATACTGGGATCTCTACGAAAACGCGCCCGAGCTGGAGCCACCCCCGGCTATCCCCTACGAAGCGATGGACCCGCATTCCCAGCGCCTGATGGACGCCAGCGACTGGCGCGCATCCCATATCACCGCCGACCATATCCGCCGCGCCCGGCAGGGCTATTTCGCCAATATCAGCTATATCGACGACAAGATCGGCGAAATCCTCGACGTGCTGGATCGCACCCGACAGGACGCCATCATCCTGCTGCTGTCCGACCATGGCGAGATGCTGGGCAACCGTGGCCTTTGGTTCAAGATGAACTTCTTCGAACAATCCGCCCGCGTGCCGCTGATGATCGCCGCGCCGGGGATGCAGCCGGGCCGGGTAGATCAGCCGGTGTCCACGCTGGACGTGCTGCCCACGCTATGCGACCTTGCCGGCCTGCCCATGGACGAGATCGCGCCATGGACCGACGGCCATTCCCTGCTGAACCCCGCCGACCGCCCGCCGGTGCCGATGGAATACGCCGCCGAAGGCTCGATCGCGCCGATGATCGCCCTGCGCGACGGGCGCTGGAAATACATCGCCTGCCCCGCCGATCCCGAACAATTGTTCGACCTGCAAACCGACCCGGACGAGCGCAGCAACCTTGCCGCCGACCCGGCCCATGCGGGCACCCTGTCGCGCCTGCGCCAGATGGCCACGGCCCGCTGGGACCTGCCCGCCTATGATGCCGAAGTCCGCGAAAGTCAGGCCCGCCGCTGGATCGTCTATCCCGCCCTGCGCAACGGCGCCTATTTCCCGTGGGATTACCAGCCCTTGCAGCAGGCATCAGACCGATACATGCGCAACCACATGGACCTGAACGTGCTGGAAGAATCGCAAAGATTCCCGCGCGGGGAATAGCGGCGGGGGCGGGCCTCAGGCCCCCCGCGCCTCGGCCGCCTGCACCGCCGCGCCGAATTCTTCGGGCGTGGGCGATTGTTCAAAGGCGGGCACCCCCTCGGGCAGCACCAGCCACGGCTGTTTCCGGCTGGTCCAGATATGCGCCATCGGCACCAGCCCCGCGCTGTGATCCAGCGTCCCGGCACGCAGAAAGACCATATCGGGCAGCATATCGTTGCGATTGAACAGCCGGGTATGACAGGCGGCGCAGAACACTTCGGTAAAGCGGATACCATCCCGCTGCCGCACAAAGCCAACCGTTTCGCCGCTGCAATCCAGCGCATCCGCCGTCAGCATCGCATGTTCGGCAAAGGCGCTGCTGCTGCGGGTCTGACAGTTCAGGCAATGGCAGGCGTAAACATGCAGCCGCCCGACCGCGACGGCATAGGTCACGGCACCGCAGTCACAACCTCCGGTTTTCGGCATCGGGTCATCCCTGTTGTTTTTCATTCTGGCTAACGATCTGCGGGCGACACATGTTCCCAAGCCTCGGGCCATGCGCCTGCCCCCGATCTGCCCACAAACCCGCAGCAAAGCCATCCGCAGAGGCACATCCAGCACTGCCGCTGCGGCTTCCCGCATCAGGTCATCCCCGAAGGGTTCCATCACCGCCAGACAATCTGAATATGGAAAATTTTTCTAAATCCAAGGCGACGCACCCGCCCGACAAAGCCCAGCCGTGCCCGTGCCATCAAAAATCGGCAGTCGCCGCGAAGCTGACAGTTCAGAGAAAGGCAGCCGCCACTCACGGATCACACCCTGCGGCCTCCGGCATCGGGCACCTTGGGCAATCCGCCGCGTCTCTGCGCCACATCGCCCCTCACCCGGCCCCGCTGCGCCCCCCTATCCTGCAACGCGCATCGTCTGTGCACAGCTTGTGTACAGCCTGTGCACAGGTTGTGCATCGGTTGTGCAGCCAAAATCCCGGCATTTGCTGGCTTTCGCGGCCCGGCCCTGCGCCCTGTTGCGCCATGCAACGCCCGCAGCCGTTGCGCAGGCGCAAAAGAAAACGGCGCGCCCTTTCGGAACGCACCGTCAATCTGCCGACCTGCCGAAACTCACCCCGCCGCGCGTGCCGCGGCAATGGCGTTCTCCACCGCACGGCGCGCCTGCGGGCTGTTCGCCCAGCAGGTCGTGCCCAAAGCCGCCGCCGTGCCCCGGCAGATGGTTTCCGCATCCGCCTTGGCCAAAGAGGCAAGGCCGCAAAACCCTGCCTCTTCAAGACGTTGCACCACCATCGGCCCGACGAATTTCGCGCCCGGCAGAACCTGACGTTCGCCCGGCGCGAAGCGCATCAGAGCCGTTCCAGCGCCAGCGCGATACCCTGACCGCCGCCGATGCACATGGTGACGATGGCGCGCTTGCCGCCGATCCGCTCCAGCTCATACAGAGCCTTCACGGTCAGGATCGCCCCGGTCGCGCCGACCGGGTGGCCCAGCGCGATCGCGCCGCCGTTCGGGTTGACCTTGGCCGGGTCCAGACCCAGTTGCTTGTTCACGGCCAGCGCCTGTGCGGCAAAGGCCTCGTTCGATTCGATCACGTCGAAATCACCCAGCGACAGCCCGGTTTTTTCCAGCAATTGCTGGACCGCAGGCACCGGGCCGATGCCCATGATCCGCGCCGGAACCCCCGCCACGGCATAGCCCAGCAGCTTGGCCTTGGGCGTCAGACCGGCCTTTTCGGCGGCCTCGGCACGGGCCAGCACCACGGCGGCGGCGCCATCGTTGATGCCCGAGGCGTTACCGGCGGTCACGGTGCCATCCTTCTGGAAGGCGGCGCGCAAGGCACCCAGTTTTTCCAGCGTGGTGGCCTTGGGGTGTTCGTCGGTGTCGAACACCGTCACACCCTTGCGCGACTTGATCTCAAAGCCCGCGATCTGATCCTTGAAGCGGCCTTCCTCGATCGCCTTGGCGGCGCGGTTCTGCGATTCCAGCGCAAAGGCATCCTGCTCTTCGCGCGTCACGCCGTTTTCGGCGGCGACGTTTTCGGCGGTGATGCCCATGTGGCCGGTGCCCATCGGGCAGGTCAGCGCGCCAACCATCATGTCATACATGGTGGCATCGCCCATCCGCTGCCCGTGCCGCATGGTGGGCGAGGCATAGGGCGCGCGACTCATGTTTTCGGCGCCGCCGGCAAGGGCGAAATCGGCATCGCCCAGCATCAGCGCCTGCGCCGCCGAAACCACCGCCTGCGCGCCCGAACCGCACAGCCGGTTCACGTTCATCGCCGGGGTGGTGTCGGGAATCCCGGCCTCCAGCATGGCGGCGCGCGACAGATACATGTCGCGTGGTTCGGTGTTGATGACATGGCCGAACACGACAGTGCCGATCTGGTCCGGCGACACGCCGCCGCGTTCCATCGCGGCCTTGGCGACATGCGTGGCCAATTGAATCGGCGGGACCGAGGCCAGGCTGCCGCCAAAGCCGCCAATGGCCGTGCGCGCGCCCGACAGGATAACGATATCCGACATGAAGTTCCCCCTCTATGTAAAATGCTCCTGCGACCTTAGTGCGAGAACCGGGCGTCGAAAAGCCCTTGCGTCACGCAGGCCAGTCGCCCGACAATGTGGCGATGACCGAACCGGCTGACAACCCGCAAAAGCCCGCTTTGCCCCGTATCAAGCTGCGGCTGGATTACGGCCCGGCGTTGACCCTTGGCCCCGGCAAGGCCGATCTGCTGACCGGCATCGCCGAGCTTGGCTCGATTTCCGCCGCAGGCCGCCGCATGGGCATGAGCTATAAGCGCGCCTGGTCGCTGGTCGAGGAAATGAACAGCGCCTTTGCCCGCCCGCTGGTGGACAGCGCGCGTGGCGGGCCGGGCGGGGGCGGCGCGGTGCTGACCGAAACCGGCGCGCAGGTGCTGGCGCATTTCCGGGCGCTGGAATCGCTGCTGGTCGGGGCGGGGTCGGGCGATATTGCCGCCATCACCGGGATGCTGGACGATATGTCCGAACGGAAATGACGCTTGCCTGACCGGGCGCGGCGCGGTTATGGTCGCCCGGACATAACCAGAGGGGCCGCCATGCCAACCCTGACCCGCCGTGCCATTCTGGCCGCAACCATCGCCCTGATCCCGGCGCTGTCGCAGGCCGAAGACATCACCATCTTTGCCGCCGCCAGCCTGAAAACCGCGCTGGATCAGATCGCCGCCGAACATCCGGGCACGGCGGTCATTTCCTATGGCGGGTCGTCCGCCCTTGCCCGCCAGATCGTGTCGGGTGCGCCTGCCGACATCTTCATCTCGGCCTCTGTGCCGTGGATGGACGAGGTAGACAGCGCCGGGCTGATCGCAGGCGACAGCCGCCGCGATCTGCTGGGCAACGATCTGGTGCTGGTGGCCCATGGGCAGGGCGCGGCGATCACCTCGCTGGACGGGTTTGCCGACACATTGGGCGATGACAAGCTGGCCATGGCGCTGGTCGAATCCGTGCCCGCAGGGGTTTACGGCAAGCAGGCGCTGGAATCTCTGGGGCAATGGGCGGCGCTGGAACCGCATGTCGCGCAGGCCGACGATGTGCGCGCGGCCTTGGCGCTGGTGGCATCGGGGGCGGCCCCCTATGGCATCGTCTATGCCAGCGACGCGGTGGCCGAACCCGCCGTTTCGGTGGTCTATACCTTTCCGCAAGGCAGCCACGATCCGATCATCTACCCCGCCGCCCTGCTAAGCGATAACGCGGCGGCGGCAGAGTTTCTGGATGCGCTGTCGGGCGATGCCGCCCGCGCCGTCTTTGCCGCAAACGGCTTTACCACGCTGGCGGAATGAGCTGGCTCGGCCCGCAGGAATGGCAGGCGGTGCTGCTGTCGCTGCGGGTGGCGACGGTGGCCACGCTGGCCGCGCTGCCCCTGGCCATCGGTCTGGGCTGGGTGCTGGCGCGGCGGCGCTTTCCGGGCCACGGGCTGTTGTCTGCCGCGCTGCATCTGCCGCTGGTGCTGCCGCCGGTCGTCACCGGCTATCTGCTGCTGCTGCTGTTTCGCCGCAATGCGCCGGTTGGCAGCTTTCTGGCCGGCATCGGCATGTCGCCCGCCTTTCACTGGACCGGCGCGGCGATTGCCGCGGGCGTCATGGGCTTTCCGCTGATGGTGCGCGCCATCCGGCTGGGGTTCGAAGCGGTGGACCCCCGGCTAGAGGCCGCCGCCTCCACCCTTGGCGCCAGCCGCCCCGCCGTATTCGCCACCGTCACCCTGCCGCTGATCCTGCCCGCGATCATCGCCGGAACCGTACTGGGCTTTGCCAAGGCCATGGGTGAATTCGGCGCGACCATCACCTTTGTCGCCAATATCCCCGGCCAGACGCAGACGCTGCCATCGGCCATCTATGCCCTGCTGCAAGTGCCGGGCGGCGAGGGCGCGGCGATGCGGCTGGTCGGGATCTCGGTCGGCATTGCGATTCTGGCCGTGCTGGCATCCGAGGTGCTGGCGCGGCGCGCGCAGGCAAGGCTGACCGCATGAGCCTGTCGGTCGATTTCCGCAAGACCTTTCCCGGCCTGTCGCTGGACGTGGCCTTTGACGCGCCGGGCGGGGTGACGGCGATCTATGGCCCTTCGGGTTGCGGCAAGACCACCACGGTCAATGCCGTGGCCGGGCTGATGACGCCCGACGCCGGGCGCATCAGCCTGAACGGGCGCGATCTGTGGGCCGGGGGGCGCGGCCTGCCGCCGCATCGGCGCCGCATCGGCTATGTCTTTCAGGATGCACGGCTGTTTCCGCATCTGAATGTCGCGGGCAATCTGGATTACCCGGCCCGCTTTGCCCCCGCCCCGCCCGATGCCGCCACCCGCGCCCGCGTGATCGAGATGCTGGACATCGGCGCGCTGCTGACCCGCCGCCCCGCCGGTCTGTCGGGCGGCGAGCATCAGCGTGTCGCCATCGGCCGCGCGCTGTTATCCTCGCCCGATCTGCTGATTCTGGACGAGCCGCTGGCCTCGCTCGATCCGGGGCGCAAGGCGGACATCCTGCCGTTTCTGATGCGGCTGCGGCAGGCCGAGGGGCCGCCGATCCTGTATGTCAGCCACGCGATGGCCGAAATCGCCCGGCTGGCCGATACGCTGATCGTGATGGCGCGCGGGCGCGTGGCCCATGCCGGGCCGCTGGCCGAGGCGCTGTCTGATCCCGCCGCCGCCCGCGCCATCGGCGGGGCCGAGGGCGGCGCGATCCTGCCCGCCACCGTCGCCGGGCCGGGGCCGGACGGGCTGACCCGGCTGGACACGCCCGCCGGGCCGATCCTGCTGGCCGATCCGCCCGGCGCGCCCGGCACCACGCTGCGCCTGCGCATTCTGGCGCATGAGGTGATGCTGGCGCGCACCGCCCCCGCCGGGCTGTCGGCGCTGAACGTGCTGCCCGCCCGCGTCGCCGCGCTGTCGGAATCGGGCAGCCGGGTTCTGGTGCAACTGGCCATGGGCCGGGCGCGGATGCTGGCCGAAATCACCGCCCGATCCGCCGCCGCGCTGGAGCTGCGCCCCGGCAGCGACTGCTTTGCCGTCATCAAGACGGTGGCGCTGATCCGCCAATCGTGACCGATGAGCCTTTCGTGATTCCACAATGCCGCGATTTCCCCTATGATCGTCGGAAAAAGAACACGAGGCAGTGATGAACAGGCTTTTGAAACTGGCCATTGTCGGGCTGGTCGCATCATGCGGTGGTGGCGGCGGTAATTATTCCGCGCCCCGCAATCTGGATAATGCGTGCCTGCTGGTGCGCGAACGCCCGGCCTATATGAACGCGATGCGGGCCACCGAACGGCGCTGGGGCGTGCCGGTGCATGTGCAGATGGCCACGATCCATCAGGAATCGAAATTCATCGGCGATGCGCGCACTCCGCATCAATACGCATTGGGCGTCATCCCCATCGGGCGGCAAAGCAGCGCCTTTGGCTATAGTCAGGCGCTGGATGGCACCTGGGATGAATACGTCAAGGAAACCGGCAACCGCCGCGCCCGGCGCGACAATATCCGCGACGCCACCGATTTCATGGGCTGGTATATGCACGGCACCACCAACCGTCTGGGCATTTCCAAATGGGACGCGGGCGGGCAGTATCTGGCCTATCACGAGGGCCGCAGCGGCTTTGCCCGCGGATCGCATATGAACAAGCCATGGCTGCTGCGCGTGGCGGGCAATGTCAGCCAGCGGTCGGCGATGTATCAGGCGCAACTGACGAACTGCCGGTAAGGCCGAGGGGCTGGCCGCGCCCGGTCAAGGCGTCTGGCTGGCCCGGCTTTGCTGATCGACAGCTTGCCTCCCGGCCTTGAGGCTATCCCCTTGGGTCGCCTGCCCCTTTGGAGGCAAGCGCAATCCGCTGTGCCGCACCCCTGTCAGAACCATCGGCTGACCGGGCGTCCGCCACGCCCCCGCCGCCGCGCCGCCACTGCCGCGCCGCCACTGCCGCGCCGCCCGGTTATCGGGCGAACATCCCTGACCAGTCGGCAAAACCCTTGATCTCGATCGGGTTGCCGGACGGGTCGCGAAAGAACATCGTGCCCTGCTCGCCGGGTTGGCCGGCAAAACGGATGGTGGGGGCGATCACGAACGCGACCCCGGCGGCGGTCAGGCGGTCGGCCATGGCCTGCCAGTCGGCCATCCGCAGCACCAGCCCCAGATGCGGCATCGGCACCAGATGATCGCCCACCCGGCCCGTGTCGGTGGTGGCAAAGGGCTGGCCCAGATGCAGGCTGATCTGATGGCCGGCCATGTCGAAATCGACCCATGTTTCGGTGCTGCGCCCCTCGGCACAGCCCAGAATATCGCCGTAAAACGCCCGCGCCGCATCCAGATCGGTGACGTGATAGGCAAGGTGAAAGCGGCTTTCCATGTGGTTCCCCCTGATGGCCCCGGCAGCCCCGCCCGGCGGGAAATCTGCGCAAATCCGGGGCACTATGCGCCGCTGTGGACCACGCGTCCAGCGCCCTTGTCCGGCCGGCCCCTTATTGAAAAGCGGCGGACAAGCCCCCGATTCGCCCGGCGGCAAGGCAAAGCCGGTTCTGGCGGGCGGGGTGACTGCCCGTGACAAGCCGTTCCGGGTTGTGGGGGAGCGCCCCAAGGTGCGTATTTAGGCAAACAGGAAGCCTGCTTGGGGGCGGTTCAGGGCGGCGCCCTTGGGCGATAGTTGTTTGACCGGCACCCGGTCGTCAAAGGCGGTGATGGCGGTCGAGGCCATTCACGCTTGATGGTAAACTACGGGGTTATTCTTTCAGATTTCGCGGGCCGGTGAATGTCGGATCATCCATCCGCGCCGCGCGGTATCCCGCCTGTTGCGTTGCAATCAGCGCGGCCTGTGCTTATTTCGAGGGATCAAGCGCACGGTGTCCATGAAAACCCTCCCCCGCCCCTTTATCGCCATTATCGCCCTGTGCTGCCTGATCGAAGCAGCCCTGAGCCTTGCGCCCCTGCTGGGTGCGCCGGTCGGTGTGCGGCAGTTGGTGTTCGCCCTGGGCGGGTTCTGGCCTGCCATCGTCGGCACCGGGCGCGGCGTCTATCCGTTTCAGGATCTGGCGATGTTCGTCAGCTATGGCTTGCTTCATGCCGGGCTGGCGCATCTGGCGATGAACATGCTGTCACTGGCGGTTCTGGTGCGCGAAATGGCCCCGGCGCTGTCCACGGCGCGGCTGCTGGCGATCTATGCCGTTGCGCAGGTGGCCGGGGCGCTGTTGTTTTGGCAGATGCACCCGATTGGCGGGCCGATGGTCGGAGCCTCGGGGGCGGTGTTCGGGCTGGCGGGGGCGCTGTTTGGCTTTGCCGTGGTGCGATACAGGGCGCGCGGGCTGCCGATGGGGGGGCTGATGCGATCCGCCGCGATCCTGATCGGGCTGAACCTGATCCTGACGGTGCTGATGCCCAGCGTCGCATGGCAGGCACATCTGGGCGGAGCGCTGGCCGGGCTGGTCATGGGCGCGGTCTATGGCGCGATGCCGCCGCCACAGCGCAAGCCGATGCGCGCGCCGCGATAAGCCGCCCTCAGCCGCCCTTGCCCGAATTGCCGTCGCGCGCCAGATAATCGCGCCATAGATGCGGCGGCTGCGGCTGGTGCTTGCCGCGCAGGCGGGCCTGCACGCGGTGCAGCGTATTGCCCAGCAAAAACAGCGCATTCCCGGCCCACAGCCCCGCCGCGCCGTGATGCCGCCGCAGATAGCGGCGGCGCGATTGCAGCCAGATCGGCGATATCGGTTTGGCCTCGGGCGGCGGCTCGCCGGGGCGCAGGCCGGTGGACTGGCCTTCGTAATGCACCACAAGGCTGTCGGCGACGAACCAGACCTGCTGCCCGGCACGGCGGGCGCGGGTCATCAGATCGGTTTCCTCGAAATACAGGAAAAAGCCGTCATCCATCAGCCCGACCTCATCCAGCAGGCTGCGCCGTGCCATAAAGCTGGCCCCCGACACCCAATCGACCTGCTGCGTCTCGCGCAGTTTCAGCATCGGGATCACCCCTGACGGCACCAGCCGGTCTGCCGGGCCAAAGCACAGCCCGCGAAAGAACTCGCGCCACGGCACCGGAAAGCGGAAGCCCGATGCGGCAAGGCTGCCATCGGGGTTCAGCAACTGGCTGCCCGCAATGCCCGCATCGGGGTGATCGCGCAGAAATTCCCACAGCCGGTCCACCGCGCCGGGGCGGATCACCGTGTCCGGGTTCAGGAAATGCACATAGCCGAACGAAGCGTCCGGGGCGACCTGCCGCTGATAGATCGCGTTATTGCCATAGGCAAAGCCGCCGTTCTTGCCGATGGGCGCGCATTCGGCCCAATCATAGCCGCGCTGCGTGATATGGGCATGGATCGCCTGAACCGAGCCATCGCCGGATTCGGCATCCCCGATAAAGACCCGCAGATCCAGCCGCGCCGCGGGATCGGCAAGCGAATCCAGACAATCGCAGACCAGATGCGGCGTGCGGTAATTGACGATGATGATTGCGATCCGGTCGCCGGACATGACGGGTGAACCTTTTAACACTGACCCTGCGCTTTTACTGCATTGGCTTGCGCCGCTCAACCTTGGGCGTGATCGGCGGCGGGTGCGTCGGCCGGGGCATCGGGCGCGGCCCCCTCGGCCGTGACCAGCCGGCGCATGGCGGCGCGAAAGGCATCGGCCCCGGTTTGCGCCAGCGAGGCCGCTGTATCGTCGGGGGCCTGCGTCAGATATTCGGCGATCAGCCGGTGCCCCAACCCATAGCCGGACCATTTGCGCAGCCCGGCCTTGCCCTGAAACCATTCGGCATAGCTGAAATCCAGCCGCGACCATTCGTTCTGCGCCCGCCGCGCCAGCCCGGCAGACGGCACGGTGCGGTCCCACGGGTCGGGCTGCCCCCCCAGCACCTGCAAGACGAAATGCCCGGCCAGCCCCTCGCTGACCAGCGTTTCGCCCAAAGACCGGCCATAGCCCGGCCCCGCCCAACGCACGATGTGGTGCATTTCATGCAGCAGAGTGCGGATCAGCGCCTGCGCATTATAGCGCGCCGGGTCCAGCATGATCTCGACCAGGCCGGGCGCGGGGGCATAGCCGGACATCCCCCAATCGGTCGCCCCGCCGCCCGGTTCGGCCCGCACCACCAGATCGAAATCAGGCACGGCAACCAGATCCGAGGCCATCGCCACCGCATGACGCGCCCCCGCCCGGATCTCGGGCAGGATCGGGGTCAGCGCATGATGCGCGTTCAGGGGGTGCAGATAAAAGGTCGTCATATGGGCGGTGATGCCCGATCCGACGGCGCATGAAAAGACCTCAGCCCCGCGCGGCAGTCAGAGGGGCGGTCAACCGCTCAAGCTCTTGCGCAATCCGGGCGGCACGATCCGCCAGAAAGGCCGCATCGTCGCCGGGAAGGGCACAGTGGCCCCAAAGCCGCATTCAACTGATGCGGAATGGTCTGCGGCTTCATCAAACTTACCTCGCTGCCATGGGTCTGCGTCACCCATAGCAGCGTTGGTTTAACAAACCGTGAACGCCCTTACACCTCGGGCACCAGCACTTCGCGTTTGCCGACGTGGTTGCTGGCCGAGACGACGCCCTGTTCTTCCAGCTGATCGACCAGACGCGCGGCTTTTTGATAGCCGATGGACAGTTTGCGTTGCAGATAGCTGGTGGAACATTTGCGGTCGCGGGCGACGATCATCACCGCCTGATCGTAAAGCGCCTCGTCGGAATTGTCGGTGCCAAGGCCCAGAACGGCGTCGATTTCGTCGGCGCGGTCATCCTCGGGGCCTTCGACGACGCCCGACTGATAGCTGGGCGGGCCAAAGGATTTCAGGTGGTTGACGACCTCTTCAACCTCTTCATCGCTGACGAAGGGGCCGTGGATACGGGCGATGCGCGCGCCGTTGCCCATATACAGCATGTCGCCCTGCCCCAGCAGTTGTTCGGCCCCCTGTTCGCCCAGAATCGTGCGCGAGTCGATTTTCGACGTAACCTGAAAGCTGATCCGGGTGGGGAAGTTCGCCTTGATCGTGCCGGTGATAACATCGACCGAAGGCCGCTGCGTTGCCATGATCAGGTGAATCCCCGAGGCCCGCGCCATCTGCGCAAGGCGTTGAATACACGCCTCGATTTCCTTGCCCGCGACCATCATCAGATCGGCCATCTCGTCCACGACGACGACGATATAGGGGAAGGTTTCGGGCAGGAATTCCTCGGTTTCAAAGATCGGCTCGCCGGTGTCTTCGTCAAAGCCGGTCTGGACGGTGCGGCGGAACATCTCGTTCTTGGCCAAGGCCTCGCGGACGCGGCCGTTATAGCCCTCGATATTGCGCACGCCCATCTTGGACATCTTGCGATAGCGTTCCTCCATTTCCGACACGACCCATTTCAGGGCCACGACGGCCTTTTTCGGATCGGTCACGACCGGGGACAGCAGATGCGGAATGCCGTCATAGACCGACAGTTCCAGCATCTTGGGGTCGATCATAATCATCCGGCATTCGTCGGGCGTCAGCTTATACAGCAGCGACAGGATCATGGTGTTGATCGCCACCGATTTCCCCGAACCCGTGGTCCCGGCGATCAGCAGGTGCGGCATCTTGGCCAGATTGGCCACCACCGGATCGCCGCCGATGTCCTTGCCAAGTGCCAGCGGCAGCGGATGCGTGCCGTCGCCATAGGCGCGCGCCGACAGGATTTCGCGCAGCACCACCTTTTCGCGCCGCGCATTGGGCAGTTCGATGCCGATGACGGTGCGGCCCGGCACGGTGCTGACGCGCGCCGACAGCGCCGACATGCTGCGCGCGATGTCATCGGCCAGACCGATGACACGGCTGGCCTTCAGCCCCGGCGCGGGTTCCAGCTCATACAGGGTCACGACCGGGCCGGGGCGCACCTCGGTGATCTGGCCCTTGACGCCGTAATCATCCAGCACCGCCTCGAGCATACGGGCGTTTTCCATCAGCGCCTCTTGCGACATCTGATGGCGGTCGCCGGGGCGGGCATCGGTCAGCAGGGCCAGCGGCGGGCGTTCATAGGCGCTGTTTTCCTCGGCAAAGCGCAGTTGCGGCTGTGCCTCGGCCTGCGCCTGTTTCGAGGGCGCGGCCTTGCGCGCGGGTGGCACCACGGTGCGCGGCGTTTCGGCACCAAAGGGGGCGGGTTCGGCCGGTTCCACGACCGGCGCGGCGTCATCCTGTGCGACCTTGGCGCCGCCATCGCGCGACAGGCGCGCGGCCACGGCGGCCAGCACCGACCCCGCCCCCGAGCGGTTGCGGATCGCGTCGGAAATGCGGTGGCTTACCTCGTCCTGCGAGGGGGCCTCGCCGTCCCAGTCGGACTGGCGGTCAATCAGTTCGGGTTCGGGCAGATCGGCGGTGGTCAGATCGTCCGCCTCGTCCAGCGGCTGCGGCTTGCGGCGGGCAAAGATGCCCGGTGCGGCCACGGCAGTGGGGGCATCGGCCACGGCGGCAGCAGCGGCGGTCCGCGCCGCGCGGCGTTCGCGCAGCCGTTCCGCCATCGTGACCGAGGCCACGGCCCCGCGCCCGGCCAGCCGCATCGCGCCGTCATAGGCCGTCAGCAGCCCGATGACAAAGCGCCGCCACAGCGCCCGCAGCTCGGCGGCGTCGAAGCCCAGCACAAAGGCGGTAAAGCCCGCCGCCCCGATGGCCACCAGCAGGGCAAGGATCTTGATCCCGGCATAGGGCGAAAACGGCAGCAGGTTCAGCAGCGCCGCCATCACCATATCGCCGAAATGCCCGCCAAGGCCGTAGTTCTGCACCCAATCCGCCGGGGGCACCAGCGAGGTGGCATAGACCGACCACAGCGCCACCGCGATCGGCAGGAAAATGCCGCGCATGATCCGTTCTTCGCCCCTGTGCAGGATCAGCCGCAGCCCCCAGACCACGGCTCCGACCACCAGCAGCCACGACCCATAGCCCGCGATCATCATCAGGGGCGAGGCGATATAGGCCCCGATGGTGCCCAGCCAGTTCTGCGCCGCCGCATCGGTGGCCGACAAAAAGCTGGGATCATCCGCCGACCAGCTTGCCAACATCAGCGCAATCATCACGCCCAGCACGATCAGCCCCGCGCCCAGCAATTCCTTGCCCCGGCGTTCCAGTGCCGCCTGCGTGGTCTGATCGAACAGCGGATCGCGGCCCTTGGCCTGCCAGCTTGCCATGGTTAACCCCTTCCGTCGTAAAGCACCGCGCGCAGGCGGGTCAGCGCGATTTCCGTTTCTGCCGCATCGGCGACCAGCGCCACGCGGATAAAGCCCTTGCCCGGATTGTCGCCGTTCACATCACGCGACAGATAGGCGCCGGGCAGCACCTGAATACCGGCCTGTTCCCACAGGCGTTTTGCCGCCATCTCGCCGTCATCGACCGGCAGCCACAGGAAAAACCCGCCCGCAGGCGGCAGATAGCCGGGGATATTGCCAAAGATCCGGTCGGCGATGGCGTATTTTTGCTGATACAGCGCACGGCTGGCATCGACATGCGCTTCGTCGCGCCAGGCGGCCGCGCTGATGGCCTGTGCGGGCAGCGATAGCGGCGCACCCGCATAGGCGCGCAACTGCCGCATCCGCGCGATCTGCGCCGCCCCACCCGCCGCAAAGCCCGACCGCAGCCCCGGCAGGTTCGAGCGTTTCGACAGCGAATTGAACATCATCACCCGGTCGGCCAGCCCCATCCGCGTGGCCACCGCCAAGGCACCGGGCGGCGGCGCATCGCGCCAGATCTCGGAATAGCATTCATCGGCAAGGATGGTGAAATCATGCCGCTGAGCCAGGTCGATCAGCCGTTCCAGATCAGCCTCGCTGGCGGTCGCGCCCTGCGGATTGGCGGGCGAACACAGATAGGCCAGCGTCGTGCGATCCAGCAGATCAGGGGCAAGGCTGGCGTAATCGGGCAGGTGCCCGGTGGCATCGGTGGCGGGCACAAAGACCGGGTCGGCCCCGACCGTAGCCGCAGCCACGGCATAGACCTGATAGAACGGGTTCGGGATCAGGATCGCCGGGCGCTGGCCGTTTTTCTGTTCCGGGCACAGCGCGATGGCCGCGTTGAACAGCCCCTCGCGCGTGCCGTTCAGCGCCATGATCCGCGCCGGGTCCACATCCAGCCCATAGCGCCGGTCCAGCCAGCCGGAAATCGCCGCCAGCAGGTCGGGCGAGCCTTCGTTCGGCGGGTATTTGGCAAATCCGTTCAGGTTGTCAGCCATCACCTGCCCGACGAAATCGGGCATGGGGTGACGCGGCTCGCCGATGGTCAGAACCACCGGATCGCCGCCGGGCTGAAGACCGGACAACAGCGCCCGCAAACGCGGAAACGCGTATTCCGGCAGGTTCGAAAACCGCTCGGGGAATGCCATACTGCCTCGCTTTTGGGGTCTTTTGCCCCGTTTGCCTGTCAGATTACGGCAAAGTGACTGTGGGGTAAAGAGAATGTCGCGCCCAAAGGCCGGGGGTTTCACACCCCCGGACCCCCGTGGGATATTTGCAGACCAAAGATGCCTGTCAGGCCAAGGCCTGTTCCATTGCCGCAGCGACGCGCAGCAGAGCCAGATCGCCGCCCGCCGCGCCCATGGCCATGATGCCGCAACCGGGGCTGGCGGTGGGCAGGGTGATGGCGGGCAGGCCCAGCAGGTTGCCGATGCGGGTATTGCGCAGGGTCAGCAGGTTGGCCCGGACGAAATAGTCTTCGTCCGTGGACAGGCGTTCCGCATCGGGGGGCAGGATCGGCACGGTTGGCAGGATCACCGCATCAAAGCCCGCCACCGCCGTCGCCCATCTGGCACGGCAGCGGTGCAGCGTTTCCCATCCGGCGATATAGTCGGTGGCGGCGACGGCCTTGCCGCCCCGAAAGCGTTCGAGGATCGGCTTGTGCATCAGTTCCGGCGCGGCTTCGATCTGGTCGCGCCAGAGGGCATAGGCTTCGGGGGCGAACAGGGTTGGCGACAGGTCCAGCACACGGGGGATGATGTCGGGGGCGGCACGGCTGATGCCTGCGCCTGCGCGGGCCAGCCGTTCGACAGCGGTTTCAAAGGCGGTGGCGGGGCCTTGTTCGATCTGGTCGAAGGGCGCGCCTTCCAGCACCAGCAGCTTCAGGCCTGACGGCGTGGCCCCGCGCAGATCAGGCGCGCGGCGGGCGGTGACAAGGGCGAACAGTTCGGCGCAATCCTCGACCGTGCGGGCGATCGGTCCGGCCACGTCAAAGCGGCGGCACAGCGGCACCACGCCGGTGGCGGGCACGGCGCCGTGGGTCGGCTTGAACCCGCACAGCCCGTTCCACGCCGCAGGCACCCGGATCGACCCGCCGGTGTCCGACCCGATGGCCGCCGCCGACAGCCCAAGCGCCACCGACACCGCCGCGCCCGATGACGACCCGCCCGGCGCAAGGGCCGGGTCCAGCGCATTGGGCGGCGTCGCCGTGCGCGGGTTCAGGCCCAGGCCGGAAAAGGCCAGTTCGGTCATATGCGTCTTGCCCAGGCAGATCGCCCCGGCGGCTGTCGCATTGGCCAGCACCTCGGCATCGGCATCGGGGGTGCGCCCGTCCAGCAGGCGCGATCCGGCCTCGGTCGGGGTGCGGGCGCTGTCGATATTGTCTTTCCACGACAGCGCCACCCCATCCAGCAGGCTGCGGCGCAGGCCATCCTTGACGCGGTCATGGGCTGAAATCGCCTCGGACCGGGCGCGGGTTTCGGTCAGGCGGGCATAGATGCGGCGGCCATAGGGATGGCGGCGGGCCGCGTCGAGATAGGCTTCGGTCAGGTCAACCGGGTCCAGCAGGCCAGCCATGATCGCCCGGCCCTGCTCGGTGGCAGAAGCGCGCTGCCAGTCCATCAGAAATCCACCGCGATGCCGTTCTTTTCGTAATCGCCAAAGCGCACGGGTTCCGGCCCGTCGCGCCCGCCGTATTCCTTGGGCAAGGGCTGGTTCGCGGCGGCGGCCTTGCGGCGTTCTGCGGCCTCGGCCAGCGCGCGTTGGGCGGCGGGGGGCAGGTCTGTGCGGTCGGTCATGGCATTGCGCCCTGTTTTGGCCTAACGGATGGTGGCAGGTTAAGCGAAGGAAACGGTTTTGGCAAAGGTTCACGATCCGGTCCGCCACGCGGCGCTGTCGCTGCTGCGCGGGGTGCGCGAAGGGGTGTCGCTGTCCGATCAGACCGGGCGGCTGGCCGGCCTGGCCCCGGCAGACCGGGCGCGGGCCGGACGGCTGGCGGCGGAAACGCTGCGCCATGCGGGCCGGGCCGATGCGGTGCTGGCCGCGCTGATGGACCGCCGCCCCCGCCCCGAGGTGGGGGAAATCCTGCGCATGGCCGTGGTCGAGATGCTGCAACTGGATCAGGCCCCGCACGGAGTCGTAAATGCCGCCGTCGCGCTGGTGCGCGGCCTTGGCCCGCGCGGGCGGGCAGCGGCGGGCATGGCCAATGCGGTGCTGCGCAAGGCCGCCGCCACGACCGGCTGGGATACGCTGCCTCCACAGCGGATGCCGGGCTGGCTGCGCGATCCGGTAGTCACGGCATGGGGCGAAGACACCGCCCGCGCCATCGAAACCGCCCATCAGGCCGGGGCGCCGCTGGACCTGACCCCGCGCAACGCCGAAGCCCCCGGCGAGCCGCTGCCCACCGGATCGCTCCGCCTGCCTGCGGGGGCACAGGTATCGGCCCTGCCCGGCTATGACGCGGGCAACTGGTGGGTGCAGGATGCCGCCGCCGCGCTGGCCGTGCGCGCGCTGGAACCGCAGCCCGGCGAACATATCCTCGACCTCTGCGCCGCGCCGGGCGGCAAGACGCTGCAACTGGCCGCCGCCGGGGCAGAAGTGACGGCGCTGGACATCTCTGCCCCCCGCATGGCCCGCGTGCAGGAAAACCTGAACCGCTGCGGGCTGACGGCACGGCTGATAACCGCCGACGCGCTGAGCTTCCGCCCCGACAGCCCGCCCGATGCGATCCTGCTGGACGCGCCCTGTTCGGCCACCGGCACCATCCGCCGCCACCCCGACCTGCCCTTCCTGCGCGACGGCAGCGGCATCGCGGCGCTGACCGATCTGCAAGCACACATGATCGACCACGCGCTGACCCTGCTGCCCCCCGGCGGGCGGCTGGTCTATGCCGTCTGCTCGCTGCTGCCGGCCGAGGGCGAAGACCAGATCGCCGCCGCATTGGCCCGCCACCCCGACGTGATCGCCGACACACCCACCCCGCCCGGCATCGATCCTGCATGGCTTGGCCCCCACGGCCTGCGCCTGCGCCCCGATTACTGGCCGGATCAGGGCGGCATGGACGGGTTCTTCATCGCAAGGCTGCGAAAGCCGGGCCAAGCGCATTAAAACCGCCCCACCCGCTTCCTGTTTGCCCAAATACGCACCTTCGGGCGCAGCGCCGCCACGACCGACCGGCGCGCGACGCTGGACCTTGGCCCCCCGCTCGGCTAACTGACCGGCAAACCTTAACCGCCCGAGGCTGCCATGTCCGACCTGATCCACATCCAACGCGCGCTTATCTCGGTTTCCGACAAGACCGGGCTGATCGAGTTCGCGCAAAAGCTGGCCGCACGCGGGATTGAAATCCTGTCCACCGGCGGCACCGCGAAATCGCTGCGCGAGGCGGGGCTGACGGTCGTGGATGTGGCCGATGTGACCGGCTTTCCCGAAATGATGGACGGGCGGGTGAAAACGCTGCACCCCAAGGTGCATGGCGGCCTGCTGGCGCTGCGCGACAATGACGAACACCTTGCGGCGATGCAGGCGCATGACATCGCGCCCATCGACCTGCTGGTCGTGAACCTCTACCCGTTCGAGGAAACCGTGGCCAAGGGCGGCGATTACGCGACCTGCGTGGAAAACATCGACATCGGCGGCCCGGCGATGATCCGGGCTGCGGCGAAAAACCACGCCTTTGTCGGCGTCATCGTCGATGTGCAGGATTACGACGCCCTGCTGCAAGAAATGAACGCCAACGACGACCGCATCAGCCTGCGCTTTCGCCAGCGGCTGGCGCAGACGGCCTATGCCCGGACGGCGGCTTATGATGCGGCGGTGTCCTCGTGGATGGCAGGCGCCATTGGCGAGGCAACCCCGCGCCGCCGCGCCTTTGCCGGAACGCTGGCGCAGGGGCTGCGCTATGGCGAAAACCCGCATCAGACAGCCGCCTTTTACACCACGGGCGAGCCGCGTCCCGGCGTTGCCACCGCCCGCCAGTGGCAGGGCAAGGAACTGTCCTACAACAACATCAACGACACCGACGCAGCCTTTGAACTGGTGGCCGAATTCGACCCGGCCAACGGCCCGGCCTGCGCCATCATCAAACACGCCAACCCCTGCGGTGTGGCACTGGGGGATACGGCGGCGCAGGCCTATGCCCGCGCGTTCGACTGCGACCGCACCAGCGCATTCGGCGGCATCATCGCGCTGAACCAGCCGCTGGATGCCGACACCGCCCGCGCCATCACCGAGATCTTTACCGAAGTCGTCATCGCCCCCGACGCCAGCGACGAAGCGCGCGAAATCTTTGCCGCCAAGAAAAACCTGCGCCTGCTGACCACCGGCGGCCTGCCCGATCCGGCAGCGGCGGGGCTGACCTTCCGGCAAGTGGCCGGGGGCCTGCTGGTGCAGGACCGCGACAATGGCCGGGTGCTGCGCCCCGATCTGAAGGTCGTCACCAGACGCGCGCCCTCGGATGCGGAACTGGATGACCTGCTGTTCGCATGGACCGTCGCCAAACACGTCAAATCGAACGCCATCGTCTATGCCAGGGACCGCGCCACCGTCGGCATCGGCGCCGGCCAGATGAGCCGCGTTGACAGCACCCGCATCGGCCGCCGCAAATCCGAGGATATGGCGCAGGTCCTGGGCCTGTCCGCGCCCCTGACCGAAGGCGCGGCGGTGGCCTCGGACGCGTTCTTCCCCTTTGCGGACGGGATCGAGGCACTGGCCGAGGCGGGTGCCCGCGCCGTCATCCAGCCCGGCGGCTCCATGCGCGACGCCGAGGTGATCGAGACCGCCGACCGGCTTGGCCTTGCCATGGTGTTCACCGGCCAGCGTCATTTCCGCCACTGAGCCATGACCACCGAACCCAAAGCCCCGCGCAAGACCCCGGCAGAACGGGCGGGGCCGGACGCGCCCCGGCCCAAGGCTCCGCGCAAACCCCGCGCGCCCAAGGCCGCCCCGCCCCCGGTGCCGCAACCGGGCATGGCGCTGGTGGCCAAGGTCGCAGCGGGCACGCTGTTGCTGGATCAGGCGCTGAAATATCTGGTGGTGCATCTGCTCGATCTGGACCGGGTGCAGATGATCGACGTGATCCCGCCATGGCTGAACCTGCGCATGGCGTGGAATCAGGGGATGAACTTTGGCCTGCTGGCCAGCGACGCCAATCTGACCCGCTGGCTGCTGATCGCGGTGGCCTTGGCGGTCTGCGCATGGGTCTGGATCTGGCTGGCGCGGTCGCGCGCCGGGCTGCTGGCGCAGATCTCGGGCGGGCTGCTGATCGGCGGGGCGATCGGCAATGTGATCGACCGGCTGATCTATGGCGCGGTGGCCGATTTCCTGAACATGTCGCTGCCGGGCTGGCAAAACCCCTACAGCTTTAACGTCGCGGATATTGCGATCTTTGCCGGGGCCATCGGTCTGGTGCTGATGCCTGCGGGCGATGACGACAACACCCGTGACGCGCGCGGCAAAGCGCGCTAGAACGGGGCGAACGGACAAAGGGACGATCATGCGGGCCTTCTTGCTGACTTTGGGAATCGTGGCCATGGCGGGCCTGTCGGGATGCAGCCGCGACCCGAATCTGATGAACCTCGGCGCGGGTCAGGACGGGCCGGATGAATTCGCCATCCTGCCCACCCGGCAACTGAGCCTGCCTTCCGATCTGAACGTGCTGCCCCCGCCGACGCCGGGCGGCAGCAATATCACCGACCCCGCGCCGATGGGCGATGCGGTGGCGGCGCTTGGCGGCAATCCGGCGCAACTGGCCGCGCAGGGGATCGGCGCAGGCGATGCGGCGCTGGTGGCCTATGCGGGCCGCGGCGGCACCAGCCCCGGCATCCGCCAGCAACTGGCACAAGAGGACGTGGCGTGGCGCTCGGCCAACTCGCGCCGGTTGCTGGAAACCATCGCCCGCACCAATGTCTATATGCGCGCCTACCGCCCGATGATGCTGGATTCGCAGGCCGAACAGGAACGCTGGGGCCGCGCGGGTGCCCGCGTGCCGACCGCCCCTCCCCGCCCATGACGCTGACCATGACGCTGTTCGACCCGGCAGCGCCCGGTTTCGGTGAAAACCCGTGGCACGCCTATGCGGCGCTGCGCGATCAGCCGGGGCTGTATTGGCACGAACCCTTTGGCGGCTGGCTGGCCTCGCGCTTTGCCGATGTGCAGGCCATCGCCACCGACCGGCGCATGGTGCGCAGCGCCGCCGTGTTCCTGCCGCCCGATCAAGTCCGCCAGATGCAGCGGCAGGCGAATTTCCACGACATGCCGTTCCACGAACGCTTTGTGCAGACCTCGATGCTGGAAATCGACGGTCCCGACCATGACCGCCTGCGCCGCGCCGTATTTCCGTTTTTCACCCGCACCCGGCTGGAAAGCCTGCGCCCGGCCATCGCCGCCACCGCCGATGCGCTGATCCGCGATCTGCTGCCGCGGGGCCGGATCGACTTTATCGCCGATCTGGCCTCGGACCTGCCGGGGCGGATCATCGGCCGCCTGATCGGCGTCCCCGACGAGGACAGCCGTCAGATGACCGGGTGGAGCGAGGATGTCGTCAGCTATTTCGACATCGACCGCACCGCCGAGAAAAAGGCCCGCGCCGAACAGGCGACCGTGCTGTTTCACGATTATCTGGTGTGCCTGCGAGACGAGCGTATCACCCGCCCCCGCGACGATCTGATGACCGCGCTGATCGGGGCCGAATCGCGTGGCGATCTGCGCGGTGACGAATTGATCGCCGCCGTCATGCAGATCCTGCACGCGGGCCACGGCTCGACCATCGACGTGCTGGGATCGGGCCTGCATGCGCTGCTGACCCATCCCGACCAGATGCAGCGCCTGCGCGACGATCCGGCACTGATGCCGCTGGCCGTGCAGGAAATGTTCCGCTGGGCCGCGCCGCTGCCGTTCTTTCACCGCTATGCCTCGACCGATCTGACCGTGGCGGGCCGCGACTGGCCACAGGGCACGAAATTCGCGCTGCTCTATGCCGCCGCCAACCGCGATCCGGCGGCCTTCCCCGAACCCGACCGCTTTGACGTGGCGCGCAGCCCGAACCGCCACATCGCCTTTGGCGGCGGGCCACATGTCTGTCTGGGCAACAACCTGTCGCGCATGAATATGGAGGCGATCTTTACCGCCCTGCTGGCGCGCACCAGCCAGATCGCACTGGACGGGCCGGTGGTGTGGAAGGCGGGCCTTCAGGCGCATGGCCCCACCAGCCTGCCGATCAGCATGGCCTGAGACCCGGCCACACCAGAAACGAAAGGTTCAGCATGGCGCGCATCGGCTTTCTGGGCACAGGCGAAATCGCGGCGGCGCTGGTGGAAACGATGGCCGGTGACGGCCATCAGATCACCCTGTCACGCCGATCCGAAACCGTCTCGCAGCATCTGGCCAACCGCTTTGCCGGGGTCAACCGGGCCGAAAACCAGCAGGTTCTGGACAACAGCGACATCGTTTTCATCTGCCTTCTGGCAGACACGGCCCGGCAACTGCTGCCGGAACTGCACCTGCGCCCCGATCAGACGGTGATTTCCGTCATGGCCCGCGTCAGCATCGCCGAATTGCAAACACTCTGCGCCCCGGCAACCGACATCTGCGCGGCCATCCCGCTGCCGCCGATCAGCCTTGGCGGAACGCCGCTGGCAGCCTATCCCGACAATGCGGCGCTGAGACATCTTCTTGGGCGACACGCAACCATCCACATCTGCGCCTCGGAAACCGATCTGGCGGCGCATTTCGCCGCCACCGGCATCCTGCTGCCGCTGCTGGATCAGATCGACAGCGCCGCCGAATGGCTGGCCAGCTTTACCGGCGACCGAAACAGCGCCACACAATATCTGGCCGGGCTGATCGGCGGCTATTGCCGGATGCTGGACCAGACCCCCGACCTGCCCCGCCTGCGACAGGGGCTGAGCACCGAAGGCGGGCTGAACCAGACCCTCAGCCGCAAACTGGCCGATTGCGGCACGCCACAGGCGCTGACCCAGGGGCTGGACAGCCTGCGCAGCGGCCTGAATCTGCCACCCAAGGGCTAAGCCCGCCGCTTCCTGTTTGCCCAAATACGCAACTTGGGGCACGGCAGATCAACCGGCACGCCGCCCGCACCCCGGCCCACACAATGCCGCGAGGGCGCTTGAACCCCGCGCCCACAACCGGCACCTTCACGCCACCAACCGAAAGGATGCCCATGCGCGCCCCGCTTGCCGTTCTGACCGCCCTTGCCCTGACCAGCCCCGCATTGGCGGACATGCCCGAAGGGATCAGCCATTTCACCCTGCCCAACGGGCTGGAAACCGTGGTCATTCAGGATCACCGCGCGCCGGTGGTGGTGCAGATGGTCTGGTATAAGATCGGATCGGCCGACGAACCGCCCGGCAAATCAGGCATCGCGCATTATCTGGAACACCTCATGTTCAAAGGCACCGATACGCTGGCACCCGGCGAACTCAGCCGCACGGTGACGCGCAATGGCGGCATGGACAACGCCTTTACCTCTTACGACTTCACCGCCTATTTCCAGCGCATCGCCGCCGACCGGCTGCCGCTGGTCATGCAGATGGAGGCCGACCGCATGGCCAATCTGCGCATCGGCGAAGACGACTGGCAGGCCGAACGGCAGGTCGTGTTAGAGGAAAGGGCGCAGCGCACCGACAGCAACCCCCGCGCCCTGTTCGCCGAAGAATCCAGCGCGGTGCAGTTCTACAACCACCCCTATGGCCGCCCCGTCATCGGCTGGCGTCAGGAAATGGAGGCGCTGACCCGCGAAGACGCCATCGCCTGGTATGACGACCACTATTCCCCGAACGAAGCGATCCTGATTCTGGCGGGCGATGTCACCCCCGAACGCGCCCGCGAACTGGCCGAGGAATATTACGGCCCGATCCCGCCCAAGGGCCAGCCCGCGCCGCGCCTGCGCCCGCAGGAACCGCAGCAACGCTCGCCCCGGCGGATGGAAATGACCGACCCGCGCGTGCCGCAGCCGATGATGACACGCACCATCATCGCCCCCGAACGCAATGCCGGCGATCAGACCCGCGCCGCCGCGCTGACCGTGCTGTCGGAACTGCTGGGCGGGAATATGCAGACCTCGGTTCTGGGGCGCGAACTGGCGATGACCGGCAAGGCGCTGTGGGTCGGCACCAGCTATGACGGGCTGTCGGTCGATCCGACCACCTTCAGCATTTCCATGATGCCCGCCGATGACATGGACCGGGCCGATGCAGAAGCCGAACTGAACCGCGTGCTGAGCCGCTTTGTGGAAACCGGCCCCGATGCCGAGGCGCTGGAACGGGTGAAAACCCAGATCCGCGCCGCCCGCATCTATGCGCAGGACAGCGCCCATGGCCGCGCCTATGACTACGGTCAGGGCCTGTCCACCGGGCTGACCATTCAGGACGTGAACGACTGGCCCGACATTCTGGCCGCCATCACCGCCGATGATGTGACTGCGGCGGCGCGCGATCTGCTGGCCTCGGATGCAACCGTTACCGGCTGGCTGCTGCCCGCCCCCCAACCCCAGGAGGTGCAGCAATGATCCGCGCCACATTCGCACTGTGCGTCACCCTGATCGCCGCCCCCGCCGCCCATGCGATCGAGATCCAGCCCGTCACCTCGCCCGGCGGCATTCAGGCATGGCTGGTCGAGGATCACTCGATCCCCTTCGTCGCCGTCTCGCTGGCCTTTATGGGCGGGGCCAGCCTCGATACGCCCGACAAGCGCGGCGCGGTGAATCTGATGGCCGCCACGCTGGAAGAAGGCGCGGGCGAGCTGGACGCAACCGCCTTTGCCCAGGCGGTCGAATCGCTGGGGGCGCAGTTCAGCTTTGCGGCAGGCGATGACGCGCTGTCGGTCGATCTGCGCGCGCTGACCGAAAACCGCGATGAGGCCGCCGCCCTGCTGGCGCAGGCGCTGACGCAGCCGCGCTTTGACGCCGATGCGGTGGATCGGGTGCGCGCGCAGGTGCAGGCGGCGATCCGGTCGGATGATACCAACCCCCGCGCGCTGGCCTCCAAGGAAATGGCGCGGCAGGCATGGGGCGATCACCCCTATGCCACTTCGGTCAATGGCACGGCGGAATCGGTGGCGACGCTGCGACAGGCCGACCTGATCGAGGCCAGGAACCGCGTTCTGGCCCGCGACCGGGTGGTGATCGGCGCAGCGGGCGACATCACCCCTGATGAGCTGGGCCAGATGCTGGACAGCATTCTGGGCGGCCTGCCCGAACAGGGCACCGCGCCGCTGCCCGGCCCCGCCACGCTGGGGCTGACCGGCGGGGTGACGGTGATCGACTGGGACAGCCCGCAGACGGTGGTATCCTTTGCCGGGCCGGGGCTGCCGATCGACGACCCCGATTATTTCGCCGCCTTCGTCGCCAATCACATTCTGGGCGGCGGCGGGTTTTCCAGCCGACTGATGGATGAAATCCGCGAAAAGCGCGGGTTGACCTATGGCATCGGCACCAGCCTTTCGACCGGGATCTATGGCCAGACATGGGGCGGCGGATCAGCAATCGCCAATGCCAATGTCGGTCAGGCGGTCGGTCTGATCCGGGCCGAGTGGGACCGGCTGGCCGAGGGCGTGACGGATCAGGAACTGGCCGATGCGAAAACCTATCTGACCGGCGAATATCCGCTGCGCTTTGACGGCAATGGCAAGATCGCCGGTATCCTGACCGGAATGCAGATGGTCGGCTTTCCGATTGATTACCCCAACACCCGCAACGCCATGGTCGAGGCCGTGACCGCCGCCGATGTGCAGCGCGTGGCGCAGCGGCTGCTGGATGCCGACGGGCTGCGCTTTGTGCTGGTCGGCCGCCCCGAAGGCATCCGTCAGGATGACGCCGGGGACAGCGGCGATGCGCCTGCCCCGGATCAGGCCCCCGATCAGACCCCGGATCAGGCAACGAACTAGGCAGGCCCCCTGCCCCCCAACGGCAAGGGCCGCGCCCGGTGGCGCGGCCCTGTTTTATCATTCAAACTCAATCGGCCCGGATCAGGGCGTATTGACGCGCACCGCGCCGGTTGCACCCAGACCGGCACCGGCGACCGCGCCCACAGGGCCGGCAACCACGGCACCCGTCGCAGCGCCCGTGGTGGCGCGGGTCGCCGCGTCGGGACCGCAGGCGGCAAGGGTCAGGGCAAATCCGCCCAGCAGGGCAGCGGTCATTACTTTGGTCATTGGATCTCTCCTTTTGCAAAGGCTATGGGGCTGGAACACTCGTCCTGCGGTTGCGGTTCCGTTAACCAATGATAATTTTGTGATCGGGATGGGGATTGGCCTTGGGGGAATCATTGGCCTTGCCGGGGCAAGCTGCTAGATCTGGGGGCATGAACAGCGCCGCCCCCAATATCCGCCCGGTCATCCGCCAGCTTGACGAAGCCGCCGCCAACCGTATCGCCGCTGGCGAGGTGGTCGAACGTCCGGCATCCGCCGTCAAGGAGCTGGTGGAAAACGCGCTGGACGCCGGGGCCACGCGCATCGGCATCGACATCGCGGGCGGCGGGCGCGACCTGATCCGCGTCACCGACGACGGCTGCGGCATGACGGCAGACGACCTGCCGCTGGCCTTGGCCCGACATGCCACCTCCAAGATCGACGGCACCGACCTGCTGGACATCCGCAGCTTTGGCTTTCGCGGCGAGGCGCTGCCCAGCCTTGGCGCGGTGGCGCGGCTGTCGATCACCTCGCGCGCGGCGGGGCATGAGGCGGCGCAGATCACCGTGGAGGGCGGGCGCATCGGCCCGCTGCGCCCGGCGGCGGGCAATCGCGGCACGGTGGTGGAACTGCGCGACCTGTTCTTTGCCACCCCCGCGCGGCTTAAATTCCTGCGCAGCGAGCGGGCGGAAACGCAGGCCATCGCCGATGTGGTGCGCCGTCTGGCCATGGCCGAACCGCATGTCGCCTTTACCCTGACCGATTCCGGGCGCGAGATTTTCCGCGCCGATGCCGAACAGGGCGATCTGTTCGGCGCGCTGCAATCGCGGCTGACGCGGATCATGGGCCGCGATTTCATCGACAATGCCCTGCCCATTGACGCCACCCGCGACGGCATCACCCTGACCGGATTCGCCGCCCTGCCCACCTATTCGCGCGGCGCGGCGGTGGCGCAGCATCTGTTCGTGAACGGCCGCCCGGTGCGTGACAAGCTGCTGACCGGGGCCTTGCGCGCCGGTTACATGGATGTGCTGGCGGCCGGGCGGCACCCGGCGGCGGCGCTGTTTGTCACCTGCGATCCGCATCTGGTGGATGTGAACGTCCACCCCGCCAAGGCCGAGGTGCGGTTCCGTGACCCCGCGATGGCACGCGGGCTGGTGGTGTCGGCGCTGCGCCATGCGCTGGCCATGGCGGCACCGCGCGCGGCCACCACGCTGGCCGATGCGACCATCGCCGCCTTTCGCCCCGAACCTGCGACGGCGGCGGCCCCGCCGATGCGCCCGCTGAATGCGCCGCCGCGCCCCGGCCTTGCCGCTCTGGCCAGCGGATATGCCGCGCAGGCGCCCCTGCACCCCGGCTTTGCCGAGGCCCCCGCCGCCCGTGTCGAGCCGCCGCCCGAACAGCCCGCCCCCGCCGATGCCCCCCTTGGCGCGGCGCGGGCGCAGATCCATGAAAACTGGATCATCGCCCAGACCGCCGACGGGCTGGTGATCGTCGATCAGCACGCCGCCCATGAACGGCTGGTTTACGAACGGCTGAAAGCGCAGGCCGCCGCGCGCACCGTTCCGGCGCAGGCCCTGCTGGTGCCCGAAATCGTGGACCTGCCCCCGGCGGATGCCGCGCGGATACTGGAATTCGCACCCGAATTGGCCGAACTGGGGCTGGTGATCGAAGCCTTTGGCGGCGGTGCCATCGCCGTGCGCGAGGTTCCCGCCATTCTGCCGCGCCTGAATGTCGCCGCGCTGATCCGCGACATTCTGGACGACCTGTCCGACCTTGGCGCATCCGACCGGCTGCGCGCGCGCATCGACGCGGTGCTGTCCTCGATGGCCTGCCACGGATCGGTCCGCTCGGGGCGACGGATGAACGGCGACGAAATGAACGCCCTGCTGCGCGAGATGGAGCGCACGCCCAATTCCGGCCAGTGCAACCATGGCCGCCCGACATGGGTGCGGCTGGGGCTAAACGACATCGAGCGGCTGTTTGGCCGCAGCGGATGATTATTTCCACCCGGCATCGCTATATCTTTGTGCATATCCCCAAGACCGGCGGCACATCGCTGACGCAGGCGCTGGAACAGCGGGTGGGCCGCGACGACATCATCCTGTCCGATACGCCCAAGGGCCGCGCCCGCCGCCGCCGCGTCAAGGATGCCACGGCGCGCGGGCGGCTGTGGAAACATGCCACGCTGGCCGACATCGAAGGGCTGGTCGATCCGGCGATCTATGCCGATTACCTGATCCTGACCATCGTGCGGAACCCGTGGGATCGCATGGTCAGCATGTATCACTGGGCGCGGGACCAGCGGTTCAGCCACCCGCTGGTCAGGCTGGCGCAGACCGTCGATTTTGACGAATTCATCCGCAGCCCCATCGCCCGCCCCACCATGGCCCGGCGCATCGGCTATTACCTGACCGACAGCCGGGGCACCGAATGGCCGGCGCTGATCCTGCGCTTTGAAACACTGGCCGCCGACACCGAAGGGCTGGGCCGGCGGCTGGGGCTGAAGCTGAACCCGCTGCCGCATCTGAAAAAATCCGCGCGCGGCGATTATCGCAGCTATTACACGGCCGAAACCGCCGGCATCGTTGCCGCCGCGGCGCAGGAAAGCGTCACCCGATTCGGATATTCGTTCGATGCCGATTGATCCGCGCCGCACATGGCGCAATAAAGCATCAAGGAGGCCCGCCATGCTGGACATTACGCCCGACAAGATCGCCCATATCATCATCCGCGCCCGCGAATATGACAGCGGCATCGACGCTTGGGCGCATAACGGCCATCGGCGCGGCCATGGCACCCGAACCGAACTGCATGACTTCATCGAAAGCCTGAACGACGATGAACAGGCGGCCCTGGTTGCGGTGATGTGGATTGGCCGCGAAAGTTTCGAGCCCGAGGAACTGGCCGAAGCCATCGCCACCGCCCGCGCCGAAAAATCCACCCCGACCGAGGATTACCTGATGGGCGAACCCCGTCTGGCCGATTACCTCGAAGCCGGGATGGAGGCGCTTGGCCTGTCGCCCGAGGATGAGGAACAAGACCTGCAAAAGCCGGTCTAAGGTCCGCTGTCCCACGCACCCGCATCGGCCAGGGCGACCCGCTGCATCCGTAATGCTGCGGATCGCCCCTTGATATGCGCCTTTCGGAAACGCCGGGGGCGATGCTGGCCTAGTCGGCGCTGACCCGGATCAGCTTGCCGTCGGCATGGTCGGTGATAATCATCAGCGCGCCATCGGCGGCAACCTCGACTTCGCGCACGCGGCCGATGCCGTCCAGATAGCGGGCCTCGCCGGTTACGCGGTCGCCGTCCAGCGTCAGGCGGATCAGGTCGCCCGACCGCATCCCGCCGATCAGCGCGCTGCCCTGCCAGTCGGGGAACATCTCGCCGTCATAAAACGCCATGCCGCTGATCGCGGGCGAGGGGTCCCAGTAATAGTTCGGCTGCTGCATCCCGTCCTGCGCCGTCAGCCCCTCGCCGACCTGCCCGCCGCTGTATTCGGTGCCATAGGCAATGACCGGCCAGCCATAGTTCAGGCCCGGTTCGATCAGGTTCAGCTCGTCCCCGCCTTTTGGGCCGTGTTCGTTCATCCAGATGCGCCCGTCGGGGGCGACGGCGGCCCCCTGAATGTTGCGGTGGCCCGTGGTCCAGACCTCGGGCGCGGCGCCCTCGATCCCGGAACCGGCGGGGCTGCCATCCGCCGCGCTGATGCGGATCACCTTGCCCAGGGTCGTCGCCGGATCTTGCGCCGAGTCGCGATACTGGCGGTCGGATCGTTCGCCCAGACCCACGATCAGATGCCCTTCGCCGTCATGCAGGATGCGCGCGCCGAAATGATTGTTCGAAGAAGCGGCGGGCTGTTGCTGCCAGATGCGTTCGACGTTTTCCATCGCGCTGCCATCCGCCGACAGGGTGCCGGTGGCAATGGCCGTGGCGTTGGTGCCGTCGCCGCGCGGCTCGGCATAGGTCCACCAGACGCGGCGGGTTTCGGCAAAATCGTCGCTGACCGACACATCATGCAACCCGCCCTGCCCACGCGCGTCAACCTCGGGCAGGCCGCTGATCGGGTCGGACAGGGTGCCATCGGCGGCGACCAGCCGCATCCGGCCCGGACGTTCGGTCAGCAGCCATGCGCCATCGGGCAGCGCGGCAAGGCCCCAAGGGTGCTCCAGCCCCTCGGCCACCACGGTCTGGGTCAGGGTAATGTCATCCTGAATCACCGGCGCGCGGGTCTGGTTTTCAAAGGCCGGGGTCTGATCGAAAGCCGCGCCATTGGGCGGCGTGTCGTTGAAATCGGCCAAGGCGGTTCCGGCCATCAGCCCGCCCGCAGCAAGGGCAAGCAGGCTGGCGGCGGGGCGGATCGGGCGGGTCGTCATGGCAGTTCCTTTCGCAGATCGGGTCATGCACCCAACCCGCGAAAGCCGGTCACGTTCCACCGCCGCGATCACAGGGCTGTCAGCGGGTCAGGCGAAACCCGTCAGACAGGCCCCGTCAGCCGGAATGGGCCAGATGATCGACCTTGGCCATATGCTGGGCGATCTGGCCGGTTTCCACCAGCCAATCGGCCACCTGCACCGGATCATGGGGCGCGGCGTGGACACCGGGGGCGATCCTGCCCGCCGCCACCGCCTGCACCGCCAGCGCAACCGGGGTGGAGACAAGCTGCGCCATCGCGCTGCCATTGGCATTGCCATGGGCGTCCAGCACCCATTCCTTGTCGAACACCGCCGCCCCGTCGCGTTCGGCCCGCAGCGCCACGAACAGCACCACGCGGTCGGGTTCGCCTTCGGCATAGCTGTTGTCGCGCCAGAACTGGTCGGCCATCTCGCGCAGGCGGGCTTCGCCTGCTGCGCCGGTCAGGGACTCGATCTCGGTGAAGACCGGGGTCCATGCGTCCTGCCAGCCCTTCAGCCGGATGGTGCCGCGCACGAAATCGCTCACGTCCCACGCCGGGTCAAAGCCGTATTGCTGCACAAAGGGCAGCGAATCGCGGTTGGGGTAAACCTCGAACCGTTCGGGCACCGGCAGGGGCGCGTCATAGGGGGTGATCGCATCCCACGGGCGCGACACATCCAGCACCTGCCCGTCTTTCAGCGATTTCGACGGAGATTTCAGCGCCCGCAGCACACCCAGCGGCGACCAGCTGAATTTATAGCGGAACGGATTGGGATGTTTCGGCACCCCGCCGCAATAGGATGTGAACCGCACCACATCGCCCGGCTGCGCGATCTGGCGGTAATCGGCGACCAGTTCATGCGCCATCAGATGGTCGATGCCGGGGTCCAGCCCGACCTCGTTCACCAGCGCGACACCGGCGGCGCGGGCCGCATCGTCCAGTTCCGCCATCGCCGGCGAAACATAGGACGAGCTGACGAAATGCGCCCCCTTGTCCACGCACATCGCCGCAATCGGCGGGTGCTGGTCGGCGGGCAGCATCGACACCACGATGTCGCCCGGCTGCACCGCTTGGGCCAGCGCATCGGGGGTATAGGCGCGGATGTCGCCGGTCAGGTCGCCCACGGCGGCGCGCGCCTTGTCCACGGTGCGGTTCCAGACCACGACCGGCTGACCCGCCGCGATCAGGCGGCGCAGGCCGGGGATGGACGACAGGCCGGTGCCTGCCCAGTGAATCGTCATGTCAGACCTCGTTCACATGTTTGTCAAAGATGGCATTCGCCCGGCCCCATGGCCCGGCGCCGATCTGGCCCAGTTGTTCCAGCACCGGCAGCAATTGCCCGGCATAATCCTCGGAGCTTTCCAGCGGCAGCATCGAGGGCAGGTTGTCGATGGCCATCACATCCAGCGGCGGATGTTCGGCCACGCGGCGGACAGGCTGGTCCCAGGTGGTTTCGCGGTCATAGACCTTGATCGGGGAAAAATCGCTGCTCGGGTCGCAGGCCACATCGCCGATCACCGTCAGCGCGCGGCCCGGATTGGTGGCACTGGCGGGCACAAAGACAGGCACGCCGGGCATGGCCAGAATCGCGTTGATGAACAGCTCATGCGCCAGAATTTCCGGGAACGGGCCGCCATGGGCGGTTTCCGCCATATCCCAGCGGGTCACGGCCACGCCCATATCGCGCAGCAGGTCGGACGCGCCCCGGCCCACACGCCCAAGCGCGCCGATGACGATCGCGCGCGGGCGCGGGCGGGGCACCGCATCCAGCCGCGCGCGCAGATCGTCCAGCAACAGTTCCCTGCCCGCATAGGCGTGAACCGGGCCGCAGATCTGCCCGCGCTGCTGCGCCGCCCATGCCATCAGCGACACCGCCGCGCCCGCGTAACCGGCCCAATAGCCAAAGGCCGCCAGCCGCCGCCCGCTGTCATCCAGCAGATATTCCAGATCATACAGCGCCCCGCCACCATCGCGGAACCGCCGCAGCAGCACCTGCCCGGCGGACTGGCCCTTGAAGGCATGGCCGAACATGATGTGCCGGTGCCGCAAGGGCGACCCGTCCGCAGGCAGTTCCTTCAGCCCAAAGATGATCGCGTCATCGGGGGCGGTGGGCCACGACCCTTGCGGGGCGATCACCGCCCCTGCCTCGGCATAGCGGGCGATGGGGATGATCCGGTGCGGGCTTTCCTCGACCGTCAGCTTGTGACCGGCGGCGATCAGCCGGGCTGCGCCATCGGGGGTGATGCCCACCCGGTCTTCGTTGGGGCGGCTTTCCGCCCGGACCCACAAATGCACCATATCATCCCCCTGTCATGCCTGCCGCACAGATAGGGCAGCGCGCCGGAAAGGAAAAGGATCAGAACGGCACCGGCGCGGAAAAGCCCTGCATCACCCCGCTGTTGGGGTGGCGCAGCCGCAGCGTTTCGGCATGCAGCATCAGCCGCGGGTGATCCGCCGCAGCCCCCGTCGCATACAGCGGATCGCCCAGAATCGGATGCCCGAGCGAGGCCATGTGAACCCGCAACTGATGGCTGCGCCCGGTCAGCGGAAACAGCCGCACCCGCGTTTCGTCATCGCTGGCGCGCATCACCCGCCAGTCGGTCTGCGCCGGGCGGCCCTCGGCGTGATCGACCTTTTGCCGGGGGCGGTTGGGCCAATCGACGATCAGCGGCAGATCGACGGTGCCGGTTTTCGGTTCCAGCCGCCCGTGCAGGCGCGCGACATAGGCCTTGCGCGTCTGCCGTTCCTCGAACTGCCGCGCCAGATGCCGCTGCGCATGGGGGGTCAGCGCAAAGACCATCACCCCCGAGGTATCCATATCCAGCCGATGCACCAGCAGCACGGTCGGGAACGGGCCGCGCAGGCGGTTGATGACGCAATCGGCCTTGTCCTCGCCCCGGCCCGGCACCGACAGGATGCCGGGCGGCTTGTTCACCAGCAGGATTTCATGGTCGGCATGGATGATGTCGGGCAGGCCGGGGGGCGGGGCATAGCTCATTTCGCCACCAGCCGGATCGCCAGCCCGGCGAACAGCACTGCGGCGATCTTGTTCACCACGCCAAGGCGGCGCCCCAGCACCTGCCCGGCATAGCCCGCGACAATGCCGTAACCCATCGTCACCAGCGTTCCGGTAAGGGCAAAGATCAGCCCCAGCCCCAGGATCTGTTCCCAGACCGGGCCATAGCTGGCGCGGGTGAACTGCGGCAGAAAGGCCAGCAGAAACAGCACCGGCTTGGGGTTGAGGATATTCGACAAGGCTCCGCGCCGGATAATGTTCCACGGCCGCACGCTGCCCCGCGCCGTCGGATCGACCGGCCCGGCAGTCCAGCTTTTCCACGCCAGAAACAGCAGATAGGCCGCGCCCGCATATTTCACCACCGTCAGCGCCTGCGGATAGGCCGCTATCACCGCGCCAAGGCCGACCACGGCCAGCGTCAGGTGAAACAGCACCCCCAGCCCGACGCCAAAGCCCGCCAGCGCCCCGGCCCTTGGCCCGCCCTGTATCCCGCAGGCACTGGCAAAGAACACATCCTGACCGGGGGTAAAGTTCAGCACCAGCCCGCCCAGCACAAAGGCTGCAAGCTGCGGCGCAGGAATGGCGGCAAGGGTTTCAAGGATCATGGCACACCGTGCGGTTGGGCTTTACCCGCCTTGTGCCGCCTGCGGCAGACCGCCGTCAATCGTGTAATAATCGCCCATATCGGCGGTGTGGATATGCCCGGCCAGCCGCAGCCCGATGGGGGAATCGACCGCCCCGGCGGCGACCTTGACCCTGTCTGCGCCGAAGCACCGCCAGAACAGCGACGATCCGCAGGCGGGGCAGAACCCGCGCCCGGCCGCTCTGGGCAAGAGGAACCAGCGCAGCTCGCCCCGAACCGTCGGGCTGTCGCTGTCGAACGAGGCCCCGACCAGCGGCGGCACTGGCAGGCGCGCTGGCGCTGCACCGCACAGGCAACCGCCCGTGAACCTAACACCCTGCGAATGTGTCATCCAGAATCGCCCCCAGCCGGTCGGCATCGGTGCGGGTGAAAGCGTCGGGCAGATCGCTGTCGATGTCCAGAACCCCGATCAGCCGCCCGCGCGCGCCAGTCACCGGAATCACCAGTTCAGATCGGGTGCTGGATGCGCAGGCGATATGCCCCGGAAAGGCGTCCACATCCGGCACAAGCTGGGTCTGCCGCGTCCGCGCCGCCGCCCCGCAGACCCCGCGCGCAAAGGGGATCACCAGACAACCATGCCCGCCCTGATAGGGACCGATCTTCAGCAACTCCGGCCCGGTGACGCGATAAAACCCGGTCCAGTGAAAACGGTCGTCGCTGTGGTGAATCTCGCAGGCCAGCGTCGCCATCAGCGCGATTTCATCCGTTTCGCCCGCCGTCAGGGCGCGGATACGGGCGGCAAGGGCGTCGTAATCCATCATTCGGCCTTGATCTGGCGGGCCTCGTCGATCAGCATCACCGGAATGCCCGCGCGGATCGGAAAGGCCAGCCCGGCCGCCCGCGACACCAGTTCCTGCCGCGCCGCATCATAATGCAGCATGGTCTGCGTGACCGGACAAACCAGCGATTCCAGCATATGCCGGTCGAATTCTGGCGCGGGGCGGGGCGGGGTTCCGGTCATTGCAAACGCTCCTCTTTGCCGCTGTCATGCAGGGCAAATTCGATCAGGCTGGATAACATCTTGCGCCGCTCGGGCAAGGTCGGCGCCTCGAGCAGGGCCTGCTTTTCGCTGGCCTCAAAGGGCAGCGCCATGGACAGCGCGTTGACCAGCGTTTCGTCGCCCGCCTCGGCCATGCTGTTCCAATCGGCGCTCATCTCGTGCTGGTCCATCAGGCGGCGCAGCCGGTCGATCAGGCTGGCGCGGTCAAAGCCGGGGTCGGTTTCCGCCGGGCCGGTGTCATGTGCGTAATCCGACCAGTCGGCACGGCCTTTCAGATAGGGCGCAAAGCCCTCGTCCGCGTCGGTCAGCCGAAACCGCGACACTCCGCGCAGCGAAATCATATAGCGCCCGTCCTCGGTCTCGGTGAAACCCGTCACGCGGCCCGCACAGCCGATGGGGGCCAGCTCATCCTCGCCCGAGGGCTGGATGACGCCGATCAGCCGGTTATCGGCCTTCAGCACATCATCCAGCATTTGCAGATAGCGTGGCTCGTAAATCTGCAAGGGCAGCCGCGCGCGCGGCAGCAACAGCACCCCCGGCAAGGGGAACAGCGGCAGCCATTCGGGCAGATCGAACCGCTGCGGCATCAGGCAAAGATGATCGAGGACAACCGCCGCCGCCCCCGCTGCACCAGCGGATCATTGGGCTTGAGGCTGTCGAAGATGGTCAGCAACTGCGCCTTGGCCGCGCCGTCGTTCCAGTCGCGGTCGCGGCGGAAACTGTCCAGCAGGATGTCGATGGCCTCGTCCACCCGGCCCGCGGCATGCAGCGCCCCGGCGTAATCCAGCCGCGCCTGCTGATCGTCGGGGCTGGCCGTCACGCGCGCCTCAAGATCGGCCAGCGGCCCGGCACTGGCGGCCTGCCGGGTCAGCGCCAGCTGCGCCCGTGCCGCCTCGACCGGGGCCAGCCCGGAAACCTTGTCGGGCACACGGGCCAGCGCGGCCTCGGCCCCGGCTTCGTCCCCCATGGCCAGATGCGCGCGGATCAGCCCGCCCCATGCTTCGGCATTGTCGGGGGCCTCGTCGGTGATGGCGGCGAATGTCTCGGCCGCGTCTTCGGCGGCACCTTCGGCCAGCATGGTTTCAGCGGCCTCCAGCGCCTCGCCCAGCCCGCCATCACCGGCCAGACCGGCCAGCTTTTCGACAAAGGCGCGCACCTCGCTGGCGGGCAGCGCGCCCTGAAAGGCATCGACCGGGCGGCCCTGATAAAAGGCATAGACGGTGGGAACCGACTGAACCCGCAATTGCGCGGCGATCATCTGGTTCTGATCGACATCGACCTTGACCATCCGCACCCGGCCCTTCAGCCGCAGCACCTCGGCCTCCAGCAGCGGGCCAAGCGTCTTGCACGGGCCACACCACGGCGCCCACAGATCGACGATAACCGGCACTTCCATGGAACGATCAATCACCTCGGCCATGAAATTGGCTTCGGTCACGTCCAGGATCAGATCGGCGGCGGCAGGCGCGCTTTCGGGGGCAGAGCCAAGGTTCAGCATCGGGGCCTCTCGGATTGAGTCAGAGGATAGATGGCCCATGCACCCCGCCCTTGCAAGGCTGTCGCCGGTCAGGAACGATCAACCCGCGCCAGAAAGAACAGGTGGAACATATATCCGCCCACACCGCCGAACAGCGCCCCCCAGAACACCGAGCCGGTCGCGAATTCATAGGCCGACATCAGCAAAGGCAGGGCCACGATCAGCATACGCAGCCACAGCGGATCGAACATCGGGGCATCAGGATCAATCATCAGGCGTCTTTCGTTGACAAATATCCTCGGGGGGGCCGCCCTTGGGCGGCGGGGGGCAGACAGCCCCCCGGCAAGGGTAACGCAAACACCACGCCCTGTCTGCCCGGCGATCTGCCGCAGCCCGCACCGCCGCAAATTCGCGCTTGCCCAAGGCCACATCGCGTTTCATCCTGCGCGCAAGGCAAAGCAACGGCGCGGAAAGACCTGCCATGACGACAATGACGGTTGACGAGGCACTGGCGCGCGGCGGCACGGGCCGGTATCAGGCCAGGCTGCTGGGGATTTTCGGGCTGGTCTGGGCCGCCGATGCGATGCAGGTGATCGCGGTGGGCTTTGCCGCGCCGTCCGTCGCCATGACCTTCGGGCTGGAACGCACCACCGCCTTGCAGATCGGCACGCTGTTCTTTCTGGGCATGTTCGTCGGCGCCTTTGTCTTTGGCCGCGTGGCCGACCGCTTTGGCCGCCGCCGGGTGCTGCTGGCAACGGTGCTGATGGATGCACTGTTCGGCCTGCTGTCGGTCTTTGCCCCCAGCTTTGAACTGCTCTTGCTGCTGCGCTTTCTGACCGGGGTGGCGGTGGGGGGCACGCTGCCGGTCGATTACGCGATGATGGCCGAATTCCTGCCGCCGAAAAACCGGGGTCGCTGGCTGGTCTGGCTGGAAGGCTTCTGGGCCGTCGGCACCATCGTCATCGCCCTGACCGCATGGATCGCCGCAGCACAAGGCGCGGTCCAGCCGTGGCGCTGGATCTTTTTCATCGCCGCCGCCCCGGCGATCATCGGGTTCTGGCTGCGCATGTGGGTGCCGGAATCGCCGATGTATCTGATCCGCAACGGGCAGGAAACGCAGGCGCGATCCGTGGTGAACCGGGTGCTGGCGGGCAATGGCGCGCCCCTGCTGCCCGATGACGCAAGGCTGATCCCGCCCCCCGTCGATCCGCGCGCCGAAGGCTCGATCTTTGCGCCCGCCCTGCGCCAGCGCACGCTGGGGATGCTGGCGGTCTGGTTCCTTGTGTCGCTGTCCTATTACGGCGTGTTCGTCTGGGTGCCGGGGCAGTTGGCGACCGAGGGGTTCGGCTTTGTGCGCGGATACGGCTTTCTGGTCATTCTGGCGCTGGCGCAGGTGCCGGGATACGCGCTGGCGGCATGGGGCGTGGAAAAATGGGGCCGCAAGCCGACGCTGATGCTGTTCCTGCTGCTGTCCGCCGCCGGCTGTTTCCTGTTCACCATCGCCGGCACCTCGACCCTGATCGCAAGCGCGCTGATGCTGATGAGCTTTGCGCTGCTGGGCACATGGGGCGCGCTTTATGCCTTTACACCCGAGCTTTACCCCACATCGCTGCGCGGGGCGGGTATGGGCACGGCCAGTGCCATGGCGCGTCTGGGCGGCATTCTGGCACCCAGCCTGCTGGCGGTGGTCTTTGCCAAAGGGTTCGGGCTGGCCATCGGCACCTTTGCCGGGCTGTTGCTGCTGGCAGCCGTGGCACTGACCATGGTGCGGGCGGAAACCCGCGATCAGGCCATCGGATAGCGCCCCGCCAATGCCGCGCCCCACTGCCCGCCCTGACAGAAAGGACAGACCATGACCGACGTAACCATCACCCGCGAAACCGGCGCTGACGGCGCGGGCCGCTATGTCGCCCGGATCGACGGCATCGCGGGCGAAGGCGAACTGACGCTGGCCCCCGCCGGGCCGGGCCTGTTCAGCGCCGATCATACCCGTGTGCCGGAAGCCATGGGCGGGCGCGGCGTGGCCCGCGCCATGCTGGATGCGCTGATGCAGGATGCCCGCGCACAGGGGTTCCGGGTGATCCCGCGCTGTTCCTTTGTCGCGCGCGAGGCGGCGCGCCACCCCGAATGGGCCGATCTGTTCGCCCCATCCGACGCAACGTAACAGCAACGCCGCGGCGCGGGGCCACAGGCCCGCACCCGCTGCACGGGCGTTTCCCGGCGCGCGGGCAGGGAAAAACCGCATCAATCATCCGCCACAAAAACGCGGGAACCGATCCTGCACTGCCGCGTTAACCCGCCGAAGCCCAGTGGTCGGTGGATGCGGCCACAACCTCCCTCTCTCTCGGCCCCGGCATTTGCCGGGGCTTCCTTTTTTCAGCCCGCCGCCTGTCAGCCCGCGCGCCCGTGCGGCGCGGTCCAGTCGCGCAGCGGCCCGGCGGGGATGATCCGGTGCGGGTTGATGCTGTCGTGGCTGAAATAATAATGCCGGGTGATGTGATCCCAATGCACGGTCTCGGCCACGCCGGGCCATTGATACAGCGCCCGCGCCCAATCCCACAGGTTGGGATAATCCGTCACCATCTGCCGGTTGCATTTGAAATGCGTGTGATACACCGCGTCAAAGCGGCAGATGGTGGTGAACAACCGCCAGTCGGCCTCGGTCAGCGTGTCGCCAGCCAGCCATCGGCTCTGCGTCAGCAGCCCCTCGATCCAGTCGAGACTGTCAAACAGCGGTGTGATCGCCTTGTCATAGGCGGCCTGCGTGGTGGCGAAACCGGCCTTGTAAACGCCATTGTTCACCGTGTCATAGATGCGGCTGTTCAGCGCGTCGATCCGGTCGCGCAGCGCGGCGGGATAGTAATCGTGGCCATTGCCGGTCAGCCCGTCGAAGGCGCTGTTGAACATGCGGATGATCTCGGCGCTTTCGTTGGATACGATGGTGCCGCGCTGACAATCCCACAGCACCGGCACTGTCACCCGCCCCGAAGTCTGCGGATCGGCGCGCAGATAGATGTCGCGCATGAATGGCACCCCGAACAGCCGGTCGCCGGTTGCGCCGGGAAAATCGGTCGCAAAGGTCCAGCCATCCGACAGCATGTCGGGATGAACCACCGAAATGCCGATATGCGGGGTCAGCCCCTTGATCGCGCGAAAGATCAGCGCCCGATGCGCCCAGGGGCAGGCATAGGACACATACAGATGATAGCGCTCGCTTTCGACAGCAAAGCCGCCCTCGCCGCTGGGACCGGGCGCACCGTCGGGGGTGATCCAGTTGCGGTGGCGCGAGGTGTCGCGGACGAATTCGCCATCGGTTGCGGCTGTGTCGATCCAGCCTTCGCGCCATTCCCCGTTCACCAGCCTGCCCATCGCACCATCCTCTGCCTGATCCTGCTGGCATGTAACACGGTGACGCGCGGCCAGCCATCGCCGTCGCTCACGATTCCGTGATGGAAGTTTCGGCGACCCGGCCCGTTCCCCTTGTGCCGGCCGGGCAACGCTGAAAAATGGAGACGAACATGAAACTTTTCTTGGGAATCGCCACCGTCATGTCGCTGATGGCGGGCGGTGCGCTGGCACAATCGGCAGAATCGCAGATCCGCTCGCAACTGCGGTCGCAGGGGTTCAGCAATATCGAGATCGAACGCGACGATGGCCGCATCAAGGTCGAGGCCAAACGCGGCGCGCAAAAGATCGACCTGTCCTATGACGCCCGCACCGGCCGTCTGGTCGAGCGCAAATCGCGCACAGAGATCAGCGACCGTTCCGGCAGGCGCAGTCAGGCAGGCGGCAACCGCTCGCAGGGTAAACGCGACTGGTCGCGCGACGACGACGATGATGATGATGACGACAAGCGTGGTCGCCGTGGCTCGTCGTGGGGTGGTGACGATGATGATCGCGGTTCGCGCGGACGTGGGCGCGCATCGCGGGATGACGACGACGATGACGATCGCGGCTCGCGCGGGCGGGGCGGTTCGCGCGGTGGTGACGATGATGACGACGACGATGACGATTGATCCCGGCGGTCTGACGACCGGGTGACATGGGTCAGGGCGGAGGGCCGGTCAAAGGCCATCCGCCCGGCTTGTTTCCGCTGCCAGCGGATGCGCCACGGCGCGACGCATGGCAGGCGCAGAACCGCCGCGCCCCATCGGGCAAGCCCCCATACGCGCTAACTTAAGTGGTAGACGGGCGGCATCTGTCCGTGATTCATAA
>NZ_JAUNTJ010000026.1 GCF_030538755.1 Paracoccus sp. (in: a-proteobacteria) | reverse complement strand
ACTGCTCGCTGGCCTGCCGCGCCCAGATGCCGGCAAAGCAATCGGCCTGCAATTCCGTCAGCACCGACAGGTAATTCGAATTGGCCGAGGACGCCCGCTGCCGCATCTGCGTGACCTGCGGCAAAATGCCCAGCAGGTTCTGGACGTGGTGGCCGACCTCATGCGCAACGACATAGGCCGCCGCGAAATCACCACTCGCGCCCATGCGCTGCGCCATCACATCAAAGAAATCGGTGTCCAGATACAGCTTTTGATCGCCGGGGCAGTAGAACGGCCCCATCGCCGCCGTCGCACCGCCACAGGCCGATTGCACCGCCCCGCTGAACAGGACCAGAGTCGGGTCGCGGTAGGGCGTGTTCGCCTGTTCGGGCAGAACGCGGCCCCAGACTTCTTCGGTATCGGCCAGCACCACCGACAGGAACTCGCCATACTGGCGATCACGCTCGGTCAGTTCGCGCGGCTGAGACTGGCCCTGCCCCTCGATGCCCTGCACCACCGGGCTGATGTCGATGCCAAAGAAATAGCCGAACGCCAGAACGGCCAGCATCCCGACAACGCCGATGCCGCCCGCACCCGTGGCGCCCATGCCGCGCCGGTCCTCGATATTGCGGCTGCCCCGCCGTCCACGCCATTCCATGCTGGCATTCCTTTCGTGATCCCGCCGTCACCCGGCACGCTGTAACGTCCTGACAAAGCCCGTGGTTCCCGGCACCTTTGCCAGACAGCATCGGCGAAATCCCCCGTCCTGCCAAGTCCTATCACGCCCGCGCGACCCATGCGTTCGCCGCTTGACGCGACGGCGCAGACGGGCAACAGACCATCTGCAAGCGTAACGAGGTTCCGATGATAAGACGGCTTTACGACTGGACGATGGGGCTGGCGGCACACCGCCACTCGATGGCGGCCCTGTTCGGGGTCAGCTTCGTCGAAAGCAGCGTTTTCCCGATTCCGCCCGATGTGCTGATGATCCCGATGGTGCTGGCACAGCGGGCCAGGGCGTGGCTGATCGCCACTGTCGCCACCGCCGGTTCGGTTCTGGGGGCGCTGCTGGGCTATGTCATCGGCGCGTTTCTGATGGATTCGCTTGGCCAATGGGTGCTGACCGCCTATGGCAAAGAGGCCGCCTATCAGGATCTGGCGGCGCGCTTTGCCGAATATGGCGGCTGGGCGGTGCTGTTCGCGGCGCTGACACCGTTTCCGTTCAAGGTCATCACCATCTTTTCGGGCGCCGTCGGTCTGTCGCTGCCACTGTTCATCGCGGCAGCGGTCATCGGTCGCGCCGGGCGCTTTTTCATCGTCTGCGGCCTGCTGTGGAAATTCGGCGAGCCGATCCGCGACTTTATCGAGCGCCGGCTGGGGCTGGTGTTCACCGTGTTCATGGTCTGCCTGATCGGCGGATTCGTGGCGATCAGGTATCTGTGATGCGCTATCCTCAAACCCTGTCCCTGCTGGCCGCCGCCGGTTCCGCTGCGCTGCTGCTGGGGGCCTTCGGCTTTCAGCTTGCCGGCTATGCGCCCTGCGAAATGTGCATCTGGCAACGCTGGCCCCATGCCATCGCCATCGCCATCGGCGCGGCGATCTGGTGGGCGGGCTGGCGGCGCGCGCTGGCATGGCTGGGGGTGCTGGCCGCGCTGGCCGCGACGGGTCTGGCCGTCTGGCATGCCGGGATCGAGCTGGGCATCTTTCGCGGCGTCACCGCCTGCACCGGCGGCGTCGGCGACCTGACGGCGCTGTCCACCGCCGACCTGATGAACCGCCTGCAAGCCGCCCCGGTCGTGCGCTGCGATGAAGTCGCGTGGAGCCTGCTGGGCATCTCGATGGCAGGCTGGAACGCGATCATTTCGGCAGGGCTGACCGGCATCTGGCTGGCCTCGGCCCGCGCACGCCACCCCGCCACAGCATGAGGGCGGCGCTGGCCCTTGCGCTGCTGACGGCAGGCATCGCCAACGCAGATCCGCTGCCGCATGTCACCTGCCCCGGCCACCCGCGCTGTCTGGCGCTGATCGGTGAAAATCAGGTGCAACTGCCCTCGGCGCAAGGCAACTGGATCATGGACCTGCCCGAATTGCCGCCCGGCGATGACCCCGACGCAGTGATAACGCTTGCCGAAGATGCGCCCCGCTGGTGGCACGACCATGGGCTGATCGCGCTGATGCAGACCGAAAAGGCCTATTATTCCGGCGGCGGCGCACATGTCGAAACGCTGATCCTCTTGCGCCCCGATGCGCCGCAGCCGGCCCTGTCGCTGCCGCTTGCCGGCTATAAAACCATCCGCGCCTGCTTTTCCCAGGCCGACACGGAAACCCGGCAAGGCTATTGCGCCGATGAATATGATTTCGACGCCGCGCTGAGCACAGCACCGGAAAAGGCCCGCCCCCCGATTCTGCTCTACCAGACGACAGCGACGATCTTTCCGCCCGGCGCGATTCTGGATCACGACAACACCCATCTGGAAATCACACCGGACATCAGCCCGGAAACGGTTCCCCGCTGCACCTTTACCCGCAGCTTCCGCTGGAATGAAACGACCGCCAGCTATCAGCCCGACACCCCCCTGCCCGACTGCACCGATTTCACCCGCCTCTAAGGCCGCTTCCTGTTTGCCCAAATACGCAAATCCCGCCCGCGCAAGATTGCACCCACGCCCGGTATCGGATAGACCCGGCGGCAACAATATCTTGAGGAAATTCCGTGGCTGACACCCCCGACAACGACCTGCCGGAAGGCGACGAAAACGGCCGCCCGGCCCGCGCTGTAATGGCCCATGACGGCCCCGTCATCGACATCGCGGCCGAAATGCGGACCTCGTATCTTGACTATGCCATGTCGGTCATCGTCAGCCGCGCCATCCCCGACCTGCGCGACGGGCTGAAGCCGGTGCATCGCCGCATCCTCTATGCGATGGACGAATCCGGCAACACGCATGACAAACCCTATCGCAAATCGGCCCGCCCGGTCGGCGATGTGATGGGGAAATACCACCCCCACGGCGATGCGGCGATCTATGACGCGCTGGTGCGGATGGCGCAGGATTTCTCCATGTCGCTGCCGTTGCTGGACGGTCAGGGCAACTTTGGCTCGATGGACGGCGACCCGCCCGCCGCCATGCGCTATACCGAAGTGCGCATGGCCAAACCCGCCGATTTCCTGCTGATGGACATCGACAAGGATACCGTCGATTTCCAGGACAACTACGACGGCAAGGACCGCGAACCCACCGTCCTGCCGGCGCGCTTCCCGAACATGCTGGTCAATGGCGCGGGCGGCATCGCCGTCGGCATGGCGACCAATATCCCGCCGCATAACCTTGGCGAAGTCGTTGATGCCACGCTGGAACTGATCGCCAACCCCGACCTGCCGACCGAACGGTTGCTGGAAATCATCCCCGGCCCCGACTTCCCCACCGGCGCGCTGATCCTTGGCCGATCCGGCGCGCGCAAGGCCTATCTTGAGGGGCGCGGCAGCGTCATCATCCGCGCGAAAACCCATTTCGAGGAAATCCGCAAGGACCGTTGGGCCATCGTCATCGACGAAATCCCCTATCAGGTGAACAAGGCCAGCCTTCAGGAACGCATCGCCGATCTGGCCAAGGAAAAGCGGGTCGAAGGCATCGCCAACGTCCAGGACGAATCCGACCGTCAGGGCGTCCGCGTGGTGATCGAACTGAAACGCGACGCCACCCCTGACGTGGTGCTGAACCAGTTGTTCCGCTTTACCTCGATGCAGACCAACTTTGCCTGCAACATGCTGGCCCTGAACGGCGGCCGGCCCGAACAACTGGCCCTGCGCGACTTTCTGACCTGTTTCATCAGCTTCCGCGAAGAGGTCGTCGCCCGCCGCACCGCCTTTGAACTGCGCAAGGCGCGGGAACGCAGCCATATCCTGTGCGGTCTGGCCGTCGCCGTCAGCAATGTCGATGAGGTGGTGGCCACCATCCGCGCCAGCGCCGACGCCGCCGAGGCGCGCGAACGGCTGATGGAACGCCGCTGGCCCGCGCATGAAATCCTTGAATATCTGCGCCTGATCGACGATCCGCTGCACCCGGTCAATGATGACGGCACCTATAACCTGTCGGAAACGCAGGCCCGCGCCATTCTTGACCTGCGCCTGCAACGCCTGACCCAGCTTGGCGTGCAAGAGGTCACGGACGAATTGAAATCGCTGGCCGATTCAATCCGCGACTATCTGGCGATCCTTGCCAGTCGCGAACGGATCATGGCGATCATCGGCGACGAATTGCGCGAAGTGCGCGACGCCTATGCCGTTCCCCGCCGCACCGAGATCACTGAATGGTCCGGCGACATGGATGACGAAGACCTGATCGAACGCGAAGATATGGTCGTCACCATCACATCCGGCGGCTATATCAAGCGGACGGCGCTGGCCGAATTCCGCGCGCAGCGGCGCGGTGGCAAGGGCCTGTCGGGCATGGCCACCAAAGAAGACGACGTGGTGACGACTCTGTTCGTCGCCAACACCCATACAGAACTGCTGTTCTTTACCACCGACGGCATGGCCTATCGCCTGAAAACATGGCGTCTGCCGGTCGGCGGGCGCACGGCCAAGGGCAAGGCGATCGTCAACATCCTGCCGATCCAGCCCGGCGTTTCCATCGCCGCGCTGATGCCGGTGGACGCCCCCGAGACGGAATGGGACAGCTATCAGGTCGTCTTCGCCACCTCGGACGGCGATGTGCGCCGCAACGCGCTGTCGGATTTCGCGCAGGTGAAATCGAACGGCAAGATCGCCATGAAACTGCCCGAGGGCACCTCGCTGATCGGCGTGCGCATGGCCACGGCGGATGATGACGTGATGCTGGTCACGGCCATGGGCCGGGCGATCCGCTTTTCCTCGACCGATGTGCGGGTGTTCAAGGGCCGCGATTCGACCGGCGTGCGCGGCATCCGTCTGGCGGCGGGCGATTCTGTGGTCAGCATGGCCGTCATCCGCCACTTCGAGGCCGACCCGGCCGAACGCGCCGCCTATCTCAAGATGCGCCGCGCGGTTGCCGGGGCGCTGGATGACGGGGCCGAGGCCGACGAGGACGAAGAAACCGTGGCCGAGGGCAGCATCACCCAGGAACGCTATGCCGAAATGTCGGCGGCCGAAGACCTGATCCTGACCATCACCGCCGCTGGCGCGGGCAAGATCAGCTCCAGCCACGATTATCCGGTGCGCGGGCGTGGCGGTCAGGGCGTGATGGCGATGGACAAGGCGATGCGCGGCGGCGCTCTGGTCGCCAGCTTCCCGGTAGAGGGCGGCGATCAGATCATGCTGGCGACCTCGACCGGGCAGTCGATCCGGGTGCCGGTCGATGGCATCAGCTTCCGGTCGCGTGGCGCGGGCGGGGTGCGGGTGTTCAACACCGCCGCTGGCGAGGTCGTCGTTTCTGTTGCACGGATCGCCGAACAGGCCGAAGATGGGCCGGTCGAAGACGCGGAGTAATCAAGGCCGGGGTCAACCCGGCCAGCCGCAACCATCTGGGGAAACATGGAAGAAACGCGTGAATCAATCTTGCGGCAGCGGCTGCAAACGGGCTTTCTGGGCATTATCGCCTTTGCCTTGCTGCTGTTCCTGATGGTTCAGGCGCGGTTCATGCTGATTTCGCTGGCCATCGCCATCATCCTGTTTTCGCTGACCTCTGACGCGATCAACGCGATTGCGCGGCAGGGCGTGGCGCGCTGGCTGGCGACCATTCTGGCGCTGGTGGCCATCGCCGCGCTGCTGCTGGGCATTTCCACCAGCATCATCGCGCAGGTGAACGCCGTGGTGCAGACCGCCGTGTCCTATACCGAACGCGCGCAGGCCGCGCTGCCGGACCTGACGGAATGGCTTGGCCCCAATATGCAGGAATCGCTGGTCGCGGCGCTGCGCAACGTCAATATCGCAGGCTGGATGCGGTCGGTCGCGGGTCAGGCGGGCGATCTGCTGTCGGGCAGCATTCTGATTATCCTGTTCGTCGGCTTCATGTTCGCCGAACGGATGTTCTTCCCCGCCAAGATCGAGCGTCTGGCCGGCGATCCCGAACAGGCGCGGCGCATCGGGCGCATCATCTCGACCATCATGCACAAGGTGAACCGCTATCTGGTGGTGAAAACCGCTGTCAGCGCCGTGACCGGGTTTTGCGTCTGGGGCGTGTTCAAGCTGGCCGGGCTGGATCTGGCCATGCCCATCGCGGTCCTGACCTTTGTGTTCAACTTCATCCCCTCGGTCGGGTCTATCGTGGCAACGGTGGTCGCTTTTTTGCTGGCTTTCGTGCTGTCGGGCGATCTGGCGCTGGCGCTTGTCATCGGTGCCGCCTGCACGGCGCTGCAATTCGTCATCGGCAATGTGCTTGACCCGATGCTGCTGGGTCAGACGCTGCGCCTGTCCAGCTTTGGCATCATCATCAGTCTGGCGTTCTGGGGATCGGTCTGGGGTATTCCGGGGATGTTCCTTGCCGTGCCGATCATGGTCTCGCTGATGATCGTCTGCGCGCATACCGTCTGGCTGCGCCCCGTCGCGATCATGCTGTCGCGCGAAGGCTTGCCCGAACTGGCCATGGACGAGGACGTCGGCACCGACCCGCTGACCACGGATCACGCTGCGTGACGTAACGGGCGCTCAGCGCCCGTTATCGTTATCACCGGCATCGGCATCGGCATCCGTATCGGGCAGATCACCCATCCGCGGATCAGGTTTTTCCGGCTTGTGCGGCGTGTCTTGGGCTGGAACGGCTTCTGCCACCGCAACGTCGCGGGCAATCCCAGAGGCAAGCGCCTCGGGGTTGCGCAGCCAGATGTCGCGCTGCGCATAGGGAATTTCGATCCCCTCTTTGGCAAACCGCTCGACCACCTGATGCAGCACCTCTGACGTCACCCCGACGCCGCCGCTGATGTCGGACAGGATCGCCCGGATTTCAAAGTCCAGGCTGTCGGCCCCCAATGCACGCAGCACCACGGCTGGCGGCGGATCAATGGTGACGGTCGGCTGATCCTCGATGATTTCGCGCAGGATTGCCGCGACCTTGCGCGTGTCGCTGCCATAGGCGACGCCCACCGGAATGATGACCCGGCCCGTCTGGCTGCCCCGCGTCCAGTTCGTCACCGACTGGCTGATAAGGTCGCTGTTGGGCACGATGACCTGCGTGCGGTCAAAGGTTTCCACCTCGGTCGAGCGGACCGAGATGCGCCGCACGATGCCCTGATCGGTGCCAACGCTGATCCAGTCACCGACGCTGATGGGCCGTTCGATCAGCAGAATGATGCCGGACACAAAGTTCGACACGATGTTCTGCATCCCGAAACCGACGCCGACCGACAGCGCACCGGCGACGATGGCCAGCGACGACAGGTCGATCCCGGCCGAGGTAATCGCCAGCAGCGCCGCCAGGAAAATCCCGATATAGCCGATGCCGGACACCATCGCGTTCTGCCCGCCGCTGTCCAGCCGCGTCTTGGGCAGGATCGTATTGCGGAACACCCCCTGCACAAAGCGGGTGGCGGAATAGCCGATGACAAAGATCACCAGAAAGGTCAGCACGGCACCCGGCGACAGCGTGATCCCGCCCAGTGAAACCCCCTGGCCGATGCGCACCCACCATTCCGACAGGTCAGACCGGCGCGCGCCCCAGATCAGCGCAAAGACCGGCGTGGACAGCAGGATCAGGGCAAAGCCGATCAGCACCGGGCCAAGCCCGTCGCGCGCGCCTTCGCGCCCGCGGGTGAACATCTCGAACAGGTCGGTGGTGAAATCCTGCAACAGGATCAGCAGACAGATCAGCGCCAGCGACAGAATCCACGGCCACAGCAGCGCATTGGCCCCCGTGACCAGCCCCGCAGCGGCGGCAACCACCGCCACCACCGCCACCACACGCGACATCCGCCCCGCCAGCGACAGGATGCGCACGCGATAGGGCGGCTGTTCCGTGCCATCCCAGACCAGCAGCTTGCGCAGGATATTCCCCAGCCGGAACAGCATCAGCGCGGCGGGCACGATCAGCACGAAATGCAGCGCGGCGGCAGCGGATTCGTCGAATTCGAACGGGATCTGGCCCGATGCCTTGCCGCCGTCGTTAAAGCCCGACAGCGGCAGGAACGAGGCCGCCGCGATATGGTGCAGCGCCGCCAGCGCGGCAAGGATGGTAGCAGTCAGACGCACGGCGTCGCGTTTCTTGTCGGGCAGGGTCAGCGTGGCATAGGCGATCGGTGTGTGCGGAAACGCCTGCCGCACGATCCAGCGCCCGCCGAACAGGATCAGCCCCGCCACCGGAACGCTTTGCAGAATCGGGGTGGTATAGTCGCCGAAAATATCGGTGGCGCGCAGCGCCGAGATACCCAGCACGATGCCGATCAGCGGAATGGCGATCTGCCCCAGCGAGACCACAAAACCCGTCACCGCCCGCGAATGCAGCGAGGTCTGCGTGGACAAGCGCGTCGGCAGGGAATCAATCCAGCGCCGGCCCACGCTTAACAGGACGACGGCGGCGATCAGATAGCCCAGCACGCTGGGCAGATTGCCCTGAAGATTGTTCCAGCCTCCACGGGCCTGCGCGCGCGCCTGCATATCTGACGCGATGGCCGTCATCAGCCGCAGCGATTCCGACCACGCCGCCGACCAGTTGGCCGGGTTCAGCGGGCTGGGCGACAGCCGGGCCAGCTCGCCCGCCTGCCGCTGCGCGCTGAGCGTGTCGATTGATCGCACGATGGCATCGGCGCGGCTGTGGGCCTCGTTCGCGGCCACGCGCGGGGCCTGCAATTCCGACAGTTGCGTGTTCAGCGCGGTTCGGCGCTCGGCAATTTCCCCGTCTTCGGTTTCGCCCTCGGCGGGTGCGGGGCCAAGGGCCTCGATCTGGTCGCGCACCGTAGAGATGCGGCTGGCGTTGACGTTCTGCCCTTCGGCAAACTGTTCGCGCCACGATGCGACGCGCGCCCGCAACTCGGCCAGATCGGCATTGGTCGCCGTGTCGGCGGCCACCGTATCTTCGGCCTGCTCGGCAAACCTGTTCCACGCGTCATAGTCGATCTGCGGCGTTTCGGCCTGCTGCTGCGCCAGCGCGGCACCGGACCATAGCAAAAGAACCGTCAGAAAGACGGAAAAAGCGCGGCGGAACATGTGGGATCAGTCCTCGTAAACTTCGGGCATTCCGGGTTTGTCGGCGACCAGCCATTGCGGCACCGGCAGCCCCTTGGCGCGCAGGAATTCCGGGTTATACAGCTTGGTCTGATAGCGCGAGCCATAGTCGCACAGCACCGTCACGATGGTGTGGCCCGGCCCCATCTCGCGCGCCAGACGGATCGCCCCGGCGACGTTGATGCCCGACGATCCGCCAAGGCACAGCCCTTCGTATTCCAGCATGTCGAACAGGATCGGCAGCGCCTCGTCATCACTGATCCGCCAGCTGAAATCGGGGGTGAACCCTTCAAGGTTGGCGGTGATGCGCGACTGGCCGATCCCCTCGGTGATCGAGCCGCCGGGCGCATCGTAACTGCCATCGGTATAAAAGGAATGCAGCGAAGCCCCCTCGGGGTCGGCAAGGCCGATCTTCACGCCCTTGGGTTGCAGCGCCTGCGCCACCCCCGCCAGCGTCCCGCCCGACCCGACAGCGCAGATAAAGCCATCCACCTTGCCGCCGGTCTGTTCCCAGATTTCCGGCCCGGTGGTTTCGAAATGCGCCTGACGGTTGGCCACATTGTCGAACTGGTTCGCCCAGACCGCACCATTCGGTTCGGTTTTCGCCAGCTCCTCGGCCAGACGGCCGGAATAGCGGACATAGTTGTTCGGGTTCTTGTAGGGCGCAGCCGGCACCTCGACCAAAGTCGCGCCAGCCAGCCGCAGCATGTCCTTTTTTTCCTGACTTTGCGTTTCAGGAATGACAATCACCGAGCGAAATCCCATCGAGGCCCCGACCAGCGCCAGCCCGATGCCGGTGTTCCCCGCCGTGCCCTCGACAATGGTGCCGCCGGGCTTCAGCACGCCGCGCGCCACCGCGTCGCGGATGATATACAGCGCCGCGCGGTCCTTGATCGACTGGCCGGGGTTCATGAACTCGGCCTTGCCCAGAATCTCGCAGCCGGTTTCCTCGCTGGCGCGCTTCAGCCGGATCAGCGGCGTGTTTCCGATGGTGGCGGCAAGATCCTGACAGATGCGCATGGCGGTTGATCCTTGTTGACGGCGTTTCGCCCTGATTACACGCCGCCCGCATCCGGGGGCAAGCCCGGCGACGGCTTCCCTGCCGTCAGCCCGGCGCGCGGTTCAGCCCCCCCGCCAGCAGGGCCGCATATGCCAGCGGCCCGGCGGGTCAGTCGCGCGGGCTTTGCTGCGCGGCAAGGCGCTTTTCGATTTCGGTCAGCCGGGCCAGCACCTGATCGCGATAGGCCTCGGTCGCTTCGCTTTCCTGTTCCTGATGCGCCTCTTGCATCGAGTTCACGATCAGACCGACGACAAGGTTCATCACCGCGAATGTGGTCACAAGGATGAACGGCACAAAGAACAGCCAGGCATAGGGGTAGGTTTCCATCACCGGGCGGACGATGCCCATCGACCAGCTTTCCAGCGTCATCACCTGAAACAGCGTATAGGCCGAATTGCCCAGATCGCCGAACCATTCGGGAAAGGCGGCGGCGAACAGCTTGGTCGCGATCACCGCGCCGACGTAAAAGATGATCCCCATCAGCAAAAAGACGCTGGCCATGCCCGGCAGCGCGGCCAGAAAACCTTCGACCACGCGGCGCAGGCGCGGCGTTACCGAAACCACCCGCAGCAGCCGCAGCACCCGCAAGGCGCGCAGCACCGACAGCCCCTGCGTGGCCGGCATCAGGGCGACGCCGACCACGGCAAAGTCGAACAGGTTCCAGCCATCGCGGAAAAAGCGCCAGCCGCTGGCGGTGATCTTGGCGGCGATTTCAGCGACAAAGATCGCCAGACACAGCGAATCCAGCAGCAGGATCAGCGGACCGGCCTGCGCCATGATCGTGCCCGAGGTTTCCAGCCCCAGCACCACGGCATTGAACAGAATCACGCCGGTGATGAACACCTGGGCGCGCTTGCCATAGATGATCTGGCCGATCCGGTCGCGCAGGCGCATAATCAGTTATGCACGCGGGTATAGGTGCCCTCGCCCGCCAGAATGGCGCGGAAGCCGCCCGGTTCGTCCAGCGAAAACACGATGATCGGCAGGCGGTTGTCGCGGGCCAGCGCGATGGCGGATGCATCCATCACGCCCAGATGCTTTTGCAGCACCTCGTCGTAGGATACGTCGTTGTAACGCTTGGCATCGGGGAATTTCTTGGGGTCTTTGTCATAGACGCCATCGACCTTGGTGCCCTTGAAGATCGCCTCGCAGCCCATTTCATTGGCCCGCAGCGTCGCGGCGGTGTCGGTGGTGAAATAGGGGTTGCCGGTGCCCGCGGCAAAGATGCAGATCCGTTTCTTTTCCAGATGGCGGACGGCGCGGCGGCGGATGTAAGGCTCGCACACCTCATCCATGCGGATGGCCGAGATGACGCGGCAGTGCAGGCCCTTGGCCTCGATCGCGGATTGCATGGCCAGCGCGTTCATCACCGTGGCCAGCATCCCCATGTAATCGGCGGTGGTGCGCTCCATCCCCTGTGCGCTGCCCTGAAGGCCGCGAAAGATATTGCCGCCGCCGATGACCATGCACACCTCGACCCCCATCTTGGCGACCGATTCGACCTCATCGGCGATGCGGGCGACGGTGGGCGGATGCAGGCCAAAGCCCTGATCGCCCATCAGCGCCTCGCCGGAAATCTTCAGCATGACGCGGTTATAGCTGGTGGGCCGTGCCCCGTTGGTGTCTGTCATCTTTCTGGCCCCCTGTGTTCCCTTGGGCGGGAAAATGTCGCAAAACCGGCGCGGGTTCAACCGGACGCAAGATGGCATGACGCAACAGATTTCCCAAATCCCGCCCGACAGGCATCTGCTGATCGCCGGTCCGACCGCCAGCGGCAAGTCTGCGCTGGCGCTGGCCGTGGCGCAGGCGCAGGGCGGCGTGATCGTGAATGCCGATGCCTTGCAGATCTGGTCGTGCTGGCGAATCCTGACCGCGCGCCCCTCGCCGGCCGAGGAAATGCAGGCGCCGCACCGGCTGTATGGGCATGTCGCGCCGGGGCGGGCCTATTCGGTGGGCGACTGGCTGGCCGATATGCGCGCGCTGATCGCGTCGGGGCAGCGGCTGATCGTGGTGGGCGGCACCGGCCTGTATCTGACCGCGCTGACTCAGGGGCTGGCCTGGGTGCCGCCGGTCCCGCCCGGCATCCGCGCGCAGGGCGATGCGCTGCTGGCGGGCGAGGGCGGGCTGGCCGCCATGGTCGCGGCGCTGGACCCGCTGACGCGCGGCCGCATCGACTGCCTGAACCCCGCCCGCGTCCAGCGCGCGTGGGAGGTGTTGCAGGCCACCGGGCGCGGGCTGGCCGAATGGCAGGCCGAAACGCCGCCGCCGCTGATCGGCCCTGAAGCCGCCACGCGCCTTGTGGTGCAGGCGGATCGCGACTGGCTGGCGGACCGGATCGAGCGCCGCTTTTGCGCCATGATGGCCACCGGCGCGCTGGACGAGGCGCGGGCCATGCTGCCGCTGTGGGACGCGCGCGCGCAATGGGCGCGGGCCATCGGCGCGCCCGAGCTGATCGCCCATCTGCACGGCGAGCTGACGCTGGCTGACGCGACCGGGCGCGCGATCATCGCTACCCGCCAATATGCCAAATCGCAGCGAAGCTGGTTTCGGGCGCGGATGAAAGGCTGGCAGAACTGGCCGGTCGGGTGACGCAAGGTTCCCACTGCGTCAACCGCGCAACAGAACGGGGATCATTGACATTTTATGCAAATAGCCCTTGGTGAGCGACGCTCAATCGGCAATAATCCGCCGAAGACAGCGCAATCATGGGTTGCCAATGGCCATGCACACGCCCGACGCAGGTCGCATCTTTTCCGGTGACGGGTGGCCCTTTACGCCCAGCCGGTTCAAGGGGCTGGCCCAATCCGGTGTCAGCCTGCCCGCCGAACAGATCGCCGGCGGCAGGCTTGCGCGCGCCAATATCACCGCCGCTTTCATCCCCGAGGGGCGGGCGCTCTATCCCCGCGCCGTGCCCGCCACGCCGCCCACGCCCGTGGCGCCCGCCGAACATGATGGCGCAGCAGCGGTTCTGCCGGTGCAGGACCGGCCGGTGGCGCAGCGCCCGGTGCCGCGGCCGGGCGGGCTGCGCCTGCTGCCGCTCGAAGGGTTCATCTGGGGCGCGCGCAGCACGCCACCGCAGCCGCGCACCCGCGTCGATCATGTGCTGATCTGGGTGACGGGCGGGGCGCTGCAACTGGATTTCCCGCGCCGCCGCCTGATCCTTGGCCCCGGCTCGGTGCAGTTTCTGCCGGTCGGCACCGGCTTTGCCACCCTGCCCCTGGGTCAGGCGCGGGGGCATGTTCTGTTGATTGGGCCGGACCTTTGCACCGATCTGACGCCCGCCCTGCCCGGCCATCCGGTGCTGGGCAGCATCGGCGACAACGCCCATGCCTTGCAGGTCACGCTGTCCGATCTGGCGGTCGAGGCGGCGCGCGACACCACCGATGCCCGCGCCGCCGTGACCTGCCATCTGGGCCTGCTGGCGGTGCGCCTGTCGCGGCTGGACCCGCCCATGCGCCAGCCTGCGGCGCTGACGCACAGCCTGCCGAATCTGCCGCTGGTTGATCGCTTCATGCAACTGGCGGCGGCGGAACTGGGCGGCGGGCGCACGGTCGGCGAACTGGCCGAAGCCATGGGCGTCAGCACCGCCACGCTGGATCGCGCCTGCCGTCAGACGCGCGGACGGCGGGCCATCGAACTGATCCACGACCTGCGCCACGAAACCGCCGTCCACCTGCTGCGCGACACGCCGCAGCCGCTGGCCGAAATCGCGCGGGATCTGGGCTATACCGGGCTGGCGCACTTTACCCGCGCCTTCGTCGCCCGCACCGGGCGCCTGCCCGACAGTTTCCGCAGACCGCAGACGGAACTGGACAACGCCGGCTAAGCCGCCCGACCGACCAGCCCCCGGCAAAAAGGGCGGCCATCCGATGATGACCGCCCCCCCCGCAACAACGGCCGCGCCGATCAGCCGCGACGACGCCCGCCGCGACGGCCCGCACTGGCCGCCGATACCGCCTGCGCGGCTTCGGCAAAGGGGGTGCCGCCGTGAACCGCCTCGATCACGCGCGAGAACCTGATCCAGTCGCCGCCGTTCGGGTCGTGGTTCATCAGCATGTTGGCGGCCTTGATCGCCTCCATCTCGGCGGGGCGGACCGGGTTCATGATGGCGCTGGTCATGCCCGCGCCAATGGCCATCGGCAGAAAGGCGGCGTTGATCCCGTGCCGATTGGGCAGGCCAAAGCTGATGTTCGACGCGCCGCAGGTGGTGTTCACGCCCAGTTCATCGCGCAGCTTGCGGACCAGAGCGAACACCTGCTGCCCCGCCGTCGCCATCGCCCCGACCGGCATCACCAGCGGGTCAACCACGATGTCATGCGCGGGAATGCCGAAATCGGCGGCGCGTTCGACGATCTTTTTCGCCACGGCAAAGCGCACCTCGGGGTCTTCGCTGATGCCGGTGTCGTCGTTGGAAATCGCCACGACCGGCACGTTGTATTTCTTGACAAGCGGCAGAACCAGTTCCAGCCGGTCTTCCTCACCCGTGACGCTGTTGACCAGCGGGCGGCCCTTGGCGACGGCCAGCCCGGCCTCCAGCGCGCCGGGCACGCTGGAATCGATGCACAGCGGCACATCGACCAGCCCCTGCACCAGCTCGATCATCCTGCGCATCAGGGGCGGCTCGGTCTCGTTCGGGTTGGGGTTGCTGTTGTAAACAACGCCCGCGTTGATATCCAGAACCGCCGCGCCGCAGGCGACCTGTTCCAGCGCGTCCTTTTCGACGGTGGAAAAATCCCCGGCCTCCAACTCGGCCGCCAGCTTTTTGCGGCCCGTGGGGTTGATGCGTTCGCCGATAACGCAGAACGGCTCGTCAAAGCCGATGGTGACGGTTTTCGTGGCGGATTCCAAAACGGTGCGGGTCATGATGCTCCTTTCAATCGGCGCTGGCGCGGGCCAGCCAGTCGGTGCTGGCGGTAATCCCGCCCAAGGGGAAGATATGCGCGGCGATCACCGGGAAATCCGGGTTCGCGGCCTTGTGCCGGGCCAGCGCGGCGGCGAAATCGTTGGGTTCATAGGGAACCAGCAGCTTGGTCACGTCGCGGGCACGCCGTTGCAGCACCCGCAGCGAGGGGCCGACGCCGCACATGATGGCGAATTTCAGCATGGTTTGCAGCTTGGCCGGGCCAGCCACGCCGATGCGGATCGGCAGATCGAGACCCGCCGCCTGCAAGCGCGCGGCCCAGTCGATCACCGGCTGCGCCTCGAAACAGAACTGGGTGACGATCTGCATATCCGCGCCGGTGCGTTCGGCAAAATCGGCCTTCCAGCGCAGGGCGCGCATCACCTCGGCCTCGCCGCCGCCGGGGTCGATGTCGCGGTTGCCCTCGGGGTGGCCGGCGACGAACAGCGTCTTGAAATCGCCGAACAGGCCGGTGTCCAGCAATTGCATCGAATCGGCAAATGCGCCGCGCGGCGCAGCCAGACCGCCGCCCAGCAGCAGCACGCGGTCGGCCCCGGCATCGCGATAGGCGGCGATCCAGTCGGCCAGCGTGGCGCGATCCGGCACGATGCGCGCCGGGATGTGCGGCACGGGCGCCATGCCCTCGGCCGCCAGCCGGGCGACGGTGGCCACCATATCGGCTTGGGCGGTGCCGTCGATATGCGCGACAAAGACCTGCGTCCCGGCGGGCAGGATGGCGCGGAAATCGGCCACACCGGCAGCCGTGCGCGGCATCACCTCGATCGAGGCACCTTGCAGGAAATCGGCCAGCGGCACATCGGCGCGGGAAGTAGTTACTCGGAATGGCATCAACGACATTCTAACGGCCTTTCAGATCAGGTGGCAAATCCGTCGCGGGCAATCAGCGCCCGCAAACGGTCGTCGTCATACTCTGCCTCGATCCGGGCGGCTTCGGCCTGCGGGTCGTCGCCCGGCACGGTGACGCGACGCCATTCGTTCAGATAAGCGTCGCTGCCGGACAGACCCGCCTTCATGGCCGCGCGGTCGATGGCCTTTTCGAACCGTTCGGCCAGAATGACGCGCTGCGCCGACCGCCCTTTGCCCAGAGTGACCTGAGCAGGAATGTCGCGCCAAAATACCAGCGTCAGTTCGGACATGCGGTTCCCCCTTGTGCCACCCACCTAATCGGCGGTCGCGCGGCCCTGCGTGTCAGTTGCGACCATGGCGGGGATTTTGCGACCTGCGCCGCCGTTCTGGCGATTTTGCCGCAGACCCGCAACCGTTCCGGCCATGAAACCTTTTCATCACTTTGATGAGCGACACGCCCTTGAAGGCCGCCACGTCAGCCGCTACGTTTTCAGTAACTTGAGATCGGAGGGCGTTGCCATGGCGCCCAGGCGTCCCGCGGGTGCGGACGCGTTCCCGAAACCCACGGTCGAGCCTTCTGGCACCCGCAACCCCGAGGACGGGCAGCTTTATGCTGCGCTGGACCTTGGAACAAATTCGTGCCGGATGCTGATTGCGCGACCGCGCGGCAATCAGTTTCAGGTCGTGGACAGCTTTTCCAAGCCCGTGCAGCTTGGTCACGGGCTGGAGGCTTCGGGGCGCTTGTCCCGCAGTTCGATGGCGCGCACCGTTCACGCGCTTCAGGTCTGCCGCCGCAAGCTGGAAACGCATGGCGTGGCCCGGATGCGGCTGGTCGCCACCGAAGCCTGCCGCCGCGCCCGCAACAGCCGCGATTTCCTGCGCATGATCCGCCGCGAAACCGGCCTGCCCGTCGAAATCATCGAGGCCGAGGAAGAGGCCCGGCTGGCCGTCATTTCCTGCGCGCCGCTGGTCAGCCGGCAGACCGAACAACTGCTGGTCGTGGACATCGGCGGCGGATCGACGGAACTGGTCTGGATCGACCTCGAAGACGTCGAGCCGGCGAAACGCTCGCGCGCGATTCTGGCGCTGGCCGACGGGTTCGGCAACCCGCAGCCCGGCGGCGCGCGGGTGGTGGACTGGATCAGCGTGCCGCTGGGTGTGGCGACGCTGCGCGACCAGTTCGCCGATGTCGAGGACGATCAGGGCCGCTTTGCCCTGATGAGCTGGTATTTCGAAGAAATGCTGTCGGGCTTCGCGCCCTATGCCTATGACACGCCCTCGCCCTCGTTCCAGATCATCGGCACCTCGGGCACGGTGACGACGGTGGCGGCCAGCCATCTGGGCCTGCGCCGGTATGACCGCAACAAGGTGGACGGCCTCAGCATGACCACCGACCAGATCGACAAGGTGATCCGGTCCTATCTGGCGCTTGGCCCCGAAGGTCGCCGCACCGACCCGCGCATCGGCCGCGAACGCCACGCGCTTATCATGTCGGGCGCGGCGATCCTGCAAACGCTGATGCGGATCTGGCCCACCACGCGGCTGTCGGTCGCGGACCGTGGCCTGCGCGAAGGCTTGCTTTATGCCCAGATGGCGCGCGATGGCGTGCTGACGGCGGACGGAATGGAAGGAACGGGCTGATGACGACAACCGGCAAAGGCAGCCGCACCGGCAAATCATCGGGGCGCGGACAGCGCGACCTGCGGGTGCGGGTGAAAACCGCCAAGGGGCGCAAGCTGTCGTCCAAGCTGTGGCTGGAACGGCAGTTGAACGACCCCTACGTCGCCCGCGCCAAGCGCGAGGGCTATCGCGGGCGGGCGGCGTTCAAGATACTGGAACTGGATGACAAATACGGCTTTCTGAAACCCGGCGCGCGCGTGGTCGATCTGGGCTGCGCGCCGGGCGGCTGGTGTCAGGTGGCGGTGGCGCGCGTGAATGCCCTGGGCGAAAAATCCGGCAAGCCGCGCGGCACCGTTCTGGGCGTCGATCTGCAAGAGGTGGACCCGATCGCGGGGGCCGAAATCCACCAGCTCGATTTTCTGGAAGACGGCGCCGACGACAAGGTAAAGGCGTGGCTGGGCGGGCGCGCCGATGTGGTGATGTCGGATATGGCGGCGGCCAGTTCCGGCCACAAGGGCACCGACCACCTGCGCATCGTGGCCCTGGTCGAGGCGGCGGCGCAACTGGCCTTTGACGTGCTGGAACCGGGCGGCACCTTTGTCGCCAAGGTGCTGTCGGGCGGCGCGGAAACCGAAATGCAGGCGATCCTCAAACGCAACTTTGAAAAGGTCGCCAACGTCAAACCCCCGGCCAGCCGCAGCGATTCCAGCGAAAAATTCGTGGTCGCCACCGGCTTTCGCGGCCGCAGCGACGATGACGGCGACACGACCGATGACACCGCCTGACCTGCCCCCCTTTACCGTGGATGCCGCCATCCCCGCCGCTGCCTTCGATCTGACGCAGCAGGCGTTCCGCGACCTGATGCGCGCCGGGCAAATTGCAACCCGCTGCGAACGCGGCGAAGGGACCGACGCCGGGCGCTGGCGGCTGGTGTTTCAATATGGAACGCGCGTGTGCCGGCTGACCGTCGATGACAGCGGCAATATCCTTGGCCAGTCACGATTTGACCGCCCCGCCCCGCCATAAGCACGCACATAAACGGGCGAGTCGGGCAATTTATCTGCATTCAATGCAAATTGATGATTATGTGACGGAGAAGCAAGCAAAAACTTTGGAAAACCTGGTAACGAACATGGGCAGACGCCGATATTTGTGGGGCTGGCGCTGGCAGATACTGCGCTTGTTCTCCGTCACCTCGCCCGTATAGCGGGAAATTCCGGGCGGTCCAACCTATATGATTGGGCATATATTGCACTATATGCAACATTAACTGCATAAATGGCGGCGCGGCCATTGCCTCTTTCGGTTGCGGGCCTGTTGGGCTATGCCCGGCGCGAATGATCCGACAAGGACAGGAGCCTGCTGTGACCGACCATATTATCCGCGACATCAGCCTGGCCGAATTTGGCCGCAAGGAACTGGACATTGCGGAAACCGAGATGCCGGGCCTGATGGCGCTGCGGGCGGAATACGGCGATGCACAGCCGCTCAAGGGCGCGCGGATCGCGGGCAGCCTGCACATGACCATCCAGACCGCCGTGCTGATCGAAACGCTGGTGGCGCTTGGGGCGCAGGTGCGTTGGGCATCGTGCAACATCTATTCCACGCAGGATCACGCGGCGGCGGCGATTGCCGCATCGGGCGTGCCGGTCTTTGCCATCAAGGGCGAAACGCTGACCGAATACTGGTCCTATACCGACCAGATCTTCCAGTTCGACGGCCATGCCAACATGATTCTGGACGATGGCGGCGATGCGACCATGTATATCCTGCTGGGCGCGCGGGTCGAGGCGGGCGAAACCGCCCTGATCGAGACCCCGACGTCCGAGGAAGAAGAGGCCCTGTTCGCCCAGATCAAGCGCCGCCTTGCCGCCAGCCCCGGCTGGTTCACCGCACAGCGCGACGCCATCCGCGGCGTGTCCGAGGAAACCACCACCGGCGTGCATCGCCTGTATGACCTGCACAAGCGCGGCCTGCTGCCCTTCCCGGCGATCAACGTCAACGACAGCGTGACCAAATCGAAATTCGACAACAAATACGGCTGCAAGGAATCGCTGGTCGATGGCATCCGCCGCGCCACCGATGTCATGATGGCCGGCAAGGTCGCGGTCGTCTGCGGCTATGGCGACGTCGGCAAGGGCAGCGCCGCATCGCTGGCCGGGGCCGGTGCCCGCGTCAAAGTGACCGAGGTTGACCCGATCTGCGCCCTTCAGGCCGCGATGGACGGGTTCGAGGTCGTCCTGCTGGAAGACGTGGCCGCCACCGCCGACATTTTCGTGACCACCACCGGCAACCGCGACGTGATCCGCATCGAACACATGCGCGAGATGAAAGACATGGCCATCGTCGGCAATATCGGCCATTTCGACAATGAAATTCAGGTCGCCAGCCTGCGCAACCACAAATGGACCAATATCAAGGATCAGGTGGACATGATCGAAATGCCTTCGGGCAATCGCATCATTCTGCTAAGCCAGGGCCGCCTGCTGAACCTCGGCAATGCCACCGGCCACCCCAGTTTCGTGATGTCGGCCAGCTTTACCAATCAGGTGCTGGCCCAGATCGAGCTGTGGACCAAGGGCGACGACTACGCCCCCGGCGTCTATATCCTGCCCAAGGCGCTGGATGAAAAAGTCGCGCGGCTGCATCTGGACCGCATCGGCGTCAAGCTGACCGAACTGTCGCGTGAACAGGCCGACTATATCGGCGTCACGCCGCAAGGCCCCTTCAAATCGGAACATTATCGTTACTGACATGACCGAATATTCCCTGTTCACATCCGAATCCGTCTCGGAAGGCCACCCCGACAAGATCGCCGATCAGATCAGCGATGCCGTTCTGGATGCCATCATCGCCCAGGACCCGCGCGCCCGCGTCGCCTGCGAAACCATGGTGAAAACCGGCGTGGCGATCATCTCGGGCGAGATCACCACATCGGCATGGGTTGATCTGGAAGGCATCGTGCGCGGCGTCATCAACGACATCGGCTATACCTCGTCCGACGTGGGTTTCGACGGCAACACCTGTTCCGTCATCAACATCATCGGCAAGCAGTCGCCCGACATCAATCAGGGCGTCGATCGCGCCAGCCTGGAGGAACAGGGCGCGGGCGATCAGGGGCTGATGTTCGGCTATGCCTCGGATGAAACCGATGTGCTGATGCCCGCCCCGATCACCTATGCCCACCGGCTGGTCGAACGTCAGTCGCAGGTGCGCCGCGACGGCACGCTGGCATGGCTGCGCCCCGATGCGAAATCGCAGGTGACGTTCCATTACGACGATCAGGGCCACCCCGCCGGAGTCGACGCGGTGGTGCTGTCCACCCAGCACAACCCCGACATCAGCCAGAACGACCTGCGCGACGCGGTGATGGAACATATCATCCGCCCCGTGCTGCCCGCCGAATGGCTGTCGGAGCGGACCAAGTATTTCATCAACCCCACCGGCACTTTCGTCATCGGCGGCCCGGTGGGCGACTGCGGCCTGACCGGGCGCAAGATCATCGTGGACAGCTATGGCGGCATGGCCCGCCACGGCGGCGGCGCGTTTTCCGGCAAAGACCCGTCCAAGGTCGACCGCTCTGCCGCCTATGCCGGGCGCTGGATCGCCAAGAACATCGTCGCCGCCGGGCTGGCCAAACGCTGCGAGATTCAGGTCAGCTATGCCATCGGCGAGGCGCAGCCGACCTCGATCTCGCTCAACAGCTTTGGCACCGGCACCGTGGCCGACGACCGCATCGTGGCCGCCGTGCGCGACGTGTTCGATCTGCGCCCCTTCGCCATCATCCGCGATCTGGATCTGCTGCACCCGATCTATCGCCCGACCGCCAGCTATGGCCACTTTGGCCGCCAGCCCTATGCGCTGAACGGGGCCACGGCATTCAGTTGGGAACGCACCGACAGGGCCGAGGCGCTGCAAGCGGCGCTGACCTGACACAGCGGCGGCCTTGCGGGGCCGCCGTTTTTCTTTGCCCGCCCTGCGACGACGGACCTGCGACGACTGACCGCCCCTGCCCCAGCACACAAAGGCCAGCGATGCGACACCCCGACAACCTGCCGCCGCTTGCCCCTCCGCCCGCTGCCCGGCGCGGCGTTTTGGCGGCGCTGCGATCCTCTTTTCTGGCCGGGCTGATCGTGGTCGCGCCCATCGGCATCACCGTCTGGCTGATCTGGACGCTGACCGGCTGGATCGACGGCTGGGTGCTGCCGCTGGTGCCGAACCGCTGGCGACCCGAACATTACATCGGCATCCCGCTGCGCGGCGTCGGCGTGGTGCTGTTTCTGGCCTTTACCGTGCTGATCGGCTGGCTGGCCAAGGGCTGGGCCGGGCGCAACCTGATCCGCACCGGCGAACGCATCGTGGACCGGATGCCCATCGTGCGATCCGTCTATGGCGGGCTGAAACAGATCGCCGAAACCATCCTGTCACAGTCCGAGGCGCGCTTTGACCGCGCCTGCCTGATCGAATACCCGCGCAAAGAGGTCTGGGCACTGGCCTTTGTCACCGGCCCGGCCAAGGGCGAAATCGCCGCGCTGAACGACCAGCCGATGCTGGCGGTGTTCATGCCGACCACCCCCAACCCGACCACCGGCTTTCTGCTCTATGTCCCCGCCAGCGACGTCATCCTGCTGGATATGAGCATCGAGGACGCGGCCAAGCTGATTATCTCGGCCGGGCTGGTTTACCCGACCCCGCCCGCCACGCCGGAAACCGCCACGCCCCTCAGGTAAACAGCGCCGACAGATCGACCGTATCGCGCCGATTCAGCGCATCGGCGTTCTGGTCCAGCCAGCGGTCGGCGGCGTCCTGACCGCAGGCCATCATCTGCCCCAGCAGGCCGGGATCGGGCATGATCTTGGTGCGCGCGGTCAGATTCGTCATCAGCTCGTCGTCCAGAATCATGTGAACCAGCACATCCTTCATCTGCTGGTTCGCCAGCCGCCTTTCGTCGAACAGACCGTTCAGCATGTCGAACAGCTTCAGCTCGCCAATGCGGCGGCTGGCGGCGCGGCGTTCCTGAAACAGCCGTTTGACAAAGTTGATCGCCCGCAATTCCGACAACAGCGCCGCGTTAAAGCTGACCTCGTTCAGCCGGTCCTGAATCGCCGCGGGCGTCTTGGGCAGGTTGTCGCGCCGCATCGGGTTGATGTTCACGATCACGATGTCGCGCGGCAGATCGGGGGTATACAGCGGAAACAGCGCCGGATTGCCGGAATAACCGCCGTCCCAATAGGCTTCGGAAATGCCGGTGGCCGGGTCGGTGATCTCGACCGCGCGAAACAGCGTCGGCAAACAGGCCGAGGCCATCACCGCATCCGGCGTCGCCTGATCGCCGGTGAAGATCTTGACCCGCCCGGTGCGGACATTGGTGGCCGTCACAAAGAACTGCGGCCCCTTGTCCGTGCCGAAATCCGGGTAGGGCAGCGTCTTCAGGATCGAGCCCAGCGGATTCACATAGAACGGACCGTAATCATAGGGGCTGACAAAGCGCGTCAGATTGTCCATCCAGGCAAAGGGCGAAAATATCTCGGCCATCCGCTCGAACTGGCGCGGAACCGGGAACATCGAATGCAGCCAGCGCACCACGCGGTTGTCGCTGGCCTGCCCGACCTCAGACCACAGATGCGCCAGGTTCACCCGCGCCGCGCGCCGCCCGGCCCCGGCCCCCGCCGCCAGCCCGGCCTTCAGCGCGGCACCGTTCATCGCCCCGGCCGAGGTGCCGGTGATCCCCTCGATATGCAGCCAGTCCTCGTCCAGCAGCCGGTCGATCACCCCCCAGGTAAAGGCCCCATGCGCGCCACCGCCTTGCAGGGCAAGGTTGATGTATTTGTCTTTCATGCTGCGGTCTCCGTTTTGGGGGGTGGCAGGATGCCGGTTAAACCATGCCGCGATTCAGCGCAAAGATTGAACGCGGCAAAGCCGGTTTCCGTTGCGTCCGATATGACGCCACCCGGACAAGAGCTTCGGCACAGCCGCCCAGCTTTGTGAAAACCTTCGCAAGCCCCGCCAACCGGTCGCGCCGATCCGGGCCTGACAAACAGCCAATCCGGCACCCGCCCCGCCGAATATCACAACAGGTTGCCAGGCACCGCACGGCCGCGCAAACCGACACCCCGCACGCACCCATGCTTCCTGTTTGTAATAAATACGCATCCCCCAACCCGCCCATCGCCGCCCGGATACCAGACACCAGCCTCGCGGCCGCACCCCCGCCGCCGAGGTCACAATGCCCGATCCACCCGCCTGATCGCCTTCGCCCTGATCTCGCAGGCCCGAATCCCCTGAGTTTCGTGTCCTACATGCTCAGCGCGGCCTTCGGAATCACCGCGCTGGTCATGCCAGGTGCCCCGAGCCTATGACGCGCTGCGGCTGCTCGGCGCGGCCTATCTGCTGCGGCGGGCCTGACAGGCGCTGCGCCCCGGCGCGCAAGCGGTCCTTGCCCCGCGCACCCTGCCCCATGACAGCGTCCGACGGCTGTTCCTCATGGGCTTTGTCACCAACCTGCTGAAGCTTAAGATCGCGGCGATATATCAGTCGCGCTGCCGCAGTTCATCCAGCCGGGCAGCGGATCGGTGCTGGCACAATCGCTGACCTTGGCCACGATGCAAATCTCGATCAGCATCACCATGAACGCAATGATCGCGCTTGGCGCAGGGGCCGTGGCGCTGTTTCTGGCCCGCCATCCCGGCTGGGCGCTGGCTGATGGCAACAGTGCTGCCCGGCCTCGCGCTGCATCTGGCGACAGAAAAACGCTGAAAACCCCGACAGGCTGTGCACAGTTTGTGCACAGCTTGTGTACACCCGGTGCACGGTCTGTGCAGCGAAAAACCCAGCATTCCCTGCCCCAAACGCATCAGCGTTGCGCAAGGCACAGCACCGCAACGCCCGCAGCCGTTGCGCGCCCCCATGCTTCCTGTTTGTGATAAATACGCATCACAACCGCGCCACCCGGCACGGCAGAGCATCAGTCCTCGGCGTTGGCCTCGGCCCGGCTCTTGCCCGCCACATCCATCGCCAGAGTCGCGGCCATGAACGCATCCAGATCGCCGTCCAGAACACCCTGCGTATCGCTGGTTTCCTCGGATGTGCGCAGGTCTTTCACCATCTGATAAGGGTGCAGCACATAAGACCGGATCTGGTTGCCCCAACCCGCATCGCCCTTGGCGTCATGCTGCGCGTTGATGGCCGCATTCCGGCGATCCAGCTCGACCTGATACAGCCGCGACCGCAGGGCATTCATCGCCGCCTCGCGGTTCTGGTGCTGCGATTTCATGCTGCTGGTGACAACGATCCCGGTCGGCAGGTGCGTGATCCGCACGGCGGAATCGGTGGTGTTGACGTGCTGCCCGCCCGCCCCCGACGACCGATAGGTATCGATCCGTATGTCGTTGTCGGGAATGGTAATTTCGATGTTATCATCGACAACCGGATAGACCCAGACCGACGAAAAAGACGTATGCCGCCGCGCCGCGCTGTCATAGGGGCTGATCCGAACCAGCCGGTGAACGCCGCTTTCGGATTTCAGCCAACCATAGGCATTATGCCCGCTGATCTTATAGGCGGCGCTGCGGATACCCGCCTCGTCTCCGGCGTTTTCGGAAATCAGTTCAACCTGATAGCCGCGCTTTTCGGCCCAGCGAACATACATCCGCGCCAGCATCGAGGCCCAGTCGCAACTTTCCGTGCCACCCGCGCCCGCGTTGATTTCCAGAAAGGTGTCATTGCCATCGGCCTCGCCGTTCAGCAGGGCCTCCAGTTCCTTTTGCGCAGCGGTTTCGCGCAGGGATTTCAGCGCCGCCTCGGCCTCGGCCACCACTTCGTCATCGCCCTCGGCCTCGCCCAGTTCGATCAATTCGGCATTGTCATCAAGGTCCTGGCTCAGCCGGCGATAGGTTTCGACCGCATCCGACAGCGCCTGCCGGTCGCGCATCAGTTTCTGCGCGCGGGCCGGATCGGACCACAGGTCGCCATCCTCGATCATGGCATTCATTTCTTCCAGCCGGTGCGGCGCCGTGTCCCAATCCATGCGTTGAGCAAGCAGGATCAGCGATTTGCGGATCGCTTCAATGGTGGCCTGAGTTTCTGCGCGCATGGGTTCGTGCCTTTGGGTCGGATTGGTTAGGCGTGATAGCCTGTGCAAGGGGCGCGGGCAAGGGATCGTGCGGCACGGCCGGATTTTGCGTATTTAGGCAAACAGGAAGCCATCAGGCCACGGCGCATGGATCGTAGCCGTAGATCCAGTCGAATTGCCCCGCCAGACGGTCGGGGGCAAAGCGCCCGATGCCGCGCAGCCCGATACGGGCCGCCAGTGCGGCGGGGCCTTGCAGGTGATAGGCGGTGGCATTGCGGCTGGCGGCGGCGACGATGCGGGTGCAGCGATCCTGCCGCAGCGACTGGAACCGGGCCAGCGCGGCGGGCTGATCGGCGTCGGCGTCCAGACAGGCGGCCAGTTGCCAGGCGTCCTCGATTGCCATCGCGGCGCCCTGCGCCATGAAGGGCAGCGTCGGATGGGCGGCATCGCCGATGATAACGCGGCTGTCGTCGTGCCAGCGTCGGGCGACATCGTGGCGGAACAGGCCCCAGACTCCGGTTTCCTGCACCTGCGCCAGCCAGCCCGGCACCGGCCCGCCAAAGCCGGCAAAGGCACGGCGCAGGTTGGCGGGGCTGTCGGCATAGGACCAGCCCTCGGATTTCCAATGCGGGCGGGCCAGCACGGCGATGATATTGCGCAGCCCTCCGGTCAGGGGATAGCTGACCAGATGCCGCCCCGGTCCCATGAACAGGTCGGCCCAGGGCGCTGTGCCATCGTCGGGGATCAGCATCCGCCATGCGGTCTGGCCGGTGTAGAAGGGCCGCGCCGGGCCGTTCAGCGCCGCGCGCACCATGCTGCGCAGCCCGTCCGCCCCGATCAGCAGCGGCGCTGTGGGCAGTTCCTCGACCGGGGTGTTCAGGCGAATCTGTGCCCCTGCGTCGCGCGCGGCCTGTTCCAGCATCTCGACCAGCCGGGCGCGGTGGAACAGGCGGAACGGTGCGTCGGGCTGGCGTGCGGGCAGGTCAAGCTGCACCAGCCGCCGTCCGGCGGCGCTGTGCATCCGCACCCCGTTCGAGCGCAGCGACACGGCATCCGCCGCCTCGGCCAGCCCAAGCGCCGCCAGCACCCGGCCCGCATTGGGCGAGATTTGCAGCCCCGCGCCGACTTCGCGCAGCGCATCGGCCTGTTCCAGCACTGTCACCTGTGCGCCCCGCTGCGCCAATGCGGTGGCGGCGGTCAGCCCGGCCACCCCTGCGCCGATGATGGTGACGGGGCGGTTGCGCAATGATGAGGGTCGAGTGCTGGTCATGCCGCAGCGTAACCCTTGGACTGGGGTGCGGCAAGCGCAGCGGTCTGCGGCATATGCGCCGCACCGCCGGTCTGCTTACCCGTTGGCAAAGCCGGTTCCGTGACAGCCGCTCAGGTGCCCCCCCTGCCGCAGCAGCGTCAGGGGCGAGAAGGCAGATCAGCCGACCGCCACCCCGCCATCAGTCGTCGCGATGCACACGTTCCTTGCGTTCGTGCTTTTCCTGCGCCTCAAGCGTCATGGTGGCGATGGGGCGGGCGTCGAGACGTTTCAGGCTGATCGGTTCCCCGGTCATCTCGCAATAGCCGTATTCGCCATTGTCGATGCGGCGCAGGGCTGCGTCGATTTTCGACACCAGCTTGCGCTGACGGTCGCGGGTGCGCAACTCGATGGCGCGGTCGGTTTCCTCGGACGCGCGGTCAGCAAGGTCGGGGACATTGCGGGCGCTGTCTTGCAAACCTTCCAGCGTCTCGGCGGACTGATCCAGCAGTTCCTGCTTCCACGCCTGCAACTTGCGACGAAAATATTCAAGCTGCCGATCATTCATGAACGGCTCGTCCTCGGCGGGACGGTAATCCTGCGGCAGGAAGGTCTGGGCTTTCATAACACCTCCGGCTGATGCCGTGCACTGGTCCGCGTTTCCGCCGCCCGCTTAACGGATGGATCACCGCTTGTCACGGGTCAATTGCCCTGACCTTTGCGCGAAGGTTGCGGGGGGCGCAACGTCCGGCTAGGTTTCGCCGCGTCACAAGGCAAGAAAGGGGCTGCTGGTGCGCTTTGAAGGAACCGAAAATTACGTTGCTCCGCCAGATCTTGCCGTCGCGGTGAACGCCGCCGTCACATTGGAACGCCCGCTGCTGGTCAAGGGCGAACCCGGCACCGGCAAGACCGAACTGGCCCGGCAGGTGGCCGCCGCCATGGGCTTGCCGATTCTGGAATGGCATGTGAAATCAACCACCAAGGCGCAGCAGGGGCTTTATGAATACGACGCCGTATCGCGGCTGCGCGACAGCCAGCTGGGCGATGCGCGGGTTCACGATGTGGCCAATTATATCCGGCGCGGCAAGCTGTGGCAGGCCTTCGAGGCCGAGGGCCGTGTGGTTTTGCTGATCGACGAGATCGACAAGGCCGACATCGAGTTCCCCAACGATCTGTTGCAGGAACTGGACCGGATGGAGTTTCACGTTTACGAGACCGGCGAAACCATCTGCGCCCGTCAGCGCCCGGTGGTCATCATCACCTCGAACAACGAAAAGGAACTGCCCGATGCATTCCTGCGCCGGTGCTTTTTCCACTATATCCGTTTTCCCGACGCCGAAACGCTGAAGCAGATCGTCGAGGTGCATTACCCCGGCCTGAAGCCGCGCCTGCTGGACGAGGCGCTGCGCCAGTTCATCGAGCTGCGCGAGGTTCCGGGGCTGAAGAAAAAGCCATCGACCAGCGAGTTTCTGGATTGGCTGAAGCTGATTCTGGCCGAAGATCTGGCGCCCGAGGATCTGAAAAAGGCCCCCGACCAGATGCTGCCGCGTCTGCATGGCGCGCTGTTGAAGAATGAACAGGATGTGGCGCTGTTCGAGCGGCTGGCCTTTATGGCGCGGCGTCAGGGGCGTTAGGCGAGGCCGGTCCGGGGGCCAGCCCCCGGACCCCCGGGATATTTTCAAACGAAAGACAGGTGTGGCATGGTTCGGGTTCGGTCGGTTGCGCCAGAGGATCGCGCGGCGTGGCAGCGGCTTTATGAGGGCTATCATGCCTTTTATCGGCGCGAGGGCTTGGCCGGGTCGTTCTACGATCAGGCTTTCGCGCGGCTGACGGGTGGGGATTTTCACGGGCTTGTGGCCGAGGATGGCGGGTGTCTGTTGGGGTTGGTGCATTACGTTTACCATCCGAACCTGTGGCGGCCCGAAGGGGTATGTTATCTGCAAGACCTGTTCACCGCGCCGGATGCACGCGGGCGGGGCGTGGGCCGGGCCTTGATCGAAGCGGTTTACCGGGCGGCTGATCTGGCCGGGGTTCCGACCGTCTATTGGCTGACCGCCGAGGATAATTATGCCGGGCGGATGTTGTATGACCGGGTGGGGCAGCGCACGCCGTTTATCCGCTATATGCGGCCCGGCTGACGGTGCTTGCGATTGCCCCCTGCGCGCCGTTAAAGGGGGCATCCTGTCAGGAAAGGCGTGTCTCATGTCAGATCAATCCGCCCTTGTGCCCAAGCCCGGCATCATGGACATCGCGCTGTATGTCAGCGGCGAGGCGAAGATTGCCGGGCATGACCATGTGCTGAAACTGTCGGCGAACGAAAATCCGCATGGGTGCAGCCCCGCCGCGCAGGCCGCGTTCGAGGCGGCGGCGACCGCGCTGAACCGCTATCCGGCCACCGATCACGGGCCTTTGCGCGCGGCCATCGGGCAGGTTCACGGGCTGGACCCGGAACGGATCATCTGCGGCGTCGGATCAGACGAGGTGCTGCAATTCGCGATGCAGGCTTTCGTCGGTGCGGGGGATGAGGCGATCATCACCCGGCATGGCTTTTCCATGTATCCGATCCTGGCCCGCGCCGTGGGGGCCGTGCCGGTGATCGTCGAGGAACGCGACCGGCGCGTGGATGTGGACGCTATTCTGGCCGCCGTCACCGACCGCACGCGGGTTGTGTTTGTGACCAACCCCGGCAATCCGACCGGCACCATGCTGGACAGCGCCGCGCTTGACCGGCTGGCCGCTGCGCTGCCCCCGCATATTCTGCTGATCCATGACGGCGCCTATATGGAGTTCGCCGGTTGCGATGATCCCGGCATCGCCTTGGCTGACGCCTATCCGAATGTGCTGGCGACGCGGACGTTTTCCAAGATTTATGGTCTTGGCGGGTTACGGATCGGCTGGGGCTATGCGCAGCGCCCGCTGATCGAGGTGCTGGCGCGTATCCGTCAGCCGTTCAACCTGTCGAATGCGCAGATGGATGCCGCGCAAGCCGCCGTGCTGGACCGCGATTTCACCGCTTTTTGCCGCGATGAAAACGCCCGCCTGCGCGATTTCCTGCGGCAATCGCTGGTGCAGATGGGGATTGGCTGCGACGAAAGCCATGCGAATTTTGTGCTGGCCCGCTTTGCCAGCACCGAACAGGCGCGCCGCTGTGACGCCGCCCTGCGAGAGGCGGGGATTCTGGTGCGCCGCGTCGATGGCTATCACCTGCCCGACTGCCTGCGCATCACCATCGGCACCGAGGATGACTGCCGCCGCCTGATCGACACCATCGGCGGCTTTATGGCCCATGAAAGGGGCGCGGAATGAGCGTGATTTTCGACCGGGTGGCCTTGATCGGGCTGGGGCTGATCGCCGGGTCCATGGCCCATGCCATGCGGGATAACGGGCTGGCGCGGCATGTCGCCGGCTATGCCCGCAGCGCGGAAACGCGGGCGGTGGCGGCAGACATCGGGCTGTGCGACAGCGTGCATGACAGTGCCGCCGATGCGGTGAAGGGTGCCGATCTGGTGGTGCTGGCCGTGCCGGTTGGTGCGATGGCCGCCGTTGCCGCCGAAATCGGCCCGCATCTGAAACCCGGCGCCGTGGTCACGGATGTGGGTTCGGTCAAGCAGGCGGTGATCGAGGCGGTCGCCCCGCATCTGCCCGACAGCGTGCATTTCGTCCCCGGCCACCCGCTGGCCGGGACAGAACAATCGGGGCCGCGCTCGGGCTTTGCCACGCTGTTCGTGAACCGCTGGTGGCTGCTGACCCCCCTGCCCGACACGGATGCGGCGGCGAAACAGCGGCTGACCGACCTGATCCTTGGCATGGGTGCGCAGGTCGAGGATATGGACCCGATCCACCACGATCTGGTGCTGGCCGTCACCAGCCACACCCCGCATCTGATCGCCTATACCATGGTCGGCGTGGCCGATCACCTGCGCCGCGTCACCGATGAAGAGGTCATCAAATACTCTGCCGCCGGTTTCCGCGACTTTACCCGGATCGCCGCCAGCGACCCGACCATGTGGCGCGACGTGTTCCTGCACAACAAAGAGGCGACGCTGGACATCCTTGGCCGCTTTACCGAGGAACTGTTCGTCTTGCAGCGCGCCATCCGCATGGGCGACGGGCAGTTGCTGCACGACTATTTCACCCGCACCCGCGCCATCCGCCGCGGCATTATCGAGGCCGGGCAGGATACGGCGGCACCCGACTTTGGCCGGGGTGGCTAGGGGCTGAACCCAAGCCCGGCGCGTTACCAGTGCGGCGGGCGCTGATCGGCCAGCGGAATGGTGCCGCCGGTATCGGCGATGCGCTCTGCCTCGGCCCGCATCAGCGATTCGACGCGCGCGGTCAGGCGCGTGATTTCGCGATCCTGCCGGGCGGCCACCTCGGATAATTCATCGACGGTGCGCGTCAGATGCGCCACCGTTTCTTCCAACTGGTTCATCCGCTTGTCCATCACGCCCCCATCCGCTAGACCGCCCGCAACCGGCCCGAAAGGCAGCGATCATGGCAAAAGATCAAAAGAAACAGCCCCGTCCCAAGGCAGACACGCCCAAGGGCTTTCGCGACTATTTTGGCGCGGATGTGACAGAACGCAAGGCGATGCTGGACCGGATCGCCGAGGTTTATCACCGCCACGGCTTTGACCCGCTGGAAACCAGCGCCGTCGAAACGGTCGAGGCACTGGGCAAGTTCCTGCCCGATGTGGATCGCCCCAACGCCGGTGTCTTTGCCTGGCAAGAGGCCGAAGTGCCCGGCGGCGGCGCGGGCGACTGGCTGGCGCTGCGCTATGACCTGACGGCCCCTCTGGCGCGGGTGGCGGCGCAGTTCCGCAATGACCTGCCCTCGCCCTACCGGCGCTATGCCATGGGGCCGGTCTGGCGCAATGAAAAGCCGGGGCCGGGCCGGTTCCGGCAGTTTTATCAATGCGATGCCGACACGGTGGGCGCGGCATCCGTGGCCGCCGATGCGGAAATCTGCGCCATGCTGGCCGATGCGCTGGAATCGGTGGGCATCGCGCGCGGCGATTACATCGTGCGGATCAACAACCGCAAAGTGCTGAACGGCGTGCTTGAGGCGGCGCAGGTGCGCGACGATCAGGCCGACGACGTGCTGCGCCAGATCGACAAGTTCGACAAGGTGGGCGAGGCTGGCGTGCTGGCGCTGCTGACCACGGGCCGCAAGGATGACAGCGGCGCGGTGATCGACGGCGTGGGCCTGTCGCCGGATCAGGCAGCGCCGGTGCTGGCCTTTCTGACCAGCAAGGGCGCCGATAACGCCGCCACGCTGGCCAATCTGCGCGCCGCCATCGGCGCATCCGCCACCGGGGCCGAGGGCGTGGACGAGTTGGCGCAGATGGCCGACCTGCTGGCCAGCCTTGGCGTGGGCGAGGATCGGGCGGTCATCGACCCCTCCGTGGTGCGCGGTCTGGGCTATTACACCGGCCCGGTGTTCGAGGCCGAGCTGACCTTTGAAATCCTTGATGAAAAGGGGCGCAAGCGGCAGTTCGGTTCAGTTGCGGGCGGCGGGCGCTATGACGGGCTGGTCGAGCGATTCACCGGGCAAAAGGTGCCCGCGACCGGTGTTTCCATCGGCGTTGACCGCCTGCTGGCCGCGCTGCGCGCCAAGGGGCTGACCGGGGCCGAGGCAGCCGGGCCGGTTGTCGTGACGGTGATGGACCGCGACCGGATGGCCGATTATCAGGCCATGGCGGCCGAGCTTCGCGCCGCCGGTATCCGGGCCGAGGTTTATCTGGGCAACCCCAAGAACTTTGGCAACCAGTTGAAATATGCCGACAAACGCGCTTCACCCGTCGCCATCATCCAGGGCGCGGACGAGGCGGCGCGGGGCGTGGTGCAGGTGAAAGACCTGATCCTTGGGGCGCGCATCGCCGCCGAGGCCACGCATGACGAATGGAAATCCCAGCCTGCCCAGACCGAGGTCGCGCGCAGCGATCTGGTCGCGGAAGTGCGGCGGATTCTGGCATGATCCCGAAACGCGCCAAACAGGCCATCGGCCAGCGTCTGATGGCGGCCTTTCGCGAGGCCGGGGCAGCCGAGGTTGCGCCCGACATCCTGCTGCCCGCCGACACGCTGCTGGATCTGTATGGCGAAGACATCCGCGCCCGCGCCTATGTCACCTCTGACCCGATCCGGGGTGAAATGATGCTGCGCCCCGATTTCACCGTGCCGGTGGTGCAGGCGCATATGGAAAACGGGGCAGAGCCGGCGCGCTATTGTTACCTGGGCGAGGTGTTTCGCAAGCAGGACATGGGCGACACCCGCCCCGATGCCTTGCGCGATTCCGAATATTTGCAGGCCGGGTTCGAGTTGTTCAGCCGCGATCCGGCCGCCGATGCCGAGGTGTTCGCGCTGTTTCACCGCCTGCTGGCACCCCATGGGCTGACGGCGGAAACCGGCGATATGGCGCTGGTGCTGGATGCGGTGCGCGGCTTGCCCTTGCCGCAGGCGCGGCGCGCGGCGCTGTTGCATCACGTCTGGCGTCCGGGCCGGTTTCAGCGGTTGCTGGCACGGTTTTCCGCCCCCGCCACGCCGCGCGATTTCCCCGCCAGCGATGCGCCGTGGAACGGGCTGCGCAGCAAGGCCGAGATGGCCGCGCGCATCGCCCGGATGCAGGCCGACATGGCTCAGGCCCCGCTTGCGCCCGAATGGCAGGACCGGCTGGCCCGGCTGATGGCCCTGCGCGCCCCTGCCCCGCAGGCCGTGGTAACGCTGCGCGATCTGGCCCGTGACATGCCCGCCATCGCCCCCGCCACCGACAGGCTGGCAACCCGGCTGGATGCCATTGCAGCGCATGGGATCGACCCGGCCAGCATGATCTTTGACGCCAGCCACGGGCGCAGCACGATGGAATATTACGACGGTTTCACCTTTACCTTTACCGCCCCCGACCGCAGCGGCTGGCCCCCGGTCGCATCCGGCGGGCGCTATGACGCGCTGACCGCCGTTCTGGGCAAAGGCCGTGCGATCCCGGCTGTGGGCGGCATCATCCGCCCCGGCCTTGTCGCCGAACTGGAGGGCGCGGCATGATCCGCCTTGGTGTGCCCTCCAAGGGGCGGCTGATGGAGCAGACCTTCGACTGGTTCGCGGATCGCGGCGCGCGCCTGTCACGCGCCGGGTCTGATCGCGAATATGCCGGCCGGGTCGAGGGGGTGGACAACCTGTCGCTGGTGCTGCTGTCAGCGGGCGAAATCCCGCGCGAACTGGCCGCCGGGCGCATCGAACTGGGTGTGACCGGCACCGATCTGGTGCGGGAAAAGCTGCCCGGCTGGGCCTCGGACGTGGCCGAGATCACGCCGATGGGCTTTGGCCATGCCGACCTGATTCTGGCCGTGCCCGCCTGCTGGGCCGATTGCGACGATCTGGACGATCTGGCCTCGGTCGCGCGCGATTTCCGCGCCGAACACGGGTTCCGCCTGCGGATCGCGACGAAATATCACCGGCTGGTGCGGGCATGGCTGGCCGCGCACGAAGTCGCCGATTATCAACTGGTGGACAGTCAGGGCGCGACCGAAGGCACCGTCGCCAACCAGACCGCCGAGGCCATCGCCGACATCACCAGCAGCGGCGAAACCCTGCGCGCCAACCACCTGAAAATATTGAACGAACCACCCATCCTGCAATCGCAGGCAACGCTGTTTGCGCGGCGTGCGGCGATGGATATGCCCGAAACCATCGACCTGCTGCGCCGCCTGAGCCTTGCATGAAGCCGCGGTCCGCGACCACCTAAACCGGTGGCGCCAGAGGCCGCGGCAGCGGCTGCGTACCGGCCAGAACCGCACGCCAGACCTGTTCGATCTGCCGCGCCTTGGCGTCCCAGGTAAAATCTGCCTGAACCCGCGCCCGCGCCGCCACAGCCATGCCCGGCAGGGCCGAGGGATCTGCCGCAACCCGTTCCAGCAAGGCGCGCAGATCAGCGATAACCTGTTCGCGCGGACCGATCGCGACCTTGAAACCGGTGTCCGGCGTCACCAACTCGCCCGGACCGCCGTAATCCACCACGACCGGGACAATCCCAAGCGCCATCGCCTCAAGCACCACCCCGCCACCGAATTCGCGGATCGAGGGAAAGGTCAGAAGGTGACTGTTGACCGCGACTTTCTGCAATTGAGTGTGATCCAGCCAGCCGTGAAAGGTAACGGCCGACGTCACGCCTTCGCGCGCCACAAGCGCCTTTAGATTGTCCTCCTCTGGGCCTTCACCGATGATGTCCAGACACATCCTCCCATCCCGCAGCAATGGCAGTGCGGCGGTAATCGCCATATCAACCCCCTTCAACGGCACCAGGCGACCGATGAAACAGGCCCGCAGCGGCAAAGTGCCGGGTTGCTGGGCCAGCAGGCTGAATCTGATGGGATCAATGGCATTTTCAGGCAGCCACACGGCCTTGTGACAGTGGCGGGCGGGGATTTCGGCCAGCGCATAACGTGATCCGCACATGATGACATTGGCAGCCGCCAGTGTCTTGGCCCGCCCCGGCATCATCTTGTAAATGCCGCGCAGATGAGACAGCCACTCTTTTTCGCGCCGCTGTTCTGTGGCGAAGCCCCTGGGCCATGGCACACCGCCGTTCAGCGGCCCGACAACAAATGGCACCCCTGCGCGGCGGCAACGGGGCGCGATCAGGCTGTTGGCGGTCAGCGTCAGCGGCGTTACCCGATGCACCAGATCCCATTTGCCCGCCCGGATCTCTGCCCCGAATCTGCGCCAGATCAGATGCTCGAAAAAGCCATAGCTCAGTGACGAGATGGCGGTGTTAATCGTCCAGCCGACATTCTTGCCGCCGCGCAGCCGCTGTGCCAGCCGCCACATCGGCGCGGCCAACGCCTCGCTGTCAATGGCGGTGAAATCGCGCCCCTCGACCAGACCGGCACGCAAGATTGCGTCACGGTTGCGGATCTGTGTGACCAGATGAACGTCAGCCACGCGGCGCAGCGCATTTGCAACTGACCATCCTACCAGCGGCACCGATACCCATTCAGGATTCGCAGCCTCAGCTATCACCAACACTCGGGGGGGGGGGGGGATTACCGCACATCACACACACAAAAGCAACATAACACACTGAAATTTTTGTAACAATCCTAGCATGAAGTCAATGAGAATAATGAGATCGTAGTTAATGCAAAATCGGAAAGCACCCGTTGACAGCGCCCATCATGCCCCCTAGATCAGCGCCATTGGCACTCACCAAAAGCGAGTGCCAACAGAAACACTGAAACCTGAAACGGAGTGTTCACTATGGCATTCAAACCGCTGCACGACCGCGTGCTGGTTCGCCGCGTCGAATCTGAAGAAAAAACCAAGGGCGGGCTGATTATCCCCGATTCCGCCAAGGAAAAGCCCGCTGAAGGCGAAATCATCGCCGTGGGCGAAGGCGCGCGCAAGGATTCGGGCGAGCTGATCGCACCGGCGGTCAAGGCGGGCGACCGCGTTCTGTTCGGCAAATGGTCGGGCACCGAAGTGACGGTCGATGGTGAGGAACTGCTCATCATGAAGGAAAGCGACATTCTGGGCATTCTGGCCTGATCGTCGATCCTTCCAACTAAATTCAGGAGATTCAAATGGCTGCGAAAGAAGTCAAGTTCAATACCGACGCCCGCGACCGGATGCTGAAAGGCGTCAACATTCTGGCCGATGCGGTCAAGGTTACGCTGGGTCCGAAAGGCCGCAACGTCGTGATCGACAAATCCTTCGGCGCGCCCCGCATCACCAAGGACGGTGTGTCGGTCGCCAAGGAAATCGAACTGGCCGACAAGTTCGAAAACATGGGTGCCCAGATGGTCCGCGAAGTGGCCAGCCGCACCAATGACGAAGCCGGCGACGGCACCACCACCGCCACCGTTCTGGCTCAGGCCATCGTGCGCGAAGGCATGAAAGCCGTCGCCGCCGGCATGAACCCGATGGATCTGAAACGCGGCATCGACCTGGCGACCGGCAAGGTTGTCGAGGCGATCAAAGCCGCCGCCCGCCCGGTCAACGACAGCGCCGAAGTCGCGCAGGTCGGCACCATCTCGGCCAACGGCGAAGCCT
>NZ_JAUNTJ010000025.1 GCF_030538755.1 Paracoccus sp. (in: a-proteobacteria) | reverse complement strand
CCCAGATGAACATACCGCCCGCAACCAGCATCACGGTCAGGGCGTTCACCATATATGCCAGATCGCGCGCAAGGTTGGCGCCGATCGCGGCAAACACCGCGACCGCACCCAGCGCGATCAGCTTGAACAGATTTGACATCGTCCTCGTGTCCCTTTGCATTTCATAGCAGAACCCGGCCCGTCACGACGAATCGAACGGGCAGACGGGCATCCGGCCACCATCGCATAGGATCGCAACAAGCACACGTCCTTGATCTGAATCAAAGCGCAAAGACGCGGCGTTTCCGGCATGATTGCCTGACAGGCGGGCCGATCTTCTCATGGTTGACGCCGGGTTGATGCAAGTCAATGTAAACGGGCGCGGAATGCGTCACAATCATGCGAACAGGAACAGGAGCGACCCTGATGAGCTTCAAGACAATCCTTACCGTCATCACCGACCCCAGCCAGACCAGCCAGCTTGACGCAGCAGCGGCATTGGCCCTGCGCGAAGATGCCCATCTCGAAGTGTTTTGCCTTGGCGTCGATCACAGCCAGGTTGGCTATTACTATGCCGGGGCCTCGGCCTATGTGTTTCAGGAATCCATCGACAAATCCATGACGGCGGCCGAAACGCTGGAAAAAACGGTGCGCGACCGGCTGACGCCGAACACCGCGCTGCGCTGGTCGGTCGATTCCGCCGTGGCCCAGTCGGGCGGGCTGACCACGCTGATCGGGATGCGCGCCCGCTTTGCCGATGTGATGGTGCAGAACCACCCCTATGGCGACACCGCCCCGCCCGATGCCGAAGCCGTGACCGAGGCCGCGATGTTCGAAGGCGGCTGTCCGGTGCTGGTGCTGCCGCGCGGCGATCTGCCGACCGAGCCGCCGAAAAAGGTGATGGTCGCGTGGAACCAGTCGAACGAGGCCATCGCCGCCGTGCGCCGCGCCCTGCCCCTGCTGGTAGCAGCGGAATCGGTGGAAATCACCGTGGTCGATCCCAAGCCCTTTGGCCCCGAACGCTCGGATCCGGGGGGCGCGCTGTGTCAGATGCTGGTTCGTCACGGTGCCCGCGCCGAAATCGCCGTGCTGGCGCGCACCGAACCGGCCATCAGCGACGTGCTGATCCGCCGCGCTCAGGAAACCGGTGCCGATATGATCGTGATGGGGGCCTATGGCCATTCGCGCTTTCGCGAGGCGATCCTTGGCGGCGCAACCCGCAACATGCTGGAAAATTCGCCCGTCGCGGTTTTCATGGCCCGCTGAGACCACGCTGGCGCAAAACACCCAGGGCCGGGGCCGCCCCGGCCCTGGACAGGTTAGTTCAGCCAGCCGCCATCGGCGTCATCGCCCGATTCCTCGACCAGACGCGCGAAATCGGGGACGGTGATGCTGCGCTTGCCGTTCAGGGCGATCACCTCGTCGCGTTTCAGCGCGCTGACCTGCCGGCTGACGGTTTCCAGCGTCAGGCCCAGATAATCGGCCATCGCTTCGCGCGTCAGGGGCAAGACCATCTCCATCCGCCCGCCCGGCTGCGCCTTGCGCAGCGCGGCGTCGCGGCGGGCGACGATCGCCAGAAACGAGGCGATCTTTTCCCGCGCCGTCTTGCGCCCCAGCAGCAGCATCCATTCGCGCGCCGCGTCCAGTTCGTCCAGCGTCATTTCCAGCAGCCGCCGGGCGATATGCGGGGTGCGCGTCAGGATTTCCTCGAACGGTTTGCGGCGGAAACAGCACAGCGTCACATCCGTGGCCGCCGTGACCGTATATTGCGCGACCGAGCGTCCGGGCCGCCCCAGAAAGTCGCTGGGCAACAGCATCCCGACCATCTGCGTCCGCCCGTCGTCCATCGTCTGGGTCAGGCTGGCTACCCCGGACACGACCGAGGCGACGAAATCCATGCGGTCGCCCAACCAGACGATCACCTGCCCGGCCTCGTAACTGCGATAAAACTTTGCCCCCTCAAGCGTATCAAGCTCGTGGGATTCGCAATGCGCGCAAACGGCCCGATACCGGATCGGGCAGTCTGCGCAGGCCATATCTGGCCCGTGGGATCGGGTGATGTCGATTTGCATCCGCTTGATTTGTGTCAATGTATGTTCGCGCGTGGTTCCTATTTATATAGCGTATGGACCACGAATCGCAACTCAGGCAGCTGGGGCTTTTTGACGCGCGCGTGCCGCGCTATACTTCCTACCCCACAGCACCACAGTTTTCGCCCGCCGTCGGCCCGCAGCAGGCCGCCGACTGGATCAGCGCCGTGCCCGGTGATGCGCGCATTTCGCTGTATCTGCACATCCCGTTCTGCCGCAGGCTGTGCTGGTTCTGCGCCTGCCGCACGCAGGGCACGCAGACGCTGGAACCCGTTGCCGCCTATACCGAAACGCTGCTGACCGAAATCGCCATGCTGCGCGAACGGCTGGCACCGGGTGTGCGGCTGTCGCGGCTGCATTGGGGCGGTGGCACGCCCACGCTGCTGGCCCCCGACATGATCCGCCGCCTTGCGGGCGTGATCCACGACAGCTTTCCGCTGGATGACGGCGCGGAATTTTCGGTCGAGATCGACCCGAACGAGATCGACGAAGGCCGGATGGATGCGCTGGCCGAATCCGGTCTGACCCGCGCCAGCATCGGCGTGCAGGATTTCGACCCGCTGATCCAGAAAACCATTGGCCGCGAACAGTCCTTTGAACTGACCGCCAAAGCGGTTGAGATGATCCGCGCGCGCGGCATTACCAGCCTGAACGCCGACATCCTGTTCGGCCTGCCCCATCAGGACAAGCGCCGCATATCGGACACGGTGCAAAAGCTGCTGGCGCTGAACCCCGACCGGGTGGCGCTGTATGGCTATGCCCATGTGCCGTGGATGTCGAAGCGTCAGGTCATGATCCCCGGCGAGGCGCTGCCCAATTCCGAATCGCGGCTGGCACTGTTCGAAACCGCGCGCGACCTGTTTCTGGCCGATGGCTATGATGAAATCGGCATTGACCATTTCGCCCGCCCCGATGACGGGCTGGCCATCGCCGCCCGCACCGGCCACCTGCGCCGCAATTTTCAGGGCTATACCGACGACCGCGCGCCGACCCTGATCGGGCTGGGGGCCAGCTCCATTTCCCGCTTTCCGCAGGGGTTCGCGCAGAACGCGCCGGCGACCGGCGCCTATCAGGCCGCGATCCGCGACGGGCGGTTGTCCACCTCGCGCGGGCACGCCTTTACCGCCGAAGACATCTGGCGCAGCCGCATGATCGAGGCGCTGATGTGCGATTTCCACCTCAGTTCAGCCGAAATGATCCGCGATTATGGCCTGACCCAAGAACGGCTGGCGCAGCTTTACGCCCCGGTCAAGGACAAGTTCGGCGACATGGTGCAGGTCAGCGACGAGGGCCTGTCGATCCCTGAACGCGCCCGCCCGCTGACCCGGATGATCGCCATGGCCTTTGACGCCTACACCGTTCAGGCCAAGGGCCATTCCCCGGCGATCTGACCTGACGCACACCACCCCGCACCCGCATCATACGGGTGCGGGCGCTGCGCCCCGCTTAATGCGCCTCGGCCCAGTTGGCCCCCTGCCCGGCGTCCACCACCAGCGGCACCGACAGTTTCACGGCGGGTTCGGCGGCACCCTCCATCACCTGACGCGCGGCTGCGATCAGGGTATCGACGGCATCTTGCTGCACCTCGAACACCAGTTCGTCATGCACCTGCAACAGCATCGTCGCGGGCAGGTCTTTGATCGCATCGGGCATACGGATCATCGCGCGGCGGATGATGTCGGCAGCCGCGCCCTGAATCGGCGCGTTGATCGCCGCGCGCCGCGCCCCGCCCGCCGCCGGACCAGAGGCGTTGATGCCCGGCGTATTGATCCGCCGCCCGAACAGTGTCCGCACGAAACCGTCGCGTTTGGCATCGGCCACGGTCTGATCCATATAGGCGCGGATTTCGGGGAAGCGTTCGAAATAGGTGTCGATGAACGCCTGCGCCTCGGCCCGCGGGATGCGCAGGTTGCGCGACAGGCCAAAGCCGGAAATGCCATAGATCACCCCGAAATTGATCGCCTTGGCGCGGCGGCGGATCATCGGGTCCATGCCCTGAACCGGAACGCCGAACATCTGGCTGGCGGTCATGGCGTGAATGTCGATCCCGTCGCGGAACGCCTGTTTCAGCGCCGGAATATCGGCGACATGGGCCAGAATCCGCAGTTCGATCTGGCTGTAGTCAAGGCTGACCAGCCGCATCCCCGGCCCGGCGACAAACGCCTCGCGGATGCGGCGGCCTTCGTCTGATCGCACGGGGATGTTCTGCACGTTCGGATCGGTCGAGGCCAGCCGCCCGGTCTGCGCCCCCGCAATGGAATAGGACGTATGCACCCGTCCGGTTTCCGGGTTCACATAGGTCGGCAGCGCATCGGTATAGGTGCTTTTCAGTTTCGACAGCCCGCGCCAGTCCAGCACGCGGGCGGGCAGGTCGTGCCCCTCGGCGGCCAGATCCTCCAGCACATCGGCGCTGGTGGAAAAGGCGCCGGTCTTGCCGGTCTTGCCGCCCGCAAGGCCCATCTTGTCGAACAGGATTTCGCCAAGCTGCTTGGGGCTGCCGACGTTGAACTTTTCCCCGGCCAGGGTGTGGATTTCATCCTCCAGCCCGGCCATGCGCTGTGCCAGCACGCTGGACATGCGGCGCAGCGTGTCGGCATCGACGCGGATGCCCGCCATCTCCATCGCGGCCAGAACCGGGACCATCGGGCGTTCCAGCGTTTCATAAACGGTGGTCACGCCATTGGGCGGCAGCATCGGCGCAAAGGTCTGCCACAGGCGCAGCGTCACATCGGCATCTTCGGCGGCATAGGGGGCGGCCCTGTCGATCGTGACCTGCGCGAAAGTGATCTGGCTTTTGCCCGAGCCGATCAGATCCTTGATCGGAATGGGGCGGTGGCCAAGATAGCGTTCGGCCAGTTCGTCCATGCCGTGGTTATGCGTGCCCGCGTGCAGCGCATAGGACATCAGCATCGTATCGGCGACAGGGGCCATGCGGATGCCGTGGCGGGCCAGAATCTTCCAGTCGTATTTGATGTTCTGCCCGATTTTCAGGATCGCGTCATCGGTCAGCACCGGCGTCAGCGCCGCCAGCACATCGGCCAGCGGCAACTGCCCCGGCACCAGACTGGCCGAGCCGAACAGGTCATCCGCCCCGGCCACATGCCCGACCGGAATATAGCAGGCCCGCCCCGGCGCGACGGCAAGGCTGATGCCGACCAGATCGGCCTGCATTTCATCCAGCCCGGTGGTTTCGGTGTCGATGGCGACCGCTCCGGCCTGCTGGATCGCGGCCACCCACGCGGCCAGCGCATCGGGCGTGGTGACGGTTTCGTAACCGGCATGGTCGATGGCCGCCTGTTCCGGGGCCGGAGCCTCGGACGGCGGGGCCGATTGCACCGGCGGCGCCTCGGCCCCCAGCTTTTCGGCGACGCGATTGGTCAGGCTGCGGAACTCCATCTGCGCCAGAAAGCCCAGCAGGGTGTCGGCGGCGGGGGGCTGCACCTCCAGCCCGGCCAGCGTCAGGTCCAGCGGCGTGTCGCAATCAAGCTGCACCAGCCGTTTCGAGATACGGATCTGTTCGGCATGGTCGATCAGGGTCTGGCGGCGTTTCGGCTGTTTGATCTCGGCCGCGCGGTCCAGCAGCGTTTCCAGATCGCCATATTCCTGAATCAGCTGCGCCGCCGTCTTGATGCCGATGCCCGGCGCACCCGGCACGTTATCGACCGAATCCCCGGCCAGAGCCTGCACATCGACAACCCGATCCGGGCCGACGCCGAATTTTTCGAACACCTCGTCGGGACCGATGGTCTTGCCCTTGATCGGGTCCAGCATATCGACGCCCTGCCCGACCAGTTGCATCAGGTCCTTGTCGGAACTGATGATCGTGACCGAACCGCCCGCATCCCGCGCCCGGCAAGCCAGCGTGGCGATGATGTCATCGGCCTCGAACCCTTCGGTTTCGATGCAGGCGATGTTGAAGGCGCGCGTCGCCTCGCGGGTCAGGGGGAACTGCGGGCGCAGATCCTCGGGCGCGGGGGGGCGGTTGGCCTTGTAATCGGGAAAAATCTCGTTGCGGAAGGTCTTGGAGGAATGGTCAAAGATCACCGCAGCATGGGTCGGCGCGTCATGGCCGTTCTGATCGCTGACATATTTCCACAGCATGTTGCAGAACCCCGCAACCGCCCCCACCGGCAGGCCATCGGATTTCCGCGTCAGCGGTGGCAGCGCGTGATAGGCGCGAAAGATGAAGGCCGATCCGTCGATCAGATGCAGGTGGCTGCCCTTGCCGAAATCGCCAGTGGTCATGGTGTTATCCTTTCGCGTATCCGGCGCCGTTGTGCCATGATCGGCACGCGGGGCAAAGGGGGGCCAGCCCCCCATCGCGTTCCGCGATTCCCCCCGGGATATTTTGCAGACCAAAGATACGGGCGGGGTGTTGATCGGCCAGCGCGCAAATATGCCAGGCTACAGGTGTGCCTGTCATACCGGGCCTGGATCGGGCCGGCAGCCCCGGCGCGGGGGGCTTGTGGTGAACGGCGTCAGCGCGGCGTGGTGCGGATCAATGGTCGTCGTGCGCGTGGTCGCGGTCGATCACGAACCGTTTGCCGCAATAGCCGCATTCGACCATGCCGCTGTCGCGCGAGACCGACAGCCAGACGCGGGGGTGGCCGGTGCCCGCAGCCTCGTCACCGTCGCAGGCGATCTTCCACGAGGTCACGGTCTGGGTTTCCGGGGCGGTATGGGCGGGCAATGCGGTCATGGCCGTTCCTTGAGCTTTGACGCAAAACAGGTTTATCTGCGCCGATCTTAAAAGGAGACGGCGCGCGATGCCAGACGCTTTGGCCGGAAATGCGATCGAAATCACCGGCCTGTCGAAAACCTATGCCGGTTCGGGCAAGGCCCCGCCGAAACAGGCGCTGAGCGGGCTGGATCTGACCATCCGCGCCGGGTCGATCTTTGGCCTGCTGGGGCCGAACGGGGCGGGGAAATCGACCACGATCAACATTCTGGCCGGGCTGGTGAACAAGACGGCGGGCAAGGTGGTGATCTGGGGTTTCGATCAGGATGTGAACCCGCGCCAGTCGCGCGCCGCCATCGGGGTCATGCCGCAGGAACTGAACATGGACCCGTTCTTTACCCCTCGGGCCAGTCTGGATGTGCAGGCGGGGCTGTATGGCGTGCCCAGAAACGAACGCTGGACGGATGAGTTGCTGGAGCTGGTCGGGCTGACCGATCAGGCCGAAAGCTATGCCCGCAATCTGTCGGGCGGGATGAAGCGGCGGCTGTTGCTGGCCAAGGCGCTGGTCCATCGCCCGCAGATTCTGGTGCTGGACGAACCGACCGCCGGGGTGGACATCACCTTGCGCGATATGCTGTGGGCCAATGTGCGGCGGCTGAACGAACAGGGGATGACCATCATCCTGACCACGCATTACCTGCAAGAAGCGCAGGAGATGTGCGACGAAATCGCCATCATCGACAAGGGGCGCCTGCTGATACGCGACAGCACCGAATCGCTGCTGCACCGCACCGATGGCAAGGCGCTGGTGATCGACACCGGCGGCCCGGTCGCGCTGCCGCCGCTGCCGCAAGGGGCCAGCGCGGAATGGCGCGGCGACGGGCGGCTGGCGATCAGCTATCCCCCGTCGCGTGTCCGCGCCGATCAGGTGCTGGATGCGCTGCGTGGCGCAGGCGTGCCGGTGATCGACGTGGCCAGCGAACAGCCCGATCTTGAGGATGTCTTTGTCGAACTGACCCGCCGTTAAGCCCCGCCGGACCGGGGGGCCTCAGGCGGCGCGCCTAGATCAGCCCCAGAATATGATCCGCCGCCTTTTCGCCGGTCATGATCGACGGAGCGTTCAGGTTGCCGTTGGTGATGCGCGGAAAGATGGAGCTGTCCGCCACGCGCAGGCCCTGCACGCCGATCACCCGCAGCGCCGGGTCCACCACGGCCTGCGGATCATCCGCCGCGCCCATCCGGGCCGTGCCGCAGGGGTGATAGGCGCTTTCGGCATGTTCGCGGATAAAGGCGTCGATTTCGGCATCGCTCTGCATTGCTGCGCCGGGCTGGATCTCATCGCCGCGATAGGGGGCAAAGGCGGGCTGCTCGAAGATGCGGCGGGTCAGGCGCACGCAGGCGCGGAACTCGGCCCAGTCATCGGGGTGCGACATATAGTTAAAGCGGATCTCGGGCGCTGCCGCCGGATCGGCCGAGGCCAGCCGCACCGTGCCGCGCGATTTCGACCGCATCGGGCCGACATGGGCCTGAAACCCGTGCCCCTGCGCCGCCGATTTGCCGTCATAGCGCACGGCCAGCGGCAGAAAGTGATACTGAATATCGGGGTAATCCACCGCATCCGACGACCGGATAAAGCCGCAGCTTTCAAACTGGTTCGAGGCCCCCAGCCCCGTCCCGCGCAGCAGCCATTGCAGGCCAACCTTTGCCTTGCCCCACAGATTATAGTGGGAATACAGCGTGATCGGCTGCAAGGATTTGAACTGCATATAGATTTCAAGGTGATCTTGCAGGTTCGCGCCTACGCCGGGGCGGTCGGCCATGATGTGAATGCCATGTTCGCGCAGGTGGTCGGCGGGGCCGATGCCCGACAGCATCAGCAGCTTGGGCGTGTTGATGGAGCTGGCCGACAGGATCACCTCGTGCCGGGCGCGGATGGTCATCAGGCGGCCATTGCGGTCGATTTCGACACCTATGGCGCGGTCGGCATCGAACATCACGCGGCGGGCCAGCCCGCGCGTGACCTTCAGCCGTCCGGTTTTCAGCGCCGGGCGCAGATAGGCGTTGGCGGTGGACCAGCGGCGGCCGCGCCAGATCGTGGCCTCCATCGGGCCAAAGCCCTCTTGCTGCTGGCCGTTGTAATCGTCGGTATAGGGCCATCCGGCCTGCTGGCCCGCCTGAATAAAGGCGTTGAACAGCGGATTGCTGCGCGGGCCGCGGGTGACATGCAGCGGACCGCCGGTGCCGCGCAGATCGGACGCGCCGCCGTGCCATGTTTCCATGCGGCGGAAATAGGGCAGCACGTCATCCCAGCCCCAGCCCGCCGCGCCGCTGTCGGCCCAGTGGTCGTAATCGGCGCGGTTGCCGCGCACAAAGACCATGCCGTTGATGCTGGACGATCCGCCCAGCACCTTGCCACGCGGCGTGGCCAGCACGCGCCCGCCCAGGCCCGGTTCCGGCTGTGTCTGAAAGCCCCAGTCATAGCGCGCCATGTTCATCGGATAAGACAGCGCCGCGGGCATCTGGATGAACGGCCCGGCATCCGAGCCGCCGTATTCGATCAGGTTGACCGAATGCCCCGCCTGCACCAGACGATAGGCCAGCGCGCAGCCGGCGGACCCGGCCCCCACGATCACATAATCAGCGGTCATCATGTTACCTCAATACGGGGCCTCGACCGGCCCCATCCCGACATAGACAGATTTGAGCTGCGAATAATGTTCGATCGCAGCGGCCGAGTTTTCGCGCCCCAGCCCCGATGCCTTGACCCCGCCAAAGGGCATCTGCACCGGCGTCAGGTTATAGGTGTTGATCCAGCAGGTGCCCGCCTGCAAGGCCGCGATCACGCGATGCCCGCGCGTCAGGTCGGCGGTAAACACCCCTGCGGCCAGACCAAAGCTGGTGGCATTGGCGCGGCGGATCGCCTCGGGTTCGTCGTCGAAGGTCAGCACGGTCATCACCGGGCCAAAGATTTCCTCGCGCGCGATGGTCATATCGTCGCTGGCATCGGCAAAGACGGTGGGCGGGATGAACGCGCCTTCCCCCGGCCCGCCGCAGACCAGACGCGCGCCCTGCGCCTGACCGGCAGCAATGGCGGCGCGGATTTTTTCGGCCTGCGCGGCGTTGATGATGGGGCCGTGCTGGGTTTCGGGGTCCAGCGGGTCGCCCATGCGCACGCTCGCCGCGCGTTCGGCCAGCCGGGCCAGAAACGCATCCGCGATCCCGCGCTGCACGAAAACCCGCGTGCCGTTGGAACAGATCTGCCCCGAGGAATAGAAGTTCGCCAGAATTGCCGCGCTGACGGCATCTTCAAGGCTGGCGTCGTCAAAGACGATCAGCGGCGATTTGCCGCCCAGTTCCATGGTGACATGGCGCATCCCCTCGGCCGCCGCCGTATAGACCCGCCGCCCCGTAGGAACCGAGCCGGTCAGCGAGACCTTGGCCACGTTCGGATCAGTGGTCAGCGCCGCCCCGACCTCGCCGCGCCCCTGCACCACGTTGAAGATACCGGGCGGCAGGCCCGCCTCGGTCAGGATTTCGGCCAGCTTCAGCGCACCCAGCGGCGTTTCCTCGGAGGGTTTGAACACCATCGCATTGCCCATGACCAACGCGGGCGCGGCCTTCCAGCAGGCGATCTGGCTGGGATAGTTCCACGCCCCGATCCCCGCACAGACCCCCAGCGGTATGCGCACGGTATAGGCCCAGTCCTGCCCCAGCGGGATGTGGCTGCCGGTCAGCGTTGCCGCCAGCCCGCCGAAAAATTCCAGCGCATCGGCACCGGATGGCCAGTCGGCCACGCGGGTTTCCTGAATCGGCTTGCCGGTATCCAGCGTTTCCAGCCGGGCCAGTTCCTCGGCCCGGTCGCGGATGATGGCGGCGGCGCGGATCAGCACGCGGCCCCGTTCCACCGGCGCCAGCGCGGCCCATGCAGGCTGCGCCTGTGCGGCCGCCGCGCAAGCCTGCGCCACCTGATCGGCGGATGCCTGACGCAGCAGCGCGATGCGCGATCCGTCATAGGGATACAGCACCGGCAGATCGTCGCCCTGCCCCTGCACATATGCGCCGCCGATATAAAGACTGTTCTGTGGTTGCGCCTGCATTCTGTCCTCTTAGCCTAGGGTTTCGTCCAGATAGCCCGCCACAGTCCGCATGGCCGCGATGGCATCGGTCGGGCCGGGTGTCAGCGCCGCGCGCAGATACAACCCGTCGATCAGCGCGCCCAGCGTCTGGGCCACCGCCTGCGGCTGGTCGGTCAGGGGCCGCAGCGCAAAGACCAGATTCGAATACAGCCGCCGGTGATAGACCCGCAGCAGACGCGCCGCTTCGTCATTGACCAGCGCCATCGCGTAAAAGTTAAGCCAGGCGCTGACGACCTCGTGGCGGAAATTCTGCGGGGCAAAGCTGGCGGAAACGATGCCGTCCAGCCGTTTTCGGCCAAGGCTGCCGGGCAGGCCCACCCGCACCGAATCGCGATAGACGTTCAGGATATGCCGCATCGCCGCCAGAAAAATCTGGTCCTTGGACCCGAAATAGTGATGCGCCAGCGCCGGCGACATGCCTGCCGCGCGGGCAATCTGGGCCACGGTCACATCCCGCGACCCGGCCTGCCCCACCTCGGCAATGGCGGCGTTGATTAATGCAGCCTTTCGGATAGGCTCTGCACTTGGCTTGGGCATGGCGTGACCGCTGATCCGGGGAAACGTGGATTAACTGTTGCACTTTTGTGCCTACGCCCCATTAATTGACTGGTCAATCAAAATCACGGAGAGACATCACATGACCATCACCCGCCTTGTCGCCGCGCTGGCCGCCACCACGGCGCTGGCCGCACCGGCGCTGGCCTCTGATCCCGAAAGCTGTCAGGCGGTCGTGCTGTCGGACGTGGGCTGGACGGACATCACCGCCACCACGGCGCTGGCCGCGGCGGTGCTGGACGGCATCGGCTATCAGACCGAAATCAAGGTTCTGTCCGTGCCCGTGACCTATACCGCGCTGGCCACCGGCGATGTGGATGTGTTCCTTGGCAACTGGATGCCCACGATGGAGGCCGACATCGCCCCCTATCGCGACGCCGGCACGGTGGACACGGTGCGCACCAACCTGACCGGGGCGAAATACACGCTGGCCACCAACAAGGCCGGGGCCGATCTGGGCATCGTCAGCTTTACCGACCTTGCCACGCACAAGGACGCGCTGAACGGCCAGATCTACGGGATCGAGCCGGGCAACGACGGCAACCGCCTGCTGCTGGAAATGGTGGCCGAGGACAAATTCGGCCTTGGCACCTTCGAGGTGGTGGAATCGTCCGAACAGGGGATGCTGGCGCAGGTCAGCCGCGCCGATGCCGGTTCGCGGCCCATCGTGTTTCTGGGCTGGGAACCGCACCCGATGAACGCGCAGCACGAACTGACCTATCTGTCAGGCGGCGACGAAGTATTCGGCCCCGATTTCGGCGGAGCCGAGGTGCGCACCAACACCCGCGCCGGCTATGTCGCGGAATGCCCGAATGTCGGCAGGTTCCTGCAAAATCTGGCCTTTACCCTGCCCATGGAAAACGAGGTCATGGGCAAGATCCTGAACGACGGTGCCACCCCCGCGAATGCCGCGCGTGAATGGCTGCAAGCCAACCCCGATGCCGCAACCCCGTGGCTGGATGGCGTGACCACCTTTGACGGCAATGACGCCCAACAGGCACTGAGCGCGGCCTTGGCCGGCTGATCCCTGACGACAACGGCTGCGGCGGGCATCCCACCCGCTGCGGCCCCAAGCGACGAGGAACCGCATGGAACAACTGACGGCGCTGCTGACCGCAACCAAGATCCCGGTCGGGCGAACGGCAAAGCAGATCGTGGACTGGCTGATCGCGAATGCGACGTGGTTCTTTGACGCGATCTCGGACGGGTTGCGCTCGCTGACCAACGGTATCCTGTGGCTGCTGAACGCGCCGCATCCGCTGATCTTCATTGCGCTGGCCGTCGCGCTGACATGGGCCTTGCAGCGCAACTGGCGCACCTGCCTGCTGGTCGCCGCCGGGTTCCTGTTCATCCTGAACCAAGGCTATTGGAAGGAAACGCTGGACACGCTGACGCTGGTGCTGGCGTCCTGCGTGGTCTGTATGGGGCTGGGGGTGCCGGTAGGCATCGCCGCCGCGCACCGGCCGCGCCTTTATGCGGTGATCCGGCCGGTGCTGGACCTGATGCAGACCATGCCGACCTTTGTCTATCTTATCCCTGCCATTGTGTTTTTTGGTTTGGGTATGGTGCCGGGGCTGATCGCGACAGTGATCTTTGCCCTGCCCGCACCGATCCGGCTGACGCATCTGGGCATCTCGTCAACGCCGCTGGCCCTGCGCGAAGCGGCGACGGCATTCGGGGCAACCCCCCGGCAATTGCTGTGGAAGGTGGAACTGCCCAGTGCGATGCCGCAGATCATGGTCGGACTGACGCAAACCATCATGCTGTCGCTGTCGATGGTGGTGATCGCGGCGCTGGTCGGTGCACCGGGGCTGGGGGTGCCGGTGGTGCGGGCGCTGAACTCGGTCAATACGGCGCTTGGGTTTGAATCAGGCATGGTGATCGCCGTGTTGGCCATCGTGCTGGACCGGATGCTGCGGATGGAGCGGGCGAAATGAATGCGGTTGAATTCGACAATGTGAACATCGTCTTTGGCGAGCGCCCCTCGGCGGCGCTGCCGCTGATGGATCAGGGGCTGGATCGCGGCCAGATCAAATCCGAAACCGGGCAGGTTCTGGGCGTTCACAACTGCGCGCTGAATGTCGCGCAGGGGGAAATTCTGGTGCTGATGGGCCTGTCGGGATCGGGCAAATCCACCTTGCTGCGCGCGGTGAACGCGCTGAACCCGGTCTGCCGCGGCGAAGTGCGGGTCTGGGACGGGCAACAGATGATTTCCGTCACCCGCGCCAGCAAGGCCGAACTGCGCAAGATCAGGCTGCGCCATGTGGCGATGGTGTTTCAGCAATTCGGCCTGCTGCCCTGGCGCACGGTGCGCGAAAACGTGGGGCTTGGGCTGGAACTGGCCGGTCTGCCCGCCAGGGAACGTGCCAGCCGCGTCGATCATCAGCTGGCCACCGTGGGGCTGACCGAATGGGCCGACCGCCGCGTAGGCGATCTGTCGGGCGGGATGCAGCAGCGCGTCGGCCTTGCCCGCGCGTTCGCGACCGAGGCACCGATCCTGCTGATGGACGAGCCGTTTTCCGCGCTGGACCCGCTGATCCGCTCGCGCCTTCAGGACGAGTTGCTGGAATTGCAGGCCAAGGACCGGCGCACGATCATCTTTGTCAGCCACGATCTGGACGAAGCCTTTAAACTGGGCAACCGCATCGCGCTGATGGAGGGGGGCCGCATCGTCCAGATCGGCACCGCCCGCGACATCATCGCCAACCCGGCCAATGAATATGTCGAGGATTTCGTGCGCCACATGAACCCGCTCGGCGTGCTGACGGCTGCCGATGTGGCCCTGCCGGGCGATGCGGCCACGCCTGCGACCGGCGCGCCGATCCCGCCCGAAACCCCGGTGCGCGAGGTGATCCAGATGCTGCGGGGCAACCAGACCCCGGCCGTAAATGTGCAGGGCGGCAGGCATGTCACGCAGGCCTCGGTGCTGGCCGGGCTGATCGACCCGCAGGGTCAGGGTGTGGCCTAGCTGTTCAGCAAATCGCGGTGATAGCGGGTCAGCAACAGCAGGCCCACTGTCATCGTGACGATGCCAAAGGCAAAGACATAGGCCGGGCTGACATACCAGCCTGAATAGCTGGGATAAAACCCGTGCCGCACCTGCCCGACGATATGAACCACCGGGTTCCACCACAGCCAGTCGCGATAGGGCACCGGCACGGAATCGAACGGGAACAGGATACAGGCCAGAATGAACATCGGCCGGTTCAGCACCGCCCAGATCTTGTTCCACGTCGGAAAGGCCGAGCCAAGAAAACAGTTCAGCGTCCCTACCCCTGCCGCCAGCACGGTGGCCATCGCAAACCCAAGCGCGATGCTGGCGATCTGCGGATCGGTGCGCGTGTCCATCGTCAGAACGATGCCGGTCAGCACGACATAGGCCACCAGCAATTGCGTTATCACGTTCAGCATCAGCCGTGCCACCAGCGCATCGACGAATGTCACCGCCGGATAGGCCAGCAGCCGCTGGGAATAGCGGATCGCATCACCGATGCTGGCCGCGATATGGTTATAGAACATGAACGGCACGATCCCGCTGGCATAAAAGATCGCAAAATTGGTGCCGATCGGCGGGCTGCGCAGCGCCAGTGAAAAGATCACCACCAGCAGGGTGATCCCGGCCACAGGTTCGAGCACGGCCCAGATATATCCGCCGGCGCTGCGGCCATAGGTGGTGGACATCTCGCGCAGCATCAGCGCCCCGACCGCGCGCATCGTCGGCCAGCGGCGGCGGACGCTGTTGATTTCGCGCAGCTCGGGCTTGGCGGGCGCAGCGGCGGGCTGGGGCAAGGCGGGTTTCATGGGCGTGACTGCCGGACAAGGATCAGGATGCAGCACTCACAGACATATGGCCCGTCTGCGCTGGAACTGCGATGGCAGTTTATGTATGACCGGCAGGCAGAGATCAACATTCAGGCAGGCACCATGGCCGCGTCGCATCCCCCTTCTTCTGATGGCAGCCCGGAAACGCCCGCCGCCGCCGATCAGCGCCCCGGCTTTGTCACCGGCAAGGCGATGGCGGCGGTGAACCCGCCCAAGCCCCCAGATGCCGCGCCCGCCGCCAAGCCCAAACCCGCAGCAGCCCGCGCCAATGCCGCGAAACTTGGCGTGGTCGAGGGCGGCGAGGCCAAGCGCAAGGCCAACCCGGCCAAGCCCGCCGCGCCGCCACAACAACCCAGCACCCCCTTGCCGCCGGTGGCCCCGACCGCAGGCCCGGCCCGGCTGGGATCGCGCCACGTTTTCATCGCCGCCAGCTTTGTGCTGGGGGTGGTTTTGCCGATCCTTGTCAGCGCATGGTATCTTTATACCCGCGCGAACGATCAATACGCATCATATGTCGGCTTTTCGGTGCGCAGCGAATCCGCCGCGGCCCCGGGTGAATTGCTGGGGGGGTTGGGCACCCTGCTGGGCGCATCCAGCAATTCGACCACCGACAGCGACATCCTGTACAAGTTCATGACCAGCCACGATCTGGTCTCGCGCATCAATCAGCGGCTGGACCTGCGCGCGATCTGGTCCAAGGCGTCGGGCGACCCGGTGTTCGGCTATCGCGGCGATGCCTCGCTGGAAGATTTGCGGCAGAACTGGGAACGCAAGGTCCGGGTGTATTTCGACAACGGCATGATCGACCTGCGGGTGCTGGCCTTTGACCCCGCCGATGCGCAGGCTATTTCGCAGGCGATCATGGACGAAAGCACCGACATGATTAACGACCTGAACGCCGTCGCGCGCGAGGATACCCTGCGCTATGCCCGCGCCGAGGTCGAACAGGCGGTCGAGCGGGTAAAACAGGCCCGGCAGGATATGAACGCCTTTCGCAACCTGCATCAGATGGTCGATCCGGCGGCGGATGTGCAGATGCAGTCGGGCATCGTCGCATCCCTGCAAGGGCAGCTGGCGGAATCGCTGATCTCGCTGGCGATGCTGAAATCCAACGCACAGCCCAACGATCCGCGCGTCAGCCAGGCCGAACTGCGCATCGCCACCATCCGCGAGCAGATCGAGGACGAACGCCGCAAGCTTGGCTCATCCACCAGCAGCGGCGAGGTGCTGTCGGATGTGGTCGGCCAGTATGAGGGGCTGCTGGTTGATCGCCAGTTCGCCGAGCAGACCTATACCGCCACGCTGGCCGCGCTGGACGTGGCGCAGGCCGAGGCGCGGCGGCAGTCGCGCTATCTGGCGGCCTATGTGCGCCCGACGCTGGCGCAGCAGGCCGAATACCCCGAACGGGCCAAGCTGCTGGGCATCATCTCGGGCTTTTTGCTGCTGAGCTGGCTGATCGGGGTGCTGATCTATTACAGTCTGCGCGACCGCCGCTGAACCGCCATGGTCGTGCTGGAAAACCTGACCAAGACCTATGTGCTGCAAGGCAAGCGCAAGACCGTGGCGCAAAACATCAACGCGGTTTTCCCGACCGGCGTGTCCGTTGCCCTGCTGGGCCGGAACGGTGCCGGGAAATCGTCGCTGCTGCGAATGATCGCGGGCACCATGCTGCCAACGTCCGGGCGCATCCTGTCCACCGGCACGATCAGTTGGCCGGTGGGATTCGCCGGGTCGTTCCACGGCGATCTGACCGGCGAACAGAACTGCCGCTTTGTCGCCCGTATCTATGGCGTCGATACGGACGAGGTGATCGCCTTTGTGCGGGATTTCGCCGAAATCGGGCAGCATTTCTATCTGCCGATCCGCACCTATTCATCGGGGATGAAATCGCGTCTGGCCTTTGGCGTGTCGATGGCCGTGCCCTTTGACACCTATCTGGTGGACGAGGTGACAGCCGTGGGCGATGCGCAGTTCCGGGCCAAATCCAACCGTGTTTTCAATGCCCGGATGGAAAAAGCCGGCTCTATCGTGGTGTCGCACAACCTGCGTTCGCTGCGCGATATATGCGACGCCGGGGCGGTTCTGGAAAACGGCCGCCTGACCTATTACCACGATCTGGCCGACGCAATCGAACACCACCGCAGCAATATGCACATCGCCGGTGATGTGTAACAATTTTATGTCCGGGCCTTGGCTCTTTCTTTCCGTTTCCTGTGCGGCTAGTGTCCCCAAGACATTGGCAACAAACAGGAAGCCGCGTGATGAAAGTCTTGGTTCTGGGCGGGGACGGGTTTTGCGGATGGCCTAGCGCACTGCATCTCTCGGCCAATGGGCACGAGGTGGTGATCGTGGACAACCTGTCCCGCCGCAAGATCGACGTCGAGCTTGAGGCAGGCTCGCTGACGCCGATCCGCCCGCTGGGGCAACGGCTGGACGCCTGGCGCGAGGTGTCGGGAAAAACCATCCGCTTTGTCAATCTGGACGTGGCGCAGGATTACGACCGGCTGCTGGCGCTGTTTCAGGCAGAAGCGCCCGATGCCGTGATCCACTTTGCCGAACAGCGCGCCGCGCCCTATTCGATGAAATCGAGCTGGCACAAGCGTTACACGGTCAACAACAACCTGAACGCCACCAATAACGTGCTGGCAGCGATTGTCGAAAGCAAACAGGATATTCACCTGCTGCATCTGGGCACGATGGGGGTCTATGGCTATGGCACCGCCGGGATGCGCATCCCCGAAGGCTATCTGACGGTGCGCGTCGCCACCGAACATGGCGATGCGGAACAGGAAATCCTGTATCCGGCGAATCCCGGCAGCATCTATCACATGACCAAGACGCAGGATCAGCTTTTCTTCTTTTATTACAACAAGAACGACAAGCTGCGCATCACCGACCTGCATCAGGGCATCGTCTGGGGCACCGAAACCGACCAGACCCGCCGCGACCCGCGCCTGATCAACCGCTTTGACTATGACGGCGATTACGGCACGGTGCTGAACCGCTTTCTGATGCAGGCGGCGGTCGGCCATCCGCTGACCGTGCATGGCACCGGCGGCCAGACCCGCGCCTTCATCCACATTCAGGACACCTGCCGCTGCATCGAACTGGCGCTGCTGAACCCGCCAGCCAAAGGCGACCGGGTGGCCATCCTGAACCAGATGACCGAAACCCACCGCATCCGCGATCTGGCAAAAATGATCGCCGACCAAACCGGGGCCGAAATCGCCAACCTGCCCAACCCGCGGATCGAAGCGGACGAAAACGACCTGCATGTGGCAAACGACCAGTTCCTTGGCCTTGGCCTGAACCCGATCCGGCTGGAAGACGGGCTGATGGCCGAAGTCACCGAAATCGCACGCAAATACGCAGACCGCTGCGATCAGTCGAAAATCCCCTGCGTATCGAACTGGCGCGGATAAATTGCGTATTTAAGCAAACAGGAAGCAGCCCGCGCCGCTTCCTGTTTGTCCAAATACGCTCTTGGGGCGGGGCGTTAACTCTGCTCGGCCAGTTCCAGATTTTCCAGCGCGGTCATCCAGATGTCTTCGGCGCGCCCCATCGCTTCGCGCGCTTCGGCGTGTTTGCGGCCCCATTTTTCGGCTTCGGACGGGTTGCCATAGATGGCCGGGTCGGCCAGCTTTGCATCCAGTTTTTCCAGCATCTCGGTCAGCTTGGCGACGCGTTCTTCGGCGCGGCGCACCTCGGCGCGCAGGGCCAGCAATTCGTCGCGGGGGGCGCGTTTCGGGCGCGGCGGTTCGGCGACTGCGACAACAGGCGGCGGAGTGTCGCCTTTCAGCAGAAAGGCGCGGTATTCATCCAGATCGCCCTGCCACGGGCTGACCGCGCCATCTTTCACCAGCCACAGCCGGTCGGCGACCAGCCCCAGCAGGTGCATGTCGTGGCTGACCAGCACCACCGCGCCGGTGTAATCGTTCAGCGCCTCGGTCAGGGCCTCGCGGGATTCGATGTCAAGATGGTTGGTCGGTTCGTCAAGGATCAGCAGATGCGGGGCATCGATGGTGGCGATCAGCAGCGACAGCCGTGCCTTTTGCCCGCCCGACAACTGCCCGACCGGAGTTTCGGCCTGCGCCTCCATCAGGCCAAAGCCCGCCAGCCGGGCGCGCAGCCGGGCCGGGGCCTCGTCCGGGCGCAGGCGGCGGATGTGATCCAGCGGAGTTTCATCCAGATGCAGCTCGTCCACCTGATGCTGGGCGAAATAGCCGATGCGCAGCCTGGTGCTGGCCGTCATCCGCCCATCCATCGGGACCAGCCGCCCGGCCAGCAGCTTGGACAGCGTGGATTTGCCCTGCCCGTTCCGCCCCAGCAGGGCGATGCGGTCGTCCTGATCTATGCGCAGGTTCAGCCGCCGCAGCACCGTGCGGTCGCCGTAACCCACCGCTACGCCATCCAGCGCCACGATGGGCGGGGACAACTGATCCGGCTGCGGAAAGCTGAAGCGGAACAGTTTCGCATCCTCGGGCGCGGTGATCGGCTCCATCTTTTCCAGCATCTTGACGCGGGCCTGCGCCTGCCGGGCCTTGGTGGCCTTGGCGCGGAAACGGTCCACGAAAGATTGCAGATGCGCGCGGCGCAGTTCCTGTTTCTTGGCCTCGGCCGCTTGCAGGGCGCGGCGCTGCGCGCGCAGCCGGGCAAAGCTGTCATAGCCGCCGGAATACAGCGTCAGCGTCTTGTTTTCCAAATGCAGGATATGCCCGACCGCACGGTTCAGCAGGCCGCGATCATGGCTGATGACGATCACCGTATGCGGATAGCGGGCCAGATAGCCTTCCAGCCACAGCGCGCCTTCCAGATCCAGATAGTTGGTCGGTTCGTCCAGCATCAGCAGATCGGGTTGCGCCAGCAGCACGCCCGCCAGTGCGATCCGCATCCGCCAGCCGCCGGAAAAATCGCGGCTGGGGCGGGCCTGATCGGCGGTCGAAAACCCCAGCCCGTCAAGGATCGAGGCGGCCCGCGCCTCGGCTGACCAGGCGTCGATGTCGGTCAGCCGGGTCTGGATTTCGGCGATACGGTGCGGGTCGGTCGCCACCTCGGCTTCGGCCAGCAGATCGGCGCGTTCGGTATCTGCGGCCAGAACCGTGGCCAGAACCGTGGCATCGGTGCCCGGTGCCTCTTGCGCGACGCCGCCGATGCGGGCGCGGGGCGGCAGGTCGATGCTGCCGCCGTCCAGCGTCAGTTCGCCCCGGATCAGCCGGAACAGCGTCGTCTTGCCCGCGCCGTTCGGCCCGACCAACCCGACCTTGTGACCGGCGGGGATCGTGGCCGAGGCATGTTCCAGCAGCGGGCGGCCCTGAATGGAAAAGGATATATCATCAATGCGCAGCATGGGTGCGGCATGGCGCATCGGCACAGGCGCGTCAATGGGCGGCCATGCTTGCCCGTTGCGGCAGCGCCCCCAGACGCCTAATCTGCCGCCACAACAGGGGGAGAGGATGATGACCCAGGGCTTTGACACCACCGCCATTCACGCCGGAGCCGAGCCGGACCCGGCCACCGGCGCGCGGCAGGTGCCGATTTACCAGACCACGGCCTATGTGTTCCGCGATGCCGACCACGCCGCCAGGCTGTTCGGGCTGCAAGAGGTCGGCTATATCTATTCGCGCCTGACCAACCCCACCGTTGCCGCGCTGCAAAACCGTGTCGCGGCGCTAGAGGGTGGCGCGGGCGCGGTTTGCTGTTCCTCGGGCCATGCGGCGCAGATCATGGCGCTGTTTCCGCTGATGGCGCCGGGGCGCAACATCGTCGCCTCGACCCGGCTGTATGGCGGCACGATCACGCAGTTCAGCCAGACGATCAAACGCTTTGGCTGGTCGTGCAAATTCGTCGATTTCGACGATCTGGACGCATTGGCCGCCGCCATCGACGACGACACCCGCGCGGTGTTTTGCGAATCGATCAGCAATCCGGGCGGGTATGTCACCGATATTCCGGCGGTTGCGGCCATCACCGACAAGGCGGGCATCCCGCTGATCGTGGATAACACGCTGGCCACCCCCTATCTGTGCCGCCCGATCGAGATGGGCGCGACGCTGGTGGTCCACAGCCTGACCAAATACATGACCGGCAATGGCACCGTGACCGGCGGCGTCGTGGTGGACAGCGGCACATTCGACTGGTCGGCCAGTGACAAATTCCCCAGCCTGTCCGCGCCCGAACCCGCCTATCACGGGCTGAAGTTCCACGAGACCTTTGGCAATCTGGCCTTTACCTTTCACGGCATCGCCATCGGGCTGCGCGATCTGGGCATGACGCTGAACCCGCAGGCGGCGCATTACACGCTGATGGGCATCGAAACGCTTGGCCTGCGGATGCCGCGCCATGTGGAAAACGCGGTCAAGGTGGCCCAGTGGCTGGAAAAAGACCCGCGCGTGACGGGTGTGACCTATGCCGGGCTGGAATCCTCGCCCTGGCATGAAACGGCGCAGCGGCTGTATCCCAAAGGGGCCGGGGCGCTGTTCACCTTTGCGGTCAAGGGTGGCTATGACGCCTGCGTGCGGCTGGTCGATCATCTGAAGCTGTTCAGCCATGTTGCGAACCTTGGCGACACGCGCAGCCTTGTGATCCATTCCGCCTCGACCACGCACAGCCAGCTGACCCCCGACCAGCAGCGCGCTGCCGGTGCCGCCCCCGAGGTGGTGCGCCTGTCCATCGGGATCGAGGACGCCGCCGATCTGATCGCCGATCTGGATCAGGCGCTGACGGCGGCCTGCGGCTGACACGGGCCTGACTTTGGGGCTGCACGGCATGGCCGCTGCGGCCCCCTGCGCAAACCTCGCGGCGGCGGCATCATTTCGCGCTTGCAGCACAGGGCGGGGCGCGCAATTCTGCCCTGCATGAGCGGACGCGAACCCCTTGACCTGACCGAGATAACGCCGGGTGCCGCAGTGGACCGGGCGCGGCATGGCTGGCGGGCGAAATGCCTGCAACGGCTGATCCGCATGGACCTGCCGGTGCCGCAAAGCTGGGCGATCAGCAGCGAATCGGTGCGGGCCATTGCCTCGGGGCAGATCCCCCCGACCCCGGCGCTGGCCGGTCTGTTTGCCCGCACAGCCGGGCTGGTCGGTGTGCGGCCATCGGCGATGCATCCCGAATGGGGCGGGCCGGGCACGGTGCTGCATGTCGGCATGAACGACGCCTGCCACGCCCATCTGACCGAACGCCTTGGCAAAGATGCGGCGGATGCGCTGTATCTGTCGTTCATCCAGACCTATGCGGTGCAGATCGCGCGGCTTGACCCGGATATGTTCGCTCAGGGCGGGCCGGGGGCGCTGGATGATGCGCGGCGGGCGTGGCGTGCCGAAATGGACGAGGATTTCCCGCAAGACCCCGCCCGGCAACTGGCCGAGGTGTTGCGCGCCATGGCCCGCGCATGGGACGGGCCGACGGCGCGGCTGCTGCGCCATGCCAAGGGCGCGCCCGCCGATGCGCCGCTGGGGCTGGTGGTGCAGGAAATGGCACTGGCGCTTGGCCCCGGCGTGACCGGATCGGGCACGATCCAGTTCATCGACAGCGTGACCGGCACCCCCCGCATTACCGGGCGTTTTCGCGGGCAGCAACTGGGCGCGGCACGCGGGGCGGGGGCCGAAACGCTGTATCTGACCCGCGACACCCGTGGCCCCTCGCTCGAAGAAACCGCGCCGCAGGTCTTTGCCGATCTGGTGCGCTTTGGCATTGCCGCGCGCGAACGTCTGCGCGAGGAAATGCAGTTCGAATTCATCGTCACCGACGGCACGCTGTCGATCATCGACGCCACGCGGGTCGAGCGATCCTCGCGCGCGTCGGTGCGCATCGCGGTGGCACTGGCCCGCGACGACATCATCCCCCCGGACGAGGCGGTGATGCGCGTCCAGCCCCGCGCGCTGTCGGATCTGCTGCATTATCAGGTGGACCCGCGCGCCCCGCGCGACACCATCACCCGTGGCATCAACGCCAGCCCCGGTGCCGCCACCGGGCGCATCGTGTTCACCGCCGCCGCCGCGCAGGCCAGTGCCGCGCGGGGCGAGCCTTGCGTTCTGGTCCGCCGCGAAACCGTGCCCGAGGATATTCGCGGGATGCACGCCTCGGTCGCGGTGCTGACGGAACGCGGCGGCACCTCCAGCCACGCCGCCGTGATCGCGCGCGGCCTTGGCCTGCCCTGTATCGTCGGCGCGACCGGGTTAAGCATCGACACCCGTGCCCGCACGCTGCACGCCGGGGGGCGCACCCTGCGCGAAGGCGACGAGATCACCATCGACGGCACCTCGGGCGAGGTGCTGGCCGGCGCGGCGGAAATGCTGGAACCGGCGCTGGACGACAGCTTTAACCAATTGCTGGACTGGGCCGACGCCGCGCGCAAGATCGGTGTGCGCGCCAATGCCGACACCCCCGAAGACGCGCGCACCGCCCGCATGTTCAAGGCGCAGGGCATCGGGCTGTGCCGCACCGAACACATGTTCTTTGACGAAAACCGCCTGCCCGCCATGCGCGAGATGATCTTTGCCGACAAGGCCGAGGATCGCCGCCTTGCGCTGGAACGCATCCTGCCGATGCAGCGCGACGATTTCGTGGAACTGTTCACCATCATGGCCGGGTTGCCGGTCACGATCCGCCTGTTCGACCCGCCGCTGCACGAATTCCTGCCCCACGACCGCGAAGGGATGCGCGAACTGGCCGAGTCGCTGGCCCTGCCCCTGTCCGAAGTCACTCGCCGGGTCGAGGCGCTGTCCGAATACAACCCGATGCTGGGGATGCGAGGCGTCCGTCTGGGCATCACCCTGCCCGAAATCTATGAAATGCAGGCCCGCGCCATTTTTGAGGCCACGGTCATCGCCAGCCGCAAGGGCGCGCCGGTGGTGCCGGAAATCATGATCCCGCTGGTCTCCGCCATGCGCGAGGTAGAGCTGGTCAAGACCCGTGTCGATGCCATCGCCGCCAGCGTCCGCAACCAGATGCACGCCGATTTCACCTATCGGCTGGGGGTGATGGTCGAAACCCCGCGCGCGGCGCTGCGGGCGGGTGATATTGCCGCACATTCGGCCTTTTTGTCCTTTGGCACCAATGACCTGACGCAGATGACCTATGGCCTGTCGCGCGATGATGCGGGGCGGTTCATGTCCAGCTATGTCAATCAGGGCGTCTATGTCGAAGACCCGTTTCACATTCTGGACGCTGACGGCGTGGGGGAATTGCTGCTGATGGGCTGCGAAAGGGCGCGCCAGTCCAGACCGGGCATCACCCTGTCGGTCTGCGGCGAACATGGCGGCAACCCGCAATCCATCGCCTTTTGCCACCGTGCCGGGGTGGATTATGTGTCCTGCTCGCCCTTCCGGGTGCCGGTCGCCCGGCTGGCCGCAGCGCAGGAATCGATTCGATGCCGGACCGAATCGAGCTTTGACGATTCGCCCGCAGCCCTGCGCTGACTGGCCCCTGCCGGTTCCCCCGCGACACGCGGATTTGCCGATTCCTGCCAGATCAGCATGACGGCATCAGCAAGTTTCCGCCCGTTAACCATTTTTACGGGCTGAAAATGCCGCTCACACGCCTGTGGGCTGGAACCGGCGGTTTCTAAAATCTTAATCACCTTCTCTGACGGCGCGCCGATACCGGGGCGTCGTGATTTGCACCCGAACCATAGAAACCGACGCGACGCGAATTCAGAGGGATATTTCCAATGATATTTGATCGAACATGGCGCCATTACGCGATTTTTGCCTTTGCCCTGACCGGCCTTTCGCTGGCCGCGCCCGCCAATGCCAACAACGCGGCGTTTTCGTCGCGCACTGCTGAACTGCATGGTATTGCCGCGCCCGACCAGATGCCCCGCGATGAACCACTGCTGTTCACCGATGCCCAGCCGGTTTCTCTGACCAACGGCCCGGAACAGGTCTATCTGACCCGCACCGCCGCCAACGCGGTCAGCCAGTCGGAACTGTCCTGCATGGCCGAGGCGCTGTATTTCGAAGCGCGCGGCGAAGGTGTGCGTGGGCAGGCCGCCGTGGCCGAGGTGATCCTGAACCGCGTGGACAGCCGCCGCTTTCCCTCGACCGTGTGCGGGGTGGTGAACCAGCGGGCGCAGTTTTCCTATACCATCGGCGGCAAGCCCCGCATCCGCAATCAGGCGGCCTATAACCGCGCGGTCGATATTTCCCGCCGCGCGCTGTCGGGCCACCCGCGTGAACTGACCGGCGGTGCCACCTATTTCCACACCACCGCCGTGCGCCCGAACTGGTCGCATCGGTTCACCCGCACCACGCGCATCGGCAACCATATCTTTTACCGTCAGGGCGGGCAGCGTCTGGCCTCGAACTGATCTTGTTTCGGCGGGTGTTTGCGGGCAAACCAGCCAGATGGATCACCCCGACCAGATACACCTGCGCGATTACGTCCTTGCGGTGGACATCGGCGCGTTTCAATCGGAACGCGGGCATGAACAGCGGCTGCGCTTTGACCTGACGGTCGATCTGGCGCAGCCGGTTGCCGGTGTCGATGACCATGTGGACCGCATCCTGTCCTATGACGTGCTGACCGATGCGGTCGCGCGGACCTTGGCCGATCAACGCTATAACCTGCTGGAAACCGTAGCCGAAAAGATCGCGGCCGAGGTGCTGGCCCATCCGCGCGCCGCACGGGTGCAGGTGACGGTGGAAAAGCTGGATCGCGTGCCCGGCGCGCTTGGCATCACCATCAGCCGCAGCGCCGCGCGGATGGAAACCGACACCCCGACCGCCGCCGCGCCGATGCTGCGTCTGGTCATGGCCGATGCGCCGCTGCCGCAGGGTGCGGTGATCCTGATCCCCGCCGCGCCGATGCTGCCGCTGCCGCAGGGTGGCAATGACCGCATGGTGGCGCTGCTGGCGCTGGATCAGGCGGCATGGGCCTTGGCCGGGCGGCTGGGGCTGGATGTGGCCGACACGCGCACCGAACTGGATTGGGCCGTAGCGCAGCAACTGCACACGGTCTGGGCACCCACCCGCATGGTTGCCGACGAGGCAGGGCTGGATGCCGACCCGCTTGCGCTGGCGCAATGGCTGGCGCATCGCACCGGCGCGCAGCGGCTGGAAATCGCCCTGCCCCCCGGCGCGCCTGCCGTGGCCAGCACCGGCGACCCGGCGCTGACTGTCGCGCAGATCCCCGGCACGCCCCTGCCATGAGCACCTATTACCGCCCGATCCCCGACGCCGACACTGCCGCATCCCGCTGGCGGCTGGCTGGCGGCTGGACCGGGTTTTCCCGCTTTGAACGGCTGGCCCGAGGCACCGCTCCGGTCATCACAGACGAGGCCCCCGCTGATCTGATCGCCGCGCTGACCACCCCGCGCGCGCCGGTGCTGGGGTTGCCGATGGACGCGCCGCGCATCATGGGTATCGTCAACGCCACGCCCGACAGCTTTTCCGATGGCGGCAGCTATGACCCGGCGGCGCAGGCCCGCGCCTTGCTGGATCAGGGGGCGGATATGCTGGACATCGGCGGCGAATCCACCCGCCCCGGCGCGGCCGAGGTGCCCGCCGCAGATGAAATCGCCCGCATCACCCCCGCCATCTCCGCGCTGAAGGGGGCCGCCATTTCCGTCGATACCCGCAAGGCCACCGTGGCCCGCGCCGCGCTGGATGCCGGGGCCGGGCTGGTCAATGACGTGTCGGGCTTTGACTTTGACCCCGACCTGCCCGCGCTGGTGGCGCAACGGGACGTGCCGGTCTGCCTGATGCACGCACAGGGCCTGCCGGACACGATGCAGGACGACCCGCGCTATGACGATGTGCTGCTGGACGTTTACGACGCATTGGCCGCACGGATCGCGCGGGCGCAGGCCGCAGGCATTCCGCGTGACCGCATCGTGATCGACCCCGGCATCGGCTTTGGCAAGACGCAGGCGCATAATCTGGCAATCCTGCGGCGCATCTCGCTGTATCATGGGCTGGGCTGTCCGATTCTGCTGGGTGTCTCGCGCAAGCGGTTCATCGGCAGCATCGGCGGGGCCGGTCTGGCCGCCGACCGCGCCCCCGGCACGCTGGCGCTGACGCTGGCAGCCGTGGCGCAGGGCGTGCAAATTCACCGCGTTCACGATGTGGGCGCGATACGGCAAGGGCTGGCCCTGTGGCTGGCCGTTACAAAGGAGCACATGTCATGAGCCGCAAATTGTTTGGCACCGACGGGGTGCGGGGGCAGGCAAACACCTATCCGATGACCGCCGAAATGGCCCTGCGGCTGGGGGCGGCGGCGGGGCGCTACTTTCGCCGCGACGGCAAGAACCGGCACCGGGTGGTGATCGGCAAGGACACGCGGCTGTCGGGCTATATGCTGGAAAACGCGCTGACCGCCGGGCTGACCAGCACCGGCATGAACGTGCTGCTGCTGGGTCCGGTGCCGACGCCTGCGGTGGGCTTTCTGACCCGTTCGATGCGCGCCGATCTGGGCATCATGATTTCCGCCAGCCACAACCCGGCGCATGACAACGGCATCAAGTTCTTTGGCCCCGACGGTTTCAAACTGTCGGACGAGGCCGAGATGGAGATCGAGGCCATCGTCGCGGGCGACATCGCCCCCTCGCAGCCCGATAACATCGGCCGGGCCAAGCGGATCGACGACGGGCGCGGGCGCTATGTCGAATATGCCAAGACCACCTTTCCGGCGGGCCAGCGGCTGGACGGGCTGAAGGTGGTGATCGACTGCGCCAACGGTGCCGCCTATCGCGCCGCGCCGGATGTGCTGTGGGAACTGGGGGCCGAGGTGATCCCGCTGGGGATCGAACCGAACGGTTTCAACATCAACGATGGCGTCGGCAGCACTCATCCCCAGGCCTGTGCCGACGCCGTGCGCGCGCATGGCGCGCATCTGGGCATCACGCTGGACGGTGACGCCGACCGGGTGATGATCGTCGATGAAACCGGCGCGGTGGCCGATGGCGATCAGATCATGGCGCTGCTGGCGGGCCGTTGGGCCGAACAGGGCCGGCTGCGCGGCGGCGCGCTGGTGGCTACGGTGATGTCGAACCTTGGGCTGGAACGCTGGCTGGCCGGGCGCGGGCTGCAACTGGAACGCACCAAGGTCGGCGACCGCTATGTGGTGGAACGGATGCGCAGCGCGGGGTTCAACCTTGGCGGCGAACAGTCGGGCCATATCGTGATGACCGACTATGCCACCACCGGCGACGGGCTGATCGCGGGCCTGCAATTCCTGGCCGCCATGGCCGACAGTGGCCGCCCCGCCAGCGAGTTGGTGCGCCAGTTCGACCCGGTGCCGCAACTACTGAAAAACGTGCGCTATTCCGCCGGAGCCGACCCGCTGTCCGCCGCCGGGGTGCAGGCCGTCATCGCCGAGGCCGAGGCGCGGCTGGCCGGTTCGGGCCGCCTGCTGATCCGCAAATCCGGCACCGAGCCGCTGATCCGCGTCATGGCCGAGGCCGAGGACGAAGCCACCCTGCGCGACGTGGTGGACGGCATCTGCGCCGCAGTCGAAAAAGCCGCCTGAGCGGCGACCACCCCAAACGAAAACGCCCCGGTGAAAACCGGGGCGTTTCTGTATCTGTCAGCCGGATTACAGCTTTTCGGTCAGTTCCGGCACGGCGATGAACAGGTCGCCCACCAGCCCGTAATCGGCAATCTGGAAGATCGGAGCTTCTTCATCCTTGTTGATCGCAACGATCACCTTGGAATCCTTCATCCCCGCAAGGTGCTGGATCGCGCCCGAGATACCGACCGCGACATACAGTTCCGGTGCCACGACCTTGCCGGTCTGGCCCACCTGCCAGTCGTTCGGGGCATAGCCCGAATCGACCGCCGCGCGCGATGCGCCAACGGCGGCGCCCAGCTTGTCGGCAAGGGCTTCAATGATGGCGAACTGTTCCTTGGAACCCACGCCGCGACCGCCCGACACCACGCGCCCGGCCGAGGTCAGCTCGGGGCGGTCGGATTGGGCCACCTCGTCCGCGACCCATTTCGACAGGCCCGGATCTTCGGCGACAGAGGCATCCGCCACAGCCGCGGAACCACCCTGCCCCGCCGCATCGAAGGACGCGGTGCGCACGGTCAGCACCTTTTTCGCGTCGGACGATTTCACCGTCTGGATCGCGTTGCCGGCATAGACCGGGCGTTCAAAGGTGTCGGCATCGACCACCGCCGACACGTCCGAGATAATCATCGCATCCAGCAGCGCGGCCACGCGCGGCATGACGTTTTTCGCATCGGTCGTCGCCGGGGCAACGATATGCGAATAATCGCCCGCCAGCGACACGATCAGCGCCGCCGTCGGTTCGGCCAGACGGTGGCCATACAGATCGTTTTCGGCGACCAGCACGCGGGCCACGCCGTCGATCTTGGCCGCCTCGGCCGCCGCGTCGCGGGCCGAGGCACCGGCGCACAGCACAGCCACATCACCCAGGCCCTTGACCGCATTCACGGCCTTGGCCGTCGCATCGACGTTCAGAACGCCGTTGGTCACTTCTCCCAGCAGCAGAACAGCCATCACACCACCCCCGCTTCTTTCAGTTTCGACACCAGTTCATCGACCGAACCAACCTTGATCCCGGCCTTGCGCCCTTCGGGTTCGCGAGTGTTGACCACGGTCAGGCGCGGGGTCACATCCACGCCGTAATCGGCAGCGGTTTTTTCATCCAGAGGCTTTTTCTTGGCCTTCATGATGTTGGGCAGCGACGCATAGCGCGGTTCGTTCAGGCGCAGGTCGGCGGTGACGATGGCGGGCAGCTTGACCTCGATGGTCTGAAGACCGCCGTCCACCTCGCGCGTGACCTTGGCGGATTCGCCCTCGATTTCAACCTTGCTGGCAAAGGCGGCCTGGCCCCAGCCCAGCAGCGCCGCCAGCATCTGGCCGGTGGCGTTCATGTCGTTGTCGATCGCCTGCTTGCCGGCGATAACCAGCTTGGGCTGTTCTTCCTCGACGATTTTGGCAAGGATTTTGGCGACGGCCAGCGGCTCGATGTCTTGGTGAACATCATCGGCGGCGACAACCAGAATAGCGCGGTCGGCGCCCATGGCCAGCGCGGTGCGCAGCGTTTCCGCCGCCTGTTTGACACCAATGCTGACAGCCACGATTTCCGAGGCGACGCCTTTTTCCTTCAGACGGATCGCTTCTTCCACCGCGATTTCATCGAACGGGTTCATCGACATCTTGACGTTCGCAAGATCGACACCCGATCCGTCCGCCTTTACGCGGGCCTTCACGTTATAGTCGATCACGCGCTTGACCGGCACCAGGATTTTCATCCCACTCTCCCTTATTGCGTCATCATTGCGTCAAAGTGATAGCCCTGCCGCGCGCGCAGTTACAACGCAAAAACGACGACATATGGCGCTGCAACGCCGCGTTCCGTCAGCGCGAGGCACCGGGCACCCACAGCACATCGCCCGCGCCCTGATCGTTTGCCACCCGGCTGGCCACGAACAGCCAGTCGGACAAGCGGTTCAGATAGCGGACGGCGGCGGGGTTGGCATCGGCCTGCGCGGACAGTTCGGTGGCGCGACGCTCGGCCCGGCGGCAGACGGTGCGCGACAGATGCAGATGCGCCGACAGCGCCGAGCCGCCGGGCAGCACGAAACTGCGCAGCGGCGACAGGGCCGCGTTCATCGTGTCGATTTCCGTTTCCAGCCGGTCCACCTGCGCCTGAACGATGCGCAGCACCGGATAGGGCGCATCGGCATCGGCGGCCATATCGGGGCGCGACAGGTCGGCGCCCAGATCGAACAGATCGTTCTGGATCACCGACAGCCGCTGCGCCATTTCATCCGTGGCGTGCAGGCGGCACAGGCCCAGCGTGGCGTTCAGCTCGTCCACGGTGCCATAGGCTTCGACGCGCGGATCGTGCTTGGCCACGCGGCTGCCATCCGACAGCGCCGTATCGCCGCCGTCGCCTGTCCGGGTATAGATCTTGTTCAGCACAACCATCGCGATCAGCCCCTGAGCCACAAAAACAGCATCATCAGCGCAAAGGCCACCGCCTGCACGATGATCCGCCACCGCATCAGCCGGTTGGAATTGCGCCGGTTAAAGTCGCCATTCCGGGCAAAGCCGCCGACCCCGGCCACCAGAATCACCAAAACACCGGCCGCGGCCAGTATGGCCAGCAGAAACAGAGGATTATCGCTCATCCGGCACCGCCTTTCGACAGGCAGGTTAGCTGCGCGCGGCGAACCAGTCCAGTGCGCGGGTCGGCAGCACGCGCCGCCCAATCCCCGACAGCCATGTGGCGGTCGTCACATAATAGCGCGCCGCCGGGGTGGCCGATTCCAGCGCCAGCGCGATGCGGCGGCTGACCGCCTCGGGCGGCAGTTCAAAGCGGTCCTTGCCCGAGGGCTGGTAAAGGCGCTTGGTCAGCAGGCTGCGGTATTGTTCGACGCGGGCGCTGTTTTCCCAGTCGATCCAGCGTTCGAAATGCGGGATCGAGTTGACGCGGATGCGGCTGGTGATCGGGCCGGGTTCGATCAGAACCACCTTGACCGGCGTGTCGGACATTTCCATCCGCAGCACATCGGTCATCCCCTCCAGCGCGAATTTGCTGGCCACATAGGCCCCGCGCCAGTGCAGCCCGACCAGCCCCAGAACCGAGGACACATTCACGATCCGCCCCGCACCGCGTTCGCGGAAATGCGGGATCAGGCGGCAGGTCAGGTCATGGGTGCCGAACAGGTTCGCCTCGAAGATCGAGCGCAGGCCCGCGCGCGGCAGATCCTCTAACGCGCCGGGCAGCGCGAAGGCGGCATTGTTCACCACCCCGTCCAGCGGGCCAGCCGCCAGCACCTGCCGCACACATTCGGCAACGCTGGCTTCGTCGGACAGTTCCAGGTGAACCGCCTCCATCCCCTCGGCGTGGCGGGCGGCAAGGTCTTGCTCGCGGCGGCAGGTGGCCACGACCTGCCAGCCCCGCGCCTGCATATGCCGCGCGGCATCAAGGCCGATGCCGGATGAGCAGCCGGTAATCAGAACGCGCCGGGCCATGGGTCAGCGCGCCCGATCGGAGGACAGGAAATCGCCGGACATATAGCCGTTACGTCCCTGCGCATCGCGGATCTGCACCCAATTGCCCGACCGGGGGCCAAGCACCTGCACCGGCGTCCCCCGCGTCAGCGCACCGACCACCGCATCATTGGTGGACGGCCCGGCGCGGAAATTCACCCGGTTGCCGGTGACATACATCACCTCGGCCCCGTCGGGCACGGCCAGATCGGCAACGGCGGCCTGCGCCTGCGACTGATATTCCGGCGAAGGCCGCAGCGCGGGGCCGGGATAGGGGTTGACCCGCTGCGGCGTCTGTTCGGTGACGCGGATCAGTTCGGGCCGCTGTGCAGGCGTCAGCGCGTCGATCAGGCTGGTTTCAGCGGCAGGGACAACCATCGGCGGCTGTCCGGTATCGGCCACCTCGCGCTGACGGGCACCGGGGTCGCCCCAGATGGTCAGCACGGCAAACAGAACCGCAATGGTCAGGATCGTCAGTCGAATCATCGTTCAGGGTCACAACTTGGTGTATGTGTTTTGCCGCTATCGCCAGAAACAACACAGGTCCAGCCCCGGCGCTCCCCTTGCTTAACGTGACGGTGCGTTTTATCCCGCCAGCCGCTGACCGGCAGGGGCATTATAATGATTTTGCGCTGGACCGCAAAGCAGGTGCGGCCTATCCAAACACCCATGTCAGACGAACCCGCCCCGGATCACGATCAGAACACCGTCCCCGAACCGCTTGGCCGCGCCATTGGCGAACGGTATCTGACCTATGCGCTGTCCACGATCATGCACCGCGCCCTGCCCGACGCCCGTGACGGGTTAAAGCCGGTGCATCGCCGCATCCTGTATGCCATGCGCGAATTGCGGCTGTCGCCAACTGGCGCCTTTCGCAAATCGGCCAAGATTACCGGCGATGTGATGGGCAACTATCACCCGCATGGCGATGCGGCGATCTATGACGCCATGGCACGGCTGGCCCAGGATTTCGCCATGCGTTACCCGCTGGTCGATGGTCAGGGCAATTTCGGCAATATCGACGGCGACAACCCCGCCGCCAGCCGCTATACCGAGGCGCGGATGGCCGAACCGTCCGAGGCGCTGCTAGAGGGTCTGGCCGAAAACGCCGTCGATTTCCGCCCCAATTATGACGGCACGCTGACCGAACCCGTGGTGCTGCCCGCCGCCTTTCCCAACCTGCTGTGCAACGGCGCATCCGGCATCGCCGTGGGGATGGCCACCAACATCCCGCCGCATAACCTGCACGAAGTCATCGACGCCTGCCTGCATCTGATAAAAACCCCCGACGCGCGCGACGATACGCTGGCCGGGATCATCCAGGGACCAGACTTCCCCACCGGCGGCGTGCTGGTCGAAACGCGGCAGTCGATCGCCGACAGCTATCGCACCGGGCGCGGCGCGTTCCGCCTGCGCGCCCGCTGGCAGGTCGAGGATCTGGGCCGCGGCCAGTGGCAGATCGTCGTCACCGAAATTCCCTATCAGGTGCAGAAATCCCGCCTGATCGAACGCTTGGCCGAACTGATCCAGACCCGCAAGGTGCCGATTCTGGCCGATGTGCGCGACGAATCGGCAGATGACATCCGCATCGTTCTGGAACCGCGCACCCGCAGCGTGGACGCCGCGCAGATGATGGCGGCGCTGTTCCGGGTCTCGGATCTGGAAATCCGCTTCAGCCTGAATATGAACGTGCTGATCGACGGCCGCGTGCCCCGCGTCTGTTCCCTGCGCGAGGTGCTGCGCGCCTTTCTGGACCACCGGCGCGAGGTGCTGATCCGCCGCTCGCAGCACCGGCTGGACAGGATCGCCGCCCGGCTCGAAGTGCTGGAAGGCTATCTGATCGCCTATCTGAACCTTGATCGCGTGATCGAGATCATCCGCTATGAGGACGACCCCAAGGCGGTGATGATCGCCGAATTCGGCCTGTCGGATACCCAGGTCGAGGCGATCCTGAACATGCGCCTGCGCGCGCTGCGCAAGCTCGAAGAAATCGAGCTGCGCGCCGAACGCGACAGCCTGATCGCCGAACGCGATGCGCTGACCGCCATGCTGGCCGACGACGCCGCGCAATGGGGCCGCATCACCGACGAGTTGAAGGACGTTCGCAGCAAGTTCGGCAAATCCCACCCCGCCGGTCAGCGCCGCACCGAAATCACCGAGGCCGAAGACGTCCAGCCCCTCGACCTCGACGCCATGATCGAGCGCGAGCCGCTGACGGTGATCCTGTCCAAAATGGGCTGGATACGGGCGATGAAGGGCCATCAGCCGCTGGACGCCGAGATGAAGTTCCGCGACGGCGACGGCCCCTTGCTGGCGCTGCACGCCGAAACCACCGACAAGCTGATGCTGTTCGCCTCGAACGGGCGCTTTTACACCCTGCCCGCGCATAACCTGCCCGGCGGACGCGGCCTTGGCGAACCGCTGCGGCTGATGATCGACCTGCCGAACGAAGCCGACATCATCGCCCTGTTCCCCTGGCGCGAGGGCGAAAAATACCTGGTCGCCTCGCGCGCGGGCGACGGCTTCATCGTCGGTGCCGCCGACATTCTGGCGCAGACGAAAACCGGCAAACAGGTGCTGAACGGCGAGGCGCTGCTATGCCGTCCCGTCCACGGCGATCACATCGCGGTCATCGGCACCAACCGCAAGCTGCTGATCTTCCCGCTGACCGACCTGCCCGAAATGGGCCGCGGCAAAGGCGTGCGCCTGCAAAAATACGCCAGCGGCGGCGGGCTGCTGGCCGGCGACACCCTGTCCGACGCCCGCTTTCTGACGCTGGCCCAAGGGCTAAGCTGGCCCATGGGCGGCGGCAAAACCCGCACGGAACCCGACCTGACCGAATGGCTGGGCAAACGCGCCAGCGCAGGCCGCATGGCCCCGCGCGGCTTCCCGAGGGATAATCGGTTTGGGTAAGATGATGCTAACTGGAGAATGAAGAATGAAGAATGAAGACGTAACCGGCTTCCCCGCCGGTGTCAGCGAAAAACTGAAGTTTTACGTCTATCGCCTGATCGACCCCCGCAATGGCGAAACCTTTTATGTCGGCAAAGGCAAAGGCAATCGTGTCTTTCAACACGCAGCGGGCCTTGACGCCGATCAGATCAGAACGGATGACAGCGAACAGGAAAACAGCGATGACGCTGAAAACCTGAAAATCTCCCGTATCCGCGACATCCGCCGCGTCGGCCTTCCCGTGATCCACATCATTCACCGGCACGGAATAGAAGACGCCAGGACCGCTTATGAGGTGGAAGCAGCCATCATAGACGCCCTTCCCGGCCTGTCAAATATCGCTGCCGGTCATCACAGTAATGATCGCGGCCCGATGCACGCGCAAGAAATCATCGACAAATACGCCCTGCCGAAATGCGAACCGCGCCCCGGCGACCGGCTGGTGCTGATTAACATCAACTCGATGGAGCACGACAACAATCAGCAACTACTGGACCGGGTGCGCTATGCATGGAAAATCGCCCAATGGCGGGCTGAACAGGCCGATTTTGTTCTTGCTGTGATCCATGGCATCGTGCGGGGCGTCTTCGTGCCGAAACAATGGCTGCCAGCAACGCCGGAACACTTTCCGCCGCCCCGCTTTACACCGCCCGCCACGCACCGCCTTGGCTTCAAGGGCGAGCTTGCCCCGGATGACATCTGGCAACACTACGTCGGAAAGCGCGGCAAATGGCTGCCCGACGACATGCGCCACGGCCAGAACCCGGTCCGCTATTACAACCTCTGACGCGCGGCATCTTTGGTCTGCAAATATCCCGCGGGGGTGCGGGGGCGCGAAGCCCCCGCTGCAACGCTTATCGCCGGATCACCCATTTCCAGCCGGTCAGCATCGGCCGGATCAGGTTCTCGCGCTTCCAAAAGCGATAGAACATAATCACCGCCACATGCAGCAAGACCAGAATCAGGATCAGATTGGCCCCCAGATGGTGCCAGCCCACAGCCTTGCGAGAGGTCGCGCGGCTGACCTCTGACGCCAGCGGGCCGATGTTGATGTAATCATCGGGATCGGCGATCAGCCCGGTGCCGACCTGCCAGATCAGCACCGCCAGCAGCGCCAGAACCGACAGCGCGCCCAAGGGGTTATGCCCCGGCCAATAGCTGGGGCGGCGTTCGAACATGTGCCGGGCATAGCCGATGATCGCGCCCGGCCCGCGCACAAAGCTGGTAAAGCGCGCCGGTTTCGGCCCGACGATGCCCCAGATCAGACGAAACGCCACCAGCCCGATGATCGTATAACCCAGCCAGAAATGCAGCCACATGTTCAGCGGGCCGAATTTGCCCAGACACCATGCAGCGATCACCAGAACGGCCAGAATCCAGTGGAACCCGCGCAACAGCGGGTCCCACAGCTTCACCCGTTCCGGCTGGGTGCTGGTTTGCCCGCCGCTCATTCCGGTTTGCGGAACTTGTCGTGGCAGGATTTGCAGGTGCCGCCAAACGCCTGAAGAACCAGCCCGATGTTACCCTGACCACCCCTGACGGCCTCGCCCGCGCCAGCAGCAGCTTCGCCCAAAGCGGCGTATTTGACGGCGAAATCGGCGCTGTCGCTCCAGATTACCGGCAGGGCGCGGGAATCGTCCATGTCATCGCTGGAACTGCCTTCGACGAACAGCCCGGCAAGCGCATAATTGCTGAGAACCTCAATGTTCGTTGCGGCGGTCGAGGCGGCATCCTCGTCATAGGCGATCTCGCCACGGGCCATGCCCGACAGCACACCCATATTGATGCCCAGCATCTGGAAATAGCCCTGACGCGCCTCTATGGCTTCTTCTTTGGCATCATCGGCAAAGGCGACCGCAGGCATGGCGGCCAGAACAGCGGAAAGGATCAGCTTTTTCATAGGGGGGTCTCCGGTTTGACTGTCGTTTGGATGGTCTCGGCCCGCGACCGCACCCTGACACAACCGGCGGAAATCATCAATGCCGCCCCGTTCACACACTCGTTCGCACAGGCGGAACCCGGCGGTCGCGGGGCGGAAACACTCCGCCCCGCGGCACGGTTCAGGCATACAGGTTCTGCACGCCGATCTGCTGGTGAATGTCGTTCACCTGCTCGCGGCTCAGCCCCATGCCCTCCGCCAGAGCGTGCAGGTATTCGGCCTCGGCCTTGCTGTCAAAGTCGATGGCCATCAGCGACATGGCATAGACCTGCGCCTCCAGCCCCTTGGGCACCTCGCGCGCCAAGGCAGCGGCATCGACGGGCGCGGCCATCTGGTCGCGGATGAACTGGCGTTCCTCGTCGTCGATGTCGCCCAACTGCCCGGTCAGGCGCTGCTTTTCGTTGTCGTCGATCTTGCCATCGGCCTTGGCGGCCTGAATCATTGCCCGCAGCATCAGCGCCGCCACGGCGTTCTGTTCGGGTGTCGGCGCAACCTCGGGTTCGTCCTGACGCACAACGGCGTCGTTGAACAGCTCGCCAAAGCTGGCGTCGTTCTGCTGCTGCGAGCCTTTCTGCGCAAGGCCACCCGCCGCGCCGCCCAGCAAGCCGCCCAGCAGATCGCCCAGGCCGCCACCGCTGCTGCCGCGCGCGGTCGCACCGCCACGCGCGCTGCTGGTCAACTGGTCAAGAATGCCCCCCAGACCACCGCTGGCACCCGAAGAATTCGGCCCGCCATAGCGACGCCCGGTGCCGGCACCGCCGCTCTGACCGCCCAGAACCTGCCCCAGAATATCCGACAGACCGCCACCGCTGGTCCCGCCGCTGGTGCTGCCGGTACGACGCCCGGTGACGCCACCGATCAGATCGTCCAGCAACCCGCCCTGCGAACGACCGGATGCGGTGGTGCTGCCGCCCTGCTGGGCATTTTTCATCACGGATCCGATCCCTTTCGCCAGCATCACACCGGCGGCCACGCGGGCAAGGGTTTTCATCATGCTCATGGCATCCTCCAAAGATCACCTGCGGCCACCAGATTGGCACCGCATCAGCCGGATATGCAACGTCTTTCGCGGCTTTCCGGTTCCCGTCACAGACACGCCCGGCAAGCCCGTCCATGCCCTTGATTTTTCCCTGCCGTGCTTATACATCGCGGCGGACGTAGAAACGGGGCCATTTCGCAACGCCGCCCCGCGATCAGGAGGCCCATATGGCAAAGGCAAAATTTGAACGGACGAAACCGCACGTCAACATCGGGACGATTG
>NZ_JAUNTJ010000024.1 GCF_030538755.1 Paracoccus sp. (in: a-proteobacteria) | reverse complement strand
ATGACAAAGCGGAACTCGACCCCGTGGCGGTCGGTGATGCTGTCTTCCTTGACCAGCCCGCCAAGCTGGAAATACTCGCCCGGATCAGGCACGCTTTCCGTCAGCTGCGAGGGCGAGCGATACAGGTTGATCCCGTCGCGGAACCCATAGCCGATCAAGCCCGCCGCCACGACCAACGCCACGGCAGCCGCCGACAAAACCTGAATACGGCGCGTTTTTTTCAGCGATTTCAACCCGGCCATGGGTTCCCCCTTTGGTTAAGCGGCCTCAAAGCGGATGGGACGGCGCAGAAACTGCGTAGCCTTGCCAGACACCCGCACAGGATCGCCGGTGGTCAGATATTTCGATTCCGTGCCCGGCCCGGTGAATTCGGGCCTGCGGATCAGATAGTCAGCCAGGCTTTCCGCCACCAGCCCCGCCTGGCTGAAAACCTTGACCTGCGACCCTAAGGCGCGCTGGAACGCATCCTGCACCAGCGGATAATGGGTGCAGCCCAGAATCGCCGCCTCGGGGTGGGGCATCCGGCGCAACAGCGCCTCGACATGGCTTTGCACAAGGGCTTCGGCCAGAATTTCGTCGCCCATTTCAATGGCATCGACGACACCGCCGCAGGGCTGCGCCTCGACATCGACCCCTACGGCGCGAAAGGCCAGTTCGCGCTGAAAGGCGCGGCTGGCGACCGTGGCCGGGGTGGCGAACAGCGCGACATTATTCACCGCCACCCGCCGGGGCGGCGAATTGTCGCCCCATGCGCGTTCGGTCAGCGCCTCGATCATGGGGACGAACACACCCAGCACCCGTTTCCCCGCAGGCAGCCATGTTTCCTGCATCCGGCGCAGCGCGGCGGCACTGGCAGTGTTGCAGGCCAGAATGACCAGATCGCAGCCCTCGGCCCACAGCCGTTCGGTGGCGGCGGTCGTCAGGTTGAAAATATCGTCATGCGTGCGCACGCCATAAGGCGCATGAGCGTTGTCGCCCAGATAGACCAGCGGCAGATCGGGCAGCCGGGCGGCAATGGCCTGATGCACCGTCAGACCACCCAGACCGGAATCGAAAACGCCAACCGCCATGCCAAAATCCCCTTGTCGCGCGCCGCAGTCATAACCCCGCAGCGCGCGAAGGGAAATGACCTAAGTCATTCGGCCGCTTGCCGCATGGGCGATCCGCCGGCGCGGAACTCGGCCAGCAGCTCGGCCCGGCGGGCGGCGGCGGCGGCGATGGCGTCGTCCTTTATCATGCCATAGCCCTTGATGGTCAGCGGCAATTCGGCCAGTTCGCGCAGGGTGGCCATGGTCGCGGGCGTCACCTTGGGCAACAGCTCGGCCATGTCGGATTCGTATTCCGCGATGGCCGCGCGCTCGGCCCGACGCTCGGCCAGCCAGCCGAACGGATCATAGGGCTTGCCGCGCAGCCCCTTTAGCCGCGCCAGCAGCCGGAACAGCGGCAGCGCCCATTGCCCGAACTCGCGCTTGCGCGGGCGGCCATTGGCATCGCGCCCCGGCAGGATCGGCGGCGCAAGGTGGAACGACAGCCGCGTGTCGCCCTGCCAGTGCGCCGCGACCTGATCCGCGGTTTGCAGATGCAGGCGCGCGACCTCGTATTCATCCTTATAGGCCAACAGCTTGTAATAACCGCGCGCCACGGATTCGCGCAGATCAGCGGGGGCGCGGTTGACCAAAGCCATGAACTTGTCGGCCAAAGCCTGATCCTGATAATCGACCAGCCGCGCGGCGCGATAGGCGACGGGATCGGGCGCGGCCTCGGGTTCGGGCGGGCGGGCCGCTGCGGCCGCCTGCCGGGGAAAGGCCATCGCCCAACGGCCGATCTGAAAGGCGCGCTGGTTTTCGGCCACCTTGGCGCCGTTCATCTCGATCGCGCGCAGGATCGCCGCCTCGGACAGCGGGATCAGCCCCTGCTGCCACGCGGCCCCCATCACCAGCATGTTGGAATAGATCGAGTCGCCCAGGACCCGCAGCGCCAGATCGCTGGCATCGAAAAAGGCCGCGCGATCCGCCAGCCGCGCCTGCAACGACAGTTTCAGCCGGTCCGAGGGCACCTGAAAATCGCGAAAGCGGGTAAATTCGCCGGTGACGATTTCGTGATCGTTGACCACCGCGCCGGTGCGGCCCTGCGTCATCAGACCGATGGTCTTGGCCCCCGCCGTCACCACCAGATCGCCGCCGATGATGCAATCGGCCTCGCCCACGGCGACGCGGATGGCGGAAATATCGGCGGGATCATTGGCCAGCCGCAGGTGGATATGCACCGCCCCGCCCTTTTGGGCCAGCCCCGCCATCTCCATCATGCCGGCGCCCTTGCCATCCAGTTGCGCGGCCTGCGCCAGAATGGCACCGATGGTCACGACGCCGGTGCCGCCGACGCCGGTAATCACCACGTTATGGGTGCCCTCGATCACCGGCAGCACGGGCGCGGGCAGATCGGGGATCGCCATGTCCGAGCCTTTGGGCCGGCGCAGCTTGCCGCCGCGCACCGACACGAACGAGGGGCAGAACCCGTTCACGCAGGAATAGTCCTTGTTGCACGACGACTGGTCGATCTCGCGCTTGCGGCCCAGTTCGGTGTCCAGCGGCACGACCGACACGCAGTTCGACTGGACCGAGCAATCGCCGCAGCCCTCGCAAACTTCGGGATTGATAAAGATGCGGCGGTCGGGGTCGGGGAACTGGCCCTTTTTGCGGCGGCGGCGCTTTTCGGCGGCACAGGTCTGGATATACAGGATCGCGCTGACGCCGCCGACCTGTTCCAGCTCCTTTTGCACCGCCATCATGCTGCCGCGTTCCTCGAACCGCAGCCCCTGCGGGAACTGGCCCCGGTCCACGTCCTCTTTTTCGTCATAGACGACGACCACCGGGGCCACGCCCATGGCCAGCAACTCGCGCGCGATCTGCGGGGCGGTCAGGTCGCCTTCGTTCGGCTGACCGCCGGTCATCGCAACAGCGTCGTTATACAGGATCTTGTAGGTGATATTCGTCCCCGCCGCCTTGGCCGCGCGGATCGCCAAAGAGCCGGAATGATTATAGGTTCCGTCGCCAAGGTTCTGAAAAACATGGGATCGCGTGCTGAACGGCGCTTCGCCGACCCAGTTCACCCCCTCGGCCCCCATATGGGTGAACCCGTTGGTTTCGCGGCCCATCCACTGCACCATATAGTGACAGCCGATCCCGGCATAACCACGGCTGCCCTGTGGCAGGCGGGTGCTGCTGTTATGCGGACAACCCGAACAAAACCAAGGAGTTCTGACGGCAATCTCAGGTGCATTATCGTTGCGGCGCACCTCGTTGATGCGATCCAGACCGGCCTTGATGGCATCGGTGCCGCGCCCTTCCTCGATCAGGATGCCACCGATTTTCTGGGCGATCATCACCGGGTCCAGCGCATAGCGGGTCGGGAACAGTTCCTCATGCGTGCGGTCATGCCGCCAGCCATGGACGCGGCGGCCCCGGCGATTGTCAAAGATCGCCTCTTTCAACTGCACCTCGATCAGCTTGCGCTTTTCTTCAACGCAGACGATAAGTTCAAGGTTTTCAGACCATTCCTGCATGGACTTCATGTCCAGAGGCCATGTCTGCCCCACCTTGTAGGTGGTAATGCCCAGCCGGTCGGCCTCGGCCTCGTCGATGCCCAGCAGGGACAGGGCGTGGACCAGATCCAGCCAGTTCTTGCCCGCCGCGACAAAGCCGATGCGCGCGCCCGGCTGACCCCAGACCTTGCGGTCGATGCGGTTGGCGCGGGCGAATGCCTCGGCCGCGTTGCGTTTATGGTCGATCATCCGCGCCTCTTGCGCGATGGGCGTATCGCCGATGCGGATGTTCAGCCCGCCGTCGGGCATCGCGAAATCGGGGGTGACAAAGCGCATCCGGTTCGGATCGCCGTTCACCACGCTGGTCACTTCTACCGTGTCTTTCATGGTTTTCAGGCCGGTCCAGACCCCGGCAAAGCGCGACAGCGCGAAACCATACAGCCCGTAATCCAGAATTTCCTGCACCCCGGCGGGCGACAGCACCGGAATATAGGCGTCGATCATCGCCCAGTCCGACTGATGCAGCACGGTCGAGGATTCGCCCGTGTGGTCGTCGCCCATGGCCATCACCACGCCGCCATGCACCGACGATCCGGCCATGTTGGCGTGGCGCATCACGTCGCCGGAACGGTCCACCCCCGGCCCCTTGCCATACCACAGCGAAAACACGCCGTCGTATTTGCCCTCTCCGCGCATTTCCGCCTGCTGGCTGCCCCAGATGGCGGTGGCAGCAAGGTCTTCGTTCAGGCCGGGCTGAAACAGCACCCCTGCGGCGGATAACCGCTTGGTTTCCCGCATCATTTGCAGATCGACCCCGCCCAGAGGGCTGCCGCGATAGCCCGTCACCAGCCCTGCGGTGTTGAGCCCCGCCGCCTTGTCGCGCGCCGCCTGCATCAGCATCAGCCGCACCAGCGCCTGCGTGCCGTTCAGCAAAACCTGCGATTTCGACAGATCGAAACGGTCCGCCAGCGAAAATTCCGTCTTGCCCATCTGGTCCCCTCCCCAAGAAACGCGGATGACGTATCGTCGCAGTATAGGTCAGAATTGTTGACCGATGAAGGAAAAAATTCATACTCTCGCACTATTGGCACAAGGCGGACCTGCCGCTAGGGTTGCGCTGATTGCATGACAGGCGTTGCGGGATAGAACCCATGGATTGGGACAAGTTACGGATTTTTCATGCTGTTGCGGATGCTGGCAGCCTGACCCACGCGGGCGATGTTCTGCATCTGTCGCAATCCGCCGTCAGCCGCCAGATCCGCGCGCTGGAGGAATCCCTGGGCACCACGCTGTTCCACCGCCACGCCCGCGGCCTGATTCTGACCGAACAGGGCGAGCTGCTGTTCGACGCCACCTCGTCGATGGCGCGCAAGCTGGAAACAACCTCTGCGCGAATCAGGGACAGTGAGGAACACGTTTTTGGCGAATTGAAGGTCACGACGACGGTCGGGTTCGGCACGCTGTGGCTGGTGCCGCGCCTGTCGAAACTGTATTCGCGCTATCCCGACCTGAAAATCGACCTGCTGCTGGAAGAGCGGGTGCTGGACCTGCCCATGCGCGAAGCAGACGTCGCCATCCGCATGAAAGAGCCGCAGCAATCCGATCTGGTGCGCCGCCGCCTGCTGAACATCCGTATGCAATTGTTCGCCACCCGCGCCTATCTGGATGCCGCCGGGGTGCCCGACCGGGTCGAGGATCTGTCGCCGCACCGTCTGATCTGCCAGCAACCTTCGACGCCGCAAGTCTCTGCCGGGGCGGTGCTGTCGCATATGCTGCTGTCGCATAACGTCAGTTCGACGCTGATGGTGAACAACTATTTCGGCGTCTTGCAGGCGGTTCTGGCCGGGGTCGGCATCGGGGTGCTGCCCGACTATCTGACCGCCGATTTCCCCGACCTGATCCGGGTCTTGCCCGACATCGAATCGGTCGAGGTGCCGGTATTTCTGGCATTCCCGGAAGAATTGCGTCAGTCCCGGCGCGTTACCGCCTTTCGCGATTTCGTGCTGGAGGAAATTCAGACCTATCGCCGCAAGCAGGTCGAATCGGACGCGATCCGCGAAACAGTCGATTGAACCGATTGGTTTTTATTTGTGCAATGCAGGGCAGCCGCCCAGGATCACAACCAACGCGTGTAGCCATTCGGCAACGTCATAGGTGCTATGCTGCAATCGCAGCAGGAAATTTCTTGATCCACGGCCCTGCTGCCCATACATCCGCCAAGAGGGTGATGATTGCGCAACCGCATATCGCCTTCAACCTCCCTGTTGGACTATGGCCGGGCCTTGTGCCCGGCTTTTTTTCATCTGCCGGGCGATCACGCCAAGGTGCCTTTCCGCTGTGCAGCGCAGATGCCAAACTGTCGCCAAGAAAAAACGAATGAGGCAAAAATGATGATGCGGCTGATGCTTGCCACAACGGCAGGTTTGATCTGGGGCGGGGCGGCGTTTGCACAATCGGGCTGCGGCGGGCCGGTGACTTTTGCGCAAGGGCAGAACAGCGCGCTGGTGGGGGGCCGGATCGTGGGCGCCTCGGCCTGCGACTTTCAGTTGAGCGGTCAGGCCGGGCAAAGGCTATCGGCCAGCATCAATTCTCAGGGCCGGGTGGCGGCGCGGGTGATCGCGCCGGTGCAACACGATCTGGCAGGTCAGCCGTGGGAATTGCCGCAGAGCGGCGAATATACGGTGCGCCTGTCGCAAAACCCCGACAATGCCTCGATGGGGCAGGCCCCACAGTTCACGGTTGAGTTCCGGATCACCGGCGCGGCCACGCCCGCGACAGCAACCACGCGCCCGCAGGCCCGGCCCGCCGGGCGCACGGTAACGCCGCCCATCACCCCGGCCGAGCCGGCCCCCGCCACGCGCCCCGCCGCCCCGGACAGCGCCGCCGCCACCGCACCGGCCACACGCCCCGCACCCACCGCCGTCGCAGGCACGCGCCCGCAGCCACGCCCGGCGTCTGCGCCCGCGCCCGCCACGCCTCCGGCCAGCACACCAGCCCCCCCTGCCCCCGCGGCAACCGCACAAACCGCCCCTGCCAGCGGCACAACCACCTGCACCCCGGCCGAGCCGCTGGATCGCGACGCCATCGCCATATCGGGCCGCATCGCCAGCGGCGGGCATTGCGATTATACGATCACATCATCCCCCGGCCAGACGCTGACCCTGGTGATGCCGCGCGCCGATGGCTTTCGGGTGCAACTGACCGCGCCGACGCAAGCCACGCTGACCTCGGATCAGCCGCTGCCCCTGCCGCAAGACGGCGCGCAAACCGTGCGCATCACCCGCACCGGCAGCGGCGCGGGCGATTTCGTGGCGCGGCTGCGACTGGACAGGAACTAAACGCAGGCGCGGCGGGCCTTCCTTGCACCCCGCCGCGCTGCACCCTAAAAGCAGAGGATATTTCCAACGCAGGGCGCTAGCTAAGATGCAGGAACCGGCCATCACCCCCGAACTCATCGCATCGCACGGGCTGAAGCCTGACGAATATCAACGGATCCTCGACATCATCGGGCGCGAACCCACGTTCACCGAACTGGGCATCTTCAGCGCGATGTGGAACGAACACTGCTCCTATAAATCGTCCAAGAAATGGCTGCGGACGCTGCACACCACCGGCCCGCAGGTGATCTGCGGCCCCGGCGAAAACGCGGGCGTGGTGGACATCGGCGACGGGCAGGCCGTGGTCTTCAAGATGGAAAGCCACAACCACCCGTCCTATATCGAACCGCATCAGGGCGCGGCCACCGGCGTCGGCGGCATCCTGCGCGACGTGTTCACCATGGGCGCGCGCCCGATTGCCGCCATGGACGCGCTGTCATTTGGCCGCCCCGAACACCCGAAAACCCCGCATCTGGTCAAGGGCGTGGTCGAGGGTATCGGCGCCTATGGCAACGCCTTCGGCGTGCCCAACCTCGGCGGCGAGGTGCGGTTCCACCGCGCCTATGACGGCAACTGTCTGGTCAACGCCTTTGCGGCGGGGCTGGCCGATGCGGACAAGATTTTCTATTCGGCGGCATCCGGCGTGGGGATGCCGGTGGTCTATCTGGGCGCAAAAACCGGCCGCGATGGCGTCGGCGGCGCGACCATGGCCAGCGCCGAATTCGACGACACGATCGAGGAAAAGCGCCCCACCGTGCAGGTCGGCGACCCCTTCACCGAAAAATGCCTGCTGGAAGCCTGCCTGGAACTGATGGCGACCGATTCCGTGATCTCGATTCAGGATATGGGCGCGGCGGGGCTGACCTGTTCGGCGGTAGAAATGGGCGACAAGGGCGGCCTGGGCATCCAGTTGAACCTTGACCATGTGCCGCAGCGCGAAACCAACATGACCGCCTATGAAATGATGCTGTCGGAATCGCAGGAACGGATGCTGATGGTCCTGAAGCCCGAGCGCGAGGCCGAAGCGCGGGCAATTTTCCAGAAATGGGATCTCGATTTCGCCATCGTGGGCGAAACCATCGCCGAGGATCGCTTCCTGATCCTGCACGGAAACGAGGTGATGGCCGATCTGCCGCTGTCGAAACTGTCCTCCTCGGCGCCGGAATATGACCGGCCATGGGTCGAAACGCCGCCTGCCGCGCCGCTGGACGCCCTGCCCGCGATCACCCCCATCGCCGCCCTGCGCGCGCTGATCGGTTCGCCCAATTACGCCAGCAAACACTGGGTCTGGGAACAATACGACACGCAGGTGGGCGCCGACACCATCCGCCGCCCCGGCATGGGCGCGGGCGTGGTGCGGGTGCATGGCACCGACAAGGCACTGGCCTTCACCAGCGACGTAACCCCGCGTTATGTCAAGGCAAACCCGTATCAGGGCGGCAAACAGGCCGTGGCCGAGGCATTCCGCAACCTCTGCGCCGTGGGCGCAACCCCCTTGGCGACCACCGACAACCTGAACTTTGGCAACCCAGAAAAGCCGGAAATCATGGGCCAGTTCGTCGGTGCCATCAAAGGCATCGGCGAGGCATGCCGGGCGCTGGATTTCCCCATCGTGTCGGGCAACGTGTCGCTGTATAACGAAACCGACGGCACCGGCATCCTGCCAACCCCCACCATCGGCGCGGTCGGGTTGATCGAAAAACTGGACGACCTGATCGCAGGCCAGCCGCAAGACGGCGATGTGGCCATCCTGATCGGCGCACCGGGCAGCCATCTGGGCCAATCGGCACTGGCCGCCGAAGCCTTTGGCGTGGAAACCGGCGACGCGCCGCCCGTCGATCTGAGCGCAGAACGCGCCCATGGCGAATTCATCCGCGCGAACCGCAGCCATATCCGCGCCGCCACCGACCTGTCGGACGGCGGCCTTGCGCTGGCCGCCTTCGAAATGGCCGAAGCCGCCGGCATCGGTCTCCGCCTGAGCAGCGACAATATCGCGGAACTGTTCGGCGAAGATCAGGCGCGCTATCTGATCGCCGCCGATGGTCCGGGGGCCGCGGCCCTTCTGGATGCAGCACAGGCCGCAGGCATCCCGGCGGCTCAGGTCGGGCAATTCGGCGGCATGGCGGTGCAAATGGGCGAGGATGCGGGCGATCTGGCCGATCTGTCGGCGCTCTACCGCAGCGCCTTTGCTAACGCGATCCACGGCGATACGCCCGACCACGCATGACGATCACCGCGCCCCCCGGCTATGCCGCCATCATCACCGCCGCCGGGCGCGGCACCCGCGCGGGGGGCGATCTGCCGAAACAATGGCAGATGTTGGCAGGGCGAACGGTGCTGGCGCATACGCTGGACGCCTTTGCCGGGTTTGAAACGGTCATCCTGACCGTCCACCCCGACGATATGCCGCGCGCCATCGAGACCTTTGGCGGGCGCTGCATCATCGTCGCAGGCGCAGACACGCGCACGGCCAGCATCGCCAACGCCTTGGAAACATTGGGCGATGCCACAACCCATGTGCTGATCCACGACGGCGCGCGCCCCTTGGTGCCCGATCACGTCATCCATGGCGTGATTAAGGCGCTGCAATCCGGTGCCCCCGCCGCCGCCCCGGCCCTGCCCGTCACCGATGCCCTGTGGCGCGGCATGAACGGCCAAGTCAGCGAACCCACCCCGCGCGACGGCCTGTTCCGGGCACAAACGCCGCAGGGTTTCCTGTTTGCCCAAATACGCAATCACTACGCCGACGCAGGCACCGCCGCCGACGATGTAGAACTGGCCCTGCGCGCGGGGATTCCCGTCACCATCACGCCGGGGTCCGAAGACAACCTGAAGATCACCTACCCCGCCGATTTCGCGCGGGCCGAACGCATTCTGGGGGCCGCAATGGATGTTCGCCTTGGCAACGGTTTCGACGTTCACGCGCTTGGTCCGGGCGATCACGTCTGGCTGTGCGGCGTGAAAATAGCGCATAATCAGGGCCTTGTCGGCCATTCGGATGCCGATGTCGGAATGCACGCGCTGACAGATGCGATCTATGGCGCATTGGCGCAGGGCGACATCGGCCGCCACTTCCCCCCCAGCGATCCACAGTGGAAAGGTGCCGACAGCGCCATCTTTCTGCGCCACGCCGCCAATCTGGCACGCGACATGGGGTTCCGTATCGGCAATGCCGATGTGACCCTGATCTGCGAACAGCCCAAGATCACCCCGCACGCCCCCGCAATGATGGCCCGCTTGGCCGAGATCACAGGCATTGCCCCCGACCGCATCAGCGTCAAGGCCACCACCTCGGAACGTCTGGGCTTTACCGGACGGGGCGAGGGGATCGCCGCTATCGCCACTGCCACACTGATAAAGGATTAAGATGGAACGCATCCTTTGCATCTGGTTCGGCGCCGGCCTGTTGCGCCCCGCTCCCGGCACATGGGGATCGGCGGTCGCGGTCGCGCTTGGACTGCTGATCCACCGCATCGGGCATTTCCCGCTGCTGGCCATCGCCACCGCCGCCGTGACCGCGCTTGGGTTCTGGGCCGTCGTCCGCCATACCGCAGGCATGGCCGACCCCGACCGCCGCGAGATCGTCATCGACGAGGTGGCCGGGCAATGGCTGGCGCTGTGCTTTCCCTCTGTGGGCTTTTGGCTGATGGGCCTGCCTGCCGACAGCTTCCCCTATCCTGGCTGGGTCGCGGCATTCCTGTTTTTCCGCCTGTTCGACATCTGGAAACCGTGGCTGGTCGGACGCGCCGACCGGCGCGGCGATGCGGCTGGGGTGATGCTGGATGACCTCTGGGCCGGGCTGTTCGCGGGCCTTGCCACCATGGCCGCCGCCGCTCTCAGCCACGGATTGCTGATGTGAGCGCAGCGCAGGTTCTGGCCGCCGCCCGCGCCCGCAACGTGATGATCGCCACCGCAGAAAGCTGCACCGGCGGCCTGATCGCCGGGGCGCTGACCGAAATTCCGGGGTCCAGCGATGCCTTTGACCGCGGCTTTGTCACCTATTCCAACGCCGCCAAACGCGACATGCTGGGCGTCACCGCCGCCACACTGAACACCCACGGCGCGGTCAGCGAAGAAACCGCCGCTGAAATGGCCGCAGGCGCACTCGCCCGGTCAGCCGCCGGAATCGCAGTATCCGTCACCGGCATCGCCGGGCCGGGCGGGTCAGATCACAAGCCCGAAGGCCGCGTCTGTTTCGGCATCGCCACCCCGCAAGGCACCGAAACCGAAACCGTCGATTTCGGCCCGCTTGGCCGCAGCAATGTCCGTGCCGCAACAGTCCAGCACGCGCTGGCCCTGCTGCTGGAGGCACTGACGCGCTGAGCGGTAATGCCGCCCCCCAAGATGCGTATTTGGACAAACAGGAAGCATCCGCGCCGTTATCGGAACCTTGCGGGCTTCCTGTTTGGATAAATACGCACCTTGGGGCGCAACGCCGGTCAGAGTGCGGTCCAGCCGCCGTCCACGCTGATGGTGGTGCCGGTGATCTGATCGGCCGCCGGGCTGCACAGGAACACCGCCGTGCCGCCCATCTGCTGCACTGTTGCAAACTCTTTCGAGGGCTGGCGGGCCAGCATGACGTTGCGCACCACCTCGTCCCGGTCCATGTTGTATTTCTTCATGGTATCAGGGATTTGCTCTTCGACCAGCGGGGTCAGCACATAGCCGGGGCAGATGGCGTTGGCGGTGATCGGCTCTTCGGCGGTTTCCAGTGCCGTCACCTTGGTCAGTCCGACGACGCCATGTTTGGCCGCCACATAGGCCGATTTATAGGGCGAGGCTGTCAGCCCGTGCGCCGAGGCGATATTCAGCACCCGGCCCCAGCCTGCCGCCCGCATCAGCGGCAGCGCGGCGGCAGTGGTATGAAAGGCCGAGGTCAGGTTGATCGCAATGATCGCGTCCCATTTTTCGGTGGGGAATTCGTCCACCGGCGCGACGTGCTGGATACCAGCGTTGTTCACCAGAATATCGCAGGCCCCGGCCTGTTCGATCAGCGCCCGGCACTCGTCCCCTTTGGACATGTCGGCCTTGATATAGCGGGCGGTGATGCCGTGTTCCTTGGCCAGTTTTTCGGCCAACGCGTGATCTTCGTCGCGGTCGGTGAAGCTGTTCAGCACCACATTGGCGCCTGCGCGGGCCAGTTCCTCGGCCACACCCAGCCCGATGCCCGAGTTCGATCCGGTGATGACCGCCGTCTTGCCGGTCAGGAATTTCTGAAACATCTGCTTGTCCTTCATTTGATGACAGCCTGTTGCGCCCGCAACATGGGCGAAATCAGCCAGCGGCACAAGCGGGCTGCGCGCCCCGGCAAACTGGCGGTTTCATAGGCAAAACCGCTGCAAAATAAGGCTGTCTCATTGATCTATGATGCCTGGGGCCTCGCAACCATTGAAACCGCTGCCGTGTTGGCCCGATGCTTTTTTAATGGAAAACACACAGCTCACACAATCCGGCGCGCGGGCAGCGCAGATCGGGAAGCCGCGGGTAAAGGTTAACCGATGCTGATCCGCTATGGCTATGAGATGGCGATCGAAACGCAGGGGCCGCTGCCGCTGATCGCGCAGATGTCTGCCCGCCCCGAACGCAAGCTGGATCTGCGCGGTCCCGAACGGTTTTCCACCGATCCGGGCGTGCCCTTTTCCACCTATCTGGACATGTATGGCAATTTCTGCACGCGATTGACGGCCCCCGGCGGGCGATTCACGCTGCGGTCGGATGCGATCATCGCCGACAGCGGCCTGCCCGATCCGGTCGGCCACGACGCGCAGGAAATGCCGGTCGAGGCGCTGCCCGATGATGTGCTGATCTACCTGATGGCCTCGCGCTATTGCGATGTGGAACTGGTCAGCCCGGCGGCGTGGGATCTGTTCGGCACCATGCCGCCCGGCTGGGACAGGGTGCAGGCGGTGGTGGACTGGGTGCATCGCCACATCGCCTTTAACTATGGCGATGCCGATGCGACGCGGACGGCACATGACGCGCTGGAGCAGGGCAAAGGGGTCTGCCGCGACTTTGCGCATCTGGCGATTGCGATGTGCCGGGCGCTGAACATTCCGGCGCGCTATATCAACGGGCATCTGGGCGACATCGGCGTGCCGCCATCGCCCGATCCGATGGATTTCGCGGCCTGGATGCAGGTCTATCTGTCGGGCCGCTGGTGGACCTTTGATCCGCGCAACAATGCCTTTCGCATCGGGCGTATCGTGATCGGCCATGGCCGTGACGCGGCGGATGTGGCGCTGATGTCCAGCTTTGGCCCGCACGAACTGGCGTCATTCACCGTCTGGACGGATGAGGTGGACGAGGCCGGGCACCGGCTCGCATAATCAGGGCAAGATCGGCAAAACATATCCGCCGTGATCGGCTGATCCTGGCCCACATCAATTCGCAAGGCGGGCCGCAGGGATCACCTTTTTCGGGCCGTCCTTGTAATCGCGCGCCCCGCCCCCATATGGGCACCTTAACCATTAAGGAAGATCTCCGAATGAAAACTCTGATCGCAACCGCTCTGACCGCTGCCGCACTGGCCCTGCCCGTCATGGCTCAGGATACAGCCCGCCCTCAGTTGACCGCGGATGAGGCCATCTCGGCCCTGCAACTGACCGACGTGACGCGCCGTGGCAATGATCTCAGCGGCACCCTGCCGGGTGGTCAGATTGTCGAGCTGGACTTTGACCGCAATGGTCATCTTGAAGAAATCGAGGCTCGCAACCCGCGTCTGATCCCGATCAGCGCCGTTGCCGCGATCCTGCCTGAAACCCTGCGCAACGCCGAGCGTTTCCCCATTGATGGCGAGTTCGAGAAAATCGACTTTGACCATGACAGCACCGAAATCGAAGGCCGCGACGCCCAGAACCGCCCCTTCGAGGCCGATTACGATACCGCAGGCAACCTGCTTAAATGGGAACTGGATTAATCCCGGTTCCACCGTTTCAACGGTGACAAAGGCGGGCTTCGGCCCGCTTTTTTTATGACGGGCCTTGCTCTTGCGATCCCGGCGAAAAGGCGGTCGCCGGAACCTGAACCGTCAAGTTCAAGCGGCGCAGGTGTCGGCCTATACCATCATTTCCTTGGTCGCGGTCAGCCGCACGTCGGGGTAATCGCGGGCCACGCGGTCGATGTCCCATTGCAGGCGGGTCAGGTAAACCGGGTCGCCGTCGTGGTCGTTCGCCATGTGCTGTTTGTTGGTGTTGGCAAAGGCGTCGATCTTGTCCTGCGGGCCGGAAACCCAGCGGGCGCTGGTGAATTGCGATGGCTCGAACCGCACCGGGATGCCGTATTCCAGCTCGATCCGGCTGGCCAGCACCTCGAATTGCAGCGCGCCGACGACGCCGACGATATAGCCCGAACCGATCATCGGCTTGAACACCTTGGCCGCGCCTTCCTCGGCGAATTGCATCAGCGCCTTTTCCAGATGCTTGGCCTTCATCGGGTCGGTGGCGCGGACGGTTTGCAGCAGTTCGGGCGCAAAGGACGGAATGCCGGTAAAGCGCAGCGCCTCGCCCTCGGTCAGGGCATCGCCGATGCGCAATTGGCCGTGGTTGGGGATGCCGATGATGTCGCCGGCCCATGCCTCGTCCGCCAGTTCGCGGTCGGCGGCAAGGAACAGCACCGGGTTGGTGACGGCCATCGGCTTGCGCGAGCGCACATGGGTCAGCTTCATGCCGCGTTCGAAATGGCCCGACGCCAGCCGCACAAAGGCCACGCGGTCGCGGTGTTTCGGGTCCATATTGGCCTGCACCTTGAACACAAAGCCCGTGACCGGCGTTTCCTCGGGCGCGATCTGGCGTTCGGCGGTGTTCTGCGGCTGCGGCTCGGGGCCGTAATTGCCGATGCCCTCCATCAGTTCGCGCACGCCAAAGCTGTTGATGGCCGAGCCGAACCAGATCGGGGTCAGATGCCCTTCCAAAAAGGATTTGCGATCAAAGGCAGGCAGCAATTCGCGCGCCATTTCGATTTCTTCGCGCAGCCTGGCCAGCAGATCGGCGGGGATGTGATCGGCCAGTTTGGGGTCGTCCAGCCCGGTGATCTTCACCGTTTCGGCAACCTTGTTGCGGTCGGCGCGGTCCATAATCTCCAGCCGGTCATGCAGCAGGTCATAGGCGCCGATAAAGTCGCGGCCCATGCCGATGGGCCAACTGGCGGGGGCCACGTCGATGGCCAGATTTTCCTGAATTTCGTCGATGATTTCAAATGTGTCGCGGGATTCGCGGTCCATCTTGTTGCAGAAGGTCAGGATCGGCAGGTCGCGCAGCCGGCAGACCTCGAACAGCTTGCGGGTCTGGCTTTCCACGCCTTTCGCGCCGTCGATCACCATGATCGCGGCGTCCACGGCGGTCAGGGTGCGATAGGTATCTTCGGAAAAGTCGCTGTGGCCGGGGGTATCGACCAGATTAAAGCGGAACTGGCCGTATTCGAACGACATGGCGGATGCGGAAACGGAAATGCCGCGATCCTGTTCCATCTTCATAAAGTCAGACCGGGTGCGCCGCGCCTCGCCCTTGGCGCGGACCTGACCGGCCATCTGGATCGCCCCGCCGAACAGCAGGAATTTTTCGGTCAGCGTGGTTTTGCCCGCGTCAGGATGCGAGATGATCGCGAAGGTGCGGCGGCGGGCGATTTCGGGCGGGAGTGCGGGGCGGTTTTCCATGCCCGCGATTTACCCCCGGCCCCGCACCGGGGCAAGGCCGGTCAGCCCGGCCCGGCCAGATAGGCCGCGATGCCGCCTGCGGTCGTGTCGGGCGCATCCGCGTGCAGCCAGTGCCCCGCCGCCTTGACCCGCACGATCCGCCCCAGCGGAAAGTGGTTGCGCATCGCCACCCGGCCTTCTTCGGTGACGTAATCGGAATCGTCGCCGGTCAGCAGCATGGTGGGGTTATAGAAATGCTTGCCGGTCAGTTCCGACGGCCAGCCGACCAGTTCGGGCATCCGCGCGCGCAGCACGCGCAGGTTCGCCTTCCACTGCGGCGGGGTTTCCTTGACGTTCAGCGATTGCAGCAGAAAGGCGCGGATGCCGGGGTCGGAAATATGTTCCGCCAGCCGGGTGTCGGCCTGCGACCGCAGGCGGATGCCGGTCAGGTCAATCGCCTCCATCGCGTCGATCATGCCCAACTGGTCGTGGGAATAAGAGACCGGCGCGATGTCCATCACCACCAGACGGCGCACCATTTCGGGGCGGGTCAGCGCCAGCGTCATCGAGGCCTTGCCGCCCATCGAATGCCCGACCAGATCGGCGCGGCCGCCATGCGATTCGATCACCTCGGCCAGGTCTTCGGCAAGGGCGGGATAGGTGTGATCGTCGGACCAGAAGCTGTCGCCGTGATTGCGCATATCGACGGAAACGACGCGCCGCCCGTCCTGTGCCAGACGGCGGGCAAGGGCACCCAGGTTCCGCGCCTGACCGAACAGGCCATGGACCATGACCACCAGCTTGCCATCGCTGTCACCGATCTCATACGTCTTGAGCATGTCCGTTCCTTCCTGCCCCAGCGTAAAGCACACGTTCAGATTGTGCAAATGCCGAAACGATCCTTTTTAGTTCAAATATGTAAGAGAAATCTCAACTACAGTGGCCACAGCCGGTCGTGCGACCGAATCTGCCTTATGTCTTCATGGAATGCAGGGGATTTTGCAAGCGCGTCGCGCCCTGCACCAGCAAAGTTTCGCGAATGGCTGGCCTTGAGCGCCGCGCCGCCCTATCCTTGCCGCCATGAAACAGGCCCAGACACCCGAAGATTTGCGCCGCATGGCCGATGACGTGGCCCGTCTGATGGCGGATCGCTTTGGCGGGGCGCGGCGGGGCGAGTTTCCGTCGCTGGCCGATATGATCCGCCGTCGCGGCGGTGCCCTGCCCCGTCATCTGCGGCGGCAGGCGCTGATTCTGGCGCAGGCCGATGCGGTGGTCACCGCGCCCCGGATCGCCCGGCAGATCGACAAGCGCCCGGCCACGCGCGCCCATCACGCCCTGACCCGCTATCTGACGCCGCTGGGGTCGGTCAGCCGGTGGAAGAACCGCACGGTGAATTTTGCCGCATCGGTCGCCTTTGGCCTGATGGTGCTGGCGGCGGTGATTGTCTGGGTGATGGTGGCGCGGAACTAGCCGCGTCGGGTGCGGCGGGCGCGGCCCGGCCCAAAGATGCGTATTTGGACAAACAGGAAGCACGGGCGCGGCGCATTGTGATACGCGCCGCGCCGCTGTTTTACATGCCTTGATACAGCGGGAAGCGGGCGCAGAGGGCCGACACTTCGTCGCGGACCTTGGCTTCGACTTCGGCATTGCCCTGATCGCCGTTGGCGGCAAGGCCATCGACGACCTCGACGATCCAGCGGGCGATCTGGCGGAAGTCGTCTTCCTTGAAGCCGCGCGTGGTGCCTGCGGGGGTGCCAAGGCGGATGCCGCTGGTCACGAAGGGTTTTTCCGGGTCGAAGGGCACGCCGTTCTTATTGCAGGTGATATGGGCGCGGCCAAGGGCTGCCTCGGTCGCCTTGCCGGTCACGCCTTTGGGGCGCAGGTCGGCCAGCATCAGGTGGTTGTCGGTGCCGCCCGACACGATGTCGATGCCGCCCTTCATCAGTTCGTCTGCCATGGCGCGGGCGTTTTTCACGATCTGCGCGGCGTAATCCTTGAACGAGGGTTGCAGCGCCTCGCCAAAGGCGACCGCCTTGGCGGCGATGACATGCATCAGCGGGCCGCCTTGCAGGCCAGGGAACACGGCGCTGTTGATCTTTTTGGCGATCTCGGCATCGTTGGTCAGCACCATGCCGCCGCGCGGGCCGCGCAGGGATTTATGCGTCGTCGAGGTCACGACATGGGCGTGCGGCAGCGGCGAGGGGTGCTGGCCGCCCGCCACCAGACCGGCGATATGGGCCATGTCCACCATCAGATAGGCGCCCACCTCGTCGGCGATCTTGCGGAAGGCGGCCCAATCCCAGATGCGGGAATAGGCGGTGCCGCCGGCGACGATCAGCTTGGGTTTGTGCTGGCGGGCGGATTCGGCGATCGCCTCCATATCCAGCAGCTGGTCTTGCTGGCGCACGCCATAGCTGACCACGTTGAACCATTTGCCCGACATGTTCACCGGCGAGCCGTGGGTCAGGTGCCCGCCCGAGTTCAGGTCAAGCCCCATGAACGTGTCGCCCGGTTGCAGCAGCGCCAGAAACACCGCCTGGTTCATCTGGCTGCCCGAATTGGGCTGGACGTTGGCGAATTCGCAGCCGAACAGTTCCTTGGCGCGGTCGATGGCCAGATCTTCCACGATGTCCACATACTGGCAACCGCCGTAATAGCGTTTGCCCGGATAACCTTCGGCGTATTTGTTGGTCAGAACGCTGCCCTGCGCCTGCAACACGGCTTTGGACACGATGTTTTCCGATGCGATCAGTTCGATTTCATCGCGCTGGCGGCCCAGTTCAAGGTCGATGGCGCGCGCAATATCGGCATCGCGGTCGGCAAGGGACTGGGTGAAGAATCCGGTGTCGGTCATAGGGGCCTCCTGCTGGTGTCAGGATCGTGTAGCCGGTTTGACAGGGCGCGCAAAGGGCGGTTGCGACATCGGCAGGGGGCATTTGCGACTTGCCAAGCGCGCGAGGGCGGTGAAGATGCCCTTATGGGGGACATACATTTCACAGCCAGCCAGACAGACAGCGCCCAGACGGCACTGGCCCGGCTGACCGCGCGCTATGGTCAGGTGCCGGCGGACCGTGCTGCGGTGATCGTGGCGCTTGGCGGCGACGGGCTGATGTTGTCCACGCTGCATCAGATGACCGGGCTGCCGGTTTACGGGATGAACCGCGGCACCTACGGCTTTCTGATGAACGACTATGCCGAGGACGACCTGCCCGAGCGCATCGCCGCCGCGGAAATCACGCTGACCAATCCGCTGTCGATGGTGGCGGGCACGCCGGGCGGGGGCGAATATCGCGCCCTTGCCATCAACGAGGTCAGCCTGCTGCGGGCGGGTGCGCAGGCGGCCAAGCTGCGCATTTCAGTCAACGGGCAGGTGCGGATGCCGGAACTGGTGGCCGACGGAGTGCTGCTGTCCACGCCGGCCGGGTCCACCGCCTATAACTATTCCGCGCATGGCCCGATTCTGCCGATGGGGTCCGAGGTGCTGGCCCTGACCGCCATCGCCGCCTTTCGCCCGCGCCGCTGGCGGGGGGCGATCCTGCCCAAGACGGCGCTGGTGCGCTTTGACGTGCTGGAACCCGAAAAGCGCCCGGTGATGGCCGATGCCGATTCCCAGGGGGTCGAGCGGGTGGAATGGGTGGAAATCCGGTCAGAGCCTGACTTTGCCCATACCATCCTGTTCGACCCCGGCCACGGGATGGAGGAACGGCTGATGCGCGAGCAATTCGTTTAGGCGGTCACTGGCGCAGCGCAGGGGCGGCCTGTGCCCCGTCCTGATCCGCCAGCAGCAGCGCCCGCGCCGCCGCCACCTGTTCGGACGTCGTGGCCCAACTGGTCACAAGGCGAATCGCGGCGGTGTCTGGCGAACCGGCGGGCATGTCCCAATCTGCGGCCTTCAGCCCGGCTGCGCGCAGGGCGCTGATGCGGGCGGTGGGCAGGCGCAGAAAAACCTCGTTCGCCTCGACCGGCCAGATCGGGGCCAGCCCCTGCGCCAGATCGGCGGCCATGGCATTGGCGTGACGGGCGAGGTCCAGCCACAAGCCGCCGTCCAGCCATGCCAGCATCTGCGCGGCCAGAAAGCGGTGCTTGGACCACAGATGCCCGGCCCGCATCCGGCGAAAGCGGAACCCGGCGGCGCGGGCGGGATCAAAGATCACCACCGCTTCCAGCGCCATGCAGCCGTTCTTGGTGCCGCCCAGCGACAGCGCATCCACGCCCGCACGCCATGTCAGATCGGCGGGTGCCGCCCCGGATGCCGCCACGGCATTGGCAAAGCGCGCGCCGTCCAGATGCACGGCCATGCCCGCGCCATGCGCCACATCACACAGCGCCGCCAGATCGGCGGGGCCATAGACGCGCCCGCATTCGCTGGTATTGGTGATCGACAGCACCGCGTTCTGCCCGTCATGTTCATCGACCTGCGGATACAGCGCCAGCGTGTCGCGCAGCGCATCGGGCGTCAGGCGGCCATCCGCACCCGGCACCAGCGCCAGTTGCGCCCCGCCGGAAAGATAGCCGGGCGCGCCGGATTCGCTGGTGTGGATATGCGCGGACTCGTGACAAAAGATGCGACCCCACGGCGGGCAGATCTGTGACAGAGCCAGCGCATTCGCCCCGGTGCCGGTGCCCAGCAGAAACACCTCGGCCTGCGGCGCATCAAAGGTTTCGCGCACCGCCGCAACCGCCGCCGCCGTCAGATCGTCGTTGCCATAACCCGGCGCCAGCCCGGCATTCGCGCGCCCCATCGCATCCCAGATCGCGGGATGCACGCCCGACCAGTTGTCCGACCCGAAATTCATGACAAATCCTCGATCAGAAGGTTTTCCCAGTCATCCTCGGTCACGCTGGCCTCGGAAACCGTCCAGCCGCGCACGCTGACCCCGGCATCGTGAACCGAGTCCGGGTCGCCCGAGATCAGCGGGTGCCAGTGTTCCAGCGGCTTGCCCTCGGCCCGCAGGCGATAGGCGCAGGTGCGCGGCAGCCAATAGGCGATCCTGGCGATCTTGTCCGGCGTCAGCACCACGCATTCGGGCACATAATCGTGGCGATTATGATAGGACGAACAGCGGCAGGTCTGCCCATCCAGCAGCTTGCAGGACACGCGGGTAAAGGCAACCTCGCCGGTGTCTTCATCCTCCAGCTTGTTCAGGCAGCATTTGCCGCAGCCGTCGCACAGCGCCTCCCACTCGTCGCGGGTGAGGGTGGTCAGCGGCAGTTCCCAGAAATTTGGCCGCATCAGGGACCAGCCAGAACAGCGCGGGCCTGCGCGGCGTCAGCGGCAATCTGATCGACCAGCGCATCGAGACTGTCGAATTTCGCCTCGTCCCGCAGGAAATCGACCAGAGCAACCGACAGGTGCTGGCCATAAAGATCGCCGGAGAAATCGAACAGATGCACTTCGAGATTGGGGCGATTTTCGCCGAACATCGGGCGCACGCCAAGGCTGGCGACGCCCTGCCACGGGCCTTTTTGCGGGCCGGTCAGCACATCGACCAGCACGGCATAGACCCCAAGGCGCGGCAGATGCAGCCCCTGAACCGACATGTTCGCCGTGGGCCAGCCCAGATCGCGGCCCCGCTTGTCGCCGTGCAGCACCTCGCCTTCGATGCGGTGCCAGTGGCCCAGCATCCGTTCGGCATCGCGCGGGCGGCCATCGGCCAGCGCGGCGCGAATCGCGGTCGAGCTGTAATCAGTGCCGTTTGCCCCCAGCAGCGGGGCGATGGTGACGCCAAAGCCCATCTCGCGGCCCAAGGTTTCCAGCATGGCCGCATCCCCTGCCCGGCCCTTGCCAAAACGGAAATCGGCGCCGACCGTGACATGCGCCACGCCAAGACCATCGGCCAGCACATCGCGGGCGAACCCCTGAGGGGTCAGCCCCGCCATCACCGGGCCAAAGGGCAGTTCATACAGATGCGCCACACCCAGACGCGCCAGCCGGTTGGCCCGCGCCTCGGCATTCATCAGGCGAAAAGGGGGGGCATCGGGGGCGAAATATTCGCGCGGATGCGGTTCGAACGTCACCACACCCAGCGGCGCGTCGGCGGCGTGGCGGGCGGTGTCGATCACCGCGCGATGGCCCAGATGCACGCCGTCGAAATTCCCCATCGCCACGCTGGCACCGCGATCATGTGCGGCAAGTCCGGTCCAGTCACGATGGATGCGCAATGCGGCCCCCTTGGGGCCAGCGGCCCGTCAGTCGAATTTGCGGCTGGGGGCCAGCACGACCGCCTCGCCTTTCAGAACGACCGTATCACCGACAAGGCAGCGGGTTGCAAGCGTGACCCGCCGTTTCGCGTGGTCGATGGCATCCACCGTCACTTCGGCCCGGACCAGATCGCCGGGGCGCACGGGGGCCATGAATTTCAGCGTCTGGCCCAGATAGACGGTGCCATGCCCCGGCAGTTGTTCCCCGATCACGGCGGAAATCAGCCCGGCGGTCAGCATCCCATGGGCGATACGGCCCTCGAATATGGTGTCCTGCGCATAGGCATCGTCCAGATGCACCGGGTTGCGGTCGGTCGAGACCTCGGCGAACAGTTCGATGTCGCGATCCGTCACATGCTTTTGCAGGTAACGCATCATCCCGACCTCAAGATCCTCGATGACGATGGTGCCGCGGGGAAGGTTATCCAACATCCTGACCTCCAAAGAACGGATGCTGCATAGCAGCAAAACCAGCGCCACGCAAGAAAATAGCCCTCGACCCGCCAAAAGTATAATATTGTTACCGGCACATTCCACGCCCGAAACGCAAAACGCCCGCCGGATCGGGCGGGCGTTTCTGATCTGTGGCGGGAATTTATCTTAGCCGACCAATAGCATAGCGCGGCACCTGCCCCTGTTGCGCCAGCCATTCGGCCAGCAGGGCAGCATCGGGGTTTTCCACATCCGGCCCCATCGCCTCGGCCGCCAGACCGCCGGTGACGAACAGCGCGTCAATGCCCTGCTGCGCCGCCCCCAGCACATCGGTCAAGATACCGTCGCCCACGGCCAGCACCTTGGCATCGGCGCTCAGCCCCAGCCGGGTGCGCGCCATGTCGTAAACCGGAGAGTGCGGCTTGCCGAAATAGAACGCCTGCCCGCCCATATCCTGATACAGTTCCGCCAGCGCACCGGCGCAATAGATGCGGGTTTCACCCATATCCACCACGATGTCGGGGTTGGCGCACAGCATCGGCAGGCCACGCGCGATCGCATCGGCGAAACGGTCGCGGTAATCCTGCGGCGTTTCGGTCGCTTCGTCAAACGGCCCGGTGCAGATGATGCCCTGCGCCTGATCCAGCGGCACACGCGCCACCGGCGGCGCATCGGCGAAACCGGCGGGCAGATCGTTAAAGAACACGTCATCCTTGGCGGCGCCGATGTACCAGACCTTCTGCCCGACCTGCCCCGCCATCATCGCCGCCTGTGTCGCATCGCCGGAACTGACGATCACATCCCAGGCATCACGCGGCACGCCCATACCATCCAGTTGAGCCTGCACCGCGCCAAACGGCCGTGGCGAGTTGGTCAGCAAACACACTCGCCCGCCCCCGGCGCGAAACGCCTGCAACGCCGCGACCGCCGCCGGATAGGGCCGTTTGCCATTGTGCAAACAGCCCCACAGATCGCACAGCAGCGCATCATAACCGCCGCCGATCTGCGACAGGCTGTCAATGATGCGGGTCATCAGACCGCCAGAACGGGGATGATCTGCTTTTTGCGGCTCATCACGCCGGGCAGAACCACGCTGTCGCCGGTCACGACCACGCCAAAGCTGCGCTCGGCCACCTGTTTGACGAAATCGTTGGGCACCAGCAGGGTGGCCTCTTCTTTCAGGATGTCCACGATGAACAGCAGCACCTCGTCGGCACCATCGGCGGCGGCAACGGCGGGCATGGCGGCCATCAGCGCAGCCTTGCGGTCCAGCAGAACCTGCGGCGCGGTGGTTTCCAGCACCGAAACGCGCAACTGCTTGCCGCCCAGTTCATATTCCTTGCTGTCCATTTTCAGCAGAGCATCGTCGGAAAAGGCCGAGACATCGGATTTCGCGGCGAACATTTCGGTCGCATAGTCGGTGATGTTCACGCCCAGATCGGCCGCCAGCTTTTCGGCGACGGCGCGATCATGCGGAGTCGTCGTCGGGCTGCGGAATTCCAGCGTGTCGGACAGGATGCAGGTCAGCATCGCGCCCTTGATCCCCTCGGGCGCGCGGGCCATGTCGTCGCCGATCAGGTCGTGCATGATCGTGGCGGTGCAGGCCAGCGGACGGATGGTGATGTTGATCGGGCTTTTGGTCTTCACGCCACCGGCCAGCAGGTGGTGATCGATGATCTCGATCACCTCGGCTTCGGCCAGACTGGCGGGCAGTTCGGCGGGGTTGTTGGTGTCCACGATCACGCATTTGTCGCCGGCGGCCACGTCAGCGATGATTTCGGGCTTGTCCAGACGCCAGCGGTTCAGCATCCACGCCGCTTCAGTATTCGGTTCGCCCTGAAGAACGGCCTTGGCCGGCTGCTTGCGGACTTCGTTCAGATACCAGGCCCAGATGATGGGCGAGCCGGTCGAATCCGTATCGGGGGCGGTGTGGCCGAAAACCTTGATCGTCATGTTGCGCCTTTGCATATCTGCGGGATTTTGCGCGCCTTATAGGCGCAGCACGGCCCCTTGTCCACGACATGCAAGGGCCGCGAAACGGGAAAGGCCCGCCAGAGGGGCGGGCCTTGTCGCGATCAGTTGACCAGTGGTTTATGGTTTTGCGCGTGGCGCACAGCCAGCTTGCGCCCCATCCGCCCCGAGGCCAGATGCCGGACCGGTTCCGGCATGTAATCGCGGTCACGCAGTTCGGGAAAGATTGCAAAGATTTCCCGACGCGCGGCAGCGCCCACGGATTTGATCGCCTCGGGTCCGGTATAAAGCGATTCCGTTTCCGCGCCGTTGGACAAGACAATCTGGTGCCGATCAAACATGAAGTGAACATACGTCACCGCATCCATATCATCGGCAATGTCGATACCATCCAGTTGCAGCAATTGCTTGGCAGCGACCAAAACCTCGTCCGTGCCAAACATTCTGTGGGCAATGGCCGAACGCACCAAAATCCGGTGCTGCGGACTGACCAGCAAATCAGCCGAAGGAATACCATCCCCCAAAGCACCGGCCTTGATCCGAATCGGGCGAACATTATCCTGCTTTATCAGCGGCAAACGGGTCTGCCCGGCCCAACGAACGGGCTGGAAACCTTCGTCCCGCGTCAGCACCATCATGCCTTCTTGCAGGTCTTCGACGGCAACCAGCCCCTGATCGGTTTCGATCAATGTGCCCGAGACAAAACAAACGACTGCTTCCGACCAATAATTAATATCGGTCATCGTCGGATATGCTTCACCGTTGGCGTTCGTTCCAGTATATGTCGCTGTCACCTCGATCCGGGCGACCGGCCCGGCGATCTGGACCAGCGCGGACACCTGTTCAGCCCGCGAAATCGCTGTGGAATTATGCGGGGGGTAGCCTTGGTTCCCCCAGTTTCTGGTGCCGGTCGAACTGCCCGAAGCCAATCTACCCGTGACCATCACCGAACCATCGGCATTGGTCGTGACATCAACCATATTGCCCGGAGTGACCGTAATGGGAACCAGATTGCCATCGGCATCATAGGCTTTGATCGTAACTGCCGATCTTGATGTTGCGCTGTTTACGCCTGTCTGGCCGTTTTCCAGACGCAAGATGCGAAAATCGACATTCGTCACCTCGACTCCGGGATTGGCCGGGTCCGCAGGTGTGCTGTCGGGGTCAAAGTTGATGTTTGTGGTTACACTTTGCCCGCTCCGCAGGCCGATGCGCATTTCCGACTGGTTGTCATAGGCGGTGCCAGAGGGGTCGTTACCCTGCGGGGTCGTTTGCGCAACACCGCTGCTGCCAGTGCTTTGAATAGAGGCCGCACCCGCGCCACTTGCCGGATCAACACGGATGGTGGCCGGGCCTTCATCGTCGTAGGTAAAGCCGTCCTTTACGCTGGTCGTCGAGGTTGAACTGTTCGCATAATCAGTCCACTTAAACGTCTGCTTAGTAGCCATAATATATCCTTTCAGACAGCCGCATAATCGCGGTATCGAGGCGGCACGCCGCCGGTTGGGCCGGGTATCCGGCAGTATCACTGCTAGGCCCGGCAGGTATCAGAGTCAACTGACCTTTCCGGCTGATTTTATGACATTCTTATGCAAAAGGGCACCCGCGCAAGGTGCCCTTTTGCCGCTATGCCGCGCCAGTCACGCCGCGCGGCTGGTCAGCACCTCGTCCACGCGCTTTTGCGCCGCGCCTTCATCCAGCCCGCCGACAGCGGCGACTTCGCGGGTCAGCCGGTCCAGCGCGGCTTCGTAAAGCTGGCGTTCGGAATAGGACTGTTCGCGCTGGTCGTCGTTGCGATGCAGGTCGCGCACCACCTCGGCGATGGACATCAGGTCGCCCGAATTGATCTTTTGTTCATATTCCTGCGCCCGGCGCGACCACATCGCGCGCTTGACGCGGGCCTTGCCCTTCAACGTTTCCAGCGCCTTGGCGATCAGATCGGGGCTGGACAGGCCGCGCATCCCGATTTCGGTGGCGCGCGCGGTCGGAACGCGCAGGGTCATCTTGTCCTTTTCAAAGGAAATCACGAACATTTCCAGGCGCAGCCCGGCAACCTCTTGTTCCTCGATCGACATGATCCGCCCCACACCATGGGCGGGATAGACCACAAAATCATCGGGGCGAAATTCGGCTTTTTTCGTTTTCGACATGGCTTCCTCTTGCATGTGCCCGGCGGGATGCAGGACACAAAGGGCCTTGGGCGGCAGCGACCGCCCTTGGCCCTTGTGGTTTTCGTTATGTCACCCGCACCGGCAGAGGGCGGGTCATCTGGGGATGCGCGCGCAGCGGGCAGCGCGATTGTGACAGCAACATAACACAAAAAACGCCATAAAAAAAGCGGCTTGCGCGATCAGAGCCGCCTGCCAACCCCGCGCGGGGATACAAATCTTATCAATGCGTTAACAAATGAAGGGCCGAAACGCACCAATGCTGCGGTGCCGAATCAGCATCGCAGCAGGTGCGGCGCAACCGCGCAGATCAATCGCCTTCGCCGGGATTGGGCGAAAAGTATTTGTCCAGCTTGCCCGCAACCCCGTCCATTTCCTCGGCCGTGGGCATCGGGTCTTTCTTACGAGTGATAACGGGCCACTTTTCGGAATATTCCCGGTTGAATTCGACCCATTTTTCCATGTCCGGTTCGGTATCCGGGCGGATCGCATCGGCCGGGCATTCCGGTTCGCACACGCCACAGTCGATACATTCATCGGGGTGAATCACCAGCGTGTTTTCCCCCTCGTAGAAGCAATCCACGGGACAGACTTCGACGCAATCAGTGTATTTGCACATGATGCAGTTGTCGGTGACGACATAGGTCATGGCGCGCGTTCCCTATTATTCGAGGGGCTAGTTACGCGCAGGCGCCCGATCATTCAAGGCCGGGCGCGGCGAAAAGCGGCAGCGCCATCACGCCTGCGACGCATCGTTGCCCAGCAGTTCATACAGGCCCTGCGCCTCGGCCGCGGGGCCGCGCCGGGTGCCGGGGGCCAGCACGCGCAGCGCGATGACGCGCCCCTGCGCCGATACGGTGATCTGGTCGCCGGGGCGGATGGTGCGGCCCGGCTTGCGCACCGGCGCGCCGTTGATGCGCACGCCGCCGCCCTCGATCCGTTCGGCCGCCAGCCCGCGCGATTTGAAGATGCGGGCGAAGAACAGCCACTTGTCCAGCCGCGCGGTATCGTCGCCCGTCATCAGAACCGCGCCCGTTGAGGGTCCAGCGTCAGCATCCCGCGCCGCCATTCGGGCACCGGATAAGGGTCGGGCCAGAATTCGGTCTGCCGCCGGATCAGCCCGCCGGCGATGTCGTGAAAGGTGATAACGCGGGCGGTGATATTGTGATCGGCCTGAGTGATGCGGGTATCGGTCACGACGCGGATGTTATCGCCGTTGCCGGGCGAAACAGCATCTGGCGCGGTGCTGTCGGCCGAATCTGCCAGCAGGCTGACGATCTGAAACCGCCAGCCGCCCTGCCCCGGAAAGGCGGCGTTGATGCGGGCAAAGGCATCACGCCCCTCGATCACCTCGGCGGATTGAGGCCAGAACGCGGTGAAATCGGGGGCCAGAAACCGTTCGGCCACCGCGCCCCAGTCATTTCCGTTCATCGCCGACCAAAAGGCGCGGACAAGCGCCGCGCCCCCAGCCGTCATTTATTGCCCTTGAGCTGCGCCAGAATGGCGAAGGGGCTGTCGGGATCGGCCTTTTTCTCGGGGCGGGAGGAGAAGGTTTTCGGCCCCTGCCCGCCGGGCTTGCCGCCCTTTTTCGGGCCGCCCTTGCCGCGCGGCTTGCCTTCGCCATGGCGGTCGTGGTTGCCCGAACGATCCTCGCCCGGCTTGCCGCCCTTGCCGTGACGTTCGCGGCGTTCGCCCTGCGGCGCGTCGGCCTGAGCGCCGTCGCGGCGCGGGCCGCGACGCTGGCCCTGAGCTTGCGGGCGATCCCCCTGCGGACGGCGATTGCCGCGCGGGCGGGGCGCCCAGCGGAAGGTGTAGAAGGTTTCCATTTCCGGCGCGGCAGGGTCTGCCGTCGCCTCGGCATCCTGACCTTCGGCAGCCGCCGCATCGCCACCCTCTGCGGCAGCAGCTTCGGCTTCGGCTGCCTTGCGGGCGGCTTGTTCGGCCTCCCACCTGGCGCGGGTTTCGGCGGCCAGAACCGATTCTTCTTCGGTCAGGATCGCGCCTGTCTCACCTTCAGGGGCGGCGGCGGGTTCAGGGACAGCCGCCGCCGGTTCGGCGCGCTGTTTCAGCCGCTCGCCCTTTTCGGCGGCATAGCCCAGACCTTCCATCAGCCCGGCGAACTGATCCAGCGTCATGCCGGTAATCGACAGCATGTCGGGATTGGCCTCGAACCCCGCCCGCGTGTCCTGCGTGCGGATCAGATCGGCCAGACGTTCCAGCATGTCGATGCGAATCGCCCGGTCGCCTGCCGGGTGATAGCCCGACAGCGTGTAATGCCCGCGCGGCACTTCGGGCAGGTGCGGGATCGTCACCAGACCGGGCGGCGGGCTTTCGGGGAATTCGGCCAAGCCTTCGGCCAGCGACCACAACACCAGCCGCAACCGCGTCGGCGCGGGTTTCAGCAGCGCGGGCATAAAGATGGTGAACTGGCCGAATCGCACACCATGCTTGCGCAGCAGGCCGCGCGATTCCTGATCCAGTTCCTTGACCTCGTTCGCGACGCCATCGCGCGGCAGGATGCCCAGCGATTCGACCAGACGGAAAGCAAAGCCGCGCGCCAGCCCCGCCAGCGCCTCGTCCTTTTGCATCGCCAGCAGCGGTTCGAACAGCGTGGCGATCTTGCGGTCGATGAAATGTTGCAGGCGGCGTTTCACCTTGTCGGCGATGTCCGGCCCGGCCTCGTCATCGACGAAAGCCTCAACCCCGGGGTGCAGCGGGTCGCCGCCACGCACCAGCTTGCCCACGGCAGAGCTGCCCCACATCAGGCCACCCTGTTCGGTGAAATCCAGTTCAGTATCGGGGGCGTTATAGAATCGGTCGGCGCGCAGGTGGAATTCCGGGCGCAGCGCCTCGTAGCTGGCGCGGTTCAGCATCCGTGCCTCGTCCGAACTGGCGGTCTGGTCGGGGCGGAAACGGAAACCTTCCAGCCGACCGGCGAATTCGCCCTCGACCGTTACTTCGCCCTTGTCATTCACGTCGGCCACAAGGCTCTCCTTCTGTTTGAGCCGGCGCAGCAGCACGGATGTGCGCCGGTCCACAAATCGTTGCGTCAGCGCGGCGTGCAGCGCATCTGACAGGCGGTCTTCTACAGCGCGGGTTTCGCCGCGCCAATGGCTTTCGTCCTGAACCCAGCCAGTTCTTTGCGCGACATAAGTCCATGTGCGGATATACGCCAAACGTTTTGACAAAGCGTCAATATCGCCCTGCGTTTTATCAATCCGCGACACCGCCTTTGCCATCCAGTCCGACGGAATGCCACGCCCGTCATGCAAAAAGCTGAAAATGCGGGACAAAAGGCTGACATGTTCCTGCGGCGAAATCCCCCGGAAATCAGGCACGCGGCACACATCCCACAACAGCCGGATGTCGCGCGGGTGGCTGATGCGGTCGTGAATTTCCGGCAGATCGCGCAGCGATTTCAGCGCGTGCAGATCATCCGCCTCGCGCCCGCGGGTCAGCCACTGGCTGTTGGGCTGCGTTTCAAGGCTGCTGACCAGCCGGTCGAGCGTGCCGAATTCCAGCGCGGCATTTCGCCACATCAGCCGCTGGATCGGCTGAAAGCGGTGGTTTTCGATGGCCTCGATCAGGCCCTCGTCCAAGGGGGCGACATCACCAGTCACGCCAAAGGTGCCCGGTTCGGTATGGCGCCCGGCGCGGCCCGCGATCTGGCCGATTTCATGCGGGAACAGCGGCCGCATCCGTCTCCCGTCGAACTTGTGCGTCGCGGAAAAGGCCACATGCCGGATGTCGAGGTTCAGCCCCATGCCGATGGCGTCGGTGGCGACCAGATAATCCACCTCTCCGGCCTGATACATAGCGACCTGAGCGTTCCGCGTGCGGGGGCTGAGCGCGCCCATGACCACCGCGCAACCGCCTTTTTGACGGCGCAGCAGCTCGGCCGTGGCATAGACGTCATCGACGCTGAACCCCACGATGGCGCTGCGCGGCGGCATCCGCGACAGCTTTTTCGACCCGGCCCAGGTCAGCGCGCTGAATCGGTCGCGGCGCTGGAACTGAACGCCGGGGATCAGCGCGGCGATGGCCGGGCGCATCGTGTCGGACCCCAGCAGCATGGTTTCATGCAGCCCGCGCATATTCAGCAGCCGGTCGGTAAAGACATGGCCACGCTCCGGGTCGGCGCAGAGCTGAATTTCGTCGATGGCCACGAAATCGGCGCCGACCTCGGGCATGGCCTCGGTCGTGGCGACCCAGTATTGCACCCGGTCGGGCACGATCCGTTCCTCGCCCGTGACCAGCGCCACGACGCCTGGCCCGCGCGCGGCCACGATGCGGTCATAGACCTCGCGCGCCAACAGCCGCAGCGGCAGGCCGATCACGCCGGTGCGATGCGCCAGCATCCGCTGGATCGCATGATGCGTCTTGCCGGTATTCGTCGGCCCCAGCACAGCCGTCACGCGGCGGTTCATATCGCTCATGCAGTCAGATACCTGTTCCGGCCAAGGCCCTGTCCAGCCGGGCCACGCCGTCGATGGCCTCTTGCTGATGGGGGTGAATGTCAAGGCTGGCGCGATAGGCGGCACGGGCGCGGGCCTGGTCGCCGATTTCCTCTAACATGCCGCCAAGCTGGGTCAGCGCGGCGAAATGGCGGGGCTCCAGTTCCAGCACACGGGCCAGATCGGCGGCGGCGGGGCCGTAATCGCCGCGCAGGGCAAAGGCGCTTGCACGGGCCTGAAACCCGGCGGCAAAATCGGGGGCGTGGTCGGTCAGCGCGGTCAGATGGCCGATGGCCGCATCGGCATCGCCCGCATCCAGCGCCTGTTCGCCGCGTCTTAGCAGCACATCCATCGCAGCCGACCCCGACCGCGACCATTCACGCAGTATATCCGATTCGGCGATCCGCCACGCCTCGCCCTCTGGTTGAGCAAGCTGCGCGAACAAAGCATCCATATCCGGCGAATTTTGTGCAAATGCCGCCGAAAAACCTGCCAGCATCAACGAAATAGTAATAATTGCGCGCTTGAATGCCGCAACGACAAGATGGAAACTTCCGTTCAGGTCAACCATAACCCGATCTAACCCGACGAAGCGGTCGGTGACCAGCAAAAGCACAAGGAGTGTGAAGAAATGAGCGATGTTGTGAACAAGGCGGTCATCGCCCTGAATGAAAAGCTGGGCAGCTTTGGCTCGACCGCGAAATTCGTGATCGACGGCGAAGGCGCAATCATCATCGACGAAAACGGCGCCCGCGCCGCCGATGACCCGGCCGAGGTGACGCTGACCGCATCCGCAGAAACCTTTGAAGGCATCCTGAACGGCAGCGTGAACCCGACCATGGCCTTCATGACCGGCAAGCTGAAGATCGACGGCTCGATGGGGCTGGCGATGCAACTGGGCACCGCGCTGTCCTGATCGGATGGCAACCGGCCCGCTGACCGGCGGCCCCGGAATCGAGGCCGCCCCGTTCCACCAGTTGCCGGGCGAGACCTTGCCCCCCGCGCAAGCCTTTTGGGTGCGCGCGGATGATGGTATCCGCCTGCGGCTGGCTGTCTGGAACCAGACCGCGACCGCAGGCACCGTGCTGCTGTTTCCGGGCCGGACCGAATATATCGAAAAATACGCCCCTGTCGCCGCCGAACTGTCGGCGAGGGGCTATGCAACGCTGGCAATCGACTGGCGCGGTCAGGGCATGGCCGACAGGCTGCTGCCCAACTCACGCGCGGGGCATGTGGGTGCCTTTGCTGACTATCAGCGCGATGTGGTGGAAATGATTCTGGCCGCGACAGATCTGCAACTGCCCCGGCCATGGCATCTGCTGGCCCATTCGATGGGCGGCTGTATCGGTCTGGCTGCGCTGATGAACGATCTGCCGGTGGCCTCGGCTGTATTCTCGGCCCCGATGTGGGGGATCAACCTGGGGCAGATCCCGCGCGGCATGGCGCTTGGCATCGCCTATATGGCCGGGCGTCTGGGGCGCGGCAGTCAGGCCGCACCGGGCAGCGGCGCTGCGGCGGGCTGCTATGTTCTGGACGAAAGTTTCAGCGCCAACCTGCTGACCACCGACACCGGCGAATGGTGCCGCCTGCTGCAAGAGGCATCGGCATGGCCCGACCTGACCCTTGGCGGTGCCAGCTTTGACTGGGTGGCCGGGGCGCTGAACGAATGTTCACGCCTTGCGGCGCTGCCCTCGCCCCAACTGCCCGTGCTGGTATCACTGGGCGGGGCGGAAAAGATCGTCTCGGCATCAGCGATCCGCGACCGCTGCGCCCGCTGGACAGGCGCGCAACTGCTGGAAACCCCCGGCGCACGGCATGAGATCATGATCGAGGCCGCCCCCTTGCGCGACCGCTTTCTGACGGCCGCAACCGACCTGTTCGCCGCAGCCAGCTGAGGTGTTCACAGACGCCCGGCCAACAGGGCCATGATATCCCGCCCCACTCGCGCGGCCAATCATGCGCCAATGGGCAAAGTGACGCGACAGAACAGACCACGGCCTGACCGAATCGCCCTGGGCTGGCGGCAGCACCTTTTCCACGGCCTGCCTCACCACTCCAGCACAGTCACAAACGCAAAAACCGCACCCAAATCAGGCGCGGTTCGTGCAATTCCAGAAAAGGCGCGATCTTACTTGATCTTGCCTTCTTTGAACTCAACATGCTGCCGGGCGACCGGGTCGTATTTGCGGACGACCATCTTTTCGGTCATGGTGCGGGCGTTTTTCTTGGTAACGTAGAAATACCCGGTCCCGGCGGTCGAGTTCAGACGGATCTTGATCGTCGTCGGCTTCGCCATGGTTCATGCTCCTGCTGCGGCAGGCTGGCCCGCCGTAAAATTCCGTGAAGCCCGCCTTTTACTGACCCGACCGCCAGAGTCAACCGGAAACGCAGCAAAATCGGCCTGAAAAACGCGCGGACGGCCTGTAAGCCGGATTCTGTCCCGAGGTCGCCCCCGGTGATGACCATTCCTCTGCGCACCGCATTGCTGCGGGCGTCAAGCTGCCAACCCGGACCACTGGGGCAAGGCCGCCCTGCCCAAAGGCGCGTGGTCCCTATTCGGCATTGCTCCCGGTGGGGCTTGCCATGCGGGCGCTGTTGCCAGCCCCCCGGTGGGCTCTTACCCCACCGTTTCACCCTTACCCGCGCGGACGCGGGCGGTCTGTTCTCTGTGGCGCTTTCCCTGGGGTTGCCCCCGCCGGGCGTTACCCGGCACCGATACCTTATGGAGTCCGGACTTTCCTCGGGCCGAGGCCCGCGGTCATCCGACCATCCGCGCAAAGGGGATATGCGGTTCGGGCGGCAGGCTGTCAATGGCGCCAGCTTGACACGCCAGCGCCCCGCTCGAATATTTCGCAAAAGATAAGGGGGCTAAAATGCGGCTGACCACGTATTTCATAGCAGCACTGGCGACCCGCGCCGCTCAAGCAGACATACCGCTCATCCCCAGCCAACTGACATGGGATTCGCCCGAAGTTCAGGCAGCTATCGGCCCCGTGGATCAATACGCCGCAGATGGCCATCCCGGCTGCTTTATCAACAGCGAAGAATTGACCCGCCTCGCCCGCGCCCGCCACGGCTGGGATGCCGACACCGCCGAAAGGGAACGAATCCGATTTCTCGCCGCAGGGATTTTGGCGGGCGAGGTGGTGTTTTTCAACGAAAGCCCGCTGCATACCCCCGTAAATTTTCAGGTTTTCCGCGGCGATTGCGCCGAGGTGCCCAACAAAAACGCAATCGCCCGCAGCCACGACTATCTGGTCGCCAATCTGGATCGTATCTTGCGAAATGCCGGGGCCGAAACCCCCTGCGGCAGCGATGCCTCGCCCTTCTCAGACGCCCTGTACGCACAACACGACCCCCAGGCGCCGAACCCCTGGATACCGCTAGAGGTGCTCATAATCGCCCTCGGCTCGGATTGGTTCCAAGGCAACAGCTCCACCCAAAAAGGCTGGCCACGCCCGCCGCTTTGCTATGAAGACGGCGAGAACCGCAATACCCCCGCAACCCCGCCACCGCCATCGCGCGGGTGATTCTGCCCGTCCATCACCGGCACTTCGACCAGATCAAACGGCGAATGCCCGGCCAGACAGGCCAGATTTACCCCATATTCATTCGGGTTCGACCGCCGCCGGTGATGCGTATAAATGCCACAAACCCGGCAGAAATAATGCTCGGCCACGCGGCTGCCGAACTGATACAGGCCCAAGCTCTCGGCACCCTGCACCACCCTTAATCCATCCAAAGGCGCCGATACCGCCACCGCACCGCGCATCCGGCACATCGAACAATCACAGCGCCGCGCCGTCGCCAGCCCATCCGTCAGCCGCACCTCGAACTGCACCGCCCGGCAATGACACGCGCCCTTGACCCAATCCGGCATCTTTGGTCCTTAAATATCCGCGGGGGAGGGCTTGCCGCAGGCAAGACCGGGGGCGGCAGCCCCCAACCACGCCGCCGCCCGCCGGTCGCCTGCACCTTCTGCACCACGCGCCCATGGCCGGAACCGCAGCCGGAACGCCGCCAGCCGCACATCGGCATCCACAGCCGGATAGCCGATCGCATCCAGCGATTCCGCCAAAGGCCGATCATCCCCCTGCCCCGGCCAGACCGCCAGCCCCTGCCGCGCCAGCCGCGCCCAATCAAAGCGCGGGCCGGGGTCGATCTTGCGGCCCGGTGCCATGTCGGAATGACCGATCACACCGGCAGCGCCAATTTGCCAACGCGCCATAACCCCGCGTAACAGCAGCTCAAGCGCGGCCATCTGCGGCTCGGGAAAGGGCCGGTCGCCGGGGTTGGCAAGCTCGATCCCGATGCTGCGCGAATTCACATCATCGCGCCCGCGCCACGATCCTGCCCCGGCGTGCCAGGCACGGCGATCCTCGGGCACCAGGGCTTCGGCCCGGCCCTGTTCATCAATCAGCCAATGCGCCGAAACCTCGGCATCAGGGTCGCAAAGCCGGGCGCGGGCACCCGCGCAATCGGGCATCCCGGTGTAGTGAATCACAATCAAATCAGGCACCTGCCCGCGCCGGTCGCCGTGATTGGGCGAAGGCCAACCCATGGCCTACAGCGGCGCTTGCCGCCACGGCGCCGGGTTCCAGCCGCAGACAAAGCCATCCCCGTCCGGGTCCATGCCACGCGGGTCAGCCTCTGGCCCGCCAGCGGTCAGAAAGGCCACCTGCGCCTGATCGGCATTCGCAAACGGCGCACAAGCCCGCGCCGCCTGCGCCGCAGTTCCACCCGCAGGCCGCGCCCAGACCCGAGTGCCCGGCGCGTGCTGCGCGGCAAAGGCAAAGCGGGTCAGAACCGGTGTCGCACCGCCATAGCGCCCGGTCTGCGCCGCCGGTGCCTGCGTCGTGGCCGCAACCGTCGCAGCGGCCTGACGCGGTGCAGGTTTCCACATGATGTCATCGGCGGTCGGCGCATCAAAGGGGCGGGCCACCGGCACGGTGCGCGGAGGCTCTGCGCCCGTCACCAAGGCCACCTCGCGGTCACGGCGATATTCATCGTAACGCCCCGCATCCCCCATCTGATAATTCGGGTTCACCCCTTCGTTAATCGAACATCCGGCCACCGCCACGGCCGCCGCCGCCATCATCGCCCAGAACCGCATTGCCTGCCCCTTTCCCAAGATCAGCCCGACCTTACCACCAGCGTTCCGGCTTGGCCACGAATCCCGCAGCACGTTCCAGAACAAAGGCATGGTTCAGCAAATCGCCTTCCTCGAACGGGCGGCCGATCAGTTGCAGCCCCAACGGCAGACCCTTGTCATCCAGCCCGACCGGCACCGAAATCCCCGGCAAACCGGCCAAATTAACCGTCACCGTGAACACGTCGTTCAGATACATTTCCACCGGATCAGCCGATTCCATCGCCCCAAGCGCAAAGGCCGAAGACGGCGTGGCCGGGGTCAGAATCGCGTCGATTCCGCTGGCATAAGCCTGATCGAAGTCGCGTTTAATCAGCGCGCGCACCTTGCGGGCACGGTTGTAATAGGCGTCATAGAACCCCGCCGACAGCACATAGGTGCCGATCATGATGCGTCGCTGCACCTCGGGGCCAAAGCCTTCGGCGCGGGTCTTTTCATACATCTCGGTGATGCCGTCGCCGCGCCCCAGCTTGGCGCGGTGGCCGTAGCGCACCCCGTCATAACGCGCCAGATTCGACGACGCCTCGGCCGGAGCAATGACGTAATAGGCCGGCAGCGCGTATTTCGTATGCGGCAAGGAAATATCCACGATCTCCGCCCCGGCATCGCGCAGCATATCCGCACCCTTCTGCCACAGCGCGTCGATTTCCGCCGGCATCCCGTCCATGCGGTATTCGCGCGGAATGCCGATCTTTTTGCCGCGAATATCGCCGGTCAGCGCGGCTTCGTAATCGGGCACCGGCAGGTCGGTGCAGGTGGAATCCTTGTCATCGCCCGACGCCATCGCGCCCAGCATGATCGCCGCATCGCGCACGGTTTTCGTCATCGGCCCGGCCTGATCCAGGCTGGAGGCAAATGCGATCGTCCCCCAGCGGCTGACCCGGCCATAGGTCGGCTTCAGCCCGACCGTGCCGGTAAAAGCCGCAGGCTGGCGGATCGAACCGCCGGTATCGGTGCCCGTCGCCGCCAGACACAGATCCGCCGCCACAGCCGCCGCCGAACCGCCGGACGAGCCGCCCGGCGTCAGCGCCGCACCATCCGCCGCGCGCCACGGGTTCACCGCATTGCCGTAAACGCTGGTTTCGTTGCTGGACCCCATGGCGAACTCATCCATGTTCAGCTTGCCCAGCATAACCGCGCCCGCATTCCACAGGTTCTGCGTCACGGTCGATTCGTATTCGGGCAGAAACCCCTGCAAGATCCGGCTGGCCGCCTGCCCCGGAACGCCCTTGGTGCAGAACAGATCCTTGATCCCCAAGGGAATCCCAGTCATCGGCGCCGCACCCCCCGCGCGAAGCCGCGCATCTGCCGCCGCCGCCATCTCGCGCGCCTGATCCGCCGTGTGATGCACGAAAGCGTTCAGCGCCCCCGCCGCCTCAATCGCGGTCAGGCAGGCTTGGGTCAGCTCGGCCGAAGTGGTTTCGCCCTTGGTCAGCGCATCGCGCGCCTCGGCAATGGTCAATTGGTTCAGCGCAGTCATTCCACCACCTTCGGCACGGCAAAAAAGCCCTCGCGCGCGTCGGGGGCGTTTTTCAGGATCTTTTCAGGCATGTTTCCATCGGTCACGACATCGGCGCGCCGTTTCAGCCGCATGGGGGTGACGCCGGTCATCGGCTCGACCCCGTCCACATCGACTTCGTTCAACTGCTCCATGAAATGCAGGATGCCGTTCAGCTTGTCGGCCAGCGCGGGCAGGTCGGCCTCATCGACCGCGATCCGCGCCAGATGAGCGACCTTGCGGGCCTCGTCTTGGGTGATGGACATGTCTGATCCTTTCGTTGCCGCGGGTTTACAGCCGGGGCTGGCAACGCGCAAGAAGCGCGGTCAGCCCGTCAGCGCCCGCAACAGCCGCTCCGCATCGGCCCCCGCACGATGCCGGATGTCGCCCTGTTCCAGATCATCCTGCATCTGCCGCCACCGCGCCAGGTCGCGGTCGAAATGTTCGAAGGCATGAAGGTGAAAATCCTCGATCCTGGGTGTCGCGCCAGCCCCGGCGGCGCGCAAAAGCTGATCCAGCCAGAACTGGTCAAAACCGGGCGCATCGCTGACAAGCCCGCGCGCGCCGATATGCCCCATCAATGCCGCCGCCACCTGCGCCACATCCGGGGCATCGTCCAGTTGCGCGCGTGTGATACCGTGAATCTCCTCTGCCTGCATGTCCCACAGCGCCATATCCCAATCCGGTTCGGGCCGGATCAGCGAAGACCAAACCCGCACCTGCCCGCCATCGCACCATGCCAACCCAACCTCAACCGGCCAGCCGTCAAGGCTGCTGGCCTCAAAATCAATGACCGCGATATGATCCATCCGCCCCCATCTGTCGGCCCCGCCGAACGCCCTTGCCTCATCGAAATGGCAAATCCGCCCCCCGCCGCGCAACAGTTTTCGCCCGCGATGGTTAATCCAACACCCGACAAAAGCCGCGCCACAGAAAAAATCGACAGCAGCCAATTTTCCCCCTTGCGTCCCCCGCCGCGCCTGACTAAACACCGCTCCACGCCGCCGGGCAGACCCGGCAGCCGCCATGATGGCCCGTTCGTCTATCGGTTAGGACGCCAGGTTTTCAACCTGGAAAGAGGGGTTCGATTCCCCTACGGGCTGCCAACACCACGATTTTTCTGTCCCCATGGCTCCCAACCGGACGGAAAATCGTTTAAAATCAATCCTACTCTGTCTCCATGCGTCTCAGTGCATCCCGGCCCTGTTGGTATCATATGTGGGTATCGAAATTTTCCGCGATACCAACAGGTGATTCATGGCACTGGTCGACACCGCATTGAGGGGCTTAAAGCCTGAAAAAAACCGAAAAATACAGTGACCCCGGTGGGCTGTTCCTCTTGGTCAACCCGAACGGCTCAAAGCTGTGGCGTCTGGCTTATCGGTTCGATGGAAAGCAGAAGACTCTTGCCTTTGGCGCATACCCCAGGTGACCCTTGCCGATGCCCGCGCGCTGCGTGACCGGGCCAAGAAGACGCTTGCTGATGGTATCGACCCGGCGCGCCACGATACCATCACCACCCAAGACCCGCCACATGGCGGCGCTACGGGCGGCAGACATGCCCGAATTCCTGCAACGGCTGCGGGCGTTCGATGGTGAAGCGCGAACCGGCTTGGCGCTTGAACTGCTTATCCACACCATGACCCGGACAAATGAAGTGCGGTATGGGCGCTGGGATGAGATTGACGGCGATCTGTGGCGCATCCCTGCCGCAAGGATGAAGGCGGGGCGCGACCATATCATTCCCCTTTCCCGGCAGGCCAAGGCGATCTTGGAACGGCTGCGGGCGCTGGCAGGAGCATCGCCATGGATAGCCGAAGGGACGCGCGGCAGACCCATGAGCGAAAACACCATGCTCTTTGCCCTCTACCGCATGGGCTACCATAGCCGGGCTACCACCCACGGATTCCGGTCAACCGCGTCGACCATCTTAAACGAGTCCCGCCTCTGGCGCGCCGATGCGATTGAGCGGCAGCTTGCCCATGTGCCCGGAGACTCCGTCCGATCTGCTTACAACGCGGCGCTGTATCTCGATGAACGGGCCGAAATACTTCAATGGTGGAGCGATCAACTGGACAGTTTTGAGGCGGCAGGCGTTAGGCTCAGGACTCATAGCCAGTAGATGACCGTAGCGGCGAGAGCGATTGCCGAG
>NZ_JAUNTJ010000042.1 GCF_030538755.1 Paracoccus sp. (in: a-proteobacteria) | reverse complement strand
GGGCGCAAGTCATGAGGCAGGTTTCATACAGGCAAGAAACCTATCGAGCAGTAAGCGTGTTATACGCCACCGGATGCGTGATTCCAAGGCGAAGTTTGGCCGGGGCGTTGACGGCGCGCCGGTCTGGCGGTTGAAATCGCAGACAATCTTAAGAAAGGCAGGCTGGCAGCGATGCGAATCTTCAAATTCCCTGACATTTCCGCGATCCACGGCGGTTTTCTGGCCGCCGCAGTGGTTTGGGGAACTGTTGCAGCGATGCCGCTGGCAAGCCTTGCTGAACCTGCGCATGGCATTGCGATGTATGGCGAACCGGCCCTGCCGGCGGGCTTTGCTCATCTGCCCTATGCCAACCCCGACGCGCCCAAGGGCGGGGCGATTCGCCTGGCCGAGCCGGGGGGATTCGATTCGCTGAAGCCCTGGGTGCTGAAAGGCAATGCCGCATGGGGTGTCGGTGTGCATGTGGCCGAAAGCCTGATGTATCGCAGCATTGACGAACCGTTCACGCTTTACGGTCTGCTGGCCGAGGCCGTCGATACGGACCCTGACCATATGTGGGTCGAATTCACCCTCCGCCCTCAGGCACGGTTTTCCGACGGCTCGCCGGTCACGGTCGAGGACGTGATCTGGTCCTATGAAACGCTGGGGACGGTCGGGCATCCCCGCTATCTGGCGACATGGGCCAAGATCGACCGCATCGAACAGACCGGCGAACGCAGCCTGCGGCTGACCTTCACCGAACCCGACCGGGAACTGCCGCTGTTGATGGGGATGCGCCCGATTCTGAAAAAGGCACAGTGGGAGGGCAAGGATTTCGCGGAATCGGGGTTAGAGGTTCCCATCGGCTCGGGTGCTTATGTGGTGGATCGGGTCGATCCGGGCCGCTCGATCAGCTTTCGCCGCAACCCTGACTACTGGGGCAAGGATCTGCCGCTGAATCGCGGCCTGCACAATCTGGATGTGATCCGCTACGATTATTTCGCCGATGCGAATGCCATGTTCGAGGCGTTCAAGGCTGGCGAAGTCACCTTCTGGCGCGAGCTTTCGGCCCAGAAATGGGCGACCGAGTATAACTTTCCGCTGCTGACGCAGGGCCGGGTGGTGCAATCGGAAATCCCGCATCAGCGCCCTTCGGGGATCATGGGGCTGGTGATGAACACCCGCAACCCGATCTTTGCCGACTGGCGGGTGCGGCAGGCGATGATCGAGGCGTTCAATTTCCGCTTTATCGACGGGGTGCTGAACGGCGGCCGCGATCCGCGCATCAGCAGCTATTTCGCCAACTCGCCGCTGGCCATGACGCCGGATCAGGCGGCGCAGGGGCGCGAAGCCGAGCTGCTGGCCCCCTTTGCCGCCGACCTGCCGCCCGGCACGATCGAGGGCTATGCCCTGCCGCAGGGCACCGACCGCGTGCTGGATCGCACGGGCCTGCGGCGCGCACTGGCCCTGCTGGAACAGGCGGGCTGGACCGTGCAGGACGGGGTGCTGAAGGATACGCAGGGCCAGCCGTTCCGCTTTGAAATTCTGCTTAATCAGGCGGGCACGGCAATGCGCACCGCCTCGGAAACCAAGCAGATCGTCGATATTTATGTGCAGGCATTGGCCAATCTGGGCATCACACCGCGCGTCACACTGCTGGATTCGGCGCAATATATCGAACGGACGAATAATTATCAGTTCGATATGACATGGTATGAACGCGCCCTCAGCCTCAGCCCCGGCAATGAGCAGATGCTCTATTGGGGACACGAGGGCGTGACACGCCCCGGCAGCCGCAACTGGATGGGCATGAACAGCCCCGCCGCCGAGGCAATGATCGCCACCATGCTGAACGCCGCCACATCCGAGGATTACAGCGCCGCCGTGCGCGCGCTGGACCGTGTGCTGACGGCGGGGCGCTATGTCATCCCGGTCAGCTATTCCGCAATTTCCCGCTTGGCCCACAGCGCCGATCTGCACTATCCTGAACGGACCCCGCTTTATGGCGACTGGCCGGGCTTTCTGCCCGAAGTCTGGTGGCAGGCGGCGCAATAAAGGAGGCGGACCGATGAAATGGCATCATGTGCAGGACAACTGGAATGCCTTCTACGAGGCGATCCTGGACCGCTGGCCGGAAACGAGCGAAACCGACCTGGATGAAATCGACGGCGACCAACGCGCCTTCATCGCCTATATCGCCCGCGTAACCGAACAAGACCCGGCCGAGGCCCGCGACGAAATCCGCGAATGGCTGGCCGGGGAAATTCCATCCGATGTGGTGATGGACCCGGCGCATGATAACCACTCCATCGCGCTGTCATCGAAATATGTCGGCGACGGCGAAGACGAATATGCCGACGACGCCCGCTTTGGCGATGACGATGACGAAGGCGACGACTTCGACAATCGTGACTGACGGCACTGCGCACGGGGGGCTGTCTGCCCCCCACGCCGCGTTCCGCGGCTCCCCCCGAGGATATTTTTCAACGAAAGACACGCGCTGCCGGGCCATCTTTGGTCTGGAAATATCCTCAGGGGGTGAATTGGCCGCAGGCCAAGAGGGGGCGCGAGCGCCCCCTTTGCGACCGCGCATCAACCGCCCGGTTTACCGTTTCCGAACAGGCGTCCGTGTTCGGCCATGGCATAGCGATCTGTCATTCCGGCAATATAGTCCAGCACCACCCGCGCGCGTCCGGTTTCATCGGGCGCAGCCTTGGCGATGGCGGCCCAATCCTCGGGCAGTTGCGCCGGATCGTGCAGGAACAGCGGGAACAGGTCGTTCAGCACCTTGGTCACATGCGCGCGTTCGTCCACCACGCAGGGCGCGCGATACATCCGGGCGAACAGGAACGCCTTGATCGCCTTGATGTTCTGATACAGCGGCTTGGAAAAGCGGATGATCGGCCCGTCCATGGCACGGATGTCATCGGCGGATTGCGGTTGCAGGCCGGTCAGGCGGTTGCGGGCGACGGCGATCACATCCTCGACCATGGTGCCGAACACACGGCGCAGCGCCTCGTGGCGGCGGCGCATCGGGTCAAGGCCGGGGTGCAGCCGGTCCACCTCGGCAAAGGCGGGGCCGACGACCGGCAGATCGGCCAGATCGGTTTCAGAAAACAGCCCGGCGCGCAGCCCGTCATGCAGATCGTGGTGGTTATAGGCCACGTCATCGGCCACGGCGGCGACCTGCGCTTCGGCACTGGCGTTGGTGTGCAGTTCCAGATCCCATGCCGCATTCACCTCGGCCAGCGCATAGGGCAGATCGCCGGTGACGGGGCCGTTATGCTTGGCGATGCCTTCCAGCGATTCCCAGGTCAGGTTCAGCCCGTCAAAGCCGGCGTAATGCCGCTCCAGCCGGGTGACGATGCGCAGCGCCTGTGCATTGTGGTCAAAGCCGCCATAAGGAGCCATCAGCGCCGCCAGCGCATCTTCGCCGGTATGGCCAAAGGGCGGGTGGCCCAGATCATGCGCCAGTGCCACGGTTTCGGCCAGATCGGTGTTCAGCCCCAAGGCCCCGGCGATGGTGCGGGCGACCTGTGCCACCTCGACCGTATGCGTCAGCCGGGTGCGGAAATAGTCGCCGCGATAGGCATCGCCTTCCAGTTCAACGAATACCTGCGTCTTGTGCTTCAGCCGCCGAAACGCGCTGGCGTGGATGATCCGGTCGCGGTCGCGTTGCCAGGGGCTGCGAAAGGTGGACAGCGCCTCGGGGAACAGGCGGCCCCGGCTGGCGTCGGGTTGGCTGGCATAGGGTGCTGCGGTCATGGGGCTTCCTTGCGGCAATGCAAGGGCAAGCCTATATTCGGGGGAACACGACGAAAACGGGAACGCCCCATGAACCTGCCACCGAAAGTCACCGACCGCGCCTTTGCCCGGCTGGCCGAAATCAACGCCGCCACCGGCCCGCGCCCGCTGCGGGTCGCCGTCGAGGGCGGCGGCTGTTCGGGATTTCAGTATGACATCCGGCTGGATGACGCTGCTGCCGATGACCTTGTGCTTAGCGGAGCAGGGCAGTCGGTGGTGGTCGATCCGGTCTCGCTGCCGTTTCTGGCGGGGGCAGTGATCGACTTTTCCGAAGAACTGATCGGCGCGCGTTTCGTGATCGAAAACCCGAACGCATCGTCCTCTTGCGGCTGTGGCACCTCGTTTTCCATCTGATGTGGCTGGAAATCGCCATCATTCTGGCCCTGACGCTGGTCAACGGCGGGCTGGCGATGGCGGAACTGGCGGTGGTTTCGTCGCGGCCCATGCGGCTGCGGGCCTTGGGCGGGCGCCGAGCGGATGCCGCGCTGCGGCTGGTCGATAATCCGGGGCGCTTTCTGTCATCGGTCCAGATCGGGATCACGCTGGTCGGCATTCTGAACGGGGCCGTGTCGGGGGCGACGCTGGGTCTGCGGGCCGGGGCGGCGCTGGCCGAAGCGGGCCTGCCCGCGCAACTGGCCGCGCCTGCGGGCGTGGGGCTGGTGGTGGCCGCGATCACATTCCTGTCGCTGATCGTGGGCGAGCTGGTGCCCAAACAGATCGCACTGTCGAACCCCGAAAAGGTCGCCGCGCGCGTTGCTCTGCCAATGACCGCCATTGCCCGGATCGCCGCGCCGCTGGTCTGGCTGCTGGATGGTGCCGGGCGGATCGTGCTGGGTCTGCTGGGCATCCGCAGACAGGACGCCGCCACCATCACCGACGAAGAAATCCGCCTGACGCTGGCCGAAGCGGCGCAGGCCGGCGTTCTGCTGCCTGCCGAACGGGCCATGATTTCCGGCGTGATGCGGGTCGCCGACCGGACGGCGCGGGCGATGATGACGCCGCGCCGCGATCTGACCCTGCTGGATCTGTCGCGCGGAACCGATGCGGTGATGGATATGGCGCGGCGCGCGACCTTTTCGCGGCTGCCGGTGATCGACGGCAATCCCGATGAGGTCAAAGGCGTGATCGCGCTGCGCGATCTGTTGCCGCAGGGAGGCAACATGCCCGACCCGGCCAGCGTGATCCGCCCGGCGCCTGTGGTGCTGGATACCGCCAGTGCCGTCGATGTGATCGCCAGATTGCGCAGCACGCCGACCCGCATGGCGCTGGTCTATGACGAATACGGCCATTTCTCGGGCGTGGTGACGGCCATGGACCTGCTGGCCGCGATCACCGGCGATTTCATCGACACCGAGGGTGACGAACCCGACATGATCCGGCGCGAGGATGGCAGCTGGCTTGTGTCGGGCGCGGAAAAGGCTGATGAATTCGCGGGCGAAACCGGCTATGCCCTGCCTGCGGGCGAATTTGCCACCGTCGCCGGGCTGGTGCTGCACCTGCTGGGCCGCATCCCCCGCACGGGCGAAGTGTTCACCGACCGGGGCTGGCGCTTCGAGGTGGCCGATATGGACGGGCTGCGGATCGACAAGCTGATCGTCACCGCACCAAAGGGGGACCAATGAAGATCGCGACGTTCAACATCAACGGCATCAAGGCGCGCATCGCGGCGCTGACCGACTGGCTGGCCGAAACCGACGCCGATGTGGTGGTCCTGCAAGAAATCAAATCCGTGGATCAGGGCTTCCCGCGCGACCATTTCACCGACCTCGGCTGGAACGTGGAAACCCACGGCCAAAAGGGCTTTAACGGCGTGGCCATTCTGTCGCGCCTGCCGCTGGAGGACGTGACGCGCGGCCTGCCGGGTGACGACAGCGACGAACAGGCCCGCTGGATCGAAGCAACGGTGATCGGCGATCAGGCGGTGCGGATCGCGGGGCTGTATCTGCCCAATGGCAACCCGGCGCCGGGGCCGAAATACGACTACAAACTGGCGTGGATGACCCGCCTGCGCAGCCGCGCCCGCGAACTGCTGGCCAGTGAAATGCCGGTGGTGATGCTGGGCGATTACAACGTCATCCCCGAACCGCGCGATGCGGCCCGGCCCCAGGCATGGGTGGATGACGCGCTGTTCCTGCCCGACAGCCGCGCGGCGCTGCGCCGGATCGCATGGGACGGCTGGACCGACGCCATCCGCATCCGCGACCCCTTTGCCACACGCGGCCCGTTCACCTTCTGGGACTATCAGGCCAGTTCCTGGGAACGCGACAACGGCATCCGCATCGACCACCTGCTGCTGTCGCCACAGGCCGCCGACCTGCTGCAAGATGCAGGCGTTGACCGCGACGCACGCGGCAAGGAAAAACCCAGCGATCACGTCCCGGTCTGGGTCACGCTGGCCGCATGACCGACCGGGCGCGGCCAGAAAACCGCCCCCATCTTTGGTCCGAAAATATCCTCAGGGGGTGAATTGGCCGCAGGCCAAGAGGGGGCGCGAGCGCCCC
>NZ_JAUNTJ010000005.1 GCF_030538755.1 Paracoccus sp. (in: a-proteobacteria) | reverse complement strand
CAAATCGACAAAACCGCCCGCATATCCCTTCATTCATCATCAATGTCAAAAAGCATTCCCGAAAACAAAACAACCTGAACCGCGCTAACTTCCTAGCGCCGTCAAAGTCGCCTTCTCTCCAAGATTTTCAGGTTTCCCTTGTTTTTCAAGGTCTTCCCGAACCGTTCAGCGTGTTCCGCCGTTCGGTGAAGGGGTATTTAGGGTCTGGCGCCGGGGTCCGCAAGCAGAAAATTCGGGAAAAACCTGCCGGGCGGTCAAAATTCAGGCAACAAGCTGTTTTATAATGGTTATTTTTATGACAGAATCTTCACAATTCCCACCGCTGCCCCGTGGCCATGGCCCCGACAAGGCCGGAATCGGCGGAATCAGCACGGGAATCAGCCGCAGGATTCGCGAATCCGGCCGATTCCTGGCCGGCCCGTCTCCGATTCCACCGCCAGATCACAAAGAAAAAGGCGCACCCACCGGATGCGCCTGATTCTCATCGCGTTGCCAGCAGCGCCGAGACAACCAGATCGGCCCCGTATCTGCTGAGATGGTCATCATCCGTATAAAGCAGATGCCCATCCCGCTGTTGCAGACATCGACGATCAGGACCATCAGGGCATATCGCCAAAGAAGGGTCAAAATAATCCGCAGCGCGATGCAGCATGAGCAGGGTCTTTTCATGGCGCTGCTGATAGTCCGCATAGGGATAAGACAGCTTTGACGGCACCAGCGCGGCCAGCCGCACCACATCGGCACCGACCTCGGGCGTGGGGCCGATCACGGTCAGCTTGTCGATTTGGGTGATGAAATCGGCAATCGCATTGCGCAGATTGATCTGCGCCTGTTCCGGGTCAGACGTATCGCCGACCAGACGAGCCGACCGATCCGGCGCCATCTCTGTCACCCCATGCGAGCTGCGATAGGGTGCGCCCTCGATATGTTTGGTCCAGCGTTGGATCAGGTAGATATGGTCAGGGTTCAGCCGGGCCACATGTTTCCACACATCATTGTCGCCCAGAACCTCGGCGCAGCGGGGGACGCCCTCGGGCACAGAAACCCCCGGCACAACCAGACAGCCGAGCGCGTAAAAGGAAACCAGCCCCTGCCCGCGCGTGGCAAGCTGTTCGCGCAGCGACAAGGAAAGCTGCCGGGCATGACTGTCACCAACCAGAACCGAGTAAGGGCGATCCCCAAGGTCGGCCTGACATCTGGCCCATGCCTCGTCTGATACGCCATATTCGAATGTGCAGACATGCCTATCCTGCGGCGGGGTCAGGGCGAATGCCATCAGGGCAGTTTGCGATCCGGTCTTCAGCCAGCCGCCCCCGACCATCGCAAAGGCAAGACAGCCTGCAAGGCTGGCGGCAAACACACCCCGGCGCGTGGGAAGCCACGTTCCACCGGCGCGAAAAGGCCGTTCGACAAAGCGCCAGCTAAAGGCCGCCAGCAGCAGCGACAGAACCGACAGCGCCAACATCATCGCCAAGGGCACATCCATGACATAGCGCAGCCGCGCAAAGGCAAAGATCGGCTGGTGCCACAGATAGGCGGAATAGCTTATCAGCCCGATGCCAACAAAAGGCCGCCACGACAGGAACCGCGCCGCGCCGGTGCCCGTGGGTGCGAACAGGATAATCAGCGCGGTTCCCAGCACCGGCGGCACCGTCCACAGGCTGGGATAGGGCGTCGCGTGGTCATAGATCGCCACCGGCACCAGAATCATCAGCAGCCCGGCAAAGCCGACAAAGGGCACCCGCCACGCGCTGCGATCTTGCAGCAGAAAGGCGCAGATCGACCCGGCCAGCAATTCCCACACCCGCGTCGGCAACAGGAAAAACGCTGTGCTGGGTTTGGAATGCACGATCAGTTCCGCCAATGCCAGCGATGCTGCGGCCCCGGCCACGATGATCCAGAACACCCGCTGCCGCCCGAACCGCCAGCACAGCGCCAGAAACGGCGGAAAGAACAGATAGAACTGTTCCTCGACCGCCAGGCTCCAGGTGTGCAGCAAGGGGTTAAGCTCGGCGGCGACGGAAAAATAACCTTCGCTTTTCCAGAACAGGATGTTCGAGGCGAACAGCACCACCGCAATCAGGCTGCGGCCGAACAGCCGCGCCTCGGCTGGCATCATCCATGCCCAGGCGAACGGGATACAGCACAGCATGACAAAGAACAGCGCCGGCAAGATACGCCGCGCCCGACGTTCATAGAACCGCGCAATCGAGAAATCATCCCGCGCCAGTTCGCCCAGCAAAATGGTGGTAATCAGATAGCCGCTGATGACGAAGAACACGTCAACCCCGACATAACCGCCCGAAAACCCCGGCGCACCGGCGTGGAACAGGATGACGGGCAACACGGCAAACGCGCGCAACCCGTCGATTTCTTTACGATACCGCATCACTCATACTCTGCAAAACCAGATAACTTGCCGCAGGCATTAGCACCCGTAACAGGGGTTGGGCGATATATTACTTGCAAAATGGTAAAAATTTCCTGACGTCACTGGGCATTAGGTTAATTAGCCTGCGCCGCTATACCGGCTCGGCCCGGATTTCATCCAGAAACGCCGCGCCAAAGCGGTCGGTCTTGTGATCGCCCATGCCCTGAAGCCGCGCCATCTGGTCCAGCGTGGCGGGCTTGCGTTCGGCGATCAGGCGCAGGGTGGAATGGGTGCAGGACAGCGGCTTTTCGGTGCCATCCTCGCCCCGCGCCAGCCGGGTTTGCGCGGCCAGCAGGCGGTCGAACAGATCGCCTTCGGCCCGACCCGCCAGTTTGCGGCGCGCGGGGTGCATCGGCGCGGCGGCACCCGCGATCACCTCAAGAAAGGCAGCGCCATAGCTTTCCAGCTTTTTCGCGCCCACGCCATTGATGCGCGCCATCTGGTCCAGATCCTGTGGCCGCGCCTGCGCCATTTCGATCAGCGTGCGGTCGGGGAAAACGACATAGGCGGGCACCCGCGCCGATTCCGCCAAGGCGCGGCGTTTCGCCTTGAGCGCGGACAGCAGCGGCGCGTCTTCGTCATCGACCAGCGCGCGCGGTTCCGCCACCAGCGCGCGGCGGGGGGCGGGGTCGCGGCGCAGGATGACCGGCTGTTCGCCGCGCAGCACCGGATGGGCGGCGGCGGTCACATGCAGCGCGCCATGGCGGGCCGGATCGGGGCGGCACAGGTCGCGCCCCATCATCTGCCGGAACACCGCCTGCCAGTCACCCTTGGACAGCGCCTTGCCAACGCCAAAGGTCGGCAGCGCCGCGTGCCCGCGTTCGCGCACCTTGGGCGTGGCCGAGCCGGTCAGAATGTCGATCAGATGCCCCGCCCCGAACCATTCTCCGGTCCGCAGCATCGCCGACAGCGCCATCCGCACCGGATCGGTGCCGTCAAAGGTCACGGGCGGCGTTTCGCACAGGTCGCAATTGCCGCAGGGCGCGCTGTCTTCGCCGAAATAGGCCAGCAAGTGCTGACGGCGGCAGGAAATCGCCTCGGCCAGCCCCAGCAGAGCGTTCAGCCGCCCGTGATCGGCCTCTTTGCGGGCAGCATCGGCCAGCCCCTCGTCGATCTGGGTGCGGCGCAGACGGATGTCGTCGGGGCCGAACAGGGTCAGCGTTTCCGCCGGGTCGCCGTCCCGGCCCGCGCGACCGATTTCCTGATAATAGGCCTCGATGCTTTTGGACAGATCGGCATGGGCCACCCAGCGGATGTCAGGCTTGTCAATGCCCATGCCAAAGGCGATGGTCGCCACCACGATCAGACCGTCTTCGCGCTGAAACCGCGCCTCGACGGTGCGGCGGGCCTCGGATTCCATGCCGCCGTGATAGGCGGTGGCGCGCAGACCCTCGGCCTCCAGCGCGGCGGCCAGTGTTTCGGTGCGCGCGCGGCTGGCGCAATAGACAATGCCCGATTGCCCCGCCCGCGCCCGTGCGAAATCGAGGATCTGGCGGCGCGGGCCATCCTTGGCGCGGAATTCCAGCCGGATGTTGGGGCGGTCAAAGCCGCGCAGGAATGTCACCGGATCAGTGCCGTCGAACAGCCGCTGCACAATTTCAGCCCGCGTTTCGGGGTCGGCTGTGGCGGTAAAGGCGGCCAGCGGCACGTTCAGCGAACGGCGCAGATCGCCGATGCGCAGGTAATCGGGGCGGAAATCATGGCCCCACTGGCTGACGCAATGCGCCTCGTCCACGGCGATGGCGGTGACTCCGGCACGGCGCAACAGGCCAGAGGTGCCCGACAGCGCCAGCCGTTCGGGGGCCAGATACAACAGCTTCAGCCGCCCTTCCGACAGCGCCCGCATTGTGGCGTCGTTTTCATCGGCGCTGTTGCCGCTGGTCAGGGCACCGGCAGCCACGCCCGCTTCGGTCAGGGCGCGGACCTGATCGCGCATCAGGGCGATCAGCGGCGAGACCACCACCGTCACCCCGTCGCGCATCAGCGCAGGCAGTTGAAAGCACAGCGACTTGCCGCCGCCGGTCGGCATGATCGCCAGCACATCGCGGCCCGCGGCCACGGCCTGAACGATTTCCTCTTGTCCGGGGCGGAAATCGCCGAAGCCCCAGACCTGACGCAGCAGATCGCCCGGCATCAGACGCCGTAAAAGAAGCCCGCGTTATTGACCAGCGCGCGTTGCAGGATGATGACGATGATGAACACGACCAGCGGGGCCAGATCCAGCCCGCCGGTATTGGGCAGCATGTTGCGGATCGGGGTGTAGATCGGTTCCAGCAGCCGGCTCAGCCCGTCCCAGATCTGGGCGACCAGCGGCTGGCGCAGGTTCAGCACCTGAAAGTTAATCAGCCAGGACATGATGATATGGATAATCATCACCCACCAGATCAGGTTCAGGATCAGCATCAATGCCTGATACAGCGTAACCATGGCGGTGCCCCCTTATGCCTCGATCAGGATGCGCAGCATCCGGCGCAGCGGTTCGGCCGCGCCCCACAGCAACTGATCGCCGATGGTGAACGCGCCCAGATAATCCGGCCCCATCGCCAGCTTGCGGATGCGGCCGACCGGGATGGTCAGCGTGCCGGTGACGGCCACCGGGGTCAGATCGCGCAGCGTGTCTTCGCGGTTGTTCGGGACGACCTTCACCCAGTCGTTATCGGCGGCGATCATCGCCTCGATCTCGTCCACAGGGACATCGCGTTTCAGTTTGAAGGTCAGCGCCTGGCTGTGGCAGCGCATCGCGCCGACGCGCACGCAGAACCCGTCCACCGGGATCGCGGCGGCATTCGATCCGCCGACCGCATCGGGACCAAGGCCAAGGATCTTGTTCGTCTCGGCCATGCCCTTCCATTCTTCGCGGGTCATGCCATTGCCCAGATCCTTGTCGATCCACGGGATCAGCGAGCCGCCCAGAACCGCGCCGAACTGTTTGGATTCGTCGCTGCCCAGCATCGCCTGCTGGCGCGCCAGCACCTGCCGGTCGATATCCAGAATCGCCGATTTCGGATCGGCCAGCAGATCCGCGACCGAGCCGTTCAGCGCGCCATATTGCGTCAGCAATTCGCGCATGTGCTGCGCGCCCCCGCCCGAGGCCGCCTGATAGGTCTGGGTGGACATCCATTCCACCAGCCCCGCCTTGAACAGCGCGCCCACGCCCATCAGCATACAGGATACGGTGCAGTTGCCGCCGACCCAGTTGCGCCCGCCGCGCGCCATGGCAGCCTTGATGACATCCATGTTCACCGGATCCAGCACGATGACGGCATCGCCCTGCATCCGCAGCGTCGAGGCCGCGTCGATCCAGTGCCCGTTCCAGCCATCGGCGCGGAGTTTACCGAACATCTCGGTGGTGTAATCGCCGCCCTGACAGGTGATGATCGCATCACAGCGCGACAGCGCGCCCAGATCATAGGCATCCGCCAGCGGCGCATCCCCACGCGGCGCGGCGCCGCCCGCGTTCGAGGTGGAAAAGAACAGCGGTTCGATCAGGTCGAAATCGCCCATCTCGGTCATCCGGTCCATCAGAACCGAGCCGACCATCCCGCGCCAGCCGACCAGCCCGACCAGCGGCTTCTTTCCATTCGCACCCAGCATCGCACCACGCCCATTGCCGTAAAATCGCGCTATACCTAGTGCAAGGGCGGATTCGGCGCAATGGGTTGGCTATCGCACCGGGGCAGGCCCGGCAATCACACCGCAGTTCAGATCACGGTAAAGCCGAATGTTCATATCCCGCACATCATCCTTTGATGTGCGCCAGTTGCCGTCTTGATCGCGATATCCCGCGATAGGCCCGGTTGAAGGCGGGTCCATCGCCCGCGCCATGATCTCGGCGCATTTCACACGGATGCCCCGATCCTGTAGCCCGTCAGCCGCGCCCGAAACCGCCAAACCCGCCAGTGCATCTGTCTGATCGCGGCTCAGGTTTTCCAAGGCATCCACGCGCAGGACCAGCGACTCGATCGCGGCAAGATTCGCCTTGTCCTGTTCGGCCAGACCGGTCAAAGACGCCGATTGCGATTGCCCCGCCGCTGCTAGATCGCTGATGCGCTGCGCCAGTGCCTCGATACGCCCATCCTGCATATCCAGACGACCGCGCATGTTTTCAACCCCGACAGGCAGGTCTGCGGTCGTCAGCATCTGGTTTTTTATCGCCTCTATCCGTTCATCCTGCCGGGCCATTTCAGGACCGATCCAGAACAGCCAGCCGATGGCAGCCGTGGCAACGGCCCCTGCCACAGCCCCCGCAATGGCCACGACAATCTCTGATCTCATCGGCACACGACCCCCCGTTCCCTAACGTCCCGGCTTGACCCGCCGCATCGGGCAGGCCAATCGGGGTGGGAAAGGACGTATCATGTATCCCTTTGTTCGCTACATCAAGGAACTGCTGAAATATCGCAAGGCACCGCCGCTGGCGCCGACCGGGGTACATATTTCCACGCATATGTGCTGGCCATGGGATCTGGACCCCTGGGTCGAGCTGAACAACGGCCGCACGCTGACCCTGTATGATCTGGGGCGGATTCCGCTGGTGATCCGCACCGGGCTGATCCACACCCTGCGCCAGAACCGCTGGGGCATTACCGTGGCGGGCAACTCGGTGCGCTATCGCCGCCGCATCCGGCTGTTTCATCGCTTTACCATGGTGTCGCGGACGATCGGCTGGGACGAGCGGTTCTTTTACATCGAACAATCCATGTGGATGGGCGGTCAGTGCTGCAACCAGATGCTGGTGCGCACCGCCGTCACCTCGGATCAGGGTATCGTCGCCCCGGCCCGCGTGATGCAGGCCGCCGGTGAAAACCCCGAAAGCCCGGCCCTGCCCGACTGGGTGCAGGCATGGATCGCCGCCGATGCGACCCGGCCCTGGCCCCCTGCCCTGCCGCCCGAGGCGGAAAAGGTCGTCGTCCAGCCCTGATCGGGGTGGACAGCGGCGGCACGTCCGGGCCTTATGGCGCTGCCGCACCGGGGGTTTTCCACCCCCGGACCCCCGGAGGATACTTCAGGACCAAAGATGCACACCATGGACCGCAAACGTATCTGGGGATGGTGGTTCTTTGACTGGGCCAGCCAGCCCTATCACACCCTGCTGGTGACATTCGTCTTTTCGATCTATTTCGCCGAGGTCGCCAAGCAGCAGTTCATGGCCGCCGGCCTGGACGAGGTGGCCGCCGGCGCGCAGGCGCAGGCGCTGTGGGGCTATGGGCTGGCGATCTCGGGGGCGGTGATCGCGATGCTGGCGCCGGTTCTGGGCGCGGTGGCGGATACATCCGGGCGCAAGATGGTCTGGATCTGGCTGTTTTCGGCCTTTTACGTGTTCGGATCGGCCGGATTATGGCTGTTGGCCCCTGACCAGCCCGCCCTGCTGATGGCAGTGACGTTTTTTGCCATTGGCATGATCGGGGTCGAATTCGCCACCATCTTTACCAATGCCCTGCTGCCCGGCCTTGCCCCGCGCGATGAAATCGGGCGCGTCTCGGGTTCCGGCTTTGCCTTTGGCTATCTGGGCGGGCTGATCGCGCTGGTCATCATGCTGTTGCTGTTCGCCGAGACGCCCTCGGGCAAGACGCTGATCGGCATCGACCCGGTGCTGGGGCTGGATGCCGCCCGGCGCGAGGGCACGCGCTTTGTCGGACCATTCACCGCGCTGTGGTATATCGTCTTTATGGTGCCGTTCTTTTTGTGGGTGCGTGAGCCGCGCGGCCCGCGACAGCCGGTTCGCATCCGGGCGGCGCTGCGCGATTTGTGGGCGCTGATCCTTGGGCTGCGCCGCCGGGCCAGCCTGCGCAACTGGCTGATTTCGTCGATGCTGTCGCGGGATGCGCTGAATGCGCTTTATGGATTCGGCAGCGTCTATGCCGGGACGGTGCTGGGCTGGCCGGTGTTCATGGCCGGGGTGTTCGGCGTCGTCAGCGCCATCGCGGCCACGATCCTGTCATGGCTGGGCGGGCGCGCCGACCACCGATTCGGGCCAAAGCCGGTCATCGCCGCCTGCATCGTCATCCTGACCGCCGTCTGCCTGATCGTCATCGGCATGGACCGCGATACGGTCTTTGGCATCCCGGTCGGGCGCGATCCCGTCTTTGCCGGGCTGTCGCTGCCCGACCTGATCTTTTTCGGCTGCGGCGTGGCGATTGGCGGCGCGGGCGGCGTGCTGCAATCGGCCAGCCGCACGATGATGGTCCGCCACACCACCGAAGAACGCGCCACCGAAGGATTCGGCCTTTACGCCCTGTCGGGCAAGGCCACCGCCTTTGCCGCCCCGTTCCTGATCGCCGTAACCACCGACCTGACCGGCAGCCAGCGGATGGGAATATCTCCGCTGATCGTGATCTTCCTGTTGTCGCTGTTGCTGCTAATCTGGGTCAAAGCAGAAGGAGAGGACGCCCCGTGATCCGCAAACTGTCCCTGATCGTCGCCGCCCTGATCGGGCTGGCCATCCCCGTCGCGCCAGCCGCCCATGCCGACCCGCTGGCCAAGGATGTGTTCGGCAGCTTTCGCAGCGCCAATGCCGGGCCAAAGGGCGCCATCGGCAGCTATTCCCGCGGCTGTGCCTCGGGCAATGTGCAGCTGCCCGAAAGCGGGCCGACATGGCAGGCCATGCGGCTGTCGCGCAACCGCAACTGGGGCCAGCCCGAACTGATCGACTTTCTGGTGGGGCTGTCGCGGGCGGCCACGCAGGTCGGCTGGCCGGGGCTGTATATCGGCGATCTGTCGCAGCCGCGCGGCGGGCCGATGGTGTCGGGCCACGCCAGCCACCAGATCGGGCTGGACGCCGACATCTGGATGCTGCCGCCGCAATCGCTGCGCCTGTCGCCGCAGCAGCGCGAAAACATCTCGTCCGTGTCGGTGGTGGCGCAGAACGGCCTTGGCATGTCACGACATTGGAGCGCGGGCCACGCCGCCCTGATCCGGGCCGCCGCCATGGACCCGCGCGTGGACCGCATCTTTCTGGACGCGGCCATCAAGGTCGAAATGTGCCGCATGAACAACAATCGCGGCGCATGGCTGCAAAAGCTGCGCCCGACGCCGAACCACGATTATCATTTCCACGTGCGCCTGCATTGCAACAGCGGGTCGTGCAACAATCCGGCAACCCCGGTGGCGCAACTGTCGGGCAATGACAACGGCTGCGGCGAGGCGGCGCAGGAACTGCGCTATCGCGCCAACCCCTCCACCCGCCCGCGCGGCACGCCGAACCCGGATTACCGCCACCCCCGCACCTTCCGCCTCAGCGAGCTGCCGCGCCAATGCACCAACGTCGCTGGCGCGCGCTAGGCCTTGCGCTGGCGCTGGCGGCCCTGCCCGCCAGCGCATCGGCACAAACGCTGGATCACATCGGCACATGGGTCTGGCGGGTTCCGGGCGACACAGATTTCGGCGGCTTTTCCGGTATCGAGCTGACCGCGGACGGGACCGGCTTTCACGCCGTCACCGACCGGGCGCATCTCTATTGGGGCACCATCCAGCGCAACGATAACGGCCAGATCACCGGGTTCAGCATCACCGGCCGCACCCATCTGACCGACAGCCGGGGCAACCCGCTGCCACCCGGACGGCTGGGCGATTCCGAAGGCATCGCCATCGCCCCCGATGGCACGATCTGGATCAGCTTCGAGGGCCTTGACCGCATCGCCGCCTATGCCACGCCGCAATCACGCGCCACCCGCATTCCGCCGCCGCGCGCGCTGGCCGATCTGCGGATCAATTCCGGGATGGAGGCGCTGGCCATCGCCCCCAACGGCGCCATCATCGCGGTGCCGGAACGATCCGGCCACCCCGACCGGCCCTTTCCGGTGCTGCGCTGGCAGAATGACGCATGGGACGTGCCCTTCACCATCCCGCGCCGGGGCCGGTTTCTGCCGACCGGAGCCGACATCGGCCCGGATGGCCGCCTTTACCTGCTGGAACGCGACTTTCGCGGCCTGCTGGGCTTTTCCTCACGCATCCGCCGCTTCAACCTCGATGGCACGGGCGAACAGGTGCTGCTGGAAACCCGCCCGCTGCAATATGACAACCTCGAAGGCATCAGCGTCTGGAACGACGGCACCGCCCTGCGGCTGACCCTGATCGCGGACGACAATTTCAACATCCTGCAACGCACCGAAATCGTCGAATACCGCCTGACCGAATAACCCCGCAGGCTTCCTGTTTGCCCAAATACGCATCTTGGGGCGATCCCGCACCACCAGATCAGCCTTGACACAGCACCCCGCGCCCGCGTATGCGCCGCGCTTGCCCGCCCATGGGCCGAGTTGTTCCGCCACCTTGTCAAAACGGAAATCCGCATGACCCGCTTTTTGCCCGGCATCATTGCCATGGCCATCATTGTGCTGGCCGCCAATATCCTCGTTCAATACCATATCGGCGCCTATCTGACCTGGGGCGCCTTTACCTATCCGTTCACCTTTCTGGTCACCGATGTGATGAACCGCGTCTATGGCCCGGCTGCCGCGCGCCGGGTTGTCTATGCCGGCTTCGTGACTGGGGTGTTCTGCTCGTTCATCGCCTATGGCTTTGACCTGACCACCGTCCGCATCGCCATCGGATCGGGCCTCGCCTTCCTTTCTGCGCAATTGCTGGACGTGGCGGTGTTCAACCGGCTGCGCGACGGGGCGTGGTGGCGTGCACCGCTGACCTCGACCACGCTGGGGGCGTTGCTGGATACGGCGCTGTTCTTTACCATCGCCTTTACGACCGCCCTGCCCCATGATGCCAACACCGGCTGGGCGAACGAGGCCGCGCCGCTGCTGGGGTTTGGCCCGGATGCGCCGTTCTGGCAATCGCTGGCCATCGCCGACTGGCTGGTGAAAATGAGCCTCGCCCTGCTGGCTCTTGTGCCATTCCGGATCATCGTGCGCAATTTGTTGCGTCGGCAGCAAGAAACCTGATTGACAGATTCTCGATCTGTGGCACCCTGTCCTTGCAACGGCAACTTATTGAAAGGAGGTGGTCCAGTGTCGAGAGTGATATTGGAGAGAGGTGTCGGAACAGTCAGGGGGGCCGTGGCCTGAGGGCAAACCCAAAGGTCGTAAACCCTGATTGGGACGGGGCGGACTTCCATCCCTAACCGGACCATCTCCGTGGATCTCGCGGGCCGTTCCTCCTCGGGCGGCCCGTTTCCTTTTGGACGGTCCCAACGCGGACGGGCGATTATCGCATCAGATAAAAATCACCAACCCCGGCCAAGCGGATTTCCAGATCGGGCGATGCCCCGGCCATCACGTCGCGTTCCGCCCAAGGCGTCAGATCAAGGCCGGTTTCAGCGGCAATGGCGGCGACGGGCACCTGACTGTCGTGGAAATCGCCAAAGACAAAGCGCCCGCCCGACGGGCGCGGCAGGTAATCCATTTGCGACCGGCGATAGCCGATGGTGGTCAGCTCGCCCGAATGGGCATGGACAAAGGCAATCACCTTCCAGAAGGCGGTCGGAATGCGACGGTTGTAATAGACCGGATCATCGGGCGACAGCACCGGGCCGGTGACAACCGACACCCGCATATTGCTGCGGTCGGTATTGTCCAGAACGTAATCCTCCAGCCGCAACCAGATGCCGCCGTTGAACCCCTGCCGCTGCGGCGCGACATTGGTGATGTGAAACGTGTCGGCATCGGCCTGCCGGGCGGTGTCGCGGTCGCCCCAGTTCGGGTCTTCGCGCCGGGTCATGTGGCCACGGCTGAACAGGCCCTGCCCCTGATGGCCATAGGCTTCGCGCAGGTTCTGGTATTCGGGCGCGATGCGCGGATCGCGTCGCCATGTGTTGCTGCGCGGAATGGTGCGATCGGATTGGCTGCCGTCGATATTGCAGGCACTGAACAGCGGCAGCGCCCGCGATTGCGACATGCGCACGGAAAAATGCGTATAGCGCAGCTCGGTCGGGTCTTGTCCGGGCGACAGCGCCTCGGGGATCAGCGGCACCAGATCGCCCGACCAGCGCCCCGCACCGGGCAAGGGCAAAGGGTCAGCCGCCTGAACAAAGGCCGGGTCATAGCCGCCACGCCCGGCATAACTGTCCAGCGGCAGTTGCGATTCCGTCACGCGCAGCGCGTCCAGCCCGCTATCTGGGCCGAAACGGCGGGTCATCAGCGGCGCATCGCCTTGTGCGGCGGGTTCAGGGACAGGATCTTTTCCTGCGACAGCCGCCAATGCGCCAATTCGCCGGCGCAGCGGCGCACCTCGCGGGCGGGGCCTTGGACGCGGATGGTGCCGGGCAGGATTTCCTCGGCCGGCAGGGGGCTGAGATGATCCAGCACCTCGGCCGTTTCCTCGCGCGAGGGGTCGCAGTCATCGGAATAGACCAGCACATAGCTGTGGATGTTCTTGCGTTGCGCCTTCATCACCTTTCCCCTTAACCGATCAGCCCTGCCCCTTCGTATCTGTTGCCGAACCCGATCGGCACTGCATGGCTGTTCGCCATTCTGATAATGTCGTCGGATCGCTGTTGGTTTCGGTCCGCCGACAAAATTTCCGCATTGGCCGACAGCAACCGCGCAAACAGCCCGGCCACCGCCGGACAGGCCATCGAGGTGCCGTCCATCACGCCTTTCGAGGTCTTGTTCACCCAAGATATAATACCGACGCCCGGCCCGATAAAGTCTACTTCTGGCCCGATATTGCTGAAAGAGGCGAAAAAGCGGCCATTCACCGGCGCCGGATCGTCGGCGACATTGCGGCGGGTGGCCGCGCCCTCGGGCCATGCGTCCAGCATCCCGCCCGCCGATACCGCCACCACCACGCCGGATCGCGCCGGATAGGATACCGGCGACATGTAATCATTGCCGGTGGCGGCGATACAGACCACGCCCATGGCCCGCGCCCGCCGCACCTCGCGCGAGATGGCGATGGGTTCGGATGCCTGCCCCAGGCTGAGGTTGATGATGTCGCAGCCATCCTCGACCGCCTGACGGATGGCGCGGGCGATGGAAAACTCGCTGGCGCCACCGGCATCCTTTTCGAACACGCGATAGGAATGCAGAACGGCGGCGGGGGCCACCCGCGCCACGATCCCGGCGACATGCGTGCCATGCCCGCTGCCATTGTCGAACCATTCATCCGCCGGTTCCGACCCGGTGGTGTTCAGCCCTTTTTCAAGGTTCAGCCCCTGCGCCGGATCAACGCCGGTGTCGATGATGGCCACCCGCACCCCCTGCCCGTCCGCCGGCTGCGCCGGGGTCAGCATCCGGTCCAGCGAATCGTGGAAATCCCCCGCCAGCGAGGTCAGGGCGATGGTCAGTTCCGTCGCGCCGGTTTCGCGCACCGCAACCGATTCCGCGCCACCCGGCCAATGGCCGGAAAAAGGCTGACAGATTACCGCGTCGATCACGCTTTGCCCGGCGGGCAGCGGGGTGCGATAGCGCCCGTCCTCATCCGTCACCACATCCGAAATGCCAAAGCCCCGGCGGGCATCCAGCACGATCACCAGCGACACCCCCGCCACCGGCTGGCCGGTTTCCGCATCGACGCAGCGCAGGTCCAGCTCCTTTGCCGAACGAAAGGCCGCTGGCCGGGCCTGACGGCGGATCAGATGCGCCGCCTCGGGCCACAGCGGCACCAGCCGCAATTCGCGCCGCACCCGCAGGCCGGGATAGTTGCGCTGCAATTCCTGCGCCTGATCGGCGGTCATGGCGACCAGCGATGCCTCGTTTTCGCCAATGGAATCAATCAGGCGGATGCGCCCGACATCGGTATCCATCATCCGCAGCGGCGGGCGCAGCGCCGGGACCGAGCCATCATCGCTGCCCCGTGTCAGGCTGCCCATCGGGCGCAACCCGCGCCTGTTGAACAGGCTGTGGTGCATCGACCGGAACAGGCGAAAGCTGGTCGTGTCCATGCTGTCGTTGAACACATTGTCATCGGGAACGATCACATAACGGGCGGTCTTGCGCGGCATCCTCGGCTCCTTGCTGCAACCACAAGGCTACACGGCTTTGCCCCGCCCACGCCAGAGGGGATGCCCGCCTAGATCAACCCCGAGCGGGTGATCGCCAGCATCCCGGCATTGCGCAGTGAATCGACCGGATAATCATCGCCGGCCATCAGATCCAGGGTGAAATCCGGCTCGATCTCCTTCAGCTTTAACAGCGCCTGCCGCGCGCCGTCTTCATCGCCCTGATGATACAGCAGCGCCGCCAGAAACCGCAGCGCCGGGCGGTTGTCGGGGGCCATCTCATGCGTGGCGGTAAAAAAGCGCCGCGCCCCGTCCAGATCGCCATGCCGGAACGACGCCGCGCTGCGTCTTAACAGCCATGTCGCCGGGTTCAGCGCCGACAGCGCGCTGTTCATGCCGTCGCTGGCGAGGCTGGCGGCCTCTTGATGGCGGTTCAGATCGCTCAGCACCAGCGAATGGGCAAACATCGCCAGCGGGTTCAGCGGATCGGCCCGCACCGCCTGTTGCACCAGCCAGTATTCGGTTTCCTTGTGGTTGCGATAGGATGCGATCACCGCCGCCACCGCCAGAACCGTGGCGTTATGCGGCGCCAGTTCCAGCGCGCGGCGGGAAAATTCGTCGGCCTCGTCCAGCGTGCGCGCCGGATCGCTGGTCAGCCGTTCAATCAGCAGGGTGTTGCGGATATAGGCCCGCAGCGACAGCGCCACGGCGGGCCTGAACTGGTCATAGGTGCTGGCCAGCACCTGATCGGCCAGCATCAGCCGCGACCGGGAATAGCTGAAAATATCCCCCAGCGGAAAGCGCCGCGTCTGGTTCAGCGCATCCGCCGCCTCGGCCGCCTTGAGGATCGCAAAGGTAATATCGGCGGCGCACAGATGCATCTGGATACGGCTGCTGCCGGTTTCGATATGGAACGGCTGGCTCCAGATCACCTGCCCGGTGGCGGTCTGCACCAGCGACACCGACAGCATGGTGCGGCCAGCCCCGCGCAGCGCCCGCACCCGCAGCGCCAGATCGGCCTGCATATCGCCGCCGCTGCCCGGCTGCACCACGATCAGCGGCGTGATGTCCGAGGCGCGGACGGCGGCCTCGATCATCAGCATTTCGGCCAGCAGCGCGGCATCCGGGTCGGCCGAAACGGCAGGCTGAACGATCAGCCGGGGCGGGCCGACCGGCAGCGGATCGGCCAGACCCGTGGCCCGGCTTTCGAAATGCATCCGCGTGTCGCGCAGCCAGTCTTCGAATTCGGGGTCGGGAATATCCAGATCCGCCGCAAATTCCAGCGGGCGACCATCGGGACCGGGCCGGGGCGTCAGATCGACCGTCACGCTGTTTGGGTCCAGCCCCACCCAGCCCGGCCCCGACAGCAACACATCGCGCCGGTCATCCAGCGCCAGCCGGATTTCACGCAAAAGTTGTCGGATGCTGGCCGCGCCCTGTTCCGGCCTGCTGCGGCTATACAGCAGATCCTGCACATGCGCCCGGGTCTGCCGCAGCCCGCGCGACACACCCAACACCGCCAGCAACCCGCGGCCCTTCATGCTGCGAGGCGTCCGTTCACGTCGGTCCGAACCAACCATGGTCACAGAACCGATAAGCCCGAGCGTCAGGTGTGTCACAATTGATAAAAGTTGTTGCGAGCGTCGCCGCATGCTATTGATGCGCCGCAAAGAAGGCCAGCATAATCAATGCCAAGGCCCGTTCCTGGGGGCAGGGCAGGTGCATATATGTCGATCCTGAACGCGAAAAATGCGAAAAACGCCAAGAATGCAAAAAATGCCAAGGCATTGGGCGATGATGCCCTTGCAGACAGCCTGCTGGCCGAAGCCTTGCTGCGCGCCCGTGATGGCATTGTCGGATCGGTTCAGATCACCGGACAGACCCCCGGAACTCCGGCTCTGAATCAGGGCGAACGGCTGGCGCGTCTTTCTGCCGATCATCGCGGTGCGGTTGTGATCGCCGAATTGCTAGAGGATATGGCCTTTGAATCCGATCCCGGCGCGGGGTCGCCCGTGGCGGGTGCCGCCCGCTGGCTGCGCCGGACGGCGGCGGGCGGTCTGGCACCGCTGGCCGAATTCATCGCCCCCAAAGCCACGGATTTCCAGCGCGCCATTCCCCTGGTCGGGGGATATGCCGATCTGCGCGACGACCGCATGGCCGAGATTCTGGCCCAGACCACCGACCTGAGACCGTTCTTTGCCACGATCCTGCCACTGGAAGCCGAACGCAGCCGCCGCATCGGCGACCTGCTGTCGATCGCGCTGGATCTGTCGGATTGCACGGTGATGCGGGTCAAGCTGGCATTGGGCTGCCCGCGACCCAACCAATTTTCCAACCGGATTCAGCCTGTTATCAACACGCCCGCCCATGGCGCCTTTCCATCGGGCCATGCGACGCAGGCCTTTCTGCTGGCCACGCTGCTGACGCTGCTGGACGATCCGGGGGCTACGCTGGCCGCCGACAGCCAGTTGTTCCGCATGGCCAGCCGCATCGCCGTGAACCGCACCGTCGCCGGGGTGCATTACCCCGCCGACAGCGCCGCCGGGGCGATGCTGGGGGTGGTGCTGGGGCGCTATCTGGCGGCGCGGGCGGATCAGGCCGGACAGGCGGGCGGCGTTCGGATGGACGGCAACGGCTGGGGGCAGGGCGACCAGCCGCGCGATTTCCACCTGGGCGAGTTTGCGCAGATGATGACCGGCAACGACCCTGCCGCCGCATTCACCCCCGCCAGCCCGGTGCGCCCCGCGCCGCTGTGGGGCTGGCTGTGGGCGCAGGCGCGCAAGGACTGGTCCGACAGATGGAGCTGAAGCCCGGCGCCACCCTGACCTTTTCCCCGCCGCAGCCGGCATTTGCCGGTCACGCGCCGGGCATGTCGCCCTATGTGCATCGCTGGCTGGACCTGCGCCACAGGCTGACCGATCCGGGCGGCGATGCCGCGCCCGTTTCCGCCCAAACCGAAGCCGCACTGCGCGATCTGATCGACAGCGCGCTGGGCCTTGATCGGGGAGACGGCCGCTTGGCCCCCGGCAGCGATCTGACCGCAACCGGGTCCGCGCCGTGATTGCGCAGGCCATCGTTTCGGCCTTTTCCGCCTTTCTGGCCGATCCGGGCGGCCTGTTGCCCGCCGATGCGTCAAGCGATGATCCGGGGAATGAAAGCTGGGGCACCGCCAGATCGGGCGATTTTCTGAGCGATGCGGCTCTGCCCGATGATCCGACCCGCGCGGCGATCATCGCGGTGATCGACGACGCCATTCCCTTTGCGCATCAGATGCTGCGGGCGGGCGATCACAGCCGGGTTGCCGCGATCTGGGCGCAGGATGCCCGGCCCGGCCCCGGCGGCGGGCTGCCCTTTGGCCGCGAATGGCGCGGGCAGGGGATCGACGCGCTGCTGGCCCGTCTGCGCGACGGCACCCTGCCGGACGAAGATTCGCTGTATCGCACCGCCGGAGTGCTGGATTACGGGCGCGGGCTGCGGCCCTCGGCCGGTTATACGGGCGGGCATGGCGCGGCGGTGGCGATGCTGGCCGCCGGTTTCGCCCCCGATGACCCGGCGGGTCGCGATCATCCGGTGATCGGCGTCAGCCTGCCCTCGAAACTGACCGAGGACAGCATGGGCGTTTCCGCCCCGCCTTATATTCTGGCGGCGATCCTGTTCGTGGTGCTGCGCGCGCGCCAGCTTTGCCGCCAGACCGAGGAACGGCGCGGGCTGGCACCGGGCACGGTGCGGATGCCGCTGGTCATCAATATCAGCTATGGCCTGACTGCCGGGCCGCGTGACGGTTCTAGCCTGCTGGAGCGGTTCATGGATGCGCTGTCACACTCTGGGCCGCACGATCTGGGACCGATCCGCTTCGTGCTGCCGATGGGCAATCACCGGCAGGCGATGCTGTGCGGGCGGCTGCGGCGCGGGCAGGGACTGACATGGCGGCTGCAACCGGGCGATCACACCGACAGCGCCGTAGAGATTTGGGGGCCGCGCCTGCCCGCACCTCCGACGCGCCCCTTTGTGCTGCATCTGGCCGCGCCGGGCCAGCCGCCCGTGCCGACCAGCTTTACCGCCGATGGTCAGATCAGCCTGCTGCGCGACAGCACCGGGGCTGAAATCGCCCGCGCCTATTACATGGTGCAGCGCAGCGGCGATGGCCGCATCTGGCGCGAGGGGATCATTCTGATCGCCATGCCGACCAGCCCCGACAGGCCCGGCGCCCCCTGGGCACCGCCGGGCGACTGGCAAATCCGCATCGACCCGCAGGCCCGCAACGGCATTTACGAGATCAGCGTGCAGCGCGACGAAGCCGTGCCCGGCTATCCGCGCGAGGCACGGCAAAGCACGCTGATCTGCCCGCATTACCAGATTTTTGACGACACGGGCCGGATGCTGCCCGACGATCCGCCGCGCGGCCGGTCACGAGTGCGGCGGCGGCAGACGCTGAACGCCTATGCGGGCGGCACGGAAATACTGCGGGCAGGGGCGGCGCAACTGCATGGCGGGGCAGGGACCGGCTCGATCTACAGCGGGCTGCTGAGGCGCGGGCGCAACGGCGACATTCAGGCCGTGGCAGACCGCAGCGGCGCGGTGTCGGGCATTGCGGTTGCCGGGCGCGACAGCGGATCGCTGCGCATCACATCAGGCACTTCGCTGGCCGCGCCACAGCTTGCGCAATGGCTGGCGGGGCAGATGGCAGCCGGCTTGCGGCCTGCGACTCGGGATGTTGTTATTGCATATGCTGCATCGAAATTCCCGCCTGCCACGGTGCCGGTGCTGCCATACCGACCGAAATTTCCCGAATACTGACGCAGGATCGCGCAGACATAACAGTCGTATGACACCATCTGCGCGAAATTTTTTCGCTTCCCCTGCATTTTTCACGCCCAGCGGCCGGTTTTTTCACGCTGCATTCACGCCCACCGTTCACAACAGCATTCATGGCAAAAGACGGAACGCGGCCAAATCGCCAAGGCCCATACCGTCACAGACATCAGGGGGGTCGGATGCCATGACGGATCGGAGAGAGGATAATGTTGTCATTGCCGCCCTCAGGGCGTTGTGCGCGGCTCCTGGGGGGATCGTCAGCGATACGGCGACGCGCGCAGCGGGGCAACCACGGGTGGCATATACCGGACAGACGGGGGCATGTGTCGCCGCCGACCGCCCGGATCTGAACGATTACCGCAGGGTTATGCGGGAAAATACCGTGCTGACCGATCACGCTGAAATGTTGGCTTGTGCGCTGGGGGCCTGCCCAAATTGTTGGGGCACGATTCCAGATTGTGAAGATTGCGGCGGTGTCGGTCGGCCGGGGGCCTTTAACCCCGACCCGGATATGTTCGCCAGATTTGTCAGGCCGGTCATTAACCGGATGAATCTGGCTGCCTCTGGCCGGGGCGCAAAGCGGCGGCCCGGTAAAAATCGTCCTATGGGTTATTCCGCGTAATCAGTGCCTCCTCAACCATTTCACCCACAGGACAGGGGCGGGCGGCCAGCAGGTCGCCCGTTTCCGTTACAGCAACGGCGGCAGGTCGAACGGATCGGTGGCCGCGGGGCGGCGGGTGACAAAGCTGCTGCCCGGCCCGCCCAGCGTGGCGATCTGCCGGGCCAGTTGCGTGATTGCCGCCGATTGCGCCAGCGAAACCGCCCCCGGCCCCGACCCTGACAAGGGCACCACAATATCAAAGCTGCGCGCGTGATTGCCGCCCGCCGCGCCGGTTTCATCCGAAACGTAATAGCTGCCCGCCAGACGATAGGTGCCGTTTGCCTGCGCCAGTGCCCGTTCCACGCGCACGTCGATCTTGCGGTCGGGCGTGGTCATCAGGGGCCACGGCTCGGCGATGACGGTGGCACCGGACAGTTCAGAAATCGACCGCGCCAGCACCAGCGTAAAGGCGCGCTGCGGATTGTCGGCCCAGATATTGCGCGGATTCGACCGCACCGCGCCATCGGGCGTCTGCCACGCGATTTCATCATGCGCCGCATATTCGGGCAGGGAAACATCGCGCAATTCGGCGGCACCCAGCCTGTTGGGCAGTTCGCGCGCAGCCGTAGGCGGATCGACCAGATAGCGCGCGGTCTTTTCCGGGTCGGAACAGGCAGCCAGCAGCATCAGCAGCGCGACCAGCGGGGCAAGGGCGGTTCGGATCATGCGGTCATCGTCCCAGAATAAAGGCGCGGGGGTTGCGTTCAATGGTGCGCGCCAGCGAACCGAACGCCGCCGTCGCCCGGCGCAGTTCGCGCAGCATCGTCACCGCTTCGGTATTGAAGGACGAGCGGTCGCCATAGGCGGCGATCACCGCCTCGGCCCGTCCGGCGGTCTGTTGCAGGCGCTGGACAAGCTGCGGCAGGTCGCGCACGGCCACCGCCACTTCGTCCGCCGCGACACGGGCCGACCCAAGCGCGGCATTCAGGCTGCCTGCGGCATTGCCATCGCGCAGATCGTTCAGCAGCCCGGACGCCGCCTGCAAGGTATCCGACAGATGGCGCGGCAGTTGTTCGGCATCCTCGGACCCCAGCATCACGCGCAGATCCTGCAAGATACCCTCGGCCTGCGCGCTGATTTCGGCAAAGTTGAATTCCTCGATCCTGGCCGCCGCACGGTCCATCTTTTCGATCATGTCAGGCGCGTTCGCCGCCGCCTCGCGCAGCGATTGCGCCGCAGCGGATGCCTCGGACAGCAGGGTGTTCAGATTGTCCACCGCGCCGCTGCCTTTGAAATCCTGCACCATGTCGCGGATGTCAGAGGAGGTGCTTTGCGCGTCATCCAGCGTGCGGCGCAGGGTTTCGGGGATGGCGCGCGTATCGGGACTGCTGGCCAGATGAGTGATGCTGTTCATCATGTCAGTGGCGGATTTCAGCACCTCTTCGATGGGCAGATTGCCGATGCGCGACAACATCCCCTGCGCCGTATCGCTGAAATCCGACAGATCGCCGGAAACCGAGGGGATGATCGGGTAAGGATCGCCCGCCATATCCAGGGCCAGAGGCTGCTGCGGGGGTTCGGGCAGTTGGAACAGTTCGATCATCAGCGAGGCGCCAAGAAAGCCGGCACTGGCCGGGCGGGCGCGCAGGCCCTGTTCCACGGCGGATGCGATGAACGCCGTCACCTGATCGCCGGTCGCATCGGGGGCCAGACCCAGACGGGCAGGCGACAGCGCGACCGTGACCTGCTGGAACACCTCGCGCGCCTGACCGGGCTGATCGGTCCTGACCCGGACCGACAGATCGGTCACACGCCCGACGCTGAGGCCCTGAAACTGCACATCGGCCCCGCGCTCCAGCCCGCGCACGCCCTGTTCCAGCAGCAGCGTGAACCGGGGCTGGCCGGATTCGTCACCGGCAAAGATATTGCTGCGCGCCGCGTCCTCATCAGCGTTCAGCGCAAAGACATGGCCGCGTTCGACCGGCCTGCCGCCGCTGACGAAAGTGCCGAACTGGATGCCCCCCTGCAACAGCGACGCCAGCGAGTTGACCCCCACCGACACCCCTTGCGTGCCAAGGCTGACCGATACGCCGCCGCTGTCCCAGAACACGCTGGCCGTGGTCAGCCGCCGATCATGGGGCGCCTCGACAAAGACATCGGCCTGCACGCCCTCGCCATCGGGCGAGATGCGCAGGTTTTCCATCCGCCCCACGGGCAGGCCGCGATACATGACCGGCGCGCCTTCGGACAGGCCCTCGGCATCGTCGGTCTGCACGATCACCCATGTGCCCTTGGCGTCGTCGCGCGTCAGCGGTGCGCGGTCCATCCCGATGAAATCGCTGCGGGGTTCGGTGACATCGGCATCCCAATAACCTTCGATAAAGGCCCCGGTCAGCACCGTATCCAGCCGGGTGATCCCCCGCGCCGTCACCTGCGGGCGCACGATCCAGAATTCGGCCTGATCGTCGATATATTGCGCCAGATCGCGGTCCACCCGAATATCGACGATGACGGATGACAGGTCTTCGGTAAAGCGCACCGCCTCGACCTTGCCGACGTTGATTTCACGGAATTTCAGCGGGGTTTCGCCCGGATTGATGCCGGTGGCGTCGCGAAAGGCCACATGGATCAGCGTGCCCCGGCCCATATAGCTGTTCCAGCCGATAGCCAGCGTCACGATCAGCGCAAGGATCGGCACCAGCCAGATGATGTTCACCCCCGCCTGCGCCGCACGACGGGCAGTGCGGCGAACCGGGCTGGCAGGTTGCAGGGGGGGAGGTGTGTCGGTCATGCAGGTCCGCGCGGGTTGTCGGTGTCAGGTGCTGCGGGTTCGCAGCGGCAAACCACGCCAGATCAGTCGCGGATCAAAGCTTTGCGCCGAAAGCATGGTAAACGCAACAGAAAGCGCGAAACAGACCGCCGCCGGGCCGGGATGGATCGAGGCGACAAAGCCAAGCTGCACCAGCGCCGACAGGATCGCCACCACGAAAACGTCGATCATCGACCAGCGGCCGATAAATTCGACCACCTCGTAAATCTTCAGCCGCAGATGCGCGTCATGCACGGTGGCAGGGCGCCCCGCCACCAGCGCCAGCCAGGCGATGGCGATGAACTTGCCAATCGGCACGATGACCGAGGCAACAAAGACGATGATGGCAATGTCGTAATTGCCATGTTCGATCAGTTGCACCACGCCGCCAAGGATCGTCGCCTCGCCGCTGCCTTTCAGCCCGGCAAAGGTGCGGGTGCTCATCATCGGGTAAAGGTTGGCGGGGATGTAAAAGATGATCCCGGCGGCCATCCACGCCCAGACGGCGGCCAGCCCGCGCCGGTCGGGCCGCACCAGCGTGGCGTGACAGCGGCTGCACTGATCCTGATCCATCGGCCAGACGCGCCCGCAACTGCGGCACCCGATCAGCCCGGCGCGGCGCGCGGTCATCACCGGCGCGACGGCATCGGCCATATCCGGGCCGCCATCGTGGTCATGGTCATGGGGCAAGCTATCGCTCATCCGCGATCACCGGGGGCAGGCAGGGCGTTGCCCTGTTCGATGGCATCCCAGACGGTGGTCTGGCACATGAAGGCGCGGGCAGCGACATTGACAAAGATCAGCCCGCAGAACGCCCAGAAGGCCGGGCCAAGATGCACGCTGGCCAGCCCCGCCACCTTGACCAGCGCGACCGATGTGCCGATCACGAAGATTTCCGCCATCGACCACGGGCGCAGCGCCTCGGCCATGCGGAAGGCGTCGGCGGCATGGGCATGGGGCCGGTGCCCCTGCGCCAGCGGCATCAGCGTGTATAGCAGCAGAAACGACCGGAACACCGGCAGGGCGATAATCATCGCCAGCACTGCCAGCACCAGCGGCAGCAACACCCCGTCGGCAAAGGCCAGTGCCACCCCGAACAGCGATGTGGCATTGCCGATCCCCATGCGCGAGATTTCCAGAAACGGAAAGAACACCGCCCCGATCAGCAGCACGATCGAGGTAAACGACAGCGCGATCAACTGCACAAAGGCCCCGGCGCGCGGCCGGGCCAGCACCGTGTTGCAGCGGATGCAGCGGGCGGTTTCGCCTTGATCCAGATCCTCTTCGATATGCAGCGCATCGCAGCGGGGGCAGGCGATCAGCCCCCGTCCGGTCGAAAGATCATAAGTCGGGTTCGCCTGCGTCGCATCCATGCCGCAAACATAGCTGCGCCCGTGCCGCAATCAAGCCGGGCTTTGGTGTGTTTTTTCTGCCATCTGACATCCGGGGCCAGCAGCGGCATCGCCAAGGCCCGGCCGCGCCGCCGCAACTGACGGCAGCCGCCGTGGTTAATGCCGCGATCCTTCGCGCGGGGTCGAGGTCAGCACCACCTTGCGCAGATCACCCGCCTCGGGGGTGTTCTGGGTATCGACGCGGAACAGCAGGCGCAGGAAATAGCGGTGGCCTTCGATGCCGGTTTCAGCCTCGCCGTCAAGCTGGGCTGAAAATGCCTCGATCAACTGACTGCCAAGACCAGTGCTTTCGGCATCAATGATCGCATCGCCCATGGTGTTTTCAACCGAAAACAGCGCCCGGCCCGGTTCCGGCACCGACAGCGTTACCCGCACCGTGGCCGCATCCGCGCCGGGGGGAACGCCCGCATATTTCAGCGCATTGGTCACAGCCTCGGTCGCCAGCAGCGACAGGGGCACCGCCTGATCGGGCAACAGCGTCAGCGGCTGAAAATCGGTTTCCACCTTCAGCGCGGTGCCCGGCGCGACCGAGATATTCACCATCTGGTTGATGATGTCACCGATCAGCCGGTCGGCGTTCACGGCATCCAGATGTTCAGCCTGATACAGATTGCGATAGATCGTCGCCAGCGCCGCCACCCGGTCCTGAACGGATCGCAGAACCCGCTTGGCATCTTCGTGGTCGATCATCCGGCTTTGCATGTTGATGATCGAGGCGATCAATTGCAGGTTGTTCTTGACCCGATGGTGAACCTCTTTCAACAAGACGGTTTTTTCGGCCACCGCCTCTTCCATCGCTTCTTCGTCGCGGATCAGAATGCGGGCCATATTGTGAAAGGTCTGGCTGACATCGGCGATTTCTGCCGGGGCGTCGCGCAGCACCGGCGGCGGGGCATCGCGGTTGCCGATGGCAAACCGGCGCATCTGCCCGCGCAATTCGCGGATATGGCGCAGAACCAGCCGGTAAACGGCGAAATAGGACACCAGCAGCGACACCGCCCACAGCGCAATCGGAATGGCGATGGCGGCCAGGCGCGTTGTCTTGAACCCGGCAATACCGGCGGTCTGCGGGCTCCAGCTGCCAAGGGCGTAAACGAGACCGGGCACCACGGTGACGACGGTAAAGGCACGCTCTTCGCCGGTGCTGGTGACATCGCGGAAGGTGGCGTCGGTATTGCCCAGCAGATCAGTCAGCGCCATGCCACGCGGCAGAATGCCCGACACGTCCTGATCGAAGGGCCGATCCAGCGTCAGCACATCGCCACGGACGGAAAAGGTCAGAATGCGGGCACCCTCGGTGCCGAAATTCAGCGAATGGGTGGAATACAGCAATTCCTTGGACAGGCCGACGACAACATAGCCGATCAGTTCGCGGTCGTTATACAGCGGCTGCGCCACCACGACGACAGGACGCCCGGTAATGCCGCCACGTTCCAGCGAGGTGACAACGGTGCCGGGACTTTGCAGGAAAAGCTGGTAAGCCTCTGATCCGCGAAAGTCGATCGGCCCCGTCGCATTCGACGAAGCACAGCCGGACATCCCCGACAGTGGCACATAGGCGGCAGAAATGAACGTCGCGCTGCGTTCGACAAAGCCGCGCATCACCTCGCTGCACGCGGCGGGGCTGGCGATGGTTTCCAGCACCGCCGGACCCAGCGCATCGGCGGCCCCCAGCGCACCTTGCAGCAGCGCGCGTTCCCCCGCTGCCGCCGAAGCGGTGCGGCCCAGCAGCGCGATTTCGGCGCTGCGTTCAGCCTCGCGCAGCAGATGCAGGGTCTGCACCAGCGAAATCAGCCCCAGCGGCAGAATGGCCACCGTCAGCAGGGTGGCCAGACGAAAGCCCAGACCCTTGGTGAATTCCAGCCTTTCGCGTAACGCCCTTAACACGCCAGACCGTCCCCCGTCTTTTGTTGCGCCCTGCGGTCAGCGGCTGACGGGCTGGTTCGTGGCCATTACCGCCAAGGTCGCACGGTCGGTCATTTCCAGTTCCTCGCCCTCGTCCAGCTGCAACAGCTCGGCCAGGCGGCGGCGGCCCCGGTTTGCGCGGGATTTCACCGTGCCGACGGCCACGCCGGTCATACCAGCGGCTTCTTCATAGGAAAAGCCCGAGGCCCCGACAAGGATCAACGCCTCGCGCTGTTCGTCGGGAAGCTGGTCAAAAGCGCCACGGAAGTCGCGCATGGCCAGACGGCCATCATGTTCCGGGCGGGTGGCCTGACGGGCGGCGTGAATGCCGTCGCTGTCAGACACCTCGCGACGGGTTTTACGGCGGGCGGAATAGAAATTGTTGCGCAGAATGGTAAACAGCCACGCGCGCAGATTGGTGCCGGGCTGGAATTTATCCATATTCGTCCACGCCTTGACGATGGTGTCCTGCACCAGATCGTCAGCCGCGGCCCCTTCGCGGGTCAGCGACAGCGCAAAGGCGCGCAGCGCGGGCAGATGTTCCACCAGCTCATCACGCGGGTCGGCGGCGTTCGCGGCCTGATCCGGCCGTCGGGTCGTTCCGGTCATGCCTGATCCTGTTCCCGCAATTGCTGAAGAAGCTGAAGCAGTTTGTCGGGAACCTGCTGCTGCACATCCTGTTCATAGGTGCGGCGCAGATTTTCGTCGATCTGCTTTTCAAGGGCGACCCGCCGCCGTTCATCGCGTTTGGTTGGCATAAGTTTGTTAGTCCTGAAATTCTTGTGCGCACCTTGCCCAACATGTAGGAGCCTGCCAAGGTTCCCGACGGACCACAAAATTCTCAACAGGGGTCAAAGCACCATGTCTTCCGCAGATCTTGCCCAGTCCATCGGACGCGAACTGCCCTATCTTCGCCGCTATGCTCGCGCCCTGACCGGCAGCCAGACCGCTGGCGACAATTATGCGGCCGCGACGCTGGAGGCAATTCTGACCGACCGTTCCGTGATCGAGGGCGAATCCGACATGCGGATCGGTCTGTTCCGCACCTTTCACGCCATCTGGCAATCCAGCGGCCAGCCGGTGGAAAACAGCCTGGGCGACAGCCGCGAGGCGCGGGCACAGGCGCATCTGCGCGGCCTGACGCCCAATTCGCGCGAGGCGCTGTTGCTGAAAACCATCGAAGAGCTGCGCTATGACCAGATCGCGCGGGTGATGCAGATCGAACAGCCCGAGGCCGAGGAACTGATCCAGATCGCCCTGAACGAAATGGGCCGGGCGATCCGTGGCAAGGTGATGATTATCGAGGATGAAACCATCATCGCCATGGACCTGAAAGGCATCGTCCAGACCATGGGTCACGAGGTAACGGGCGTGGCCCGCACCCATACCGCCGCCGTCGAACTGGGCGCGGCCAAGCGGCCCGATCTGATCCTGGCCGATATTCAGCTGGCTGACGGGTCGTCGGGCATTGATGCCGTGAACGATCTGATGGGCACGCTGGGCGATGTGCCGGTGATCTTTATCACCGCCTTCCCGGAACGGCTGCTGACCGGCGACCGGCCCGAACCGGCCTTCCTGATTTCCAAGCCCTATTCCGAGGAACAGGTGCGGTCTGCGGTATCGCAGGCGATGTTCTTTGCCTCGACCGAGGGGATGGACGCCTGACCTAGCCCTGCTTTGCCGCCGCCAATGCGCTTTGCCGGGCCTGACGGGCGGCACTGATGCGGCGGCGGCGGGCGATCTCGACATTGATGAGCGCGCCCAGCAGCACGGAAAACCCGGCCAGATAGAACCACATCAGCAAGGCCACCACCGCACCGATCGAACCATAGATGCGGTTATAGCTGTTAAAGCTGCTGAGATAGGCCGAAAACGCCATCGAGGCCGCCGCCCATGCCAGTGCGGCAAACAGCGCCCCCCATGTAAAGATCGGTGTGCGCGGGGTTTTGACGTTGGGGCCATAGCGATACAGGATGCCAATGGCCACGATCACGATCATGAACATCGCCACCCAGGGCAGGGCCGTCACCAGCCATGCCCGCAGCGGGCCAAAGGTCATGAAGTTGATGATGATCGGCACGATGACGATGGTGGCCAGCCCCATCAGCACCACGCCGACGATGGCCAGCGTCAGCCCATAGGCCAGAATAAACCCAAAGATCGTCGAATGCGACCGCACCCCATGGGCGGCGTTCAGCCCGCGCACCAGCGCGTCGATGCCCGCGCGGGCGGCAATGGTGGCGATCATGAACGATACGAAAGACGCCCAGCCGATATTGGTGCGCCCCGCTGACAGCAGGGCGTTGATTTGCGTATCCAGAATATCCTGCGCGCTGTCGGGGATGAATTCATGCGCGACATTCATGTATTCGTTGATGACATTGGGATCGAACCACAGGCTCCACAATGCGATGATCGCGGCAAGGCCGGGGAACACCGCGAACATGGCGTAAAAGGCCACGCCCGCCGCGATCAGGCCCATATGAATCTTGTCGATCCGTTCGCCGATGGCAGCGATGAACGCCCACAGATCACGCAGCAGATTCAGCACCTGTCCCCCGTTCCGGCTGTTGCCGCCAAGATGCGGGCTAATGCCGGGGGGCGCAACCCCGGCGCGATCCTAGCCGGGCATCCATCGCCGCCAGATCGCGTTTTCGCCCAGCTTGGACACGAATTCGGCATGGGCAGCGGATTCGGATTCGGTCAGGCGCGGGGGCAGGGGGGACGGGCGTGGGCCGGCGGGCATGGACGCGACTGGCGCGGCGATGGTCTGTTCTTCGGATTTCTGCGGCTGCGGCGCGAGGATCAGGTCGGGCTGGCGGCCACCGATCAGTTCCAGATAGACTTCGGCCAGCAGGTGGGTGTCGATCAGCGCGCCGTGCAGGTCGCGGTTGGAATTGTCGATGCCAAAGCGGCGGCACAGCGCATCCAGCGAATTGCCCGCGCCGGGGAATTTCGCCCGCGCCATGGCCAGCGTGTCGATCATCCGGCCATTATCGAGCGGCGGCTGACCAATGCGGCGGAACTCGGCATTGATGAAGCCAAAGTCAAATCGGGCGTTATGGGCGATCAGCTTGGTGTCAGGGCCGATAAATTCTATCCAGCGGGCGGCGATCTGGGCGAATTTCGGCTTGCCGCGCAGAAAATCATCGCCAAGGCCATGAACGGCGAATGCCTCGGCCGGCATTGGGCGTTCGGGGTCGATGTATTCGTGAAAATGTCTGCCGGTGGGCAGGTGGTTCAGCAACTCGATCGCGCCGATTTCGACGATGCGATCGCCCTTGTCAGGTTCGGTGCCGGTGGTTTCGGTGTCGAAAACGATCTCACGCATGGGTAATGTCTTGCAGGATCGCATCCACAGCGGCAAGGGCGGATTCGGGCGTATCGGTCGGGATGACCCAACGGGCACGGGTGCGGCGTTCGGCATCGGTCAACTGGCGCGACAGGATCTGGTTCAGCATCGCCTCATCCATGGTGCCGCGCGACAAGACGCGGGCGCGCTGGGTTTCTGCATCAACGGATACGGTGGCCGTGCCATCCATATCCGCATCAGCGCCCGTTTCGAACAGCAGCGGGATGTCGAACAAGGCCACCGGCGCATCAGGATGGGCGGCCAGAAACCCCGCCCGGTCATGGCGCAGCAGCGGGTGAACCACGGCTTCGAGCCGGGGCAAAAGCGCCGGATCAGCCGCCAGTGCGGATTTCAGCGCAGCGCGGTTGATGCTGCCGTCGTGGGCCGCAGCGGCAGGGACCAGCGTGATGACAGCGGCGACGGCGGCCCCTTGGGGGGCGTAAAGGCGATGCACGGCGGCATCGGCATCCCACACCGGCACGCCGCGATCTGCAAACATCCGGACAGTGGTGGATTTGCCCATGCCGATGCCGCCGGTCAGACCCAGACGGAAGGTCATGACAGCGCGGCGTCGCGGGCGGCCTGGTCGATTTCGGGCCGGGTGCCGAACCAGCGTTCAAAACCGGGCGCCGCCTGATGCAGCAGCATCCCCAGCCCATCGACGGTGATGCAGCCGCGCGCCCGCGCCTCGGACAGGAAGGGAGTGTCGAGGGGGGTATAGACCAGATCGGTGACAAGGGCAGCCGGATCGAGCGCGTCCAGCGGAACCCGCAGCGCTTGTTTGCCATCCATCCCCAGCGAGGTGGCGTTCACCACGGTTGCCGCGCCATCCAGCATGTTTCCGGCCTGCGCCCAATCGTAAACGACGATGCGCGCGCCAAATTCAGCCTTGATCTGTTCCGAGCGGATGCGCGTGCGATTGGTAATCCGCAATTCCTGCACCCCGGAATCCAGCAGCGAGGCGACCACGGCCCGCGCGGCCCCGCCCGCACCCAGAACCGCCGCCGGGCCTGTGGCCGGGTTCCAATCGGGCGCATTCTGGCGAAGATTGGCAATGAAACCGTAACCATCTGTATTATCGGCATGAATCTTGCCATCGGGGCGAAAGATCAGGGTGTTTGCCGCGCCGATCAGCGCCGCGCGGTCGGTGACGACATCGGCCAGCGTCAGCGCCGCCTCTTTATGCGGAATGGTGACATTGACGCCGACAAAGCCGGTGCGGGGCAGGATGCGCAGCACCTCGGCCAGATGTTCGGGCAACACATGCAGCGGCACATAATGGCCGGGGATGCCATAGCGCGCCAGCCAGTGCCCGTGCAGACGCGGCGAACGTGAATGCGCAACCGGCATCCCGATGACGCCTGCCAAGGGGATGGCGGGCGATGGCGTGGTTGATTCGTCGTCGCTCATGCTTGGGTGGCCGCCATGTGATCTGATCGTGGTCAGATTAGACGGCGTAAGGTTTTGGGGAAAGGGGGTCTGTGGCCAATGTGCCTCATCTGTTGCACAGACGGCTCGGTTTTTTCGGCCTGTGGATAAGTCGGTGGGGAAAGCCGCGTGGCGTGCGGGGATCAAACCCGGTGCGGCAAGGGGCTGAGGATAACAGGGCAGGTCATAACGGGAACGCGAGGCAGTCTTCCACAGGTGGACAACCAGGCAGACCAACGATGGCTGGCTGTGGATAGGGACATCATGGCGATTTTATCCACAGGGTTATACATAGTTAATTTATTGATATTTAAAGAATTTAGAAGGTGTCGTGGGAAATTTTTAGCGGTTCCCGTAATCGGGGATAAGATCGGGTGAACGGCAGTCATCCCGTTATCCCCAAGACCTATAACATCATCATTCCTTTCTTCTTCTTTTTATTCTTTAAGAGAGCGAAACGGAGGGTCGGATGAGCAGTCTGCTGGCGACGATATATCCTTGGGTGAAATCCCTGCATGTGATGGCAGTCATCGCCTGGATGGCAGGGTTGTTCTATCTGCCGCGGCTGTTCGTCTATCATATCGAGCGCGGGCGGCAGAGCGGTGAACCGGCGGACAGCTTTGTCATCATGGAGGACAAGCTGCTGCGGATGATTATGCGGCCCGCGATGGTCACGGCCTGGCTGGCGGGGCTGACGCTGGTGCTGACGCCGGGCATTGTCGTGTGGTCGATGGCATGGCCATGGGTCAAGGCTGCCGGGCTGCTGGGGATGACCGGGTTTCATCTGTGGCTGGAACGGCAGCCTGCGGCGATTGCCGCCGGGCGCGGGCTGAGCGGGCGGGGGTATCGGATCGCCAATGAATTGCCGACGCTGTTCATGGTTGCCATTGTGCTGGCGGTGATCGTCAAGTTCTGAACCGTTGACTTGGACGGGTTTGACGTCTATAGGCAGTCGACCCCGGCCGTCCGGTGCGGGATTTTCCTTTGACATGACATGACTGCACGGGCCGTTAGCCTGTGCGATTGCGGGTAAGATGATGAGTGCCGAACGGCTGAACCTGTCCGATCTGAAAGCGAAAAGCCCGGCTGAGCTGCTGGCATTGGCTGAAGAATGGGAAATCGAGAACGCCTCGACCATGCGTAAGGGCGAGATGATGTTCTCGCTGTTGAAAGAACATGCCGAAGATGGCTGGGACATCGGCGGCGATGGCGTGCTGGAGGTGGTGCAGGACGGGTTCGGCTTTCTGCGGTCGACCGAGGCAAACTATCTGCCCGGTCCGGATGATATTTACGTCAGCCCCGACATGATCCGGCAGCATTCCTTGCGCACGGGTGACACGGTTGAGGGCGTGATCCGCGCGCCGGGCGAGAATGAGCGCTATTTCGCGCTGACCAGGGTGGAACGGATCAATTTCGAAGACCCAGAGAAGGCGCGCCACAAGGTGGCCTTTGACAACCTGACGCCGCTTTATCCTAATGAACGGCTGAAAATGGAGATCGAAGATCCGACGATCAAGGATCGCTCGGCCCGGATCATTGATCTGGTTGCGCCTATCGGTAAGGGGCAGCGGTCGCTTATCGTGGCGCCGCCGCGGACGGGTAAGACGGTGCTGTTGCAGAACATCGCCCATTCGATCGAGCGCAATCACCCGGAATGCTATCTGATCGTTCTGCTGATCGACGAGCGGCCGGAAGAGGTCACGGATATGCAACGCTCGGTCAAGGGTGAGGTGGTGTCCTCGACCTTTGATGAACCGGCAAGCCGTCACGTCGCCGTGTCGGAAATGGTGATTGAAAAGGCCAAGCGGCTGGTCGAACACAAGCGGGATGTGGTGATCCTGCTGGACTCGATCACTCGTCTGGGGCGCGCGTTCAACACTACCGTGCCGTCTTCGGGCAAGGTTCTGACCGGCGGTGTGGATGCCAACGCCTTGCAGCGGCCCAAGCGGTTCTTTGGTGCGGCGCGGAACATCGAGGAAGGCGGGTCGCTGACCATCATCGCTACGGCGCTGATCGACACCGGTAGCCGCATGGATGAGGTGATTTTCGAAGAGTTCAAGGGCACTGGGAACAGCGAAATCGTGCTGGATCGCAAGGTTGCCGACAAGCGTGTGTTCCCGGCCATGGATATTCTGAAATCCGGCACGCGGAAGGAAGAACTGCTGGTCGATGCCAAGGATCTGCAAAAGACCTATCTGTTGCGGCGCATCCTGAACCCGATGGGCACCACCGATGCCATCGAGTTCCTGATTTCCAAGCTGAAGCAGACCAAGACAAATTCAGAATTCTTCGATTCGATGAACGCCTAGACGGGGCTGGAATGGATACGATTTTTGCTGAAGCCACCCCCGCCGGACGCGGGGGTGTTTCCATTATAAGGATCAGCGGGCCGGATGCGCGGCAGGTGGCCGAGGCTCTGGCTGGTCCGTTGCCCGAACCGCGCCGGGCTGAACTGCGGGCGCTGCGGGAAGGTGGCGAGATGCTGGATCAGGCTTTGGTGATCCGGTTCGATGCCGGTGCCAGTTTCACCGGCGAAGCTGTTGCCGAACTGCATCTGCATGGTGCGCCGGTGGTTGTCAGGCGGCTGGAGGCAGCTTTACTGCGGCAGGGTTTACGGCGCGCTGAAGCGGGCGAGTTTACCCGCCGTGCTTTTCTGAACGGTCGTATCGACCTGGCGGCGGCCGAAGGTTTGGCTGATTTGTTGGAGGCCGAGACAGAGAGCCAGCGTCGTCAGGCGATGCAGGCTGCTGGTGGGGCCTTGGGGGCCAAGACGGAAAGTTGGCGGCAGTTGCTGATCCGGGCCGGGGCTTTGGTCGAGGTCAGCGTTGATTTTGCGGATGAAGATGTGCCAGACGCGGTTCCGGCAGAGGTCTTTGATCTGCTGGATGAGCTGCGTGATGATATCGCCGCAGAGATATCGGGATTTCCGGCGGCCGAACGTTTGCGTCAGGGATTTGAGGTGGCAATCGTCGGGCCGCCGAATGCCGGAAAGTCCAGTCTGTTGAACAGGATTGCGCGGCGGGATGTGGCTTTGGTCTCTGATCTGGCGGGGACGACGCGTGATATTATCGAACTGCGGCTGGATCTGAAGGGGTTGGCGGTGACGTTGCTGGATACGGCGGGGTTGCGGGATACCGATGACCAGATCGAGGCCATGGGCGTTCACCGTGCCCGCGAGCGGGCAGAGGCTGCTGATCTGCGGATTCACCTTTCTGATACGGGTGAGCCGGATTCAGATCTTTATCGCGACGGCGATCTGGTGGTGCAGGGCAAGGCTGATCTGGGTGGGTTTGGTGTGTCCTCGCACAGTGGGCAAGGGATTGCAGAGATGCTGGATGATCTGCATCGGGTTTTGTCTGACCGGGTTGCTGATGCCGGGCTTGCCAGCCATGCCCGGCAGGCCGAGGCGCTGATTGAAGCAATGGCAGCGTTACATAATTTACGTGGCTTGCCGCCGGAAATGCTGGCAGAAACGATCCGGCAGGTGTCACTTTCCCTTGATCGGCTGGTTGGCCGAATCGGGGCAGAGGATTATCTGGATGTTATCTTTTCATCCTTTTGCATCGGCAAGTGAGGCTGTTTCACGTGAAACATTATGATGTGATCGTTATTGGCGGTGGTCATGCTGGCATTGAAGCCAGTGCCGCAGCTGCGCGTATGGGTGTGACCGTTGCGCTGATTACCATGCGCAAGGATGACATCGGCACCTTGTCCTGTAACCCGGCCATTGGCGGTTTGGGCAAAGGCCATCTGGTGCGCGAGATTGATGCGATGGACGGGGTGATGGGTCGCATCGCAGATCGCGCCGGTATTCAGTTTCGCCTTTTGAACCGCAGCAAGGGGCCTGCTGTCCAAGGTCCACGGGCGCAGATGGACCGCGCCTTATACCGGCAAGAGGCGCAGCGGGTGATGCAGGAACAGCCGGGGCTGACCATTATCCATGACGAGGTAACCGGTCTGCTGGGGGCGGATCGCGTGCAGGGGGTGTCGCTGATGCAGCAGGGGGAGCTGTCGGCTGATGCGGTGGTTCTGACGACTGGCACATTCCTGAACGGTGTCATCCATATCGGCACGGAAAGCCGGTCGGCGGGGCGGTGGGGCAATGATGCCTCTGTCGGTTTGGCTGCCGATCTGCGGCGTTTTGATCTGCCGCTTGGTCGCCTGAAAACCGGCACACCGCCGCGGCTGGATGGCAGAACCATCGACTGGGATGCGGTCGATCTGCAACCCGGCGACAGCGATCCGGTGATGTTTTCCTATCTTAGCACAGCCCCTGTGGTGCGTCAGATTTCCTGCGGTGTAACCCATACCAACGCCACAACGCACGAGATCATCAGGGCCAACCTGTCCCGCTCGGCCATGTATGGCGGCAAGATTTCTGGCCGTGGGCCGCGCTATTGTCCCTCGATTGAAGACAAGGTGGTGCGCTTTGCCGAAAAGGAATCGCACCAGATTTTTCTGGAACCAGAGGGGCTGGACGATCACACGGTGTATCCGAATGGTATCTCGACCTCGCTTCCGGCCGATGTGCAACTTGATTATGTGCGCAGCATCCGGGGGCTTGAGAATGTTTCGATAACCCAGCCGGGATATGCGGTTGAGTATGATTACGTTGACCCGCGCGCACTGGAACCCACCCTCAGGGTGAAATCTGTGCCCGGTCTTTATCTTGCCGGGCAGATCAATGGCACCACCGGCTATGAAGAGGCGGCAGCCCAGGGGCTGGTCGCTGGCCTGAATGCGGCGCTTGCCGCGCAGGGCAGGGCGGGCGAGGTTTTCAGCCGGACGGACAGCTATATCGGTGTGATGATTGATGACCTGACGACGCGTGGCGTCAGCGAACCTTATCGCGTTTTCACCTCGCGTGCGGAATTCCGGCTGACTCTGCGCGCCGATAACGCAGATCGGCGCCTGACGCCGCGCGCAATCAAGATCGGTTGCGTCACGCCGCAACGTGCGTCGGCTTTTGAACAGCGCGAAGACCTCTATCAGCGGGCACGCTCGCTGGCGGATGAGGCTATCTTCACGCCGAAAGAACTGGCAAATATGGGCTTTCATGTCCGGCAAGACGGTCAGAAGCGATCTGTTTTCGCTTTGCTGGCGACCCCGGATCTGGTTGGCGACCGCCTTTCAGACCTATGCCCCAGTCTGGCTGATATGCCCGCCAAAACGCTGCAACAGGTCAAAAATGATGCGCTTTATCATCAATATATGGAACGCCAGTCCCGCGATGCTGCACTGCTGCGCCAGGATGAGGCAGTGGACCTGACAACCATCAGTGATTACAGCAACATCCCCGGCCTGTCTGGTGAATTAACGGCGAAACTGTCCGACACGCGCCCGCAAACACTGGCCGCCGCCGCCCGGATCGAGGGGATGACCCCTGCTGCGCTGACACTTTTGCTGGCCCATAGCCGCGCCGCCAAACGGGCAAGCAGATGAGTGTTTCACGTGAAACAAGTGAACGGCTGACGGCTTATGCCACCCTGCTGCGCAAATGGAATGACCGCATCAACCTGATCGCACCTTCTACCGTGCCCGATCTGGAACGGCGGCACATCGATGACAGCCTGCAATTGGCCCAACTGGCCCAGCCAACCGGCGGCCTTTGGGCAGACCTTGGCAGCGGCGGCGGCCTTCCCGGTTTGGTGGTGGCAATCGCCAGTGCTGAAACGGCAACGCGATTCGTTCTTGTCGAAAGCGATCAGCGCAAATGCGCCTTCCTGCGATCTGCAATCCGTGAACTTGGCCTCGAAAACACCACGGTCAAGAATACGCGCATCGAAAGCCTGTCTCCGCTCAATGCCGATTATATCAGCGCCCGCGCGCTTGCCCCGCTTGACCGGCTTGTGCCATATGTAGGGCGGCACCTGAAACCCGGCGGACAGGCGTGGCTGATGAAGGGCGAAAACTGGCAGGCGGAACTGGCAGCCGCAGGGCTGGATCCCGCGACACAGATCACACCCTACGCCAGCGAAACCCAGCCGGGTGCCGCCATTCTCAAGCTGAGCGGGATACCGACATGACCAACCGTATCATCGCCATTGCCAACCAGAAGGGCGGTGTTGGCAAGACCACGACAACCGTCAATCTGGGCGCTGCACTGGCCGACGCCGGGCACGAGGTGGTGCTGATTGACCTTGATCCGCAGGGAAATGCCTCAACCGGCCTTGGCATCGGCCCGGATCAGCGTCAGGTCACAACCTATGATCTGCTGGCTGGCACCACCGATCTGGACAGCGCCGCCCGTGCCACCAGCATGCCTCGGCTGTCGATCGTGCCTGCGACGGCGGATCTGACCTCAGCCGATGTCGACCTGTCGCAAACCCCGGATCGTGTGCGCCTGCTGCGCCGCCAGATCGCAGCGGCGCGGGGCAACCGGATCGTGCTGATCGACTGCCCGCCTGCGCTTGGCCTGCTGACGGTGAATGCGATGGTCGCTGCCGATGCCATCCTTGTCCCGCTTCAGGCCGAATTTTATGCGCTCGAAGGTCTGTCCCAGCTTTTAGCCACGGTGCGTCAGGTCCGCCAAAGCGCCAACCCTGAACTACGCATCAATGGCGTGCTGTTAACCATGTCCGACGGCCGCAATAACCTGTCCCAACAGGTCGAGGCCGATGCCCGCGCCACCTTGGGCGATCTGGTCTATCAGACCGTCATCCCCCGCAATGTCCGCGTGTCCGAGGCGCCGTCTTTTGCACAGCCGGTCCTGCATTACGATCCGCAATCCAAAGGCAGTCAGGCCTATCGCGATTTTGCCCGCGAATTTGCCGCCCGGCTGCATCTCAACTTGCAAGAGGCCTGATATGTCCGAATCCAAACCTGCCAAACGCGGTCTCGGTCGTGGCCTGTCGGCGCTGATGGCCGATGTCGATCTGGTGAATGATACCTCGACACCCGCACCGGATCGTCGGCAGATCCCAATCGAACAATTGACGGCCAACCCCGATCAGCCGCGCCGCCAGTTCGACGCCGAGGCGCTGAACGAGCTTGCCGAATCGCTCAAGGCGCGCGGTGTGCTGCAACCGCTGATCGTCCGGCAGCACCCCAATGATGCGGGCCTTTACCAGATCGTTGCCGGCGAACGCCGCTGGCGGGCGGCGCAGATTGCGCAACTGCATGAATTGCCGGTCATTATCCGCGACCTGTCCGACACCGAAGTTCTTGAAATTGCGCTGATCGAAAACATCCAGCGCGCCGATCTGAACCCGATGGAGGAAGCGGCCTCATTCCGTCAATTGATGGATCGCTTCGGTCACACGCAGGAACAACTGGCCGAGGCACTGAACAAAAGCCGCAGCCATATCGCCAACCTGCTGCGCCTGCTCAATCTTCCCGATCCGGTGCAATCCTACGTCCGCGAAGGCAAGCTGACCGCCGGCCATGCCCGCGCCCTGATTACCGCACCCAACCCGGTGCAGATGGCGCGTCAGGTCATCGACCGCGGACTGTCCGTCCGCGAGACCGAGGCTATGGCCCGGAAGAAATCCGAACCATCAGCCCCACGTTCGCCCCGTCTGGAAAAGGATGCCGACACCCGCGTGCTCGAGGCTGACCTGTCCGCGCATCTGCGTATGAAGGTGCAGATCAATCATCACGGGCAGGATGGCGGCCAGATGGTGATTACCTATCGCGATCTGGATCAGCTGGATCAGCTGTGCCGGATGCTGGCGCTTCACTGACGCGTTCGGGGCGGCTTATCAGAAAAGCCGCCACCGCCAGACAGATCGCCGCCTGAACCGCAACGATCCACAGCGCCATCCCGACCCAGGCCGAAAAGCCGACGCCGACCGTCATCGCGCTGATTGCCCAGACCTTGGCAAAACGCGGCACGACGCCGTTATCTTCCCAGTCCCGCACCATCTTGCCATAGCGCGGATCGTTGCGGATCTTTTCCCGCAACGCCGGCGAACTGCGGGCAAAGGCCCATGCCGCGACCAACAGAAACGGCACCGTTGGCATAACGGGCAGGGCGGTGCCAATCGCCGCCAATCCGACAAACAGCCAACCTATCCCCAGCCAGACCCGCCGCATCCTAAGCCGCCAACTCCCGCAAAATCGCATTCAGCACCGGCCGCCCGTCATCCGTGGCCCGCAGCCGCGCCCCGTCGATCTTAACCATGCCAAGGCCGGTCAGTTCCGCGATACGATCCGCATCCAGCGGCGTGCCCGCCAGTCTGGCATAACGGTCCATATCCAGCCCCTCGGCCAGACGCATCGCCATCAACAGATATTCCGTCGCCTGATCGGACCGCCCCAGCATGTCGCGCGCAGATTCCCCGCTGCCCGCGGTCTCGACCGCTTCCAGCCAGTCCCCCGGCGCGCGATGCGCCTCTGTCGCAGCCCGGCCATGCGGCCCGGTCAACCGCCCATGTGCGCCCGGCCCAATCGCAGCCCAGTCACCCTGCCGCCAATAGATCAGATTGTGCCGACTTTCCGATCCGGGCCGCGCATGATTGGAAATCTCGTAACCTGCCATATCGTGTTTACAACAAATTTCTTGCGTTTCCAAATACATATCAGCAGAAACATCATTATCCGGCAAATCGCGCAAACCACCTGCCGCATGTCGTGTGCCAAAGGCCGTGCCCGGCTCGATCGTCAGTTGATACAAGGACAGATGATCCACCGCCATGCTCAGCGCCTCATGCAATTCGGCCCGCCATGCCGCGCGCGTCTGCCCCTGCCGCGCATAGATCAGGTCAAAGCTGACGCGGCCAAACACCCCCCGCGCCACGTCAAAGGCCGCGCGCGCCTCTGCAACGCTGTGCATCCGGCCCAGACGGCGCAGATCACCGTCATTCAGGGCCTGAATCCCCATCGACAGCCGGTTCACCCCGGCATCGGCATAGCCGGCAAACCGCCCGCGTTCGACACTGGTCGGGTTCGCTTCCAACGTGATTTCGATGTCATTGGCAAAGCCCCAGCCCCGCCGCGCCGCCGCAATCACCGCATCCACCGTTTCCGGCATCATCAGCGAAGGCGTGCCGCCGCCAAAAAAGATGCTGTTCAGCACCCGTTCCGGCATTTCAGCGGCCTGTCGTTCCACCTCGGCCACCAGCGCACGCGCCCAGCGCGTCTGATCCACCGCCGCCGCGACATGGCTGTTGAAATCGCAATAGGGGCATTTGGCGGCGCAAAATGGCCAGTGGACATACAGCCCAAATCCGCCCGCGCGCCAGTCTTCGGTCATGCCCGCAACGCCGTCACGTCGATTTCGATCTTCATTTCAGGCCGGATCAGCCCGGCGACGATCATGGTGGCAGCCGGGCGAACCTCGCCCAGCCATGTGCCCAGAACCGGTGTGATCTCGTCCACCAGCGCCGCATCCGTCACGACATAGCGCACCCGCACCACGTCACCCATCGCAAAGCCCGCCTCGCGCAGCGCCGCGTCAATCGTGGCAAAGGCATTCTGCGCCTGATCCGCCGCACTGTCCGGCATCACCATCCGCGCATAGTCATAGCCCGTGGTGCCCGAGACAAAGCACCACTGCCCCTTCACCACTGCCCGGCTATAGCCCATCGCGGCTTCAAACGGCGATCCGCTGCTGATCCTACGCAAGCGCTGCCTCCAGCTTGCGAAAGGCGTCGGCGCGGTGGCTGATGCGGTTCTTTTCCTCGGGCGGCATTTCCGCATAGGTCACGTCATGGCCATCCGGCACGAACATCGGGTCATAGCCATGCCCTTGCGCCCCCCGCATCGGCCAGACCAGACGACCCGGCGCAATGCCTTCGAACACCTCGTGATGCCCGTCCGGCCACATCAGCACCAGCGTGCAGCGGAACTGCGCCGTGCGGGGTTCCGCCGCGCCCGCGGCTTCCAGCTCATCCCAGGTCCGCGTCATCGCCTGCACGAAGTCGCGCCCGTCCGGCGTTTCCGCCCAATCGGCAGTGTAAACCCCCGGCGCGCCGTTCAGCCCGTCCACGGTAATCCCGCTGTCGTCAGCCAGAACCGGCAACCCGGTCGTGGCACAGGCCGCCCGTGCCTTGATTAACGCATTACCCAGAAAGCTGTCCTCGGTCTCGTCCGGTTCATCCAGCCCCAATTCGCCGGCGCTCGTTACCTCGACACCAAAGGGGGCCAGCATCGCGCGGATTTCCTCCAGCTTGCCGGCGTTATGGGTGGCGACCACCAGCTTTTGCCCCGCCAGCCGCCTCATAGCGCGGCCTTTTGTGCGGCAACCAGCCCGGCGATCCCGGCTTCGGCCAGATCCAGCAGCTTGCCCATCTCGTCGCGCGTGAATGTCGCGCCTTCCGCCGACATCTGCACCTCGATCAGCCGCCCCGCGCCGGTCATGACGAAATTGCCATCGGTCCCGGCCTCGCTGTCCTCGGCGTAATCCAGATCGACCAGCGGCTGCCCGGCATAGATGCCGCAGGATACGGCGGCGACGTGATCGACAATCGGATCGCTGCTCAGCAGACCCGAGGCCAGCAGCTTGTTCACCGCCAGCCGCAGCGCCACCCAGCCCCCGGTGATCGAGGCGCAGCGGGTGCCGCCATCGGCCTGAATCACATCGCAGTCAATGGTGATCTGCCGCTCGCCCAGGGCGCGCCGGTCCACGCCCGCGCGCAGCGACCGTCCGATCAGGCGCTGGATTTCCACCGTGCGCCCGCCCTGCTTGCCTGCCGCCGCCTCGCGCCGCACCCGCGACCCGGTGGCGCGGGGCAACATCCCGTATTCCGCCGTCACCCAGCCCTGACCCGAACCTTTCAGCCAGCGCGGTGTGCTTTCCTCGATGGTGGCGGCGCACAGCACATGCGTATCGCCGACGCGGATCAGGCATGACCCTTCGGCGTGGCGCATCACCCCTGTTTCGATTGAAATCGGTCGCAGTTCGCTTAAATTCCGGCCAGAGGGGCGCATGGGTCAGTCCTTTTGCTGTCTGGCTTTCAGATACAGGCCCGCCCCGCCACGACGCAACCCTTTGAGGCCCTGTTGAGCCAGCCGCCGCAGCTTTCCGAACTCAACGACCGCTCGCGCGAGGTATTTCGCCGCGTGGTCGAATCCTATCTCGAAACGGGCGAGCCGGTCGGTTCGCGCACCCTGACCCGCGCGCTGTCCGAACAGCTCAGCGCGGCGACGGTGCGCAACGTGATGCAGGATCTGGAATATCTGGGCCTGCTCGACAGCCCGCATGTGTCCGCCGGGCGGATGCCGACACAGCTTGGCCTGCGGCTGTTCGTCGATGCCATGATGGAGATTGATCCTGTCGATCCCACCGACCGCGCTCGTCTGGATCAGTCGCTGGCCGATGGCGATGCCGACCCCGGCCCGCTGCTGGACCGGGTGTCAACGGCGCTGTCGGTCATCACGCGCGGCGCGTCGCTGGTGCTGACCCCCAAACGCGAAGCCCCGATCCGCCATATCGAATTTGTCAGCCTCGCGCCTGACCGGGCGCTGGTTGTGCTGGTTTTTGCCGATGGCCATGTCGAAAACCGCATCTTCACCCCGCCCGCCGGGCAAACACCCTCGTCCCTGCGCGAAGCGGCGAATTTCCTGAATGCGATGACCGAGGGGCGCACCCTGTCCGACCTGCGCCACCATATCGCCGCGCAGATGACCCTGCGCCGGGCCGAACTGGATGCTCTGGCTGCGGCGCTGGTCGAATCCGGTCTGGCGCAATGGGAAAGCGCGGTGGCCGATCCGCGCCTGATCGTGCGCGGCCGCGCCAACCTGCTGCGCCAGCAGGCGGCCGACATCGACCATATCCACGAATTGTTCGAGGATCTGGAACGCAAGCAGGACATCGTGCGCTTTCTGGAACTGACCGAACAGGGCGAAGGTGTGCGCATCTTTATCGGGTCCGAAAACAAACTTTTTTCACTTTCGGGTTCCTCTCTGGTGGTTTCACCTTATATGAATGCCGACCGAAGGATCGTGGGTGCGGTTGGGGTCATCGGCCCGACGCGGCTGAACTATGGCCGCATCGTGCCGATCGTCGATTACACTGCGCAACTGGTTGGCCGTGTGCTGTCCGGCCGCAAGGGATGATGAACAATGAACGAACAGAGCGAACCCAATCTGGACGAAACCTTTGACGACCCGCTGGCCGATCCGGCAGGCGACATCGACCGGCTGACGGCGGAACGCGACGAGTTCCGCGACAAGTTCCTGCGTGCGCTGGCCGATGCCGAAAACGCCCGCAAGCGCGCCGACAAGGAACGCCGCGATGCCGAACAATATGGCGGCACCCGTCTGGCCCGTGACCTGCTGCCGGTCCATGATGCGCTGTCACGCGCGCTGGATGCCGCCGGCGAACAGGAACGCGCCGCCGTGCCCGCCCTGATCGAAGGGGTCGAACTGACCCTGCGCGAATTGTCCAACGTCTTTACCAAACACGGCATCACCATCATCGCCCCGCAGATCGGCGACCGTTTCGATCCCAACGATCACGAAGCCATGTTCGAGGCACCCGTGCCGGGCACCCGCGCCGGTGACATCATTCAGGTGATGGATCAGGGTTTCCGCCTGCACGACCGGCTGTTGCGCCCGGCCAAGGTCGGCGTGTCCTCGACCCCGGCCAGCTAGGCCGGGCTACAACCTTCGGCTAGCTTGCCGTTTGGTGCCGCTTGGGTCCAACCTCTGCCTGCAACGGTCTAGCGGAGGTAGGACCATGACGGATACTGCGGGAATCAAGATTCACCCGGCGGTCGATAACGGCATCGCGCCGGAACAGGCCGGGTTTTCGGGCGGTGAACTGAAATGCCATTGCGCGACCGATCCGGTGCGCGTGAAAATCGGCGCGCAGACGGCGCATAACCACGTTTGCGGCTGCACCAAATGCTGGAAGCCGGAAGGCGCGGTATTTTCACAGATCGCGGTCGTGTCGCGCGACGCCGTTACGGTCGTTTCCGGCGCTGAAAAGCTGGAAATCGTCAACAAGGACGCCCCGATTCAGCGTTACGCCTGCAAAGGTTGTGGTGTTCATATGTATGGCCGGATCGAACGCGAGCATCCGTTCCACGGTCTTGATTTCGTCCATACCGAATTGTCGGACGAAACCGGATGGGCCGCGCCGGGCTTTGCGGCCTTTGTCAGCTCGATCATAGAATCCGGCGTCGATCCGTCGCGCATGGACGGTATCCGCGCCCGGCTTGGCGAAATCGGGCTGACGCCTTACGACGCGCTGAACCCGCCGCTGATGGATGCCATCGCGACCTGGACGGCAAAGCGTTCCGGCGCGCTGCCGGCCTGATATAACGACATCACGATTTGGGGACTGGTGTGATCCGCTGGTTCCCGAACGACAACACGCTGGCCCTGCTGGGCACATTACCAAACTAGGAGAGATGAAACCATGAGAACCCGCGCCGCCGTCGCATTGGAAGCCGGTAAGCCCCTTGAAATCATGGAGGTCAACCTCGAAGGCCCCAAGGCCGGCGAGGTCATGGTGGAAATCAAGGCCACCGGCATTTGCCACACCGATGAATTCACCCTGTCCGGCGCCGACCCCGAAGGCGTGTTCCCCTCGATCCTCGGGCATGAAGGCGCGGGCGTCGTGGTCGAGGTCGGCCCCGGCGTTACCAGCGTCAAGCCGGGCGATCACGTCATCCCGCTTTATACGCCGGAATGCCGTCAATGTGCGTCCTGCCTGTCGGGCAAGACCAACATGTGCCACGCCATCCGCGGCACGCAGGGGCAGGGGCTGATGCCCGACGGCACCAGCCGCTTTTCGATGCTGGATGGCACCCCGATCAAGCATTACATGGGCTGCTCGACCTTTTCGAACTTTACCGTTCTGCCCGAAATCGCCGTTGCCAAGGTGCGCGAGGATGCGCCCTTCGACAAGATCTGCTATATCGGCTGCGGCGTGACCACCGGCATCGGCGCGGTGATCTATACCGCCAAGGTGCATATCGGGGCCAAGGCGGTGGTCTTTGGTCTGGGCGGTATCGGTCTGAACGTGATCCAGGGCCTGCGTCTGGCCGGGGCCGACATGATTATCGGTGTCGATCTGAACCCGGCGAAAAAGGAAATGGCCGAACGGTTCGGCATGACCCATTTCATCAATCCCAAGGATGTTGAAAATGTCGTGCAGGAAATCGTCAACCTGACCAAAACCCCCTTCGACCAGATCGGCGGCGCGGATTATTCCTTCGATTGCACCGGCAACGTCAATGTCATGCGGCAGGCGCTGGAATGCACCCATCGCGGCTGGGGTCAGTCGATCGTCATCGGCGTGGCGCCTGCGGGTGCGGAAATCAGCACCCGCCCGTTCCAGCTGGTCACGGGCCGGGTGTGGAAGGGTTCGGCCTTTGGCGGCGCGCGCGGGCGCACCGATGTGCCGAAAATCGTCGATTGGTATATGGAGGGCAAGATCGAGATCGACCCGATGATTACCCACACCCTGACCCTGGACGAGATCAACAAGGGCTTCGATCTGATGCACGCAGGTGAATCCATCCGCTCGGTCGTCCTTTACTGATCCTTTACCTCTGCTTAGGTAAGAAGCGGCGGGGCCTGCGGGTCCCGCCGTTGCCATGACAAAAAGGAGGCAGGCGATGCGCCACCAGTGGCTCGACAGTGACGACGAAGACGATGATGACGACGACCGCCGTCAGGACAAGGGCGACAAGGATGGCGGTCTTGGCCTGCCCGAAGGCGACAAGATCGGCAAACTGTATTTCAAATCGCGCACGGTGATCGTTGCCGGGCCGATCAATGACAAGCTGGCGCAGCGCACCGTCGCGCATCTGCTGGCCCTGGCCGAAGACGGTGACAAGCCGATCAACATGCTGATTTCCAGCCCCGGCGGGCATGTGGAATCGGGTGACATGATCCACGACGTCATCAAGTTCATCCGCCCCACCGTGCGCACCATCGGTTCGGGCTGGGTGGCCTCGGCGGGCGCGCTGATCTTTGTGGCGGCGAAAAAGGAAAACCGCTTTTGCCTGCCCAATACGCGGTTTCTGATCCACCAGCCTTCGGGCGGGATCGGCGGCACCTCGTCCGATATGATGATTCAGGCCGAACAGGTCCGCCAGATGCGCGACCGCCTGAACCTGATCTTCGCCGAGGCAACCGGCCAGAGCGTGGAAAAGATCGAACAGGACACGCAGCGCGATTTCTGGCTGAACACGCAGCAGGCGCTGGATTACGGCCTGCTGGGCCGTGTCATCAACAGCGTTGACGACCTGAAATGACGGTGCGGGGCAGGGCGGTTTCCGCCTTGCCCCTGCCTGCCGCCCCGTCCCTTTGTGGCAGAAGCGTCTTTTCACCCTTGCCTGCCACCGGCGGCCCGCGTTTCCTGCGCCTGTCCATGGACCGGCGATCCCCGGTCCCGATCCGGCACAGAAAGGGAAAGCCATGAGCCTTGAGACGATTTCCGAAAACCGCAGCTTTGGCGGCACGCAGGGCGTTTACCGCCACAAATCGCAGGCCACCGGCACCGATATGACCTTCGCCGTGTTCCTGCCCGAAGAGGCGCAGCATGGCCGCGTGCCGGTGCTGTGGTATCTGTCCGGCCTGACCTGCACGCATGAAAACGCCATGACCAAGGCCGGTGCGCAGGAATGGGCGGCCGAGGCCGGGATGGCGCTGATCTTCCCCGACACCAGCCCGCGTGGCGAGGGTGTGGCCAATGACGATGCCTATGATCTGGGGCAGGGTGCCGGGTTCTATGTCAATGCCACGCAGGATCCGTGGAAGCCGCATTTCCAGATGTGGCACTATATCGTCCACGAACTGCCCGAACTGGTTGGCGACAATTTCGCTATCGACCGCGACGCTATGGGCATCACCGGTCATTCCATGGGCGGCCATGGTGCGTTGACCATCGCCATGACCCACCCCGACCGTTACCGTTCGGTTTCGGCCTTTGCGCCGATTGCCAATCCGACCGAATCGGATTGGGGCCGCAAACAGTTGTCGGCCTATCTGGGCGATGACCGCTCGGCCTGGCAGGCGCATGATTCCACCCTGCTGATGCGCGACCGCGGCTATCCCGGCGAGGTGCTGATCGACCAGGGCAGCAACGACCAGTTCCTGGACCTGCTCAAGCCGGAATCGCTGGCACAGGCGATGATGGCGCGCCGCCAGCCGGGGCAGTTCCGTATGCAGCCCGGCTATGACCACAGCTATTTCTTTGTGCAGACCTTCATGGCCGATCACATCCTGTGGCACGCCGAACGTCTGGGCTGACCTGCCAATCTTTCCCAAACCGTCCCGCCGAAATATCCCATACTTCAGGGAGCAACCGGCGGGGCGACGGATTGACGCATCAGCATCCGCTGCAAAAGATCGTGAACAGGACAGCCCGGCCCGAGGAGGCCGGGGACCGATCAACCGCGAGAACGTCGGCAATCTGCGTGTGGCATGGTCCTTTTCGACCGGCGTTCTGCGCGGTCACGAAGGCAATCCGCTGGTCATCGGCGACATCATGTATGTCCCACGCCTTTCCCCAACAACCTCTTTGCGCTGGATCTGAACGACAACGGCAGGATCCTGTGGCGCCATGAGCCGCAGCAGGACCCGGATGTGATCGCGGTGATGTGCTGCGATACCGTCTATGTGGACAATCAAGACCGGCGATCCCTTGGTCGGCGAAACCAACACCGCCACCGTGATGCCGGTCGAGGACAAGGTGCTGGTCGGTGTGCGCGGCTATATCGCGGCCTATAACCTGTCGCATGGCTCGCTGGCGTGGAAGGCGTTTTGCACCGGGCCGGACGATGAAATGCTGGTCGATCCCGAACAGACCATGGCTTTGGGCAAGCGCATTGGCGCCGACAGCAGCCTGAACAGCCGGGAAGGCGATCAGTGGAAGATCGGCAGCGGCAACCCCTCGACCTGGAACCCGTCGCAGCGTCCGGGCGACAACAAATGGTCGATGACGATCATGGCCCGCGATGCTGTGATACCGGCATGGCCAAATGGTTCTATCAGAAAACGCCGCATGACGAATGGGACTATGACGGCGTGAACGAAACCATCCTTGTGGATCAGGAAATCGACGGGCAGATGCCCAAGCTGCTGGTCAACTTTGACCGCAACGGCTTCGCCTATACGCTGGATCGCGAAACCGGCGAACTGCTGGTGGCCGAGAAATTCGACCCGGCGGTGAACTGGGCCACGCATGTCGATATGGACCCCGACAGCGAAACCTATGGCCGCCCGCAGGTGGTTGCGGATTATTCGACCTCGCATAACGGCGAGGATGAAAACCCCACCGGCATCTGCCTCGCCGCCCTTGGCACCAAGGACAAGCAGCCGGCAGCCCTATGTCGGCGCCACGCTGTCGATGTATCCAGCCCCTGACAGCCATGGCGGCATGGGCAACTTTATCGCCTGGGATGCGGTGGCCGGTGAAATCAAATGGTCTCTGCCCGAGCGGTTCTCGGTCTGGCGGCTGGCCTGACCAATCCGAACGAAGGTCTGGGCGCGGTCGGCGGCTATTCGGTGCTGTCGGATTACACCGAACTGGGCGGTCAGCTGACCGTGTTCGAACTGCCCGGCACGCGCGGTGCCGGGCACCGTGCCCGAGGAAGACAAGAATCAGGTCGAGATGCGGGCCAATGCCGCCGGTTCCGCCGTGGCCACCGGCGCGGACGAGGTGGCCCCCGGCCAGACCTTCAGCACCACATCGCATCGCGGCAATCCGGCCAGCATGGATCTTGTGCCCGACCATATGGAAAACGGCCGCTGGTGTAACGCCGAAGGCATCCCGGTGCCCCGGATCGAGGAAGACGGCACCGTCGATTGGGCGACCTTTTCCGGTTTCCGCCGCTATAATTCCGAATGCCACCAGTGCCATGGCCCGGATGGCGAAGGCTCAAGCTATGCCCCGCCGCTGAAAAACTCGGTTCTGGTGATGGATTACTGGGATTATCAGCAGGTCGTGACCTCGGGGCGGACGGTGATTAATGCGGCGGCCAATCAGGTCATGCCCGCCTTTGGCACCACCAAGAATGCGTGGTGTTATGTCGATGACATCTATGTTTATCTGGTTGCCCATGGCAGCGACATGATTCCGCGGGGCCGCCCGGCCAAGCGCGCCGACAAGCCCGACGAATACACCGAATTCGAAACCACCTGCATGGACAGCTGATGCCCATCTTGCCTGTGCGCCGGGGTGCCGCAATGGCTGCTGCCGCGATCTTTGCGGCGGTGGCGCTGCCTGCGGGGGCGCAATTCGTGCCCGACATGCGCTCGACCACGCAGTTTCGCGTCTGCGCCGATCCGGCCAATGCGCCGATGTCGATGCAGGATGGCAGCGGCTTTGAAAACCGCTTGGCCAAGTTGATCGCCGACAAGATGGGCCTGCCGGTTGCCTATACATGGTTTCCGTCGGGGATGGGCTTTATCACCCGCACCCTGCGCGCGGGGAATTGCGATGTCGTCATGGGCTATGCTCAGGGGGACGAGCTGGTTCAGAACACGAGCCATTATTACACCTCGGTCTATGGCATCGTGGCGGGCACGCCGCCTGCCTCGATTCTGGCACGCGCCGGGATGGCCAAGGATATGTGCGGCGTCGATCTGTTCGTCGATCACCGGGTCGAAGACCCGATCGGCGGGCTGCTGGATCAGGTGCGGTCGGGCGATCTGGCGGCGGCGGTGATCTGGGGGCCGGTCGCCGGGCCGCGCATCAAGGGCGATGCCGACCTGCAATTCACTCCGCTGCTGAAAGAAACCTCCGGCCCGCGCATGTATTACCGCATCACCATGGGCGTGCGTCAGCCGGAACAGGAATTCAAGCGCGAGTTGAACAGCATCATCCGCCGCGATCAGGACGAAATCACCTCCCTGTTGCGCGATGCCGGTGTGCCGCTGACCGATGATTACGGGCGCGAGATGCTGCCATGATTCGCCGCCGCCTTGCCCTTGGCCTGCTGCTGTCGCTGCTGGCCGGGGCAGGACCGGCGGCGGCGCAGCCGGTGCCCGAACCCGACGCCTTTCGGGGCGAGCCTTATCACGCCCCGGTTCCGGCCACGCTGGCGGGGGCGCAGGTGATCGACGGCGCGCAGGCGCTGGTCCTGCATGAACAGGGGGTGCCGTTTCTGGATACCATGCCGCGCCTGACCCGTGCCTGCGGGCACCTTGTGGCGTCAGCCCCGGCATCTGACCATTCCCGGCGCGGTCTGGCTGTATGATACCGGCTATCAGCGCCTGTCCCCGGCGGAACAGGCGCGTCTGGAAACCGGCCTTGCGGCAGCGGCGCGGGGCGATACATCGGCGCCCAAGGTGATATTCTGCCGCGCCGATTGCTGGCAAAGCTGGAACGCGGCCCGGCGGGCATCTCGATTTCGGCCCGGATGGTCAGCGATGCCGCGTCGATGATCTGCACCAGATCCGATTCCCATGCCGCCAGCACCACGCCACTGTCATCGGGCAGCGTGGCGATGCCCTCGGGGTAATCGCCCACCGGGATCGTGGCGGTGACGCGCAGCGTGTCGGGGTCGAACACCGTCACGCTGGCTGCATATTGGTTGGTGACAAAGCCGCGCCCGCCCGCAAAGGCCACGCCATAGGGGTGGCTGCCGGTCGCCACCTGCCCGACCAGCCGCCCGGCCTGCGGGTCGATCACCGACAGGCTGTTGCCCTGCACATCCGCCGTCCACAGCCGCCCGCCGTGAAAGACGACGGCAAAGGGATGCGCGCCGGCCGTTTTCACCTGCGCCAGCCGCTGGCCGGTTGCGGCGTCAAAGATGCTGACCTGATCGTCGTCGCGATCTGCCGTCGCCACCAATGCGCCATCGGGGCCAAGCGCGACGCCCGCCGGGGCCGCGCCGGTTTCCGCGACCCAGACCGGGCGCAGATCCGCATCCAGCCGGGCCAGCCTGCCGCCATACCAGTCGGTGACGAACAGCCCGCCATCACCGCTGGCCGCGATACCAAAGGCCCCCGCGCCCAAGGCGGCAGAGCCGGTAATCTGCGCTGCTTCGTCCAGCGCGCTCAGCACTCCGGTTTCTGCGGCGATGACCCATGCCCGGCCCGATGCCGGGTCATAGGCGACCGGCGCAGGCCCGCCCTCCAGCGGCAGGCTGGCCACGATACTGGCCCGGTCCAGATCAATGACGCTGACCACCCCGGCATTCTGCGAGGTGATGAACGCCAGATCCCCGACAGCCGCCGCCACCGGGGACCCGCAATCAGCGCGCGCAGGTTCACTCGGCCTTGCCGAACCGTTCGGACAGCGCCTCGATCCCGGCCTGATAGATGGCGTTGACGGCGGCCTCGGCGGTTTCGTCATTCAGGTTTGGCGGCGGGTCGTTATTGGGAAAGCCGCGATAGAAACCGGCCTTCCACACGACCTCGGCCTTGCCGTCCTTGTCCTTGACCTGAAGCGTCGAGGAATAGTTCGTCACCGGCAGAACCGCGACATCCACCGCTTCGATCATGTATTTGTAGCTGCGCTTGTCGGCGTCGAAACCGATCAGCTTTTCGGTAATGGTCGGATCGCCGCTGTCGGCATTCAGATGCAGGACGCGGGTGGATACCTCGGGCACGTCCACCGATCCGTCGCCGGTGATTTCGGTGCTGGCGACGGCGGGGTGCCAGCCCATATCCTCGAACTTGCCGATGGCTTGCCATACTTCGTCAGGGGTGGCGTTCAGCACCACGCTGTGTTCGGTGCGCAGCCGCACCGGCCCATGGGCCTGCGCCACGCTGGCAACCAGCATCGCCCCGGCCAGCCCCGCGGCGAAAAGTCGTGTCATCATCTTGGTTACTCCTCCCGGAAAATGATGTTCTTCAGCAAATAGCGAAAGCCGCGCTGCCATGAATCGTCGGTATTGCTGCGAATATCGACCGAACCGCGGCGCAGGGTCTGGCCGGTTTCGGCGTCGCGCAGATGCAGGTTCAGCGCCAGAATCAGGTTGGATACCTTTTGCACCTCGGCGGTGATGGTGTAATCGGCCCCCCTATCATGCGCGATGGCGCTGTCGCGGCCATTGGATCGCGTGGGGTTTTTCATTCCGGCCAGCAGATCGGCATCGGGTTCGCGGATATGAAACCCGCGCTGGGTCAGGTTTTGGGCGATATAGGCACTGGTTGCCGCGATGCGGGCGGTTTCATCGGCGCGCACGCCGTTGATCGCTCCCTCGGTCGAGGTGTCGATCAGGTGAATGCCGAACCAGGCGGCAATGCCCGGTTCGGGCACAGAGCCGGCCACCGGCACGCGCAACGGGTCCGCTGCGGCAGTCAGGGCGGTCAGGATCAGGCTGGCGATCACAGCGATCAGACGCATCAGGTTTTGCATGATGCAACCATGCGTCAGCGCCGCGCGGCGCGTCCATACGACAAAGGGCTGATCCAAATCTTCCCGAACCGGCGGGAACAATATCAGGCTTGCCGGGCGTGGATTTTTTCGCCGAACATCCGGGCAAGGGTAGAGAGATGCACAGATTTCCGATCGACACCACCGGCCGCTTTATGGGGCAGGATTTCGAGGCGGTCGAGGTGACGGCCAGCCCCGATACCGCCGCCGCCGAAATGGAGGCGCGCAGTTGGCACCCCGCGATGGAGGCATGGGGCGCGACCCGGTTCCAGAACCGCTTTGAACGTCTGGCCAACCGCAATATCCGCGAGGTCGATTATCAGACATGGCCGGTGCTGCGCATGATCGGCGAGGCGGCGACGCGCACCAGCCGGGCCGATCCGGGGGTGATCCGCGACTATATCCTGTCGGACAGTTTCGACGTGGCGGGCTTCAAGGGGCAAAAGCTGACGGTTCGTGACCGGGATCATCAGGTTCGCCAGCCGATCCTGCTGACCACGGGGCTGCTGATGACCGGCGTCAGCCCGCAGGATCAGTATCTGCACCAGACCAGCGCGCTGGATACCATGGGCACCGACCGCCCCGAAACCACCTGTCAGTTCTGAAAAGGGGAACGCATGAAACTGCCATAGGCCATTGTGCTGACCATCTCCACCGCCATGGCCAACCGTATCTTTGTGACCAACGAACGCGGCAATGACGTGACCGTGCTGGATGGCACCACGCATGAGGTGATCGCCATTTCCCCGCCGGCAACCGTCCGCGCGGCATCACCATCAGCCCGGACGGCAAGGAACTGTATGTCTGCGCCAGCGATGACGATCTGGTGCGGGTGTTCGATCCCGAAACCATGCAGGAAACCCATACGCTGCCATCCGCTCCCGACCCGGAGCTGTTCGTGCTGCACCCTTCGGGCAACCCGCTGTATATCGCGAACGAGGATGACAACCTTGTCACCGTGGTCGATGTGCATGAACGCCGGGTGCTGGCCGAAATTCCGGTGGGGGTCGAACCCGAAGGCATGGGTGTTTCCCCCGATGGCCGGGTGCTGGTGAACACCTCGGAAACCACCAATATGGCGCATTTCATCGACACCGGGACGTTTGAAATCACCGCCAATGTGCTGGTGAACAGCCGCCCCCGCTTTGCCGAATTTACCGCCGACGGGTCGAAACTGTATGTCACCAGCGAAATCGGCGGCACCGTCAGTGTGATCGACCCGGCCACGCAGGAAATCACCAAAAAGATCACCTTCGACATCCCCGGCGTTCTGCCCGAGGCGATCCAGCCCGTCGGCCTGCGCGTCATCCGCGACGGCTCCAAGGCGTTTGTCGCGCTTGGCCCGGCGAACCGGGTGGCGGTGATCGACGCGCAGACGGATGCGGTCATCGACTATCTGCTGGTCGGCCAGCGCGTCTGGCAACTGGCCTTCGATGCGGACGAGCAATACCTGTATACCACCAACGGCAATTCCAACGACATTTCGGTGATCGACGTGGCCGCGAACCGCGTCATCAAATCCATCCCCGTGGGGCAGCAGCCCTGGGGTGTGGTTGTCGCGCCCAACTGAAAGGAAAATCAAAATGAAAACCAATCTGACCCGTGCCTTTGGCGCGCTGATGCTGTCGTCTCTGCTGGCCGTGCCCCGCTGATCCTGTCATCGGGCCAGCCGGTGGCAGGCGGCGAATACAAGCTGAAATCGGGCGGCTATTACCGCCTTGCCATTCAGGCCGACGGCACGCAGGAGCTGTCGCTGTCGGGCGGTGATTTCTTTCGCGCCATCTGGGTGAACGAGGTGGTCATCAACGACATCGAAATCCGTCCCATGGGCATCCACAGCCTTGAATTCGACGCTGCGGGCGAGGCGCGGATCAGCTTTGTCGCCATTCTGCCGGGCCGTCATGTGCTGTCGATCCCCGGATCGTCGGGCGACACGATGCAGGCGGTGTTCCATATTCAGTGATTGAAACCGGCGCGGTTGCGGCCCACCATTGCCGCCCGCGCCATTGCATGTGAACGGATCATGATGCCCGGCCGCTTTGCCGCGCTTCTGGGGGTGAACGGCGCGGGCAAGACGACGCTGTTTTCGCTGATTACCCGGCTTTACGACAATACCTCGGGCCGCATTCAGGTGGCGGGGTTCGATCTGCGCCGCCAGCCCGCGCAGGCTTTGGCCCGGCTGGGGGTGGTGTTTCAGTCGCGGGCGCTGGATGCCGATCTGACCGTGGCGCAGAACCTGACCTATCACGCCAATCTGCACGGTATTGCCGAAGTGCTGGATCAGGTCGGGCTAAGCGACCGCACGGGCGAAAGGGTCGGCGCGCTGTCGGGCGGCCAGCAGCGCCGGGCGGAAATAGCCCGCGCCCTGATCCACCGCCCCGCCCTGCTGTTGCTGGACGAAGCGACCGTGGGGCTGGATGTGAAATCGCGGGCCGAGGTGCTGGCCCTGACCCGCATGCTGATCGCCGATCAGGGTGTTCCGGCGCTGTGGGCCACGCATGTCATGGACGAAATCCAGCCCGAGGATGACCTGTTCATCCTGCACCGGGGCCGCCTGCTGACACAGGGCCGGGCGGCGGATATTGCCGGGGATCAGGGCCTGACCCGCGCCTTTCTTGACCTGACCGGGGTGGCCGCATGACGCCCGCGCCGTTTCCGCCGCGCGCATGGGCTACCGCCTTTGCCGGGATCACCCGGCGCGAGATGCTGCGCTTTGTCCAGCAGCGCGGGCGGTTTCTGGCGGCGCTGGTGCGGCCGCTGGTCTGGCTGTTCATCTTTGCCGCCGGGGTCCGCGCCGTTCTGGGCCTGTCGATCACGCCCCCCTATCAGACCTATGTGCTGTACCAAGTCTATGTGACCCCCGGCCTTGTCGCGATGATCCAGTTGTTCAACAGGATGCAATCCTCGTTGAGCATGGTCTATGACCGCGAAACAGGCGCCATGCGGACGCTGCTGGTCAGCCCGTTTCCGCGTTGGTTCCTGCTGGGGTCCAAGCTGTCGGCGGGGGTGCTGGTGTCGATCATGCAGGCCTATGTCTTTCTGGCCATCGCCTGGCTGTGGCGGGTCGAACCGCCGCTGTGGGGCTATGTTGCGGTGCTGTTGGCGCTGATCCTGTCGGGGCGGATGTGGGAATCCTCGATGCTGCTGCATGACATCTGCGCGCTGAACCCGTTCACCCATGCGGTCGAACTGATCCGCTTTGCGCTTTACCTTCAAGTCAACTGGCTGCCGCTGGCGGTGGTTCCAGGCTGTTTGGTGGTCTTTTTCGACGGCGCGGTGTTCATGTATGATCCGGCCAAGGGGCTGTGGATGCGCCGCAAGAGGGGAAGATGAAATATCTGGTGATTGCCGCCGCTGTGATGGTGGCCAGCAGCGCGCAGGCGCAACCGGCGCATGACGCCGCATGGCCCTGTATCCAGCGCAAGCAACCGTCGCTGTCGCTGGCGCAGGACTGGACCGGCCCCGTGCTGGATCAGGCGGCGCAGGAACTGGCCCGCGATCCGGCGATCCGCGCGCTTGCCGCGCAACGGGTGCTGCGCCGCATTCCGATCGAACAGGCGGAAACCATGATCGCCGGTTTTGCGGCGGATGCCGGAACCGATGCCACCCGCCTGACCGCGCTGGTGCAGGCTGTGTTCGACCTGATCCAGCCCGAACGCGCCGCCATGATCGAGGGCATCGCCCGCTATGGCGTCAGGCTGGTCGAGCTGACACAAAAGATCAACGACCGCCGCGCCGCCATGGCTGCACTGGAATCCGCCGATCCGCCCGATTTCGACGCCATTGACGCCGAGAAAAAGGCGCTGGACTGGGACGAGCGGATCTTCAACGAACGCTGCCAGTCGCTGACCTATGTCTGCGAAACGCCGGTCATCATGGAGCAGCGCGCCTTTGCTCTTGGCCGTGCGATTGCCGGGCATCTGGATCAGCCGGCGCAAGGCGCGGCGGCAGGCAGCGATGGCTGAGCCGGTTCGGGGCGCAAGGGTTCGGGGCGCGTCCGATGACTGACCCCGCGCTGCTATCCGCCACTCAGGCGATGGCCGGAATGGCCGCGGGCCGGTTCAGCGCGCAGGATCTGGCCGCCGCCTGCCTTGACCGGATCGCGGCGCTGAACCCGGTGCTGAACGCCATCGTCGCGTTGCGCCCGCGCGATCAGATCATGGCCGAGGCCCGCGCCGCCGATGCTGCCCGCGCCGCAGGCGGTCCGCTGGGTGCGCTGCACGGCCTGCCCATGGCGATCAAGGATCTGGCGGCCACGCGCGGGCTGGTGACGACCTGGGGCAGCCCGATCTATCGCGACCATATTCCTGCCCGCGACGATCTGATGGTGGCGCGGATCAGGGCGGCGGGGGCGATCATCATCGGCAAGACCAACACCCCCGAATTCGGCCTTGGCTCGCATAGTTTCAACGAGGTGTATGGCACCACCCTGAACCCGTGGGACCGCGCGCGCAGCGCGGGCGGATCGTCGGGTGGGGCGGCGGTGGCGCTGTCGGCGCGGATGCTGCCGCTGGCCGATGGCAGTGACATGATGGGCAGCCTGCGCAACCCGGCGGCGTGGAATGCGGTCTATGGGTTCCGGCCCAGCTGGGGGCTGGTGCCCACCGACGGGCCGGGCGACCGCTTTATGGCGACGCTGGCCACCAACGGGCCGATGGGGCGCAGCCTGCGCGATCTGGCGCTGTTGCTGGATGTGATCGCCGGGCCTGACCCGGCCACGCCCTTTGGCCGCCCCGCCGATGATTTCCGCGCCGCGCCGGACGCCGCCCCGCCGAGGGTGCTGCGCATTGGCTGGCTGGGTGACTGGGGCGGCGCCTATGCCACCGAACCCGGCATCCTGCCCTTGTGTCAGGCGGCGCTGACCCGGATGCAGGATGAACTGGGGGCCGAGATCATCCCTCTGCCGCCACCCTTTCCCGCCGCGCAACTGTGGCAAAGCTGGACCGGACTGCGCGCCTTTCTGAACGCCACGGGCCGCCGCGCGCTGGCCGATGACCCGGCCCTATGGGCGCAACTGAAACCGGAAATGCAGTGGGAAATCGAACAGGGCCGTCACCTGACGCTGGAGGCGCTGCATCAGGCCAGCCTGATCCGCACGCAATGGTATCAGCGCCTTGCGCGGCTGTTTACGCAGGTTGACCTGATCGCGCTGCCCTCGGCGCAGGTCTGGCCGTTCCCGGCGGACTGGCGCTGGCCGCAGCAGATCGGCGACCGGCCGATGGACACATATCACCGCTGGATGGAGGTTGTCGTCCCCGCCTCGCTGGCTGGTCTGCCCACGCTGTCGGTGCCGGTGGGTTTCGGCGGGCCTGCGAACCGCCTGCCGATGGGGATGCAGATCGCCGGCCCGGTCGGGGCCGATGCCCGCGTGCTGAGCCTTGGCCAGCGATGGAACCGGATCGAGGATTATTCGTTGCGCCTGCCGCCCGCGGCCTGATCTGGCCCCGCTCAGCCCGCCGCGAGGTCGATGAAATCGACATCGGCGAGGTTGCGCAATTCGTGCAGATGCGCCTGATAAGCCGCTGATAATTCCTGCTTGCGCGCGGCATTGAACGGATCAAAGGCGGGCCATTTCGGCCCTTTGGGATATTGCCGCACGGCGGCAAACACATCGCGCCGTTCAACCGTGCGGGTCTTGCTGAGGTCATACAGCGACCGCACCGCCCTGTGCGAAAAGCCGGGGCGCTCAGAGCCGTCAGGAATGGTGAAATCCGCCGCCGGAATACCCGTCGCCGCCGACAGCAGCGCCGCTTCGCGCCCGCGCAACGCCTCGTTCTGATAGACGCAGATGCGCGACGCCGGAAAGGCCAGACGCAGCCGCCCGATCAGATCGACCCAGTTCACCGGGTGGTTCTGGGGATCGTAGAACCGCACGAAGGGCTGATACGATATGGATTTCAGCGTTTCGCAAAACAGCGAGGGCAGAAACGACACATAGTCGCGCAGCCCGAACCAGATGTCCGGCGCGTTCAGCCCGAAATACTGCGCGACCTTCTGGCTGCGCTGGGCCGCCTGCGGGTAAAGCCCGCTGGGGCTGAGCGCGCCCTGAACCAGACCCGGGATGTTTTCATCAAAGATCAGGTTCATCCCCGGCACCGGCGCATGTGGCTGGCCGTGGTCGCCGTCATAGACCAGCGGGCGGGTGTATCGCGCGCGGAACTTTGTCAGCGGCATATAGCAATAGCCGGCCTTTTTCAGAACATCATTCGAATGTTCCAGCGCATTTTGCAGAAAGGTGGTTCCGGTCTTGTGGGCACCCAGCCAGAGGATCGGTTTTTTCGTCGTTTCTTGGGTCATCGTGCTTTCGGGCGCGGCCTTGTGCGGCAGCAATAAAATTCAGGACAAATCGTCGTCAGACGGCGTGCGCCGCCGCAATTCGGCGACTTCGGCGCGCAGCAGCCGCAGCTCTTTTTGCAAGATGACCATGGCGGCCATCAGGTCGGTGTTGTCAATCTTGTCGGCACTGTCGCGCGGCGCGGCATCGCGGGTGTTCGACCTCAGCCCGAAGCGTTCCGACAGATAGCGGCCCGTCATCGCCGCCGTTTGCCGTGGCCCCGAGGCGCGCAGGTGATACCAGCCGCGCGACAACAGCGTGCCGCCGGGTGCAGCACCCGGCAATCGGGCCGGGGTCTGACCGCCGGTCCAGCCTGCGGCCCTGGAAAACCCGGCAAAATCCTTGCGCCCAAGCTGTTCCAGCATCTGCACGCTGCGCCCGCGCCCGTTTGCGTGGCCAAAGGCGGCAATATCGTCGGTGCTGTATTGCGCGGCGATCGGCACCAGCCGGTCGAACAGCAGTTTCTGCATCTCGCCTTCAGCACGCTGGCTGACCCATGACAGTTGCGCTGCCGTCCAGCGCAGCAATTCGTCCTTGTAGCCGTCATGGGCATCGTTCTGGCGCAGCCAGTCGTGGATGATGTCGTGGTGATAAAAGATCCGCAGCAAGCGTTCGTCCACCGTGGCCATGGTCTGACCCGCGCGGGCGACACGATGCTTGCACAGCCGTTCCGGCAGCAGCACGATCCGTTCGCCGCCGATGACCGAGGCCCAGTGGAAGGGGTTGTCCTCGAAAAAGAAATCGCCGACCGGAAAGCGCAGGTTGATCCGCTCGACCAGATCGCGGCGATAGATCTTGCGCCATGGCACGGAAATAAAGCGCAGCATCTGTTTGCGCGTGGCGTCGGTCAGATCAAGCGCGGTCCGCCGGGGAAAGGGCTGCCAGCGGTCGGTTTCCGCCGGTTCATGTTCGCTGCCGTCGGATTCGTCCAGCAGGGTATAGCGGCACATCGCCAGATCGCTGCCGGTCGATTCCGCCGCCTGCCACAGCTTTTCGAACATGGTCGGATCATACAGATCATCGCCATCGGCAAAACCGATATAATCGCCCGTCGCCACGTCCATCCCCGCATTGGCGGCCGAGGCGACGCCGCCGATGGTGTTGCGGTCGAACAGGATCGGGCGGATGCGGCTGTCGCGGGCGGCATATTCGCGGATGATGTCGGGGGTGGCGTCGGATGACCCGTCATCCACGACGATGATTTCGATGTCATCCAGCGTCTGGCCGATCACGCTGTCCAGACTTTGGCGGATGTATTTTTCGATATTATAGGCGGTAACGATGACCGAAACTTTGGGCATGGCGGTTTCCGTTTCCCCTCAGGCAATCATCTGGCTGACCAGCGCACGGGCAAGGCCCGGCGCGTGTTTCGTGCGCATCCGGGCCAGATCGTCCAGGCTGATGCGGGCGATCAGATCGGCGAACCCGTCTTCCAGTTCCAGCCGCAGATCGCCGGTCAGGCGTGGGCGCGCCCAGACGACCAGCCGGTGCGCCAGCCCCCAGAAGTGATGCGCGTAACGCCGCCGCAGGTGCGGATGCTGTTCCAGCAGGTCCAGCAATTCGTTCATCGCGGTAAAGACCTGAAGCCGCTGGCGGTCAAAGCGGTTGGTCAGGTTCCCGCCCGAGGGATGCACGATATGGGTGCAGATCACCCGGTTCACTACCATGATCTGGCGCGCGAACATCAGCGAATACCAATGGCCCAGCACGTCATTATGCACCTTGGTGCAGCCAAAGCGGATGCCGGTTTCGCGGAAATGCGCGGTGCGGATGATCTTGTTCCACGGATAATTCGTGAACCGCAGCAGGCGCGGCGCCTGTTCCAGCGTGATAACCGCCTCGTCGGTGCCGTTCAGGGCTTCGCGCAGGATCGCTTCGTCGTCATGGCCCATGGCGGTGAAGGTGGCGGTTTCCTCGCGTTCATAGCGATAGGCGAACATGGCGGTGTCCACCTGAGGCAGGGCGTCCATGCGGGCCAGCGCGGGGGCGATCACCTCGGGCATCAGGTCGTCGTCGGCGTCGAAAAAGAGGGTATAGCGCCCGCGCACATGATCCCAGCCCTGATTGCGGGCCAGACCGGCACCCCGGTTGCCGGGGCTGGTCAGGGCGGTCACGTTATCGTGCCGCTGCGCCAAAGCCGCCAGAATACCGGGGCTGTCATCGGTCGATCCGTCATCGACAAAGATCACCTCGACCGTCAGGCCGTGATCGTGCAGCGACAGGATCTCGGCCGTCAGCTTTTCCAGATGCGGCGCGGCGTTGAACACGGGCACGACAAAGCTGATGTCCGGCGCGGCACCTGCGCCATCGGGGCTGTTGGTCAAGACTCGCTCCTTGTCAGCGGCGGCAATGCAAGGCCCGGCAGGCCCGCCTGATCGGGGCCTTGTAAACCGACACAGCGGCTGTTTCCAGTGCCCCGATTCCCGCCCTTGTTCAGCTGACCCCGAACAGATCGCGGGTGAACAGCTTGTCGGCCACGTCTTCCAGTTCCGGCGACAGGCGGTTGGCGATAATCAGATCGCAGTCGCGCTTGAACGCATCCAGATCGCGTTCGACGCGGGAATGGAAGAAATGATCGTCCTCCAGCACGGGTTCATAAACGACACATTCGATGCCGCGCGCCTTGATCCGCTTCATGATGCCCTGAATCGAACTGTCGCGGAAATTGTCGGACCCGGCCTTCATCACCAGCCGGTGAATGCCGACCACGCGCGGTTTGCGGGCGATGATCTGTTCGGCGATGAAATCCTTGCGGGTGCGGTTGGATTCCACCACCGCCGCAATCAGGTTCTGCGGCACATCGGCGTAATTGGCCAGCAATTGCTTGGTGTCCTTGGGCAGACAATAGCCGCCATAACCGAATGAGGGGTTGTTGTAATGCGTGCCCACACGCGGGTCCAGGCTGACGCCGGTGATGATTTCGCGCGTGTCCAGCCCGCGCGCCACGGCGAAACTGTCCAGTTCGTTGAAAAAGGCCACGCGCATCGCCAGAAAGGTGTTGGAAAACAGCTTGATCGCCTCGGCCTCGACCGGGCCGGTGAACAGCACCGGCATGTCCTTTTTCTCGGCGCCCTCGACCAGCAGTTCGGCAAAGCGATGTGCCTCGGGTCCGTGATCGCCCACCACGATGCGCGAGGGGTGCAGGTTGTCATGCAGCGCCTGACCTTCGCGCAGGAACTCGGGCGAAAAGATGATGCGGTCGGTGCCGAATTCCTCGCGCACGCGGGACACAAAGCCCACCGGGATGGTCGATTTCACCACCGACATGGCCTCGGGCGCGTGCCGGCGAGCCAGCGCAATCACGGCTTCAACGCTGGAGGTGTCAAAACGGTTGGTCTTGCTGTCGTAATTGGTGGGCGTGGCGATGACGATAAAATCGGCCCCCGCCATCGCCTGCGCCGGATCGGTGGTCGCGGTCAGGTCCAGATCGCGCCCGGCCAGAAAGGCACTGATGTCGGCATCCTCGATGGGCGAGACGCCCTCGTTCACCTGCGCGGCGCGATCCGCGTCGATTTCCAGCGCGCTGACCTGATGCCGCTGCGCCAGCAGCACAGCCATTGACAGCCCGACATAACCCAAACCTGCTACACAAATCTTCATGACACACCTTCTGACTTTGATCGCCGCATAGAGCATTTGCACGAAACTTGCCAGAGTGCCCGCCCTGCTGACGTCATCTCCGGCGGGCCGGGGCAGTTGGCGCATCGACCGGATGTGACGGCGAACCAGATGCAGCCCACGATGTATTCTGGCCGCCAGCCCGCCACGGAATTGATCGACATGGCGCGCCGCCACGGCACAGCGCCTGTGAATATCGACCGTCGATCCGGCCCGGAAGAAGCGGCCTGATCCGCCTCCGTTGTCTGCTTGTCAACGTTCGCCTGTTCAAGATCATCTTGTTTTCGACTCTCAAGCAGAACCTGGACGAAACGGAAAACCTTTATATGAAAACGCCTTCTAGATCATTTCAGGATAGAGTTTCAGCAACTCATCCAGCAGATCCACGAATTTCTGTTCCGGCGCGGTAAGCTGGCTGAAGGTGTTGCAGACCAGATAGACATCCGCGCCCAGCGGCTGCTCGACAAGCCGGAGGGGCCAGAGCTGACCGCTTTCGACCTCTTTGGTGATCGAGTCTACTGGCAGGATGCCGATGCCCAGGCCCACAACGATCATGCGCCGGATTTCTTCCGTGTCATGGCTTGATCCGCTGATCCTGCGACCTAGCCCCAGGCCATCCCTCAGCATGACCATCGGTTCCAGCCCCATGCCCTCGGCGGCACAGGTGAAGGTGACGAACGGCTCCTGCACCAGCTCGCGCGCCGAGACCTCGGTTCGGCCGAACAGCGGGTGTTCGGCGCCGCAAAACACGCCGAATTCTTCACGAAACAGATGGCGGCATTCCAGATTTATCATCGGTTTGGTCAGCAGACAAATGCCGATCCCGGTCTTTTCCTGGGTAATCCGGCGCACGATTTCCAGAGAGTTCTGCACTTCGATCCGCCAGGTGATCGAGGGGTGGCGCTGATGATACAGCCGCAGCGCCTCGTCCACCAGCGGTGAGCGCAGATGGCTGATAATGCCAAGGTGAAGCTCTCCGAACTCTTCATCGTTGCGTCCTTTGGAAAGGATACCGATCCGATCCACGCTGCGCAGCATTTCGGCGCATTCTTGATAGATCTTTTCGCCGCGCAGGGTCAGGGCGAAATGCCGGCTGCCGCGAAAGACAAGCTGGCAACCCAGTTGTTCTTCCAGCTTCTGCAAGGCAAGGCTTACGGAGGGCTGGCTCATGTTCAGCTTTTTGGCGGCGCGGGTGATCCCTTTCTCTTCGGCGATGACGCAGAAGTTGCGCAGCAGGTTCCAGTTCAGATCGGCGAGGGCGGGCCGGGTCGGCATGGTTTTGGCCATATTGGATGAGGTCGTGCCATGGCAGCTTGCACTGACACGGGCGACGAGAAAAGGCCGTTATCCGCGAAACACCGGATAACGGTCGTATGGGCTGTCATGGCCCGGCTGGAAACGTGCAACATACGAAATGATTGATGGCTTGATGGGGCGGGATTGGCATCTTGATGAATTTGGGTCACCCAAAACCGCAACAAGGCGCGAAGGCGCAGCCATCCCGGCGGCCCTGCCGCGCCATTATCCGGCGGCAACAGGCCCGGCATGATTTTGACAGCCGTGCTTTTGCCGCGACCGTTTTCTGTGACCAGATCAGGTGTCCCGTCGCCAGTGACAGATCGTCCAGCGCGGTCAGCGTCGCGCTGCGTCAGGCAGATGATGGTATGGGGCAGCCCCCCGGACATGTGGATCGAGCCGTGCACTAAAATTGGGCAGCTCCGCAAGGGCCGGATCTCCGCTTATCATAGCGATAGCTTTGGCCTATTTGTCGGAAAGTTGAGTTCTTCGTATGCTGTTTTACCGAAATTCTGTGGTTGCCGTCTTCATCGCAGACAGGAAGCGCGTAAAATTTCAGACAGGGAAAGACGATAATGAACCGATTCCTACTTGCAGCGGTCACTGCCATCCTGCCATGGGCATCAGCCTCGGCCGAGCCGGTGCAGGGTGGGCGCGCCAATGTCGTGGTGCAGCCCGAGCCGCCCAGCCTGATGTTGGGTTTGGTCCAGAACGCACCGACGCAAATGGTGGCCGGCAATATCTACGAAGGGTTGCTGCGCTACGACACGGATCTTCAGCCAATGCCATCGCTGGCCAAGAGCTGGACCGTTTCGGACGACGGGCTGACCTATACGTTCAATCTGGAAGACGATGTCAAATGGCATGACGGCGCGCCTTTTTCGTCAGCGGATGTTGTGTTCAGCGCAGATGTGTTCCTGCGCGAAAACCACCCGCGTTTCCGCGCCATCCTTGAACATCTGGCTTCGATCGAGGCGCCGGATGACAATACCGTCGTCTTTACCCTCAAGTCGCCGTTCGGACCGTTCCTGAACGCCTTCGAGGTCGGCACGATGCCGATCATTCCCGAACATATCTACAAAGGCACCAATTTCCAGACCAACCCGGCCAATAACACGCCCATCGGCACCGGGCCGTTCAAGCTGGATGAATGGGTCAAGGGATCCTACATCAAGCTGGTAAAAAATGCGGACTACTGGGACGAGGGTAAGCCTTATCTGGATGAGATATACTGGCATGTGATCCCCGATGCAGCCTCGCGCGCCGTGGCGTTCGAGACGGGTCGTGTTGACATTCTTCCCGGCGGCTCGATCGAGAATTTCGACGTGCCGCGCATCGCCGCGCTGGACAATACCTGTGTCACCGAATCGGGGTGGGAATTTTTCAGCGTCCAGTCCTGGCTGTGGCTGAACAATCGCGAGGATTCGCCCCTTGCCAGCAAGGAATTGCGACAGGCGGTTATGTATGCCATTGATCGGCAGTTCATCATCGACGCCCTGTGGAACGGCATGGGCAGCGTTCCAAACGGTCCTTTTGCCGCTTCGACCAGGTATCGTGATGACTCTCTTGAGCCATATGCCTATGATCCTGAAAAGGCGAGGGAATTGGTCGCGGCCTCGGGTTATGGCGGTGAGGCGCTGGATCTGGTGCCGATGCCCTATGGCGAGTCCTGGATGCGGCTGTCCGAGGTGATCCGGCAGAACCTGTCCGATGTCGGCATCAATGTGAGCATCGCTGCGACCGATGTCGCGGGCTGGAACCAGCGTTTGTCCGAGTGGGATTTCGACATCTCGCCCACCTATCTGTACCAGTATGGCGACCCGGCGCTGGGGGTTTCACGCGTTTACGTTTCCAGCAATATCGCCAAAGGGTCGCCCTTCAACAATGTCGAGGGCTATGCGAACCCCGAAGTGGATAAGCTGTTCGGGCAGGGCGCGAATACGATTGATCAGGACGAACGCACAGCCGCCTATACCGAAGTGCAGAAGGTGCTTTCCGAGGATGTGCCCGTCGCCTGGCTGATGGATATGTCCTTCCCGACCATCACTCGCTGCAATGTCAAAGGGTTGGTGACCACCGGAATAGGTCTCAATGACGGTTTCAAGAACGCCTATATCGAAAGGTGATTGGACAGGCCCGGCGGTCATCGCGTCGGGCTTTTCAATTCTGGTAAAGAGGCTTTCCGATGAAAATCGTCACCCGTATCGTCGGACGATTGGTCAAGGCAGCCATTGTGCTGCTGGCCATTCTCGTTTTGAATTTCCTTCTTATTCATGCCGCCCCCGGTGATCCCGCGACAGTCATGGCAGGAGAGGCGGGCGCAACCGATGAACTGTTCTTACAGCAATTGCGCGAGAAGTTTGGTCTGGATCAGCCACTCTATGTGCAGTTATGGCGTTATGTCAGCGATGTCGTGCGGCTCGATCTGGGCTATTCCTATCGGCAGCAAATGCCGGTGCTGGACCTGATCCTCGACCGGCTTCCGGCGACACTGCTGTTGACTGTGGCAGCTTTCGTAATCTCTTTGGTCTTTGGCATTTTCGCCGGAGTGCTGGCCGCCAGCCGTGTCGGGCACTGGTCGGATACGGTCATTTCGGCACTGGCGTTGCTGTTTTACGCGACGCCACTGTTCTGGGCGGCGCTGATGGGGGTGTTGCTGTTTTCGGTTACGCTGGGCTGGCTGCCGCCCTTCGGGTTCGAGACCGTTGGCTCGGGCTATACCGGGATGGCGCGGGCACTGGACATTGCCCGCCACCTGATCTTGCCGGCGTTGTCGCTGGGGTTGTTCTTCACTGCCGTCTATTCGCGGATGACGCGGGCCTCAATGCTGGAAGTCAGCCAGATGGATTTTGTCAAGACGGCCCGCGCCAAGGGGCTTGCGCCGGGGGTGATCCAGCGCCGTCACGTCCTGCGCAATGCACTGCTGCCCATCGTCACGCTGGCCGGGCTTCAGGCGGGCCAGCTTGTTGGCGGCGCGGTGCTGACCGAAACTGTATTCGCCTGGCCCGGCATCGGTCGGCTGATGTTCGAGGCGCTGACCCAACGCGATTACAATGTGCTGCTGGGGGTCTTCTTCGTATCGGCTGCGATGGTGATCGTCTTCAACATGATTACCGACCTCATCTACGGGGTCGTCGATCCCCGCATCCGCGCACAGTGAAGGGAGACGACGATGAAGGACTTCTGGCATCGCTTTGCAAGCAATCGCGGCGGAGTTATCGGGCTGGTGTTGCTGGCTGTGGTCGTCATCGTGGCGCTGACCGCGCCGCTGCTGTTTCCTGGCAGTCCCTGGCAAATGGCGCAACGGCCGTTTCTGCCGCCGTTTGAGAACACCGATTTCCCGCTCGGCACCGATACTGTGGGACGCAATGTGGCCGCCGGGCTTGCGTATGGCGCACGGGTATCGCTGCTGGTCGGGCTTGTTTCTACCCTTGCCGCATTGCTGATGGGTATTCCAATCGGTGCTTTGGCGGGCTATTTTGGCGGATGGATAGATGACGCGCTGATGCGCATTACCGAATTCTTTCAGACTGTTCCCAGCTTTGCGCTGGCCATTGTCATCGTGGCGATCTTTCAGCCTTCGGTCGTGTCCATCACTCTTGCCATCGCCGTTGTATCCTGGCCGCCTGTCGCGCGGCTGGTCCGAAGCGAGGTGATGTCACTGCGCAAGCGCGAATATGTCGAGGCGGCAATTCTTCAGGGCCTTCCCGCCAGCCAGATTATTACGCGGCAGGTGCTGCCCAATGCGGTTTCCCCGATAATCGTGATGGCCTCGCTGATGGTGGCCTCGGCGATCCTTCTGGAAAGCTCGCTGTCCTTTCTTGGGTTGGGCGATCCGAACATGATGAGCTGGGGTTACATGATCGGGGCTGCTCGGACAGTGATCCGGCAGGCGTGGTGGCTGTCCTTCTTTCCCGGCGTTGCCATCCTCATCACCGTGCTGGCCCTGAACCTGATCGGGGAAAGCCTGAACGACGCCCTCAATCCGCGCCTGTCGCGCCGCCGCTCTTGACGGGAAGGGGATGATGGAACCGACACTTTGCATCGAAGAGCTGACGATCGACCTGCCGAAAGGCGCGGATCGTCCGTATGCGATCCGTGATGTCTCGCTGAATCTCTATGCCGGGCGCACATTGTGTGTCGTGGGTGAATCCGGGTCGGGAAAATCGATGTCTGCCAATGCCGTGATGGGACTTTTGCCCAAGGGGATCATTATTGGCGGCGGGCGTATTGTCTTTCAGGGCCGTGACATCACCGACCTGACCGAAGAGCAATTCCAGGAACTGCGCGGGCAGGCCATCGCAATGATCTTTCAGGAGCCGATGACCGCGCTGAACCCGTTGATGCGCATCGGTGCCCAGATTGCTGAAGTGTTCGAGGCGCATGGCAAGCTGACGCCGCCCGAGCGTGCTGCCCGCGCGCTGCACCTGCTGCGCGAGGTGGGCATTCCCGATCCCGAAAAGGCGCAATATGCCTATCCGTTCCAGCTTTCGGGCGGCCAAAGACAGCGCGTGGTGATCGCCATGGCACTGGCGCTGGAACCAAAGGTGCTGATTGCGGACGAGCCGACGACTGCGCTGGATGTCACCACCCAGGCGCAGATCCTCAAGCTTATCAGGGAATTGCAGGACCGGCACGGCATGGCAGTGATGTTCGTCACCCATGATTTTGGTGTGGTTGCGGAAATCGCCGATGATGTGGCGGTTATCGAGCTTGGGGAACTGGTTGAACAGGGCCCGGCCTCGAAGGTTCTGAGCGATCCCGATCATCCTTATACCCGCCGCCTGATCGACGCTATTCCGTCGGTCGAATTGAACGCGGCCCAGACGCAAGAACAACCCATCTTGCGGGTGCTTGATCTGGTCAAGGAGTTCCGCACCGGCGACCGGGTGGTCAGGGCCAGTGACAATGTCTCGGTCGATCTGATGCGGGGCGAGACATTGGGCATCGTAGGCGAATCCGGTTCGGGCAAGTCCACGCTGGGCCGGGCTATCGTGCAGTTGATGCAGCCTGACAGCGGCAGCATTCAGATGGACGGAAAGGACATATCCAAATTGCGCGGGGCGGCATTGAGGGCACATCGCAAGCGGATCCAGATGATCTTTCAGGACCCTTATGCCTCGCTGAATCCGCGTGCCAGAATCGGCCGCATCCTGACCGAGGGGCCGATGGCGCATGGCAAGACCCGTGCCGATGCGATTGCCCGTGCCCGGCAATTGCTGCTGCTGGTGGGGCTGAAGGAAAGTGCGATGGATCGCTTCCCGCATGAATTCTCGGGGGGGCAGCGTCAGCGGATCGGTATCGCACGGGCATTGGCGCTGGAACCAGAAATCATCGTCGCCGACGAGGCGGTTTCCGCGCTGGACGTGTCGGTTCAGGCGCAGGTGCTGGACCTGCTTGATGAACTGAAGCAGTGTCTGGGATTGACGATGATCTTCGTCACGCATGACCTGCGCGTGGCGGGCAAGATCTGTGACCGCATCGCGGTGATGCAAAAGGGCAGGATCGTTGAACTGGGGTCGGTCGATCAGGTTTTCCTGCATCCGCAGGAGGACTATACCCGCAGCCTTCTGGACGCTGCGCCGGGATTGCAACTGGAACGGCTGGTATGAGTGACCTGATCCAGTCACTGGCTGCGATCGTTGGTGCGTCGCATGTGCTGACCGGCGCCGATACCGCCCCTTGGGATCGCGACTGGACCGGGCAGTATCAAGGCAAGCCGCTGGCGGTTGTGCGTCCCGCTGATCGCGATCAGGTCGCGGCGCTGCTGCGGCTGGCGAATGATCGTAACCTGCCGGTTGTGCCGGTTTCGGGGAACACCGGGCTGAACGGCGGCGCTTTGGGGACGGGGGCCATTGTCATTTCGCTGGCCCGGTTGAACCGCATCCGTGAAATCCGCCCGAACGCCCGCATGGCGGTGGTCGAGGCCGGGGTAATTGTCGACAGCCTGAACGCTGCTGCCGAGGAACATGGGCTGATCTTTCCGCTGGCGTTTGGTGCCAGCGGCTCGGCGATGATCGGCGGGGTCTTGTCTACCAATGCCGGGGGCGCGAATGTCCTGCGCTATGGCAACACCCGTGACCTGTGCCTTGGGCTTGAGGCGGTTTTGCCTGACGGGCAGATACTGGATCTGATGCAGGCGCTGCACAAGAATAATTCCGGCTTTGATCTGCGTAACCTGCTGATTGGGGCCGAAGGGCAATTGGGCATCATCACCGCTGCTGTGATGAAGCTATATCCCCGCCCGGTCGAGCGTGTGACGGCGATGGTCGCAATGCCTGCGCTGGAACCTGCACCTGCGCTGCTGAACCTGCTTCAAGATGCCTCGGGCGGGGCGGTCGTCGCCTTTGAATTCATGCCCCGCAGTTTCATCGAGGGCCATTTGGCGCTGAAATCCGGCGCTCGGGAACCGTTTGATGCGCCGCATCCGGTAAACCTGCTGGTAGAGCTTACTGCGACCTATACCGGCGGATTGAGAGAGGTGCTGGAAAAAGTCCTGGCTGAACGGATGGAGGCGGACGAGGTCTCGGATGCCGTTATCGCCCAGAACGAGGCACAGCGGCGCGAGATGTGGGCACGGCGCGAGGCTGCCGCAGAAATCGCGTTCGCACGCCATCCGGTGCTGGATACCGATATTGCCGTGCCCATCGACGGCGTGGCGGATTATCTGCACAGGATTGAACCTCGTTTGCGGGACATTGACCCCGGTTGCGAGGTTCTGTCGGTTTCGCATTTGGGCGACGGCAACATTCACTATACCTGCTGGCCTTCCAGGGATGACGTTGTGTTGATGACCGAATTGCGGGCCGAAATCGACGCGCTGGCAATAGAGATGAACGGAACGTTTTCGGCAGAGCACGGCGTGGGGCTGTCCAAGCTGCTGCCGATGGCGCGTTATAAGGATCCGGCGGCGCTTCAGACGATGCGCGCTATAAAGGCGGCGCTTGATCCGCGAGATATTCTTAATCAGGGAAAAACCATTCCAGCGGAGGACGCGTGAAGGCAATTTTTGACGACCGCCAGCGATTGCATGACCCACAGTTTCGTTTGTCGGACGGCAAGGTCATCCTGAATCCCGACCGGCCCGAGCGGGTCGAAGAATTGTTGCGCGGGGTCAAGCTGGCAGGACTGGAACTGACCAAACCTACAGATCACGGTATGGCCCCGTTGGCGGCGATCCATACGCCACGCTATCTGTCATTCCTGAGGCGGATATTCGATCAGCGCAGCAAAACGGTTCCCGATCTGGCAGAGGTCGTTCCCGGTCGCATCAGCCCGGATCGGTCCGTTCACTATTCCTACGACCCTGAGGCGCAGATCGGGTTCCATAACAGCGACACCTCCTGCCCGATCTCGGCGTATAGCTGGGAGGCGATCTACTGGTCCGCACAGACGGCATTGAGCGGAGCAGACCTGATCCTTGGAGATCAGCGCGCAGCTTATGCGCTGTCGCGCCCCTCGGGCCATCATGCCTATCGAGAGGTTGCGGGTGGGTTCTGTTTTCTGAACAATTCCGCCATCGCTGCCGAATATCTGCATGCCCACGGCCATCGTGTTGCGATTGTGGATATCGACGTGCATCACGGCAATGGGACGCAAGGCATCTTCTATGACAGTGACGAAGTTCTGACCGTTTCCATCCATGTTGATCCGGCCGAATTTTATCCCTTCTATGCGGGGGGCACACAGGAATGTGGAACAGGGCGCGGGACGGGTTACAACCTGAACTTGATCTTGCCGCGCGGCACCGGAGACGCGACTTACATGGCCACTCTGGATCGCGCGCTGGAACAGGTTTCTGCTTTCGGGGCGTCAGTCATCGTGGTGGCGCTTGGGTTGGATGCGCATGAAGGCGATCCATTCCAAGGGCTTAAGATCACTACGGAGGGATTTGCAAGGATCGCCGAGTTGCTGGGCAGCCTTGGTATTCCCGTTCTCTGTGTCCAGGAGGGCGGCTATATGCAGCCCAGCCTTGGTGATAATCTAGAGAGCTTTCTCGGCGGATTACAATCGACCTGAAATATTCTACTCTGGTCGCGGCAAGGGTAATGAAGCACGGAATATATCAAGCGATATTTGAACTTTATGCTTTGAATGCCAGGTGATGCTGACAGGTTTGCGCAGATTTCGGTTCTTGCGCATCGGTATTATAGGCCCCGGCAAAGACGTCCCGTAATGTCTGCCCATCGGGTCATGGGTTTGGTGTGGTTGTGCTTGCAAGAGCAGCCCGTCCATCCGGCGGCTGCAACGGGTTCGCGCCGATCAGGCCCGGCGCCATTTCGGCCAGCGCCGCGCGGGCGCCAAGCGCATGGCTGGGCGTATAGGTCGGGCCGACCGGGCAGGCCTCGCCCAGCCCGCCAAGCCGCTGCGGGCGATGATCTTGACCAGCGTGGTCTGCAAGGACCAGACCAGTCGAACTGGCGAATCTGCCCGCTCTTGACCGGCAGGTGCAGCGCATGAAGGTGGACCCCGGCAATCTTCATGTTTTGGACCTGTGATGCGAAGGGGGGCGGGCTTCAGGGACCGTGTGCCCCTAACGCGTCACAGGTCGATGGTAACGTTGCCGATGGGCCGCGAGCAGCAGGCGAGGATATAGCCTGCCTCGACATCCTCGTCGGTGATGCCACCGTTATGGACCATATGGACCTGACCCGAGAGTTTCTGCACTTGGCAGGTGCCGCAGATGCCCATGCCGCAGCCTGAAGGGATGGGGATGCCCGCCGTGCGGGCGGTGGCGAGGATCGTGTCGGTCTCGGCGGCGTGGGTGGTGATGCCTGAGGTTGCGAAGGTGATCTCTGCCAGCGCATCCTGTTGCGGCACCACGTCCTCGGGCACCGCCTCGGCCTCGGCCGGCGGGCCGCCGAAGCTTTCCTGATGATAGCGGGCCATGTCGTAGCCCAGCCCGTGCAGGATGTCGCGCACCGCCTGCATGAAGGGCTCGGGACCGCAGCAATAGACGTCGCGTTCCAGATAGTCGGGCGCGATCAGCCCCAGCATCAGCTGGTTGAACATGCCGTGAAAGCCGGTCCAGGGCCGATAGGGGTCGGGTTCCTCGACGATCCATTTCAGATCAATGCCGGGCGCGCGGGTCGCCATGTATTCCAGCCCCTCGCGGAAGATGATCTCGGAGGGGCGGCGGGCGCAGTTGACGAAGACGATATCGGGGTCGCGCCCGGAATCATAAAGAAAGGTCGTCATCGACATCATCGGTGTAATGCCCGAGCCGGCCGAAATGAACAGGTATTTCCCGGCCGGATCTTGCATCATCGAGAATTTGCCCGCCGGTCCCCTGGCCTTGATGCGCATCCCCGGACGCAGGTGGTCGAACATCCAGCGCGTGCCGATGGACGCTTTCTGCGCCTTGACCGTCACCGTCAGCGAGGTCGGCCGCGAGGGCGAGGACGAGATCGTATAGGTGCGATGCAGCGGCCCTCCGGGCAAAGGTAGTTCCAGCGTCAGGAACTGCCCCGGTTCAAAGCTGAACAGCGCGCCCGAAGGACTGCGAAAGCAGAAGGTCATGACATCCGGCGCCTCGCGCAGGAAGGATACGCATTCCAGATCTTCGGCGTCTGTCCAGAATGCCAGTGCCGGTTTTGCGACCGCGTTCACTCGGCGGCCATCCGGCTGGGGCCAAGCGCGCGTTCCATGGTATCGGCATACCAGTCCACGAACTGGCTTACACCGCTTTCCCAATAGTCCGAATAGGGTCCGGGAACGAAAGCAGGAGAGTTGATGCCGCGCTGGTTCGCCTCGACCACCTCACGGTCTTCGTTGTTGGTGGCGATCCAGACCTCGGTCAGGCGCTTGAGGTCGTAATCCACACCCTCGACCGCATCCTTGTTCACCAGCCAGGTGGTCGTCACCTCGGTCTCGGTCGGGCTGATCGGCATCACGCGGAAGGTCATGGAATGGTCGGGCAGAAAGTGGTTCCAGGTCGAGGGATAGTTGAACAAAAGCAGCGTGCCCGCGTCGGGGATCGAGACCCGGCCGAGATGCCTGGCAACGGGTGCCTTTCCATCCATCGTATAACTGACCGCATCCCCTTCCAGAGGTGCACGGGCGAGACGATATTGCCCGCGGTCGCCAAGCAGGAACTGCGATCTTATGCCGGCAGCTTCGAGCCGGTCGAAATGTTTCTGCACGCGCTCGGAAATGCTGCCGTCGGGATTTACGCCGGCAATATCGGGGTCCAGCGAGAAGGTCTTGCACAGCGAGGGATGGTTCGCGCTGCAATGATAGCATTCGCGGTTATTTTCCCAGACCAGCTTCCAGTTGCCTTTTTCGATGATCGACGAGGTATAGGCCACCTTGGCATCGCTGAGGTCGTGAATATCCAGATAGGGGGCGGCATCCGCCGCGAATGCGTCGAAATCCGGCGGATTATCGGACAGGCAGATGTAAACAAGACCAGCCACCTGCCGCAGCGCCACGCTGCGCAGCCCATGCTGCGAGGGGTCGAAATCCGCGTTCATCTTGTCGGCCCAGAGCAGCTTGCCGTCCAGATCATAGGTCCATGCGTGGTAAGGGCAGACCAGTTTGGCCACCTTGCCCTCGCGCACCTTGCAGATCTGCGAGCCGCGATGGCGGCAGGAATTGTGAAAGGCACGGATTGCACCGTCGCGGCCCTTGACCACGATCACCTCGTAGGTGCCGATCTGCATGGTGATGAAACTGCCCGCCTTGGCAAGCTGGCAGGCCGGAAGGGCGTAAAGCCATTCACGATACCAGATGTTTTCCAGGTCGAACTGAAAGATCTCGGGCGAGGTATAAAAGGGCTGTTCCAGCGCGTATCCGGGCACGCGCCGGGCGAGCAGGTCATGGATATTCGGATGGCTGGTCATGGTTGGCTTCCGTGCTGACGTTGGACTGTTGCACTTTTCTGTCCGAACAGGATTCTTGACAACGGCATAAAAATTCACCTTGGCTTATTTCAGATAATCCATAACTGGCTGACGATCATGCCCAGACCCTATGACTTTTCGTCGATGACCGCGCTGATCTGTTTTGAGGCCGCCGCGCGCAACGCTGGCTTCAAGGCGGCTGCACAAGAAATGAACGTCACCCCGGCTGCCATCAGCCATCAGATCAAGGCGCTTGAGCAGGATCTGGACTGCGCGCTGTTCATCCGTCGGCATCGCGGAGTGGAACTGACCGAGAAAGGCGCCTTCCTGCTGATCGCGCTGCAACGTGGCTTCGAGACGATCTCGGATACCATCGGCCAATTGCGCGACCGTCGCGACACCGTGGACGTCACCATCCGCACGACCACGGCGGTCAGCGCATTATGGCTGACGCCCAAGATCACGGCGTTCTGGAAGACCCATCCCGGCATCACGGTTTCGCAGATCATCACCGATGTTGCCAAGGCCACAAGCCGGCACGATCTGCACATCGGCTATGCCGTGTCCGCAGACATTGGCACATCGCGAGAGATTTTCCGCGACAGGATTCTTGCCTATGGCACCCCGCGCTTTGCTGCGGAACACGGCATCACCCGCGTTGAAGATCTGCTGCATGCGCCGCTGATCCACATGAACCATGACGAAAGCTCCTGGACCAGCTGGACCGACTGGTTCCACGAATTGGGGCAGCCTTCGCCATCCGGGCGCGGCCTGTTCGTCAACAACCACATGATCGCCTTGCAGGCGGCGGCAGACGATGTTGGTGCGGTGCTTGGCTGGGAAGGGCTTATGGATCGTGCCCTTGCAGACGGCAAACTTGTCAATCTGGTGCCGGAAAGCATCCCGTCACCAGTGGCCTTCGCGCTGAGGATCAATGACCGGGCCTCGGCCAAGGCCCGCTTGTTTGCGGATTGGCTTGTGGCGAACTCATAATATCTACGGCATCAAAGACGCCGCCGACCCCGCAGCGTTACCGTCTTTTGTGCGATGGGTGAAGAAAATTGACCCTGAGGTTATCTCCGACCGGGCTGCGCGCCCTTGATCCCGTGGCAAGGATGCGACGTCTCAGACGCGGGAAAACCAGATATCGTTCAGGCGATAGCCCGGCGGAAACGGATTGTCCGGCTCCACCCCACAACAAGAACCCCGGCCATCCAGAGGCGCCCCGGCACCTCGGCCACGACCGCCAGCGATCTGCGCGCTGTTACGGGGGCGGGGATGCGACCCATATCACCCTTGCATGGGTGCTGACGACGCAATCATGCGATCGGGACGTATCTGGCTTTCCTGCCAGCAGGATGGTGCTGTGGCCGGTAATCCGCGCGCCTTGAACATCAGGGCGGTGCGTATCCAGTCGTGGTCGCGCAGGAACAGGCCGCGGTGCCTGAAGATCGGCAGATGCGGCAACTGCGGCCACCGGCAGTGACCCGGACCGGGTGGGTTGCCGGTGGTGTGGTTGTCGATAGAGAAAAAGCGGTGACGCATGACCCTGATCTTATTCGATGCCGGCCCTGTGTTCGCGAATCGCCAGCGTCGCCTTGGCGCCAATCGTCAGAAAAGGCTGCGGGGGCAGCTTTTTCGGGGCCGGAAAGTTGCGATAGATGCGGGTCAGGTCGGTCGGGATGCCCATGATTTCTTCTGCGGCGGCAAGGCCCGAGGCGGTCGCATTCGATGCGCCCAGCCCATTGCAGCCACAGGCGGCAAAGATGCCCTTTTCAACCTCACCCCAGGCCGGGACGCTGTTGAGCGTCACCGCCATCACGCCGCCCCAGCGGTATTGCATCTTTACATCCGCCAGTTCCGGGAAGCGGTGGGCGAACTTTGTGTCATGCACATGTCCGGCGCGGCGCAGCGTGTTTTCGCCGACATTCATGCCGGGGTTGTAAGTATAGCGTGCGCGCACCAGCAGCCGGTCGCCATCGGTCCCCGAGACGCGGCGCAGAGTCGTTCCCATGGGCGAGGATGGCGTCGCCGCCCAGTCCCGGAACCCGCCAAGGCGGTTCGGAGAGAAAGGCCCGGTCATCGAGGCATAGGTATAGACGTGCAGCAACCGGCCTCGGAAAAAGCCGAAACGCTCGGCATAGCCATTATTGGCCAGCACGATCCGCCCCGCCTGAACCGAGCCGACAGGGGTTTTTACCAGCCAGCCTGCGCCATTTGGCTCGAAGGTCATGGCGGGTGACTGTTCATAGAGCGTGACATTGCCCGTCAGGGCATCGGCCAGATTGCGGATATAGGCGGCGGGCTGCACTATGACGGTTCCCGGCATGAAGATCGCCGAGCTGAAGGCCTGCGAGCCGGTCACATCCGCGATCTCGGAACGGTCCAGCAGGCGATAGGCCTCGCCCAGTTGGTCCAGTTGTCTGGCATAGTCGAGAATGTGGTGATCGCCTTGGGGCGACATGGCGACGTTGTAGCGCCCGCACATCTCCAGAACCTCGCGCGGCCAGGCCTTTTCCTGCGCCAGCCGCCGCGCTGCCGAAAGGCCGGCGAAACCGGCGCCGATCACCGCGATGTCCGCAGTGATCGCCTGTTTCAGCGCCGGATTTGGCCTGCGGGGCGGCAGCATGGCCACCCAGCCCGACAGGCCCGGATGCCGGGGCAGTTGGCCTTCGGTGATGCTGTGCGCGGTCACGATTGCGCCTCGTATTCGATCAGCCCGCCAAGCGCAGCCCGCAGCACCTCGCGCTTTTCGGCGGAAAGCGGGCTGAACGGACGGCGCGGGTTGCCCGCGCCATAGCCGGTCATCTCGGCTGCGGCATAGACCGATTGCCCATAGTCGCCCTGCCAGATCAGGTTCATCGCCGGTTCGAGCGGGCGCCACAGCTCTCGCACCTTGTTCCAGTCCCCTGCCGCGGCGGCCCTGACCACGGCGACGCAAGCCTTTGGCGCAAAATTCGCCCCGCCCCAGATCAGGCCCGGCACCCCGGCCAGCAGCGCATAGGGCATCAGCGGATCGGCACCGTTCATCATCGGCAGGCCGGTGCGGATCAGATCGGTCTGTTGCACCAGATCGCCGCTGCTGTCCTTGATGGTGACGAAATTCGGGATCTCGGCCAGCCGGCGGAACAGGTCTGGCGTGATGGCAACGCCCACGACATGAGGCACGTTGTAGCCGATGATCGGCAATCCGCCCTGCGACGCGGTTTCATAAAAGGCGAAAACATCGTCGTCGCTGGTCGGACCTTCGAAGAACGGCGGCAACAGCATCACGCCGTCGGCACCGTGCCCGGCGGCGTGGCGGGTGCGGGCAATGACATCCTCGATCATCAGCGCCGAGGTCTGCACGATGACCTTGGCACGGCCGTTGATGATTCTGGTGCCACGGGCCACCAGCTCGTCGGATTCCTCGCGCGAGAGATAGGCATGCAGCCCGGTGCCGGAACTCAGCACAAAGCCTGACACGCCGGCGGCGATATAGCGTTCAAGATGGTCCTCAAGCCGGTCGAAAGCGACGCGACCGTCCCGGTCAAAAGGAGTCGTGACGGCCAGGTTGAGGCCGGGAAAGGCAAAATCGGTCATGTCGGTGATCCTTAGTTCAGGTCGAGCCAGATGGTTTTCAGCTGGGTATACTGGTCATGGGCATGGATCGAATTGTCGCGCCCGCCGAAACCCGACTGCTTGTAGCCGCCAAAGGGCGTGGTGATGTCGCCTTCGCCAAAGCTGTTGACTGTGACCGTGCCGGCACGCAGCATCCGCGCCCCGCGCAGCGCCCGCTTGCCGTTGGCGCTGAAGATGGACGCGGCCAGCCCGTATTCGGTATCGTTGGCCACCGCGATGGCCTCGTCAAAGCTGTCCACGACGATCACGGTCAGGATCGGGCCAAAGATTTCCTCGACCGCCAGTCTGGAATCGCGGGCGGTTTCAACCACGGTCGGTTCGATGAAGCCCGGCTTGACGATCTTTCCGCCGGTCAGGATGTTTTCCGATTGCGCAGGGACAGATAGTTGCTGACCTTGGCGAAATGCGCCGGGCTGACAAGTGCGCCGATGCGGGTGCCGGGATCCAGCGGGTCGCCCACCAGCCAGGTCGCGGCCTCGGCGCGGACCTTTTCCAGCAGCTTGTCCCTGATGCCGCGCTGCACGATCAGCCGCGACCCTGCGGAACAGTTCTGCCCCATGTTCCAGAAGGCGCCGTTGACGACATGGGCCGCCACCGCGTCCAGATCCTCGGCATCGTCCAGCACCACGCAGGGGTTCTTGCCGCCCAGTTCCAGCACCACCTCTTTCAGGTTGCTGTCGGCGGAATAATGCAGGAACCGCCGCCCGGTCACGGTCGATCCGGTAAAGCTGACCATATCCACGTCCGGGTGCCGGCCCAGCGGCTCGCCCACGTCCGAACCCGAACCGGTAACGATGTTCAGGACGCCCGCCGGCAACCCGGCTTCGGCCGCCAGTTCGGCCACCCGCAGCGTGGTCAGCGTGGTTTCTCCGGCGGGTTTCAGCACCACAGTGCAGCCAGCGGCCAGTGCCGGGCCGATCTTCCAGGCCAGCATCAGCAGCGGAAAGTTCCACGGCAGCACCAGCCCGACCACGCCTACCGGCTCGCGCAGGATCATGGCGATGTGACTGTCGGACGCGGGCGACACCTGGTCATAGATCTTGTCGATCAGTTCGGCGTGCCAGCGGATGACGTGGATGGTTTCGGGCACATCGACCGTTTCGCAGTCATAGATGGTCTTGCCGGCATCCAGGCTTTCCAGCACCGCCAGTTCGCGGGCGTTTTCCTCCATCAGCGCGGCAAGGCGCAGCAGGATTGCCTTGCGTTCGCCGGGATGGAGACGCGACCAGCGGCCGTCGTCAAAGGCGGTGCGGGCGGCGGCCACGGCGACATCGACATCTGCGGCGGCGCAGGCGGCGATTTCGGCCAGCGGCTTGCCCGTTGCCGGGTTGGTGGTGGTGAAGGTCTTGCCCGACAGCGCGGGCCGGAATTCGCCGTCGATAAAGGCCAGCGCCGGCAGGTGCAGCCCGGCTGCGATGGCGTGATATTCCTGGGTGGTCAGCAGATCGGTCATGATTTCTCCCTGATGACGAAGTCAACTTGTCGAGGGTATCTCCATCCCCTCCGGGACGGCGTAAGCGGCCATGTTGCGCCGCGACAATTCGAGATGCGCCTGCACGACACGCCCCGCAGCTTCGGGATCGCGGCGCTCGATGGCGTCGATGATCTGGTCGTGCTGGGCGGCTGCAATCTCGATTTCGCTGCGTTCGGAAACATCGTCGCGATAATAGGTCCGGCCGACCCGCGCATGGTCGATCAGCAGCCGCCGCAGGCTGGGCAGCAGATAGGCGTTTCGGGCAATCTTGCCGATTTCGAGATGGAAGGCGTCATTGGCAAAGATACGGGCATCCAGATCGCGCCCCAGGATCGCGGCGCGAAATTCCTGCTGGATCCGGCGCAGCGTGGCGATTTCGGCAGGCCGGGCATTTTCGGCCGCCAGCCGGGTCGAGGCAATGTAGATCATTGGTGCGACAAGATAAAAGTCGCGCAGGGCGTGATAGCTCATCGACGTGGCGCGGGCGGGGCGATTCGTCTCCAGCTGGATATAGCCTTCACCCGCCATCTGCCGCATCAGTTCGCGAACAGGGGGGCGTGAAAGGCCGAACTCATCGGCCAGTTCCTGTTCGTCGATCACGGCGCCGGGGGCGATTTCCATCAGCAGGATCCGTCGCCGCAATTCCAGGGCAAGAACCTGTTTCTTATCAAGATTAATCACGTTGGGTTCGGCTGCGTCGGGTTTCCGCATCGGCATGACAAGACCTCCATTATCACCTGTAGACAACCTGTACGCCATTCGTCGGATATCGTCCTTCTTGAATTATTTATAGACAGAATGTCTAATGAAAGATAGCGTGTCAATATAATCTTCGAAGGCAGAGCAAAGGCTCAGTCCGGCCACGCGGTTTCTTCATGGATCGGGCCAGAAACGAAGCCCGGTCAGGCAATCAAAGGGGAGTGTATATGAAACGACTGATAAAGGCTGTTGCTGCGGCAGCCATGCTTGGGATGGGCGCCTTTGCCGCGCAGGCGCAGGACAAGACGATCAAACTGGGCACGATGGCCTGGGAAGACATGGTGCCGATCGCGGTTGTGACCAAGAAAGTTCTTGAAGACAAAGGCTACACGGTTGAACTGACCGAGTTTTCCGAATGGGGCATCGCCTATGCCGCGCTGACCCGCGGCGATGTGCAGGTCATGGCCTCTCAGGTTGACTTTGTTACCCATGATTATTGGGAAAGGAACAAGAACCGGCTGGAAAAGCTTTCGGTCGCGTCGCATGGCCTTTATCAGGGCCTGGCGGTTCCTGATTATGTCGACATCGACTCCCTCGAAGAACTGAACGACAATGCCGACAGGTTGGGCGGCAGGATCGTCGGCATCGAACCCGGCGCAGGGTTGATGCGTGAAACGACTGATGCCATCGAAAAATATGGCCTGAGATTGCAGTTGGTCGAGGGTTCGACCGCCGGCATGACAGCGGCGCTGAAATCGGCGGTGGACCGGCAAGAACCGATTGTCGTCACGCTGTGGACGCCGACCTGGATGGCCGAGCAATTCGGGATGAAGTTCCTGGCTGATCCCCAGGGCGTCTTCGCGCCGCCCCAGTCCTATAACCTGATCGCGCAAAGGGGCTTTTCCGAAGCCAACCCCGAGGCGCGCGAAATCCTGTCCGGGATCTTTCTGCCGATTGCCGACATCGCGGCCATCAACTCGGCCGTTGCAGGGGGGCAGACCATGGATGCAGCGATCCAGTCCTGGATCGACAGCCACGGTCTGCTGCTCGAACGCTGGTCGAACATCAAAAGCTATTGAAGCCACGCTTGGGCCGCCGGTGATCTCTGGCGGCCCGGCCATCTGTCATCTCGGAGAAACGGACAGTGACCACAGGGAGCATGAATGCCGGGGAAATCCTGCTCGACTGCCAGTCGGCATGGAAGATCTTTGGCGAACGGGCATCGGCCGCGATGGACGCGGTTCAGCGCCGCAACCTCGGCAAGCGCGAAATTCTTCAGGAATTTAACTGTGTCGTCGGTGTGGCCGACGCCAGCTTTCAGGTCAGACGCGGCGAAATCTTTTGCATCATGGGTCTGTCGGGCAGCGGCAAATCCACCTTGGTCCGTATGCTGAACCGGCTGATCGAGCCGACCAGCGGGCAGATCAAGGTCAAAGGCCACGACATTGGTGCCATGAGCGATCCTGACCTGCGTGACTTGCGCGCCAGGCATATCGCCATGGTTTTCCAGAGCGTGGCCTTGCTGCCCAACCGCACCGTTCTGGAAAATGCCGCCTTCGGTCTGGAAGTGCGCGGTATTCCCAAGGCCGAGCGTAATCAGGCCGCCAAGGCTGCATTGACCAAGGTGGGGCTGGCCGATTGGATCGAGCGTTACCCCTCGGAACTGTCGGGCGGTATGCAGCAACGGGTCGGTCTGGCGCGTGCGCTGACCTCTGACCCCGAGATCATCCTGATGGACGAGCCGTTTTCCGCGCTGGACCCGCTGATCCGGCGGCAGTTGCAGGACGAATTCCGCCAGTTGACCAAAGAACTGGGCAAGTCTGCGATTTTTATCACTCATGATCTGGACGAGGCGATCCGCATCGGTGACCGCATTGCCATCATGAAAGACGGCGTTATCATCCAGACCGGCACCGCCGAAGAACTGATCCTGAACCCGGTGGACGACTATGTTGCCGAATTTGTCGCCGGCATCTCGAAGCTGCATCTGATCAAGGCGCATTCGGTCATGGTCCCGCCCGCCGATTTCCGGCGGGAGCATCCGGGCATCGGGATCGAGAGCCTTCCCACCACCTCGCCTGAAACAGACATCGACGGCCTGATCGACCTGATGACCAGCCACCGCGGTGCCGGGCTGGCCGTGCTTGAGGCGGGCGGGACAGTGGGCGTGGTGACGCCGACCAGCCTGTTGCTGGGGGTCAAGGGATCGCAAGTCCCTGACACCGGGAGGCATTGATCGGCATGAATCCCGCAACGATCGCCAGCAACTTCGACCGCATCGTCGATGATGCGCTGTTCTGGGTCACTGACCATGCCGCCTTCCTGTTCGACGGGTTGCGGCTTGCCTTCGAGATTTCTTACGGCGCGGTATTCTGGGCACTCGGGGGGGCGCCGTGGTATGTCACCATGGTTCTTCTGGGCCTTGCCGGATGGCGCCTGATCGGTGCCGGTGCCGGGCTTGCCATCGCGGCGGGCCTTGCGGTCTGCGTGTCCATGGGGCTTTGGTCCGAAACCATGAGCACATTCGCCCTGGTGCTCAGCGCGACCTGCCTGGCCCTGTTGGCCGCATTGCCCATCGGCATCCTTGCCGGGTTCAATCCACGGCTCAATCGCGCTGTCGAGCCGGTGCTGGACCTGATCCAGACCATGCCGCCCTATATCTATCTGCTGCCCGCCATCGCGCCTTTGGGTTTTGGTCCGGCGACGGCACTGGCCGCGACGCTGATCGTTGCGATGCCGCCGGCGATCCGGCTGACGGCGCTAGGTATTTCCCGCACCCCGGCCGAGTTTCTGGAACTGGGCCAGTCTCTGGGTATGAAACGCAGCCAGATGTTCTTCAAGATCCGTCTGCCCTTTGCCGTTCCAAGCATCATGGCCGGCATCAACCAAACCCTGATGATGGCTTTCGGCATGGTGGTCATCGCGGGTATCGTCGGATCTGGCGGGCTGGGGCAGACGATCTATGACGCGATCCGCACGCTGGACATCGCCAAATCCATCGACGCCGCCATTGCGATCGTGATCCTGACCATGGTCATCGACCGGCTGACCCAAAGCATGGCGCAACAGAAAAGGAGCCGCGCATGAGCGTGCCGTTTTCCGTCGGCATTTGGCTTGCGCCCCTGGTGGACTGGCTGAATACCAATATGCACTGGCTGTTTGATATCATCGGACGCACCGTCGAGGCCGTTCTCGGCGCGTTTCAGTCGCTGCTGCTTTATCCGCTCGCCATCGTGGTGATCGTGCTGGTCACGGTCGCCCTGCTTCCCGGCCTGCGGACGGCGTTGCTGGCCTTTTTGTGCCTGGGCTTCTGCTGGCTGATGAACCTGTGGTCGCAATCCATGCAGACGGTCGCGCTGGTCTTTACCGCGGTCACGGCGGCGGTGGTGATTGCCGTGCCGTTGGGGATCATGGCGTCGCGTCGGCCGCGTCTTGAGGCGGCGCTGCGCCCGATCCTCGATATCATGCAGACCGTGCCGCCATGGGTCTATCTGATTCCGGCGGTGATCCTGTTCAGTCTGGGTCAGGTGCCGGCGTTGCTGGCAACGGTCGTCTATGGCATCCCGCCCATGCTGCGGCTGACCACACTGGCCTTTCGGCAGGTGCCCAAGGACTTGCTGGAACTGGGGCAGGCCATCGGTGCGCCGCGCAGCATGATTCTGACCCGGATTGAATTTCCGGCTGCCTTGCCGACGCTGGTCGTCGGCCTGAACCAATGTATCCTTTTGTCGCTGGCAATGGTGGTGCTGGCCGGGCTGGTCGGCGCAGGAGGGCTGGGTGCCGAGGTCACGCGCGGCCTGACGCGTATGGAAATGGGCCTTGGCCTGCGCGCCGGCCTGGCCATCGTTGCCATTGCCCTGCTGTTTGATCGCGTATCACGCTCTGCCTTGCAGCGCCCGTCAAGAAATCGCGCATTCAGGATCAGGCTCCAACGGGTTTACCCGTTCCTTACGGTTCAGCCCCCGCAAAGAGCCTGACCGATGAGAATACAAAGCGGCGGCTGCCGCTTTTCCACGAGCCAGCACAAACCACGAGTTGATGATCTGCGCATTTCAGGCGGCGTCGTCAAAGGCAAAGGATGACACTGGCGAGGTGCCCAGATGCTATGCCTGCCAACGCGCTTTGCGAACGATGGGGCAACGGGGTAAACAGGATATTGCTTTCGGGCAGGCCGACGCGCTTGGAAAGGGTGTTGTGGACGAGGGCGTTTTCCTCGAAGACTTCGTTCCAGACCACGAGACCGCTTTACGGTTCAGCAGCAGCGTGAAGCAGAGAATTATGACGTTCGGCTGCCATGCCGCCTTAAGCCCTTTGCGTTCACTTGGTCCCAAGCTAGGGTTTGCGCGACGAACATGAACGACAGGGAACTGAATGAAACGCACGCTCTTGGCCGCTTGCGTGGTCATTGCATGGTATGCGCCAGCGTTGGCGCAAGATGACAATTCCTTGGCTGGGCCAGAGCCTGGGTCGTCGGACTATTCCGCAGGTGTCGAGGAAGCCGCATGGGACTGGCTGCCGGGAGATTTGGTTTTCCGCAACGGCCTCAATAGCTTTGACGACCTCGTCCGGGATGCTGAATCCGGGGAATGGGCATCAGTGGCTGTGCTTCGCCCTTCCAGTGGCGGCCCGGTCGCGATCTACGTTGATGAGCAGATCGGCGTGACGGAAACGCCTCTGGATTATTTCATCAACGGGGTGCCGTATGCGGTCTTTCGTGTCACCGGCATGGATGCTTCGCTGACGAACAGCTACGATTCCGGGCCAATGGCGACATTTGCCGGAATTGTGGCGATGGAAATGCCGTATGATGCTGATATGATGCTTGAAAATGGTAAGTTCTATAACGCGGAGTTACCATTTGCAGCGGCGATGAATGCTGGCGTAGTGCTTGCATCACCAAAGCCTCTCCGAGATTTGGCAACGATGGAAACGCCGCTTGGACAAGCCCTTTTGAAGGGCAGGATAGGGCATTACCCCTGCATTGAAGCCACGGATGATGAGATGTGCTGGGGCTGGATGAGAAATCTTGCCATCGTAACGCCAGAGATGATCGTCTCGTCTGATGCTGTCAAACAGGTCTATCCCTGACCGGCAGCTTGGTCCCGCTTAACTGACGCTGATCCGCCGCGCCCGCCGGAATTTTGGCATCGATATTTCCCCGACCGACGATCCTGACCAGTGTGCTATCGGCGAGAACATGGCCGCGCTCTCCGTATGCTGCGTGGTTGAAGCGTTGAAACTCCACCCCGGATGACACCACGTCCGCAGGCGCTATCCGATCTGGGATTTGCCGCATTTATCCGGCAAATCCTCTCTCTTTCATGCTTAATCCACAAAACCAATCCGCCCCGCAGCCGCCAGCAAGGCGGCGTCCTGCCCTTTGCGGCCGACCAGCATGGTCATGGACCAGGGCGGGTTCAGGCCGGGGGTTGGTAAGGCAATCGCACAACCATCAGCCAGATTGACCAGCGACGGGTTGCGCAGCATGGCGGCGTTCAGGCGGTCGAAGTCGTTTTCGATGTCGGCAATCAGTGGCGGCAGCGCCATCAGGGTTGGTGTCAGCAGCGCATCAAAGCCTGTCATTGCGGTGTCAAATCGCTCAACGATTTTGGCCCGCAAGGCATAGGCGTCGTCGATCTGCGCTTGGGTCAGGGTTTCGGCAAAGCGGATACGGGCCAGCACGCGAGGATCGCCAAGATCGGCCAGCCGGTCCAGATGGTCGGCATAGATCCGATGCGCCTCGACCGAGACGATGATGCGGTTCAGCCCGATTTCCGCGCCCAGCCAGCCAAGATCGAGCGGTTCAAGGCGATGGCCCAGACGGACAAGCCGGGCCTGTTCGGCGTCGAACAGGGCGTGAACCTCGGGCGTCAGGGCGTCGGTGAATGCGCCCTCGGGCACGGCCAGCGTCAGCTTTTGCGGCGGGTCGGCCTGCAAGGGGCGATCCGCCATGATCTCCAGAATCTGCCGCAGCAGGCCCGGATCGCGGGCAATCGGGCCGGGCGTGTCATAAGTCGGTGCCAGCGGATGCACGCCCGCCCCGTCAATCAACCCCTGACCGGGCTTCATTCCCCACAACCCGTTCGCCGCCGCCGGTATCCGCAGCGAGCCGCCTGTGTCGGTGCCGATCGCCGCGTCAACCAACCCCATCGCCACCGTCACCGCACCGCCCGAGGTCGAACCGCCCGGCATCACCCCCGGCACCAGCACGCTGGAGGGGGTGCCGTAATGCGGGTTCAGGCCGACACCGGAATAGGCAAATTCGGACATGGTGGTGCGACCGAACATCAGCGCCCCGGCCTTGCGCAGCCGGGCAACCGCGACGGCATCCGTTTGTGCGGGCGGGTTTTCCAGCAACAGTCGGGATGCGGCACTGGTGATCTGTCCTGCCTCGTCGAACAGATCCTTGACGGAAATCAGCGTGCCGAACAGGGGCATATCCTCGCCCGCATCATGGCGTGCTGACAGATGCGCAGCCTCGGCGTTGATACGTTCGGGCGAAAACTCGGTGAAAAGACTGCGGCGGGTGTCGGCGGGCAAAGCCTCGGTGCGGGTGATGGCTGCCTGAACCTTGTCAAGAAAGCGGGTCATGCGATGTCCGGCAGGGCTGTGGTTTCGTATTCATGGCTGATCTGCCGTCCTGTTACCGGATCTGTCATGGTCATGCGGAACCGCGTTGCAGGGCGCACACCGCCCTTTGCGCCAAGGGTGCCGCACATCATCAGCACGGGGCCGTCCTGCGCCAGATCATCCAGCGCAGCACCTGCGATCAGGTTGGCCAGGGGGCGGATCGCTGCCAGCGTGCCGGATTGATAGGCCACCCATTCGCCGCCTTCCTTGATCCAGCTTTCCAGCCGGATATCGTCCAGCCGGTCGCTGATCTCGTCCCACGGCCATAATTCTGCGGCGCAGGGCTTGGGGCAGACCTGTTTCGACATGGCAACCGAATATGCCTCAAGCGCGCGGTCGGTATGGTCCGAGCCAAGCCCCAGATAGCGCTGCCCGTCTGCCTGCACGATCAGCGGCTCGACCTCGCCCGAGGATGCGTTGCCCACCACCTGAATCCGCGCATCATGGGTCAGCAGCGTGGCCGAGGCGCGATAGAACAGCGGCGTGACCGAGGGCGGCTTGACCCCAAGCGCGGCCAGTTCCTCGATATGATGGGCGATGGCGGCGGCGTCGCGCCCGGTCCAGCCAGCGACAACCAGATGGGCAGGGGCAAGCGCCAGCGGCGTGCCGTTAACGATGAATTGCATGTGTTATCCTTTCAGAAAGCCGAGGGCAGCCAAAGCGCCAGACCGGGCAGCGCGATCAGCGCCGCGATCATCAGCACCATGACCAGCACATAGGGGATCACCCCCGTAATCACGTCGCTGATCGGGCCACGCTTGCGGGCGCCTTGCACGACGAACAGGTTCAGACCGACGGGCGGGGTAATCAGCGCCATTTCAATCAGCACGATCAGCAGGATACCGAACCACACCTTGTCATAGCCAAGGCCCGCCATGATCGGCACGACAATGGGAATCGTGGCGACCATCAGTGACAGGGTTTCGATGAAAAAGCCCAGCACGATATACAGCGCGATCACCAGCAGCAGCGTGCCGAACGGCGTCAGCCCCGAGCCTTGGATCAGCGCCGACAATTGCCGCCCAAGCCCGGCAGAGGTCATGGCAAAGTTCAGGAAATAGGCCCCGACGATTACCAGCATAATCATGGCTGAAATGCGGATCGTGCCTTGCAGGGCTTCGGATATGGCGGCAAGGCTCAACCCGCCGCCGAACATCGCGATCAGCACCGCCATCACAACGCCGATTGCCGCGGATTCGGTGGGCGTTGCCCATCCCGCATAGATCGAGCCGATGACCACCGCGAACAGGAACAGGATCGGCAGCAATTGGGCAAGGCTGCTCAGACGGTCGGTCCAGGTGAAACGGCGCGACGGACCGCCAAGGTTCGGGCGTGCCATGCACAGCAGCACGGTCACGATGACAAAGGCCAGCGCCATCGCCAGACCGGGGATCAGCCCGGCAAGGAACAGTTGCGGGATCGAGGTTTCGGTCAGAAAGCCGTAAACGATCAGGTTGATCGACGGCGGGATCATGATGCCCAATGTGCCACCTGCCGCAATAGCACCCGAAAACAGCCTTGGGTCATAGTTCAGCCGCTCGGCCTGCGGCATGGCGACGGTTGCCACGGTTGCGGCGGTGGCCACCGATGATCCCGAGGTGGCGGAAAACATCGTTGCGGTGGCGATATTGGCATGGATCAGCCCGCCGGGCAGCCATGACAGCCATTTATCCAGCGCGGCATAGGTGCGTTCGGCCACGCCGCCGCGAACCAGCACTTCGCCCAGCAGGACGAACAGCGGGATGGCGATCAGCGTGGACGAAGCCGAAGACGACCACACCATCTGCCCCAGCCCGCGCAGCAGCGGGAATGAGGAATAGAACTCGGCCACGCCGATGCCCAGCAGGAACATGACGATACCGACAGGGATCGACAGCGCCATCAGCCCCAGCAGGGCAATGCCAACGGTCCAGATCATTGTTCCACCTCTGATCCGATGCCGATGGCGGCGTCAAAGGCTGTGCGTTGACCGGCAATCATGTAAGACAGCGCAATCAGCGTCAGCAGCGTTGCGGTTATGGCGAACCAGACCCAGCCCGCGAACCAGATCCCTTGCGGAATCCACAGCGGGGTTTCCAGCGGCGTGTTGGCGCGCGCCCCGCGTTGCAGCGTCTTTTCCAGCACCGGCCAGCAGTGAACGGCAATCAGCACCACAACCGCATTGGTGACGATCATGGCGAACAGATCCATCGTGATCTGCCCACCCTGCGCCAGCTTGTGGCGCAGGAAATCAATGCGGACATGGGCGCGTTCCAGCAGCGCAAAGGACAGCCCCCAACTGGCGACCGCCGCCACGACATAGCCCGAAATCTCGTCCGAGCCACCCAGCGATCCCATGTTCAGGGCACGCATCAGCACATCGGTCAGGATGAACAGGATCGTCGCGATCAGAACCACCCCAAGGATCAGCGCGACACAGCGATTCATGCGCCGCAACAGGGCGTGCAATCTTGTCATCATGGCGGCGGTCTTTCCTTATTGGCCGACGCTCAGGCCGACAGTCTGGCCGACCGTTTCGTTCCAGCGAGCCGCCCAGTCATCGCCCGCGCGCCGCGCCCAGTCGGGCAGAACCTCGGTGGTCAGGATGCCGCGGGCGGTCGCGATGTCATCCTCGCTGGCTTCGACCAGCACCATCGAGGCGGCCTGACCCCGCGCGCATTCGCCGCTGCCGGTCAGGCAGGCCAGATCGCCTTGCAGCCCGCCTTCGGCTGCGGCCCATGCCGGGGCTTCCAGACCCTCGGTCACAGCCGCTTGCAAGGCTGCCTGCTGATCCGCGCTCAAGCCGTCGAAACGATCCGCGTTCATGGCGATCACCACCGGGTCCCAACCGCCCAGAGGCAGGGTCAGCAGATGGTCCGACACTTCCCACCAGCCTGCCGAATAGCCCGAACCGGCCCCCGTCACCGCGCAGTCGATCACCCCGCGTTCCAGTGATCCGGGAACCTCGGAAAAGGCGATATTGATGCCTTCGGCCCCCAGGGCTTCAAGGAATTTGGTGGTCATCCGGCCCGAACCGCGCACCTTCTTGCCACGCAGGTCGGCCAGCGATTGCACGTCGCCCCGGCAAAAGACGATCTGCGGCGGATAGGGGGCGATGCCCAGCAGTTGCGCGTCAAAGCGGTCGCGCATGATGTCGGCAACCATCGGGCGGGCCGCATCGACCATTGCCCTGGCCTCATTGGCGGAATTGGCGACCAGCGGGACATCCAGCCCTTCCAGCTCGGGCGCGTCGCCGACGGTGTAATCGGCCACGGTCGAGCCGATGTCGAACACCCCATCGCCCAGCATACGGAACACATCCGCGCCCGCGATGCCCATCTGGTCAAAGCTGGTCAGTTGCGCGCTCATGTCGCCGCCGGTCAGTTCGGGCAGGCGTTCGGTCCAGAACGGAGTTTCGAACTGCTGATACAGCGGCAGGTTGCTCCAACTGCCGACGACGGCGAATTCCTCGGCTGCGGCGGGCAGGGCCAGCAGCGTTCCGGTCATCAATGTGGCAAGGGCCTTTTTCATCATATCTCTCCTGTTGGTTGGTTTTTATCGGGGGTGTCCGGGGGCGGTCAGGGCGCGTGTGGCACGCCCCGCCGGAATATCGGTGACAAGCATATGTCCGGGGGCATGGGTGATGGCAAAGGGCAGCCTGGCGGCCTCTAGCACAGCCTGCGGGGTCACGCCGCAGGCCCAGAAGACCGGCATGTCACCGGGGTGAATATCCGGCGCGTCGCCATAATCGGGGCGTGTCAGATCGGTGATGCCGATCTGCGCCGGATCGCCCAGATGCACCGGCGCCCCATGCGCCAGCGGAAAGCCGTTGCAGATAATTGCGGCCTCGATCGCGTCGGCGGCGGGCATGGGGCGCAGGCTGACGACCAGCGGCCCGGAAAAGCGTCCGGCGGCACGGGTCTGGATAGTGGTGCGATACATCGGCACATTGCGCCCCGCCGCCTGATGGCGCAGCGGAATACCCGCGCGCATCAGCGCATCTTCAAAGCTGAACGAACAGCCCAAAGCAAAAGACACCAGATCATCGCGCCAGATGGCGGCAACATCGGTCGGTTCATCCGCCAGCCTGCCATCCTGCCACACCCGATAGCGTGGCAGATCGTGGCGCAGGTCGATCCTCTCGCCCAAGGTTGGCAGCGACGGATCGCCCGGCGCACCCACCGCCAGCAGCGGGCAGGAACGTGGGTTCTGCTGGCAAAAGCGCAGGAAGTCGGTGGCGTCAGCCGCAGGCAGGATCACCAGATTGGCCTGCAACGCATCGCCGCCCAGACCAGTGGTTGGCCCGGAAAACCCGCCCTGACGGATCATGGCACGCACAGCTTGCGGATCGGACAGATCGACGGATTGTTGCAACGCCAGTATCCCCCTTTGTGACAACAAACAGTCTGCTGGCGGGATTTTCGCGGATCAATAGTTCAGTTATCGCCGATAATGATCTGATTTTGCGATCAGTCGTATGCGTTTCTTATGGCGGCTGCGGTGACTTCGCGCCCGATTTCCTCATTCCTTTCGGGCATATGGCAGATCACGAATTCCAGATCCGGCAGCCGGGCCTCGGGGGTGACGGGGATTTCGGTCAGCCCGGTATGGGGCCATGTCCTGACAATATCATGCGGAATCGTGCCGATGCCGAATCCCTGTCCAACCAGATGCAGCATCGTCGCCAGCGAGGCCGAACCATGCACCGCCGCCGCAACCTGTCTGCGGCCCGGCGACAAAAGCTGCACGACCCGGCGATAGGGGATCGTGGCCTTGGGAAAGGACACGATGGGCAGGGCTGCCAGATCGTCGATTCCGGCGGGGTGCGGCAGGGTGAAATGCTGCGGTGACACGAACCAGCCCAATGTGACTGGCGGCAGAGGCGTCAGATGAGTGCCGCGCGGGGCAAGGTCGCGCATCAGGATGACGACATCCAGTTCATCCCGCGCCAGCTCTGCGGCAAGCTGTTCCGAGGTATCGACGGATATATCAAAGCGCAGCAGCGGATGGCGGCCGCGCAGATCCGTCAGCATCCGGGCCAGGATCGTGTGGGTGATGGTTTCGACGACGCCAAGACGGACGACGCCCGCCATCACGCCTTGGGTCAGCTCATCCAGAATACGGTCGCGCTGCGTGACCAGCAGTTCGGCCTCGTCGCATAGCCGCCGCCCGACGGCGGTCAGGCGCACCCCGCGCCCGTCGCGTTCAAAGATGGTGATCTTCATCCGGTCTTCCAGATGCCGCACCCGGCGCGAGATGGCGGATTGCGCCAGCCCCGTCGCCTCGGACGCGGCGCGAAAGCCGCCGTGACGCACGATTGCACGGATGATCTCAATGTCGCGAAAACCGAACATCCGGGGTTCCCTGGCAGGGCTGATCCCATTCTGGACAGCCCTGCCCGATATACCGGCCGTGATGCGGCCGATAAAGCCCTTTGCGTGACGGGGGACAGCCCGGCGTTACGGAAAGAACGGGAACAATATCGGCAGCAGAATCATGGCGACGATGGTGGACACCGCGATCAGCGGCAGGCCCGCGCGGGCATAGTCCTTGAACGAATACTGCCCCGGTCCCAGAACCATGACATTGGCAGGCATCCCGATGGGGGTGGCATAAGCCAGCGAGCCGCCAATGACGATGGCCATCAGCACCGCCCTTGGATCGGCACCGATGCTGTTCGACAGCGACAACCCGATGGGCACCAGCAGCGCGGTTGTGGCGGTGTTGGACATAAAGTTCGTCAGCGCCACGGCGATCAGGAAAATCACCAGCATGATGACGAACATCGGCGTATCCGGCCCGATCAGATGCAGTACGGTTTCCGCGACGATGGTGCCCGCGCCGGTCTGGTCCATCGCGGTCGCCAGCGACAGGATGCCGCCAAACAGAAAGATCGTCCGGGCGTCGATGGATTGATAGGCCTGCGTTTCGGTGATGACCCGCAGCAGGATCAGCGTAATCGCCCCGATGGCCCCGGTAATATGCAGCGGAATACCGATCTGGCGTTCGAACATCATACCGACAACTGTCGCCAGCAGCACGACCAGCGCGGCGATGCCCTTCCATGGCGGGCTGTCGGTGTGGTCGATGCGGGCGTCGGCCTGAGCCTCTTGGATGTGATGGTCGGGCAGCAGGCGATAGCCGATGGTGGCCATGAACAGCACCCCCGTCAGCAGCATCGGCAGCCCGATATAGCCATATTCGAAAAAGCCAAAGCGCAGGCCCATCGGTTCCAGCGCGGCTTGCGCGATCATGTTGCCGGGCGCGCCGATCAGGCTGAGATTGCCGCCCATGGCGGCCGCGAACACGATGGGCAGCAGCAGACGCGACCGGGCAAAGCCAGATTTCGCGGCAATGCCGATCACCACCGGGATCAGCACGGCAGCGGTGCCGGTGTTTGACAGAAAACCCGACATTGCCCCGGTAATCAGCATGATCGCCACCACCAGCTGCCGCTCGGTCCGGGCAAAGCGCGTCACCAGCCCGCCAATTTGCGCGGCCATTCCGGTCTGAAACAGCGCGCCGCCGATGATGAACATATCCACGAACAGGATGACGTTGTTGTTGACGAAACCGGCGAATGCCGTGCGCGCATCCAGAACCCCGGTCAGGGCAAGGGCGACGCAGACGATCATTGCGGTCAGCGCCAGCGGGATGCGTTCCCACACGAACATGATGATGGCGAACAGCAGTAACAGCAGGGTAATTGTGGCGGGTTCCATCGACCTCTTCCCTTATCGACGATGCCATCGGAGCCATGGCCAGCCAGCGCCTTGCAGGCGCGATGATTGGGAAATCCTCCTCCTCAGGCGTTCCCGGCGGCCCGGATCGGGACCACGGGGCAAGCGTGACCGGGGCGGGGTCATCGGATCAATTCGCGCAGGATTATATAAATATTTGCCGCAATCAGGCGCTGGATTCGATCCGGGCCAGATTGGCGTTCAGAGCCGCCAGCACGGTATCGCGGCGCGGGTCGCGGGTGCCTTGCGCCCATGCGGCGGCAAGGATCAGCTTTTGCCGGGTGCTGCCCTCGGGCAGGGACAGCGGCACGAACACCACCCCCGGCACGGCGATGCGCGATACCCAACGCGGCACGATGGCCAGCCCCGCGCCGGTGGCGACAAGGCTGACGATGGTGTGTTTTTCCTCGGCCACCTGCGCGATCCGCGCGGTCAGCCCGGCATCGGTGAACAGCCGGATGGTCAGATCATGCGAATGCGGGCGCGAGCGGCGGTCGGGCACGATCAGCGGCGCATCGGCCAGATCGTCGATGGTCAGACCGGCGCGGTCTGCCAGCGGATGCCCTTGGGGCAGCGCGACAACGGCGGTTTCAAAGAACAGCGTCTGGAACCGGATCCTGGGGTCGCGGATGTCGGGCGGGCGGCAAAAGGCAAGGTCGATCCCGCCGCTGAGGATCTTGGGCAGCAGGTGGATGGTTTTCTGCTCGATCAGCTGCACCTCGATTTCGGGGTGGTGCTGGCGCAGCAGTTGCAGCAGTTGCGGCATCAGCCCGTTGGCGGCGCTGTCGATGGCCCCGATGCGCAGCGCCGGGCTTTCGCTCTGCCGCACGTCGCGGATGCGCTGATCCAGCAGATCGGCCTGCGCCAGCAATGCGCGGGCATCGGGCAGGATCGCCGCCCCCGCCGCCGTCAGCGCCACGCTGCGCGTGGTGCGCAGGAACAGGCGCGCGCCAAAGCGATCCTCTAACAGTTTGATCTGACGCCCAAGCGAGGCAGGCAGCATATCCAGCGCCTGCGCCGCGCGCCCGAAATGCAGCGTGTCGGCGACGGCCAGAAAGCATCTGATCTGCTGGATGTCCATATCGGTTTATTATTGCGCATCTGTATATAATTCAATGCGGATTGAGCGCGCCAGCCCCAAGCCGCTAGCCTGAGCGAAATCAGGAGGATCAGTCATGAAAACCTACAAGATCGCCGCTATTCCCGCCGATGGTATCGGCCCCGAGGTCATCGCCGCCGGTTTGCAGGCGTTGGAGGCGCTGGCCCGTCGTGACGGCGGGTTCGAACTGGACGTGACGCATTTCGACTGGGGGTCGGACCGCTACAAGAAAACCGGCGCGCTGATGCCGGATGACGGGCGCGATCAGTTGCAGCCTTTTGACGCGATCTTTTTCGGCGCGGTCGGCGCGCCGGATGTGCCCGATCACATCACGCTGTGGGGGCTGCGCCTGCCGATCTGTCAGGGCTTTGACCAATATGCCAATGTCCGCCCGACGAAAATCCTGCCGGGCATCCAGTCACCCTTGGCCGATGTCGGGCCGGGCGATCTGGATTGGGTGATCGTGCGCGAAAACTCCGAGGGCGAATATGCCGGCAATGGCGGGCGCACGCATAAGGGGATGCCCGAAGAAGTCGGCACCGAGGTGGCAATCTTTACCCGCGTGGGTGTGACGCGGATCATGCGCTATGCCTTTAAGCTGGCGCAATCGCGCCCGCGCAAGCTGCTGACGGTGGTGACGAAATCCAACGCGCAGCGGTTCGGCATGGTGATGTGGGACGAAATCGCAGCCGAGGTTGCGCAGGAATTTCCCGATGTGACATGGGACAAGATGCTGGTCGATGCGATGACCGTGCGCATGGTCAAACAGCCGCAAAGCCTTGATACCATTGTCGCCACCAACCTGCATGCCGATATCCTGTCCGATCTGGCCGGTGCGCTGGCGGGCAGCCTTGGCGTGGCCCCGACCGGCAATATCGACCCGGAACGCCGCCATCCGTCGATGTTTGAACCGATCCACGGTTCCGCCTTTGACATCACCGGCAAGGGTATCGCTAACCCCGTCGCGACCTTCTGGACCGCAGCTATGATGCTGGATCATCTGGGCGAGGCCGCCGCCGCCGAACGGTTGATGCGCGCGGTGGACAAGGTATGCGCCGATGGTATCCTGACCCCGGATGTGGGCGGCCGCGCCACCACGCAGCAGGTCACGGATGCGGTCTGCGATGCCATCCGCGGTGAAAACATCTGAGAGGCCATGATGCGCAACTCCGGGGACTTGCTGCTGCATCTGTTCCGCGCCGCCGTGGACAGCGCCGATCCGGCCAGAGTGCTGGCGGCGCATCTGCCGCCGCGCCCTCGGGGGCGTGTCGTGGTGGTGGGGGCGGGAAAATCGGCTGCCGCCATGGCCCGCGCGGTCGAGGCGGTCTGGCCCGATGTGACCGGCGTTGTCGTGACCCGCTATGGCCATGCCGTGCCGACCCGCCGGATTCAGGTGATCGAGGCGGCCCATCCCGTCCCCGACGACAACGGGGCAAAGGCGGCGGCACGGATACTGGATGCGGTGCGGGGGCTTGGCCCGGATGATCTGGTGCTGGCGCTGATCTCGGGCGGCGGCTCGGCCTTGATGAGCGCACCGGCGCCGGGGCTGACGCTGGCGGACAAGATGCAGGTCAACCGGCTGCTGCTGGCCTCGGGCGCGCCGATTTCGGTGATGAACCGGGTCAGGCGGCGGCTGTCGGCGGTCAAGGGCGGGCGGCTGGCGCGGGCCGCTGCACCCGCGCAGGTGGTGACGCTGGCGATTTCCGATGTGCCGGGGGATGATCCGCTGGCGATTGCCTCTGGTCCCACGGTTTACGATGCGGATGACGCCGATCTGTCCGATGTGGCGGCGATGCTTGGCCCAGACCTGCCCGATGCCGCCCGGCAATTGCTGCTGACCCCGCCCAAGGCGCAGCCGCTGTTCAAGGCCGATTACCGCCTGATCGCCACGCCGCTGATGGCGTTGCAGGCGGCGGCGGATGCGGCGCGGGCGGCTGGCGTCACGCCCCTGATCCTTGGCGATGCCATCGAGGGCGAGGCCAGTGCCGCCGGTCAGGTCATGGCCGGGATCGCCCTGTCGGCAGCGGCGCATGGGGTGCCGGTGGCAGGCCCGGCGGTGCTGCTGTCGGGGGGTGAAACCACCGTGACCATTGGCGCGGTCAAGCCCGGCAAGGGCGGCCGCAATACCGAATTTCTGCTGGCCATGGCCTTGGCGCTGGATGGCCGCCCCGGTATTCACGCGCTGGCCGGTGACACCGACGGCATCGACGGGACCGAGGATGCGGCGGGCGCGATCATCACCCCCGACACGCTGGCCCGTGCCCGCCTTGCCGGGCTGGACCCGCGCGCGGTTCTGGCCGCGCATGACAGCTATTCCCTGTTCGACGGGATCGGTGATCTGGTGAAAACCGGGCCGACGCTGACCAATGTCAATGACTTCCGTGCGGTGCTGATTTCGGCGCCTGACTGAAATATTCCGGCATTCTGCTGCGCAGTTCGGGGGCGATGGCAATCGACTGCGACAGATGCCGGGCCATGGCCGCAACCGCGCCTGCCACATCCTGCGCCTTGATCCGGTCCACGATCTGCCGGTGATCCGACAGGATCTGCATGGTCTTGTCACCCACCGGCAGATGCAGGGCGCGGATGCGGTCGATGTGCATGCTTTCGCGGCGGATCACGGCATGAACCGCCATCATGTTGGCCGCCTTGAACAGTTCCTCGTGAAAGCGGCTGTCCAGTGCCGCGAAGATCGCCAGATCAGCGGCTGCGTGCTGTTCTTGCAGGCTGATGATGCCGTCAAGGCAGGCGATCAGCCCCGAGGGGGCCGAAACGGCCAGTTCAGCCACGATGGCCCGTTCCGTTGCGCTGCGCAGAAAATGCGCCTGCCGGGCCTGTTCAAGGTCGATCAGGCTGACCATCGTGCCCGATTGCGGTTGCACGACCACCAGACCATCGGATTGCAACTGGATCAGCGCATCGCGCAGCGGGGTCGAGCTGACACCATATTCGCGCAGCAACTCGGGCCGGGACAAGGGCCTGCCCGGCGGCAGTTCCAGCGACAGGATGCGGCGGCGCAGATCGGCCTCCATCTCGTTCTGGTAAAGGGTCATCGGGCTGCCTCATCGGTCAGATAGTCCAGCGCGATCAGGCCGCTGTCGATATGTTCCCGTGCAAGGGCCACGGCACGGTCGGGCAGGCGATCGCCAATGGCTTGCAGGATCGCCTCATGCTGGGCGATAGGCCGCGCCAGACCGCCACGCAGCATCCCGCTTTGAAAGCGGCTGCGGTCCAGATGGGCCTTTTTCGCGTGGATGACCTCCCATATCTCGGGCAGGCAGGCCGCCTCGAACAGTGCCTGATGGAAGGCGTCATCGGCCAGAATGAAGGCAGCGTGGTCGTTGCGGGTCTCGGCCAGCTTTTGTTCCAGAACCGCTGCGCGCGCCGCAGTGAGGTCAGGCATCGCATCCGAGGCCAGTCGGCGGATCACCGGCAGTTCCAGGTTTTCGCGCAGGAAATGGCCCAGCCGGACCGCGCGCGGCGATATATGCGATACAAAGGTGCCGTGCTGGGGCGCGACTTCGACAAGACCATGTTCGGCCAGCCGCAGAATCGCTTCGCGCAATGGGGTGCGGCTGACACCGAATTGCGCGCACAGGTCGCGTTCGTTCAGGGGGGCGCCGGGCGGCAATACGGCAGTAACGATCATCTGACGCAGGGCATCATGCAGAACGGCGCTGCGCAGCGGTCGTCTTTTGGGTCCGGTTTTCATTGCCTTGCCAGTATTTGCACGATCCTTTGCCTGTCATCTGCCACGATGGCGGACCGGACAACAAGGATAAACCTCTTGCCTTTGATGCGCAAATATATTAGCGCACCAGATGGAGGGTGGCCACATGGCCGCAAACAGGAGGAGGATTTCATGAAACACCCGCTGCTAGCCGCGCTGATGGGCGCTTTGACGCTGATCCCGGCCCATGCGCTGGCCGAGACCGCTTGGCCCGAGCGCACGATCAACGTGATTATCGGGGCCAGCCCCGGCGGTGACACCGATTTCAACGCCCGCACCATGGCCAAGTATTTCGAACAGATCACCGGCCGCACGATGGTCATCACCAATATGCCGGGCGGCGGGGCGACCATCGCCACCTCGGCGGTCAAGGATGCCGAGCCGGATGGCTATACCATGCTGTTCGGCCATACCGGTCATCTGATCGTGACCGAAGTATCCGGTCTGGCCAATTACGGTATCGCGGATTTCGATATCTGCTGCATTCCGGCCATAGATCAGGGCGCGGTATTCGTGACCAGCCAGCGGTCGGGGCTGGAAACCGTGGCCGATGTTCAGGCAGCGGAACCCGGCAGCATCACCTTTGGCACGGAACTGGGCGGTTATTCGCATCTGCAAGGGCTGGTGTTTCAGGCCGCGACGGGCACTGAACTGAACATCGTCGATACCGGATCGGCTTCGGAAAAAGTCGCCAGCCTGCTGGGCGGGCGGATCGACATTGCGGGGATCTCTTACGGGGCGATTCAGGATTATGCGACCTCGGGGCAGATGCATGTGCTGGGCCAGCCCAATGCCGAGCGGAACCCGTTTCTGGGCGACATCCCGACCTTTGCCGAACAGGGCGTCGATATGGTGATGCCCAATCCCTATATCATTGCCTTTCCCAAAGGCACCGATCCGGCAATCGTTGCCAGGATGAACGAGGTGATGCAGCAAATCGCCGAAACTCCCGAATATGCCGCCGATCTGGAGCAGGGTTTCAAACAGCCCGTTTCCTTCCTGCCGCATGACGAGGCGCTGACCCGTCTGAACCAGATCCGCGACACCTACATGCCCTATCGCGACGCCTTGCAGGCAAGCCGCTGATCGCGAAACGGCGGCGTATCCGCGCCGCCGTTCCAACCGGCACAAGGGGGAGGGGAGCCATGCGCCACAAGGATATGATTGTCGCGCTCGCCATGCTGGGGGCGGGGGTTGTGTATATGGGCATGTCGATGGGCGTGCCGAACCGGGACGGGGTTGACGCCTCGACCGTGCCGACGCTGCTGGCCATGATGATGATCGGGCTGGGGCTGATCGAACTGTTCGCCGTGCTGCGCAAGTGGTGGGCACCGCTGCAAAACACCACCACCGTGATGGGCGACCCGGCCGAGGCTGTCGCAGCGGGGCACGGCCCGATTGGCGATGCGGTGGTTGCGGCCGAACACCGGGCCGAGACGGAAACCGCATCGCGTCCCGGTTCGGACATGATGACGGTCGGGCTGACGCTGGTGCTGATTGCGGCTTATGTCGCGGCATTGGGGCGGATCGGATTTCCGCTGGCGACGCCGCTTTATCTGTTTGCGCAGTTCATCGTGCTGACCCCGCGCGGCATTCGCACGCCCTATGCCGTTTATGCCGTCATTGCGCTGGCGGCATCTGCGGTGATTTTCGCCACCTTTCGCTATGGCTTCGGGCTGATGCTGCCGGCTGGTCCGCTGACCGCGCTGCTGCCGTAAGGGGGGGGACAATGCTTGATCTTCTTGCAACCGGATTTCTGAACGTCCTGTCGCCGCAGGTGTTCATGCTGATCGTGATCGGCGTCGGCGTTGGCATCGTGTTTGGCGCGGTGCCCGGCCTGACCGCCGTCATGGCCATCGCGCTGTGCCTGCCGATGACCTATGGCCTGTCGCCCGGCGCGGGCATGGCGCTGTTGATCGCGCTGTTCGTGGGGGCGACCTCGGGCGGGTTGATTTCGGCAATCCTGCTGAAAATCCCCGGCACACCGTCTTCTATCGCCACCACCTTCGACGGCGCCCCGATGATGGAAAAGGGCGAGGGTGCCAAGGCTTTGGGCGTGGGCATCGTGTTTTCCTTTATCGGCACGCTGATTTCCATTGCCGCGCTGATGTTCATTGCGCCGTGGCTGGCGCAGGTGGCGCTGTCTTTTGGCCCGCATGAATATTTTGCCATCGCAGTGTTTTCGCTGACGCTGATCGCCACGCTGTCGTCGGGTTCCATGGCCAAGGGCGTGTTCGCCGGGGTGCTGGGCTTTGCCGTGTCCACGGTCGGCATCGCGCCGGTGGATGCGACCACGCGCTTTACCTTTGGCCGGGTCGAGCTGAACGCGGGCTTTTCCATCCTGACCGTGCTGGTCGGCATGTTCGCCGTGGCCGAGATCATCAAGGTTGCCGAAGGCGCCAGGACCGCCGATCCCAATGACGGCCGGGCGCGGATGGTGCGCATCAAGGGCTTTGGCTTTTCGCTGGCCGAATTCATCGGGCAGATCCCCAATGCCATCCGGTCTGCGCTGATCGGTCTGGGCATCGGCATTTTGCCGGGGGTCGGGGCGGGAACCTCGAACATCATTTCCTATATCGCGGCCAAAAAGCGGTCCAAAACGCCCGAACAATTCGGCAAAGGCACCATCGAAGGCGTGGTCGCGTCGGAATCCGCCAATAATGCCGGGATCGGCGGCGCCATGGTGCCGCTGCTGACGCTGGGCATTCCGGGCGATGCGGTGACGGCGATCCTGCTGGGCGGGCTGATGATCCACGGTATCCAGCCCGGCCCGATGCTGTTTCTGACGCAAGGCCCGCTGGTCTATACGATCTTTGCGGCGCTGATCGTGTCCGCTGTCGTGATGCTGGTGCTGGAGTTCTGGGGGCTGCGGATTTTCATTCGCCTGCTGGCGATCCCGAAACATATCCTGCTGCCGATCATTCTGGTGCTGTGCGCCGTCGGGGCCTTTGGTCTGGCCAGCCGGGTCTTTGACATCTGGACGATCCTTGCCTTTGGCGTGCTGGGCTTTGCCTTCGTCAAGGCGGGAATGCCGACCGCGCCCTTTATCATCGGCTTTATCCTTGGGCCGATGGCGGAAACCAGTTTCCGCCGCGGGCTGCAACTGTCGCGCGGGGATTGGACCGGATTCCTGACCAACCCGATTTCCGGCACCTTCCTGACCTTGGCCGCGCTGTCGATCATCTGGCAGCTGTGGGTCGAGTTCCGGCCCCGCCAGGCCAACAATCTGATGAAAGCCGGGGGCGAGGAATGACTGCCGCCGCAAAGGAAAAGACCATGACACACAGAAAAACCCCGCAGGATCTGCGGTCCGCCCGCTGGTTCGCGCCCGACGATCTGCGCAGCTTTGGCCATCGGTCGCGGATGATGCAGCTTGGCTATTCCGAGGCCGATTTCATGGGCAAGCCGATCATCGGCATCCTGAACACATGGTCCGAACTGAACAGTTGTCACGCCCATTTCCGCGAACGCGCGGCGGATGTGAAGCGCGGCGTTCTGGCGGCGGGCGGCTTTCCGGTGGAACTGCCTTCGCTGTCGGTGGACGAAAGTTTCACCAAGCCGACCTCGATGCTGTATCGCAACCTGCTGGCGATCGAGACCGAGGAACAGATCCGTTCGCACCCGCTGGATGGTGTGGTGCTGATGGGCGGTTGCGACAAGACCACGCCGGGGCTGGTCATGGGGGCGCTGACGGCGGGCGTGCCGATGATCTATCTGCCCGCCGGGCCGATGCTGCGCGGGAATTATGCGGGCCGCGCGCTGGGGTCCGGGTCGGATGCGTGGAAATACTGGGACGAGCGGCGGGCCGGCAATATCTCGGACGCCGAATGGCAGGGGCTTCAGGGCGGTATCGCGCGTTCGCCCGGCGTCTGCATGACCATGGGCACCGCCAGCACCATGACCGCGATCACCGATGCGATGGGGCTGACCCTGCCGGGCGCATCCTCGGTGCCGGCGGTGGACAGCGGGCATCAGCGCATGGCCTCTGACTGCGGGCGGCGGATCGTCGATATGGTGTGGGAGGATTTGACCCCGGATCAGATCGTCACCCCGGCATCGGTGCGTAACGCGGCCATCGTGGCGATGGCGACGGGCTGTTCCACCAATGCCGTCGTTCACCTGATCGCCATGGCCCGACGCGCGGGCGTCGATCTGACGCTGGACGATCTGGACGCGCTTGGCCGCGAAACGCCGCTGATCGCGAATGTCCGCCCCTCGGGTAAAGACTATCTGATGGAGGATTTCTTCTATGCAGGCGGTCTGCGCGCCCTGATGGCGCAGATCAGGGACCGGCTGGATCTGTCCGCGCTGACTGTCACCGGCAAGACCATGGGCGAAAACCTGACAGGCGCGCAGGTCTATAATGATGATGTGATCCGCCCGTTAAGCAATCCGGTCTATCACGAAGGCTCGCTGGCGGTGCTGCGCGGCAATCTTTGCCCCGATGGTGCGGTTATCAAACCTGCCGCCTGCGATCCGAAATATCACGTCCACCAAGGCCCGGCGCTGGTGTTCGACAGCTATCCCGAAATGAAGGCCGCCATCGACGATGAAAATCTGGATGTGACGCCCGACACGGTGCTGGTGCTGCGCAATGCGGGGCCGCAGGGTGGGCCGGGCTTTCCCGAATGGGGGATGCTGCCGATCCCCAAGGCGCTGATTAAACAGGGCCATCGCGATATGCTGCGGATTTCCGATGCGCGTATGTCGGGCACCTCTTACGGGGCCTGCGTGCTGCATGTCGCGCCGGAAAGCTATGTCGGCGGGCCGCTGGCGCTGTTGCGCACCGGCGACATCGTGCGGCTGGATCTGCCCGCGCGGCGGCTGGACATGCTGGTGGACGAGGACGAGCTGAAGCGCCGTCAGGCCGCATGGACCCCGCCACAGCCGAAATTCGACCGTGGCTATGGCTGGATGTTCTCGCGCCATGTGACGCAGGCCGACAAGGGCTGTGATTTCGATTTTCTGGAACGCGGTTTTGGCAAGGCCGCAGGCGAGCCGGAGATTTTCTGATGGGGGATAAAATGACACTCGATCAAGCCCTGACGGGCATTTCGGGCATCCTTGTGACGCCTTATGACGATGCGGGCGAGGTCGCGCCCGTGCGGCTGGCCCCGATCATTGACCGCGCCCTGACGGCGGGGCTGCATATGCCGGTGGTGAACGGCAACACGGGTGAATTCTATGCCCTGACCACGGACGAGGCCTGCACCATGGTGGCCGAGGTCGCCGGGCTGATCGCGGGCCGTGCGCCGCTGTTGGCCGGCGTCGGGCGCGGCTTGCGCGATGCGCAGCGGCTGGCGCGGGCATCCGCCGATGCCGGGGCGGCGGCGCTGATGGTGCATCAGCCGCCAGACCCTTTCGTCGCGCCGCGCGGGATCGTCGATTACCTGAAGGCGGTGGCGGATGCCTCGGGGGGGGTGCCGATGATGCTGTATCTGCGCAATGACGCCATCGGCACCGGGGCCATTGCCGATCTGTGCGCCGTGCCGGGGGTCAAGGGGGTGAAATGGGCCACCCCCAACCCGATGCGTCTGGCCGAGGCCAGGGCCGCCTGCGATCCGTCTATCGTCTGGGTCGGTGGTCTGGCCGAGGTCTGGGCACCGACATTCTATGCCGTGGGCGCGCGGGGGTTCACCTCGGGGCTGATTAACGTCTGGCCTGAACGCTCGCTGGCGATTCATGCCGCGCTGGAAGCGGGCAACTATGCCGACGCAAATGCCCTGATCGCCGATATGCGCGCGTTCGAGGACATCCGCGCCGAGGAAATGAACGGCACGAATGTCACCGGGGTCAAGGCGGCCCTGATCGCGCAGGGGCTGGATTGCGGCCCCACCCGCGCGCCTTCTGCCTGGCCGCTGACCGATGCGCAGCAAGCCAGGCTGACAACCTTCATGGCCGCGAACGGCCTTACCCGAGGATAAGCGATGAGTGATTACACCCTTTCCGATGAAACCCGCGACCGGCTGAAAAAGGTCTCGACCGCCTCGGTTGCCACGGCGCTGTATAAGCGCGGCCTGCGCAACCAGTTCATTCAGGGCGTGGTGCCCGTCGCCCGCAAGCCCGAAAACATGGTCGGGCAGGCCTTCACCCTGCGCTATATCCCCGCGCGCGAGGATCGGAACCCGATCACCGTATTCCGCAATGCCGACCATCCGCAGCGGGTCGCGGTGGAAACCTGCCCGCCCGGTCATGTTCTGGTGATGGACGCCCGCAAGGATGCCCGCGCCGCCACTGCCGGTTCGATCCTGATAACCCGGCTGGCGCTGCGTGGTGCGGCGGGTGTCGTGTCTGACGGCGGCTTTCGCGATGCCGAGGGGATCGGCGCGCTGGACATGCCCGCCTATTGCGCCCGCCCCTCTGCCCCCACCAACCTGACCCTGCACGAGGCGCTGGACATCAACATCCCCGTCGCCTGCGGCGATGTTGCGGTGTTCCCCGGCGATGTGCTGGTCGGTGACGGTGATGGCGTGATGGTCATCCCCGCCGATCTGGCCGACGAGATCGCCGAGGAATGCACCGGCATGGAAAGCTATGAGGATTTCGTGCTGGAACAGGTTCAGGCCGGTGCCGGGATCATCGGGCTGTATCCCTCGACCAAGGACGAAAACCAACAGAAATACGCCGAATGGCGGCAGAAAACGGGGCGCTGAGATGAGCTTTACACCGCATGGAAAACATCTGATCGCGGGCGAATGGGTTGGCGGCGACCAGAGCTTTGCATCCGAACCGGCCCACGGCCCGGCGCATGATTTCTCGGTCGGGACGGTGGAACTGGTGGATCGCGCGGCCCGTGCCGCCGAGGATGCCTTTTGGTCCTATGGCTATGCCCCGCGCGCGGCCCGTGCCGATTTCCTTGACGCCATCGCCGATGAAATCGAGGCCCGCGCCGAGGCGATCACCCAGATCGGCACGCAGGAAACCGGCCTGCCCCAAGCGCGGCTGAACGGCGAACGCGGGCGCACGACGGGCCAGTTGCGCCTGTTCGCCGACCATATCCGCAAGGGCGACTATCTGGACCTGCGCCACGACCCGGCGCTGCCCGACCGCCAGCCGCTGCCGCGCCCCGATCTGCGGATGATCCAGCGCCCGATCGGCCCGGTGGCGGTGTTCGGCGCCTCGAACTTTCCGCTGGCCTTTTCGGTGGCGGGCGGTGATACGGCGGCGGCGCTGGCGGCCGGTTGCCCGGTCGTGGTCAAGGGCCATTCCGCCCATCCCGGCACCGGCGAGATCGTGGCCGAGGCGATCCATGCCGCCATTGCCCGCTGCGATATGCCCGCGGGCGTGTTCAGCCTGATTCAGGGCGGACGCCGCGATGTCGGGCAGGCGCTGGTTCAGCATCCGCTGATAAAGGCGGTCGGTTTTACCGGGTCGCTGGCCGGGGGCCGGGCGCTGTTCGATCTGTGCGCCGCCCGCCCCGAGCCGATCCCGTTCTTTGGCGAGCTTGGCTCGGTCAACCCGATGTTCGTCCTGCCTGCCGCCACCGCCGCGCGCGGGGCCGACATCGGCACCGGCTGGGCCGCGTCGCTGACCATGGGCGCGGGGCAGTTCTGCACCAATCCCGGCATTGCGGTGGTCGGCACCGGCGCCGATGGCGATGCCTTTGTCGCCGCCGCCAAGGCCGCGCTGGCCAAGGTTGGCCCGCAGGTCATGCTGACCGACGGCATCGCGCAGGCGTATCGCGATGGCCAGCAGCGGTTCGAGACCCGCAACAGCGTCACCCCCTTGCTGTCCACCCAAAGCGAGGGGCGCGAGGCGAACCCGAACCTTTATGAGACCGACGCTGCCAGCTATTTGCAGGATCACGCCCTGGGCGAAGAGGTGTTCGGCCCGCTTGGCCTTGTGGTCCGGGTGGCGGATGCGTCCGAGATGCTGGCACTGGCGCGCGGGTTCGAGGGCCAGTTGACCGCTACCGTCCATATGGATGCAGGCGACACCGATCTGGCCCGCGCCCTGCTGCCCGTGCTGGAACGCAAGGCGGGCCGGGTGCTGTTCAACGGCTTCCCCACCGGGGTCGAGGTCGCCGATGCCATGGTCCACGGCGGCCCCTATCCCGCCAGCACCAATTTCGGCGCAACCTCGGTCGGCACCCTGTCGATCCGCCGTTTCCTGCGGCCGGTCAGCTATCAGAACATCCCCAAGGGCGTGATGCCCGACGACTTGCAGGGCTGATACGGGTGGCCGCCCAAGGGCGGCCACTTTCCCCAAAGCTATGAAGGTCTTGGGTGGCGGGGCAGGGACCTTGCGCACACAGGTTGCGAATGCGGCATCCATCGCACCCCTGAAACACCGAGGGGCGTATCTATACCCGGCCCTGTGCCACGCAGGCGGGTAAGCATGGCTTCAGCAAGGTTTTTCTGTGCGGACCTGCGGTTCGTTGATGACCGCCGCGCGTTCCGGTCGATCCGCGACGGCTGGCAGGCGATGCACGGACCGCCCGGTTCGCCGCTGTCTTGCCTTGGCACCGCCGTGTTCGGCAGCCACCAGCGACTTTTCCGGTGAGTTCAGGCTGGCAATGGGTGAGTGATGGGCGAAAACGCCTTTGGCTGCGGCAGCGCGTCTTTGAGTTTGGGCAGCGTGATGTCGGGATCTTCTGCTCAGGCAGTTTCTCGAAAAAGGTTCGGTGCGGGGCAAGCCTTCCATGGCCTCTGGTCCCGACCGTCATGGCGCTGACATAGTCCGGCCTTCCAGCCAGAAGGAAAGCACAATCCGCACCGCGACGGAACCTCAGGCGGTGCCGTGGGCAACCAAGATGCGTTATCCTGATCGAAGACCGTTCTGTTCAGCCCCGATAGCGCCGCGCCAGATCGCGCAGACCCTGCGCCAGCGTGGTTACGTCGATGCCGACGCCGACGAAATTCGCCCCCGCCTCGACGCATTCGGCGACAAAGCCGGGGTCGGTGGACAGCATCCCCGCCGAACGCCCTGCGGCGCGGATACGGCGCAGCGCATCCGTGACCGCCGCACGCACCTTTGGGTGGGATGATTGCCCGGCGTGGCCCATGTCGGCGGCCAGATCGGCGGGGCCGATGAATACGCCGTCAAGGCCGGGCACGGCCAGAATATCGTCCAGCGCCGCCAGCCCGGCCACCGATTCCACCTGCACGATCAGGCAGATCTGGTCATTCGCCGTGGCCACATAATCCGGCACCGCCCCCCAGCCCGAGGCCCGCGCCAGCCCCGCCCCCACGCCACGGATGCCCTGCGGCGCATAGCGGGTGGCGCGCAGGGCGCGTGCGGCCTGTTCGGCGCTGTCCACCATCGGGATCAGCAGCGACTGCACCCCGATGTCCAGTGCCTGCTTGATCCGGGCCGGGTCGTCGTCGGGCAGGCGCAGCACTGGCGCAGGCGCTTTACCGGCCAGCACCGCCACCTGTGCCGACAGGCTGCGCAGATCATTGGGCGCATGTTCGCCGTCGATCAGCAGCCAGTCGAAATCCGCCGTCGCCGCGATTTCCGCCGCATAGGGATCGGCAAGGCCCAGCCAGATGCCGTGCAGCACCTCGCCCCGCGCCAGACGTTGTTTCAGGATGTTAAGCGGTGCGGGCATGGGAAACCTCTGGTGACAGGGGCAGCTTAGGCCGTGGCGCAGAGGGTGCAAGAGGGGGCGCAGGGGGCCGGGCGTCTCATTTCTGCCTGTCAGACGGGCAATCTGCCTGTTTTGCAGCCTTTTGCCGGGCGGATGCGCATTTCCCGCAGTGATAAGGCGCGTGCCCGGCTTTTGGTCGGCACCGCCGCCGCTATTGCTGGGGGCATGTTGGACACCGCCCCGATGCAGCGCAGTTTTGGTCAGGCCCGTGTTGCCCTGTCGGGGGGGCGGCTGGCGGCGCTGCATCAGGCCGGCTCGGCCAAGGCGATGCTGCGGCTGCACGGCCAGCCCGAGGTGGTGTTTCTGAACACATCCGGCGGGCTGACCGATGGCGACCGGCTGGATCTGTCGCTGACACTGGCGCAGGGCACCGCAACCGCCACCACCCAAACGGCCGAGCGCGCCTATCGCGCCAGCGGCCCCCCGGCGCGCGTCACCGTCAGCCTGACGGCGGGGCCGGGCGCGCGGCTGAGCTGGCTGCCGCAGGAAACCATCCTGTTCAATGATGCGCGGCTGCACCGGCAGACTACGGTCGATCTGGCCCCGGATGCGGCCTTTCTGGGGCTGGAGACGATCATTCTGGGCCGCGCCGCCATGGGCGAAACCGTGCGCTGCCTTGATCTGACCGACCGGCGGGTGATCCGCCGCAATGGCCGCCCGCTGCTGGTCGATCCGCTGCGGCTGACCGATGCGGCGCTGGACCGCGCGACTGGTGCCCTGCTGGGCGGGGCGCGGGCGATGGCGGTGCTGATGCTGGTGCAGGACGGCGCCGCCGATGCGCTGGCCCCGGTGCGCGCCGTGCTGAGCGAACCCGGCGTCAGCGCCGCCGCCTCTGCCTGGGACGGGCGGCTGGTCGTGCGGGCGGTTGCCGCCGATGGCTGGCCGCTGCGGCGGCAGATGATCCGGCTGATTGAAACCCTGCGCCCCGGCGGCGTGCCGCGCGTCTGGCAGCTATGAAAGGCCCCCGATGAACCTGACACCTCGTGAAAAAGACAAGCTGCTGGTCAGCCTTGCCGCCATGGTCGCGCGCGGACGCCTGCAACGCGGCGTCAGGCTGAACCACCCCGAGGCGATCGCCCTGATTACCGATTTCGTGGTCGAGGGCGCGCGCGAGGGGCGCAGCGTCGCCGATCTGATGGCGGCGGGCGGGCAGGTGATTACCGCCGATCAATGTATGCCCGGCATCGCCGCCATGATCGAGACCGTGCAGGTCGAGGCCACCTTCCCCGACGGGACCAAGCTGGTCACGGTCCACCATCCCATCCGATAGGAGATTGCAATGAAACGGCTTTTCACATCCGCTGCCTTTTTGATGCTGCCGCAGGTGGCGCTGGCCCATCCCGGCCATGATGCGGGCACGCTGGCCGCGGGGATAGCGCACCCTCTGGGCGGGGCGGATCACGTTCTGGCCATGGTCGCGCTGGGTGTGCTGGCGGCGCAGCTTGGCGGGCGCGCGGTCTGGCAACTGCCCGCCACCTTTGTCGGCGCGATGCTGGCGGGCGGGGTTGCCGGGGCGGCGGGCCTGCCCTTTGCCGGGGTCGAGCCGGTGATCCTTGCTTCGGTCATCGTGCTGGGGGTGCTGGTGGCACTGGCGCTGCGCCTGCCGATGGCGGTGCTGCTGGCGGCAGTGGCGGTGTTCGGGGCCGCGCATGGCTGGGCGCATGGGGCCGAAGGCCCGGCCACCGGGCTGCTGGCCTATGCGGCGGGCTTTGCGCTGGCCACGGCGCTGCTGCATGGCGCGGGCATTGCGGCGGCGCGTCTGGCCCCGGCGCTGGTGCTGCGTCTGGCGGGGGCGGCGACCGGGCTGGCCGGGGCCGCGCTGGCAATGGCGGGCTAAGCAATGATCCCCGGAGAAATCATCCCCGCCCCCGGCACCATCACCCTGAACGCCGGGCAGACGGCCATCGCGCTGATGGTCGCCAATACCGGCGACCGCCCGGTGCAGGTCGGCAGCCATTACCACTTTGCCGAAACCAACGCCGGGCTGACATTCGACCGCGCCGCCGCGCGCGGGATGCGGCTGGACATCCCCGCAGGCACCGCGATCCGCTTTGAACCCGGTCAGCAGCGCGAGGTGCGGCTGATCCCCTTTGCGGGGGCGCGGGCGGTCTGGGGCTTTAACGGTCATGTCATGGGGGCGCTGGATGCCGGTTGAAATCACCCGTGCCGATTACGCGGCGCATTACGGCCCGACCACCGGCGACCGCGTGCGCCTTGGCGATACCGATCTGGTGATACAGGTCGAACGCGACCTGACCACCTATGGCCAAGAGGTCAAGTTCGGCGGCGGCAAGGTGATCCGCGACGGTATGGGCCAAAGCCAGATCACCCGCGCGGACGGGGCCGCCGATACGGTCATCACCAATGCGCTGATCCTTGACCATTCCGGCATCTACAAGGCCGATATTGCGCTGCGCGACGGGCGCATTCACGCCATCGGCAAGGCGGGCAACCCCGACACTCAGCCCGGTGTGACCATCATCATCGGGCCGGGCACCGAAATCATCGCGGGCGAAGGGCGGATCATCACGGCGGGGGCCATCGACTGCCATATCCACTTTATCTGCCCGCAGCAGGTGGACGAGGCATTAGCGGCGGGCACCACCACCATGATCGGCGGCGGCACCGGCCCGGCGCATGGCACGCTGGCCACCACCTGCACCCCCGGCCCCTGGCACCTGCGCCGCATGTTCGAGGCGGCCGACAGCCTGCCGATGAACATCGGCCTGTCGGGCAAGGGCAATGCCTCGCGCCCGGATGCGCTGGTCGAACAGATCCGCGCCGGGGCCATGGCGCTGAAACTGCACGAGGACTGGGGCACCACCCCCGCCGCCATCGACTGTTGCCTGACCGTTGCCGACCGCCACGACATTCAGGTGATGATCCACACCGACACGCTGAACGAATCCGGCTTTGTCGAAAACACGCTGGCGGCCATCGGCGGGCGCACGATCCACGCCTATCACACCGAAGGCGCGGGCGGCGGCCATGCCCCCGACATCATCCGCGTGGTGGGGTCGCAGAACGTGATCCCGTCCTCGACCAACCCGACGCGGCCCTATACCGTCAACACGATCGAGGAACATCTCGATATGCTGATGGTCTGCCACCACCTCGACCGCGCCATCCCCGAGGATGTGGCCTTTGCCGAATCCCGCATCCGGCGCGAAACCATCGCGGCCGAGGATATTCTGCACGATCTGGGTGCGTTCTCGATCATCTCGTCCGACAGTCAGGCCATGGGCCGGGTGGGCGAGGTCGTCACGCGGACATGGCAGACCGCGCACAAGATGAAGGTGCAGCGCGGGCGTCTGTCGGGCGAGACGGGCGAAAACGACAATCTGCGCGCCCGCCGCTATGTGGCGAAATACACCATCAATCCGGCGGTGGCGCACGGGATTTCCGCCCATGTGGGCAGCGTCGAGCCGGGCAAGCGCGCCGATCTGGTCATCTGGCACCCGGCGTTTTTCGGGGCCAAGCCGGATATGGTGCTGATCGGCGGGCAGATCGTGGCGGCGCAGATGGGGGATGCGAATGCCTCGATCCCGACGCCGCAGCCGATGGCGATGCGGCCCATGTTCGGCGCATTGGGGCGTGCCTGCCAGTCGGCGGCGGTGCATTTCGTGTCGCGCGCCGGGGCGGATGCGGGGTGCTGCGACGGGCTGGGCAAGGCCGCTCTTGCCGTCAGCGACACCCGTGGCATCGGCAAATCCGACATGCGGCTGAACGATGCCACACCCGCCATCGAGGTGGACCCGGAAACCTATCAGGTGCGCGCCGATGGCGAGCTGCTGACCTGCGAACCGGCGGGCGAACTGCCGCTGGCGCAACGCTATTTCCTGTATTGAGGTGGTGATGACCCAGACCGCGAAAACTGTAACGAACCCCGTCGATCTGGGGGTGGCCGACAGCGTGCTGCCCCCGGATCATGGCCGCGAGGTGGCGGGCCGGGTGGTGCTGGATTACGACGCCCGCTGCCTGCGCCGCAAACGCCTGACCACCGACAGCGGCGCGGCCTTTATGGTCGATCTGCCGCAGACGGTCAGCCTGTCGGGCGGTATGGCGCTGGCCCTGACCGATGGCCGCGCCATCGAGGTGGCCGAGGCTTACGAGCCGGTTTTGCACATCACCGGCGATCTGTTGCGGCTGGCATGGCATATCGGCAACCGCCATTGCCCGTGCCAGATCGGAACAGATCATCTGGTGATCCGCGCCGATCCGGTGCTGGAACAGATGGTGCTGCAACTGGGGGGCAGCGTCACGCGCAGCTTTGCGCCGTTTTGCCCCGAGGGCGGGGCCTATGGCCATGGCCGCACCTTTGGCCACAGCCACTGACGCCGCCACTGACGCCGCCGGGTCGGCCCGGCTGCTGGCGGTGCAACTGCTGTCGCCTGCCTTTCCGACCGGGGCGTTCGCCTATGCGCAGGGGCTGGAATGGGCGATGGATCAGGGCATGATCCGGGATGCGGACGGGCTGGCGTGCTGGCTGGGCGATGTGCTGGCCCATGGGGCGGGCTGGTCGGATGCGGTGATCCTGTCGCTGGCGCTGCGCCCCGGGGCCGATCATGCCGCGCTGGACGATCTGGCCCGCGCGCTGTGCCTGTCGTCGGAACGGCTGACGGATACGCTGGAACAAGGCGCGGCCTTTGCCCGCACTGCGGCGGCTCTGACCGGCGCGCCCGCCTCTGCCGCTGCGCTGCCGGTGGCGGTGGGGCGCGCGCTGTCGGGCCAGCCGCTGCCGCGGGCCGAGGTGATCGCGCTGTATCTGCACGGGCAGGCGCTGAACCTGACGCTGGCGGCGGTGCGATACCTGCCGCTGGGGGCGGATCAGGGGCAGGCGCTGCTGCACGGGCTTGGCCCGGCGATCCTGCACCTGTCCGCCCGCGCGGCGGATGCGGGCGAATCCGATCTGGGCACCTGCGCCATTGGTGCCGAAATTGCGCAGATGCGCCATGAAACCATGCAAACAAGGATCTTTCGGACATGAGCAATGGCCCCTTGCGTGTCGGCATCGGCGGCCCCGTCGGTGCGGGCAAGACGACGCTGACCATCGAACTGGCCCGCCTGCTGGCCCCGCGCCTGTCGATGGCGGTCATCACCAACGACATCTACACCCGCGAAGACGCCGAGGCCGTCACCCGCGCGCAGGTTCTGCCCTCGGACCGGGTGCGCGGGGTTGAAACCGGCGGCTGTCCGCATACCGCCATCCGCGAGGACGCCAGTATCAACCTTGCCGCCGTCGCCGATCTGAGCGCGGCGCATCCTGATCTTGACCTGATCCTGATCGAATCGGGCGGCGACAATCTGGCCGCGACCTTTTCGCCGGAACTGGCCGATCTGACGATCTATGTGATCGACACCGCCGCCGGGCAGGATATTCCGCGCAAACGCGGCCCCGGTCTGGCGCGATCCGATCTGCTGGTGGTGAACAAGACCGATCTGGCGCCGCATGTCGGCGTGGATGCCGCACTGCTGGAATCGGATGCCCGCGAATCGCGCGCGGGGCGGGCGGTGGTCATGGCGGCGCTGCGCCACGGGCAGGGCGTGGCCGCGATTGCGGATTTCATCGCCGTTCAGGGCGGGCTGGTGCTGGCCCCGGCGTGACGGTTTTGCTTAATCGCAGGGCAGCGCGGCCCGCTGCCGCCCCGCAAACGGGCAGCCGGCGTCCGGCGGGGCCGAAACGCCCGCGCAGCATTGCCGCCGCTGCCCGCCCCGGTTTTTCTGCATATGCGAAGGCCGCGACAGGCGGCTGCCACGGTTAAACAAAACGCCGCGCACAGACTGCGCCGCGCCGGTTCCGGCAGCGGGTGGACCCATGCGGCCTGAAAGGGAACAAGATGCGGAAAGCAAGGGCAATTCTGGGCGGCTCGGCCATGGCGCTGGTGCTGGCGGGCGCGGCACTGGCCGATGACGGCACCATCAAGATCGGCGTGCTGCATTCGCTGTCCGGCACGATGGCGATTTCCGAAACCACGCTGAAGGATACCGTCCTGATGCTGGTGGAACAGCAAAACGCCAAAGGCGGCGTTCTGGGCAGGCAGATCGAGGCGGTGGTCGTCGATCCCGCCTCGGACTGGCCGCTGTTCGCCGAAAAAGCGCGCGAGCTGATTTCCGATCAGGGCGTGGATGCCATCTTTGGCTGCTGGACCAGCGTCAGCCGCAAGGCGGTGCTGCCGGTGGTCGAGGAACTGAACGGCCTGCTGTTCTATCCCGTGCAATACGAGGGCGAGGAATCGTCGAAAAACGTCATCTATACCGGCGCGGCCCCGAACCAGCAGGCGATCCCGGCGGTGGATTACATGGCCGATGAGCTGGGCGTGGAAAAATGGGCGCTGCTGGGCACCGATTATGTCTATCCGCGCACCACGAACACGATTCTGGAAAGCTATCTGGCGGGCAAGGGCGTCGCTGGCGGCGATATTTTCGTGAACTATACCCCCTTTGGGCATTCTGACTGGTCGCGGATCGTGGCGGATGTGGTTGCGCTGGGGCGCGACGGCAAGCGGGTGGGCGTGGTGTCCACCATCAACGGCGATGCGAATGTCGGCTTTTACAAGGAACTGGCGGCGGCGGGTATCAGCGCCGATGACATCCCCGTCATGGCCTTTTCCGTCGGCGAAGAGGAACTGTCGGGGCTGGATACCGCCAATCTTGTCGGCCATCTGGCGGCGTGGAACTATTTCGAAAGCGCCGACACGCCCGAAAACGCCGCCTTCATTCAGGGCTGGCAGCAGTTTACCGGCGATGCAAGCCGCGTGACCAACGACCCGATGGAGGCGACGATGATCGGCTTTCAGGCGTGGGTCGCGGCGGTGGAAAAGGCCGGCACCACCGACACCGATGCGGTGCTGGATGCCATCGTCGGGGTCGAGGTGCCCAACCTGACCGGCGGCACCGCCACCGTGCTGCCCAACCACCACCTGACCAAGCCGGTGCTGATCGGTGAAATCCGCGAGGACGGCCAGTTCGATATCGTCAGCCAGACCGACCCGGTTCCGGGCGATGCCTGGACCGATTACCTGCCTGCCTCGGCCGTGCTGACCTCGGACTGGCCGGGCAAGGGCTGTGGCATGTGGAACAGCCAGACCGAAAGCTGCGTGCAGATTCAGTCGAATTATTGACGCGATGCGGGGCGGCCCTGCGCCGCCCCGATGAATGGCTGGACGGGGGCGAAACCTATGCGACATGTTCTGTTCTGTTTTCTGGTGATGATCGCAGCGTGGTCTGCTGCCCCTGCTCAGTCACAGGATCTGGGCGCGGTGATCGACCGGCACCGCGACCAGATCGCCAATCCCTCGCGCCAGACCATCGCCCCGGTGATCGAGGCGCTGGCCGAGACCGGGCCGCAGGGGGCGGCTCTGCTGGCGGCATGGGCCGACCGGCGGCTGGGGCAGGCCGATGACGGGCGGCTGGTCATTATTCAGGGCGATGTGCTGCGCGATGCCGTGACCGGGGCAGAGGTGCCGGGGCAGGCCCGTGCGCTGCGGCCCAATTCAGGCGTGCGGGGGCTGATCGCCGGGGCGCTGGTGGCCGGGCAGATCGCCGATCCCGACCCGGCCCGCCGCGCGGCTGCGCTGGATGCCATCGCCCGCGACGGCAATGCCGATCATCTGGCGGCGCTGCGCGCGGCCCCGCCCGACCCCGACCCGGAACTGGCCGCCCGCAAGCTGCGGCTGGAACGGCTGCTGACCATCCGCTTTGACCCCGACAGCGCCGCGCGGGTGGCGGCCATCGGGGATCTGTCCGGCTCGACCGGGGCTGATTTTCAGGGGGCGCTGAATCCGCTGCTGGCCACCACCCGCTTTGCCGGGCTGACCTTGCCGCAGGGGGCCAATATCGCCCGCAGCCTGACGCCGGGCGACGATCTTGCGCGCGATGAAGCCTATGCGCTGCTGGTGCGTGGCGGTCTGGCGCAGGCCCCGCTGAGCGGCGCGGATCAAAAGGCGGCGCTGGCGGCGCAGATCCGCGACGGTATGGTGGGGGGCGTGCCCTTGGCCGATCTGTCCGACCCGGCGGCCCGCGACCGCGCCTGGTCCGCGCTGGAGCGTCAGGGCCTTGTGCCGCTGGCCGCCACCACGGACGAGGTGGACGCCGCGCTGGCCCGCCACGTCTTTGCCGACATCTATGCCGAACCCGACCCGGCCGTGACCGCAGCCGCGCAATCGGCGCTGAATGCCATCGCGCTGCGCCAGAATGCGCTGACCGGCGTGGATCTGGCGCTGGATGCGCTGTCGCTGGCCTCGATCTATTTTCTGGCGGCCATCGGTCTGGCGATCACCTTTGGGGTGATGGGCGTCATCAACATGGCGCATGGCGAATTCATCATGATGGGCGCCTATACCGGCTATGTCGTGCAGGGGCTGATTTCCGACCGCACGCTGTCGCTGATCGTGGCGCTGCCGGCGGCTTTCGCGGTGACATTCGCCGCCGGGGTGGTGCTGTATCTGCTGGTGATCCGCCATCTGGCCCGCCGCCCGCTGGAAACGCTGCTGGCCACCTTCGGGGTGTCGATTGCGCTGCAACAGCTGGCCAAGAACATCTTTGGCACGCAGGCCCGCCCGCTGACCGCGCCCGACTGGCTGCAAGGCTCGGTCGGGTGGGGGGAAATCGTCGGCATCTCGTCCATCCGGGTGGCGATCTTTGTGCTGGCGCTGATCTTTCTGGCGCTGTTTCTGTTCATCATGCGCCGCACCCGGCTGGGGCTGGAGGTGCGGGCCGTCACCCAGAACCCCGGCATGGCCGCCAGCATGGGCATCAATCCGGGGCGTATCGCCATGATGACCTTTGGCCTTGGTTCGGGCATCGCCGGGATCGCGGGCGTGGCCATCGGCCTGTTCGCGCAGGTCACGTCGGAACTGGGGCAGGGCTATATCGTGCAATCCTTCATGACCGTGGTGGTCGGCGGCGTCGGCAATATCTGGGGCACGCTGGCGGGTGCTGCGCTGATCGGCGGGCTGCAAAAGGGCATCGAGGTTCTGAACCCGGCCAATACGCTGGCCGCGCAGACGTGGATGATCCTGTTCATCATCATCTTTATCCAGTTCCGGCCGCGCGGCATCATGCCGCAAAAGGGCCGCGCCGCCGAGGTGTAAGCCATGCTGATCCGCAAATACCCCGCCCTTCTGGCCGCGCTGGTCCTGCTGGCGCTGTTCACGCTGGCCGCCACCCTGATGTCCGAGGCCTATGGCTCGGGCGCTATCCCCACATCCATGGTCAAGACGCTGGGCAAGACCCTGTGCCTTGCGCTGGCGGCACTGGCGATGGATCTGGTCTGGGGCTATGCCGGTATCCTGTCGCTGGGCCACATGGCGTTTTTCGCCCTTGGCGGCTATATGATCGGCATGTGGCTGATGTATGCCCGCACCGGGGAAATCGTCGCCGCCACGCTGGCCAACTCGCCCATCCCGGCCAGTGCCGAAGAAATCCGCCAGGGCATCGCCGGGCAGGTGTTCGGCGTGGTCGGATCGACGGAACTGCCGTGGACATGGGCCTTTGCGGGCAGCCTGCCGATGCAATTGCTGCTGGTGCTGGCGGTGCCGGGGGTGTTCGCGTTCCTGTTTGGCTGGCTGGCCTTCCGGTCGCGCGTCAACGGGGTTTACCTGTCGATCCTGACCCAGGCGATGACGCTGGCCCTTGCGCTGTGGCTGTTTCAGAACGACAGCGGCTTTCGCGGCAATAACGGGCTGTCGGGCCTGCAAAACATCCCCGGCCTGACCGATCAGCCGCAGGCGGTGATCTCGGTCTGGTTTCTGTGGGCCTCGGCCGTGGCGCTGGCACTGGGTTTCGTGCTGGCCACAGGGCTGACGCGGGGCAAGTTCGGCAGCGTGATCCGCGCCATCCGCGACGATGAAAGCCGGGTGCGCTTTCTGGGTTATTCGGTCGAAACCTACAAGCTGACCATCTTTACCCTGACCGTCATGATCTGCGCCATCGCCGGGGCGCTGTATTACCCGCAGGCGGGCATCATCAACCCGGCGGAACTGATGCCGATCGCCTCGATCTATCTGGCGGTCTGGGTCGCCATCGGCGGGCGCGGGCGGATTTATGGCGCGGTGGCCGGGGCCATCGTGGTGTCGCTGCTGTCAAGCTGGTTCACCGGCGGGCGGGCACCCGATCTGGACCTTGGCTTTTACCGCATCCAGTGGATCGACTGGTGGCAGGTGCTGCTGGGGCTGGGCTTTGTCTGCGTGACGCTGTTCGCGCCGCGCGGGCTGTCGTCGGTCTTTGACCTGCTGGCCGGGATGCGCCGCCCCGACCGGCACGGGCGCGATCTTGGCCCCGACCTTGGCGCCTTGCAGGAAAAGGAGGCCCAGCCATGACCGCATTGCTGGAAGTTTCGGGCGTGTCGAAAACCTTTGACGGGTTCCGCGCCATCAACAACCTGTCCTTTGAAATCGGCCCCGCCGAATTGCGCGCGGTGATCGGCCCCAATGGCGCGGGCAAGACCACCTTCATGGACATCGTGACCGGCAAGACCCGCCCCGACAGCGGCGATGTGCTGTGGGGCGAAAACTCGGTCTCGCTGCTGAAACTGTCCGAGGCGCAGATCGCCCGCGCCGGGATCGGCCGCAAGTTCCAGCGCCCCACCGTGTTCGAGGATCAGTCGGTCCACGACAACCTGACCATGGCCCTGCGCGCCCCGCGCGGCCCGCTGGCGGTGCTGCGCTGGCGCCCCGATGCCACCAGCCACGCGCGCGTCGCCGAACTGGCGGCCGAGGTCGGCCTGGCCGACCATCTGCACCGCAAGGCGGGCGAGCTGTCGCACGGCCAGAAACAATGGCTGGAAATCGGAATGCTGCTGGCGCAGGAACCGCGCCTGCTGCTGGTCGATGAACCCGCCGCCGGAATGACCGTGGCCGAACGCGAGGCGACCACCGCGCTGCTGTCCCGGCTGGCGCAGACCCGCGCCGTGGTGGTGGTCGAACATGATATGGAATTCGTGCGCCGCCTGAACTGCCGCGTCACCGTGCTGCATCAGGGCAGCGTGCTGGCCGAAGGCTCGCTGGACCATGTGTCCGCCAATCCTGACGTGATCGAAGTTTATCTGGGGCGCTGAGCGATGATCGAGGCTGAAAACGTCACCCTTCACTATGGCGGCTCGCAGATCCTGCACGAGGTGTCGCTGACGGCGACACCGGGGCAGGTGACATGTGTCATGGGCAATAACGGCGTCGGCAAGACCAGCCTGCTGAACCTGCTGGCCGGGCGGCATCCCCGCTCGGGCGGGGAATTGCGGCTGATGGGCGAACGCCTTGGCCGCGTCACCGCACAAGAGATGGCGCGCCGCGGCGTCGCCTATGTGCCGCAGGGCCGCGCGATCTTTCCCATGCTCAGCGTGCGCGAGAATCTGGAAACCGGCTTTGGCTGCCTGCCGCGCGGGGCGCGCAAGGTGCCCGATGCGATCTATGACAGCTTTCCGGTGCTGGCCGATATGGCCCACCGGCGCGGCGGCGACCTGTCGGGCGGGCAGCAACAGCAACTGGCCATCGCCCGTGCGCTGGTGATCCGCCCCAGGGTGCTGCTGATGGACGAACCGACCGAGGGCATCCAGCCCAACATCATCGCCCAGATCGGCCGCGTCATCGCCGCGCTGCGCGATCAGGGCGAAATGGCCGTGGTGCTGGTCGAACAATATTTCGACTTTGCATGGGATCTGGGCGACAGCTTTACCGTGCTGGAACGCGGCAAGGTGCTGCTGCAAGGGGCGCGGGGCAGCGTGGCGCGGTCCGATGTCCACGCGCTGCTGGCCGGTTTTGCCGCCGCCTGACGGCTGACATGGCGCATCCGTTGCGCTAGGCTGGCCGCAGCAAGGGGGGAACATCATGTGCAAGGCCTGCGATTACACCATCCACGGCGCGCAGCATCACTTTGGCTGGGATAACACGATTGCCCCGGTGCTGCGGGTCGATCCGGGGCAGACGATCCGCTTCGAATGCCAGGACAGTTCCGGCGGCCAGTTCCGCCCCGGCTCGACCGTGGCCGATGTCGCAACGCTGGATTTCGGCCGCGTGAACCCGGTGAACGGCCCGGTCTGGGTCGAGGGCGCGCAGCCCGGCGACGCGCTGAAAATCACGCTGGACGCCTTTCAGCCGCGCAACACGGACGGTGGCTTTGGCTGGACGGCGAATATCCCCGGCTTTGGCCTGCTGGCCGACCAGTTCCCCGATCCGGCGCTGCATGTCTGGCGCTATGACCCGGCCAGCATGGCCCCGGCGCTGTTCGGCGACCATGCGCGGGTGCCGCTGAAACCCTTTGCCGGAACCATCGGCGTGGCCCCGGCGGAACCGGGGCTGCATTCGGTGGTGCCGCCCCGCCGGATGGGCGGCAACCTCGACATCCGCGATCTGGCCGCCGGCGCGACCCTCTATCTGCCGGTCGAGGTCGAAGGCGCGCTGTTTTCCATCGGCGACACCCATGCCGCCCAGGGCGATGGCGAGGTCTGCGGCACCGCGATCGAGGCCCCGATGGACGCCGTGCTGACCCTCGATCTGGTCAAGGGCGCCAACCTGAAAACCCCGCGCTTCACCACCCCCGGCCCCGTCACCCGGCATCTGGACGCCGCAGGATACGAGGTCACGACCGGCATCGGTCCCGACCTGATGACAGCGGCGCGCGACGCGGTGGCGGCCATGGTCGATCACCTCGGCGCCACGCGCGGGCTGGCGGCGGTCGATGCCTATATGCTGTGTTCCGTCTGCGGCGACCTGCGCATCTCGGAAATCGTCGATATGCCGAACTGGGTGGTCAGCTTCTATTTCCCCCGCATCGTCTTCGACTGATCCCGACACAGCGGCACGCCCGCATCTTTGGTCCGGAAATATCCTGGGGGGTGAGGAGGGTCAGGAAAAGGTCCAGTGGACCTTTTCCCCGACGAACGCCCGGCCCTTGGGCCGGGCTGGGGGGTAAAACCCCCGGCCTTGGGGCGCAAACCTTACCGCTGCCCCAACAGCGCCGCCAGCCGCGCCACCGCGAATTGATAGCCCTGCACCCCGCACCCGGCGATCACCGCATCGGCGCGACCGCTGACATAAGAATGATGCCGGAACGCTTCGCGCTTGTGGATATTGCTGATGTGAACCTCGATCACCGGCCCGTCAAAGCTGTTCAGCGCATCCAGAACCGCGACCGAGGTATGCGTCCATGCGCCGGGGTTGATGATGATTCCGTCCGCCGCGCCATCGCAGGCGGCGTGGATGCGGTCGATCATCTGGCCTTCGTGATTGGTCTGGAAACAGTCGGCGGACAGGCCCAGAACCTTGGCCGCATCGCGGCACATCTCTTCGACCTGGGGCAGGGTGGTGGCGCCGTAAATCTCGGGCTGGCGCTTGCCCAGACGGTTCAGGTTGGGACCGTTCAGGATCAGGATATTCATGCGTGTCGCCTCCTCGTGTCAGCGCCGTTCTAGCCCGCTTTGGGCCAGGGCGTCCATGATCTGCCCGTGCAGGCGCGGGGCCGCGATCACCAGCCCGTCCACCATCGCGCCCTGATTGTTGAACCGCATCTGCCCGCCGTGCCGGTCCGACACCGCACAGCCCGCGCGCTGCGCGATCAGCGCACCGGCGGCGATGTCCCATTCCCAGGCGGGGCGCAGCGACAGGGCTGCGTCAAAGCGCCCCTCGGCCGCCAGACACAGCCGCCACGCCAGAGACGAGCGGAACTCGCGCCGAAAACCCGGCACCTGACCGCCGCGCCAATGCTGCGGGTCCATACTGGGGCGCGAGGTCAGGATGCGCGCGCCCTCGATCCCGTGGTCGCGCGGCGCAATGGGCTGGCCGTTCAGCAGCGCGGGGCCAGCGGCGGTGGCGATATAGGTCAGCCCGCGCAAGGGCAGATGCACCACTGCCGCCGTCACCTGCCCGCCGGTGGCGACGGCCAGCGAATGGGCGAAGTCCTTTTGTCCGTCGATAAAGGCGCGGGTGCCGTCGATCGGGTCGATGATGAACACCTGCCGCGCCTCCAGCCGCGCCGGTTCCTGCTCGTCCTCCTCGGACAGCCAGCCATAGCCGGGGCGGGCGGCGCGCAGCACTGATGACAGGTGATCGTTGACGGCCAGATCGGCCTCGGTCACGGGGCCGGCATCGCCGCCCTTGTCCCAGACCTGCGGGCTTTGCCCCCAAAAGCGGCGGGCGATCTGCCCCGCTGCCTGCGCGGCCTGTTCCAGCAGCGCCAGATCGGCGCTGTCGTCGCGCGCGCCCTCAGGCACCGGCCACCGTCATGCCCTGAACCAGCAGGCTGGGCACGCGCAGGCTGCGCCAGTCCTCGGCATCGTTGGCGGGGCGGATCGTCATCAGCATGTCGCGCAGATTGCCCGCGATGGTGCATTCGTTCACCGGATAGGCGATGCGACCGTTTTCCACCCAGAACCCGGCGGCCCCGCGCGAATAATCGCCCGTGGTCGCATTCACCGAGGCCCCCAGCATCGAGGTCACGATCAGCCCGCGCCCCATCTGCGCGATCAGGTCGTCGGGGCTGTCAGCGCCCTGCGTCAGCGCCATGTTCCCCGGCGAGGGCGACGGCGGCGAGGTCATCCCCCGCGCCGCCGATGCGGTGCTGGGCAGGCCCAGCTTGCGCCCGGTGGCCAGATCCAGCAGCCAGCCGCGCAGCACGCCATCGGCGACGATGGCCCGGCGCGCGGTCGGCAACCCCTCGGCGTCGAACAGGCGCGAGCCGGGATAGCGCGGCAGATGCGGGTTTTCGGTCAGGTCCAGACCGGCGGGCAGCACGGGTTCGTCCATGGCGCGCAGCAGCCAGCTGGCCCCGCGCGAAATGGCGGTGCCGTTGATCGCGGCCAGCAGATGCCCGATCAGCCCGCCCGCCACCCGGCGATCATAGAGGATCGGAAAGGCCCCCGTCGGCGGCTTGCGCGATCCGGCGCGGGCCAGCGTGCGCGTGGCGGCCAGATCGCCGATCCATTCCGGGTCGGGCAGATCGGCGGCCCAGACCCGGCCTTCGCCGGCGTAATCACGCTCCATCCCCAGACCTTCGCCGGTGATCGCCACCGCCGATATGCCGTGCGATGTGCGGCTGTATCCGCCGCTGAACCCGTTGGTCGCCGCCAGATGAAAATCGCGGCGCGAAAAGCTGGCATTGGCGGCCTCGACCTGGGTGATGCCGCTATGGGCCAGTGCCGCCGCTTCGGCGCGCAGGGCCAGTTCGGCCAGCGTGTCGGGGCTGGGGTCGGGGGCGGTATCGGCCAGTTCCAGCGCGCGGGCATCGCGCAGGGGGGCCAGTTGATCGGGGTCGGCCAGCCCGGCGTAATCATCGACCGGGGCCTCTTGCGCCATGGCGACGGCGCGTTCGGCCATCTGCCGGATCGTGTCATCCGACAGGTCCGAGGCCGACACGCTGGCCTGACGCCCGCCGATCAGCACCCGCAGGCCGATTTCCGTGCCCTCGGCCCGTTCGGCATGTTCCAGCGCCCCGCCGCGCACATCGACCGACACCGACTGCCCGCGCACCGCCATGGCATCGGCCTGTTCGGCCCCCGCCCGCCGCGCGGCTGTCAGCAAAGCGCCCGTCAGCCGATCCAGTTCTGCCTGATCCGTCATTCGTCCCGCCATATGCCTGCTGTCCGATACGCAAAGGGCCGGGATGCGACACCCGGCCCGGCCCGCCCGCCGCCCGCGTTCACGGGCGGCCTGTGCGGGTTTGCTTATTGCATCTGCTGCCCGTTCGCAAAGACCGAGCCATCCTCGCGCATTTCGATATGGGTTTCCAGCGCGTCATCCTGACCGGCGACGGGCTTGGCAAAGATCATCAGCATCATCCGCGCGCCCGCGACCTGTTCCTGCGGGATCAGGCCAAGGGTGGCCAGCCGGTCGATCAGCGTATTCACGCCGGTAAAGCTGCCCTCGATATTGCCGACGGGCTGGCTGAAATCGCCGTCGGGGCCTGCGGTCAGTTCGCCCTTGACGTCTGCCGTGGCGCCAATGGCGCGCAGCGCGATCTGGTTCAGCGCCAGTTTCACCGGCTGGAACGGCACGGCCTCGTCTTGCAGGGCTTCCAGTTCGGCCAGTTGTTCGGCGCTCAGTTCGGTGGCGTCGCCCTGCGGCGTGGTGGCCGCGATCATGCGCTGTTCGAATTCCGGGTCCATCAGGTCGCGCGTGACCATCAGATCGCCCGAGACATCCACCGTCAGGCTGGCCGGATCGCGCGGCAGTTGCGCGGTCGGATCGAACAGGCCCCAGATCGCATCGCCCAGGGTCAGACCTTCCAGCGCGTATTTCACGCTGAAGGGCTGCGCCGTATCCGATTGCATCACCGGCAGCGTCACGTCAAAGCTTTGCGGCCCGACAGCATAGGACATGGGGAAGGGCATGGTGCTGATCGTCAGATCCACCGCGGCGGATTCGGCATTGCCGCGATAGCTGACGGCCTGACTGTTCATGCTGACAGCCAGCGCGCCCTTGCCGGCGGTAAAGTTGATATTGCCCGACTGGTCGGCGCCGTCTTCGTCCTGACCCGAGAAATCGACCGAGCCTTCGTAGCCGGCAAAGGTCAGGTCGCCGGTCAGTTCCGCACCTGCGCGCAGCGCCGCGTTCATGGCTTTGCCCATGTCGTGATCGCCTGCGGGCATGTTCAGCGTGCCGGTGCCGGTCATTTCCTTCACCGCCAGATCGGCCTTGATATGGCCGGCCGGCTGCCCGTCGCTTTCGGGGATGGCGCTGTCGATGTTAAGCGTGGCCCCGGCGCTGGTCATGTTATAGTCGGATTGCGTGCCGGTGGCCGGGGTGCCGCTGGTGTTATAGCTGCCCCTGGTGTCGGTCACGGCGAAATTCACCGGCACTTCGTTCCCTTTCGGGTCGCGCATGGTGATGGTGCCGCTCATCTCGGGATAGTTCAGGTTGTGGTTCATCGCCTCGGGCGTGCCCGACGTCACCATCTCGTTGCCCGGCATGGTCAGGCTCAGCGTGATGGGCGTGCCCTGATTCCCCTCGGGGTCGGGGGCTTTCAGTTCGCCGGTCCAGTCGCCTTCGAAAACGGTGCGCACATTGCCGTCGCCGGTGGTGGACAGCACCACGCGCGGGATTTGCAGCGTGAATTCAGCCTGCGCCTGCCCTTCGTCCACGGGCATCGGCATCATGTTGCTGCCATCAATGGTCACATCGCTGATGGTCAGCGTGTCACCGGCCTGTTCGCGGCTGCCTTCGTTCAGGCTCAGGCCGCTTTCGCGATACTGCTGGACAAGGGCATCCCAGACCTGAACCGGGGTGACTTCGGCGAAAACGGGGGCTGCCGCAACAATCAGCGCGGCGGTCGAGGTTGAAAGAAGACGGATCATACCTGATACCTTTCCGGGACATTCGGCAAAATTCGCAAGAGTGATGGCATAATGACCGCCCAAGGAAAAGGAGCAAATCCGTGATCCACTGCACCGAAACCGAGGGTCTGGCGATTTTGACCATCGACCGGCAGGACAAGGCCAATTCGCTGACCCGCGCTATGCTGCGGGATCTGACCGGGCATCTGGTGCGCATCGCCGACCGGCCCGATCCGGTGCGGGCGGTGATCTTGACCGGGGCAGGCAAGGTGTTTTCCGCCGGGGCCGACATCGACGAGGCCCGCGCCGGGCTGGCCATCGCCCCCGAATGGGAGGCGCTGTCGGGGCAGGTGGCGGCCATGCCCTGCCTGACGATTGCAGCCCTGAACGGCACGCTGGCGGGCGGAGCCTTTGGCATGGTGCTGGCCTGCGATCTGCGCGTGGCGGTGCCGGGGGCGCGGTTCTTTTACCCGGTGATGCGGCTGGGGTTTCTGCCGCAGCCCAGCGATCCGGGGCGGATGGCGCGGCTGATCGGGCCGTCGCGCACGCGGATGATCCTGATGGCGGGCGCGCGGATCGAATCGCCCGAGGCGCTGTCCTGGGGGCTGATCGACCGCATCAGCGACGATCCGCTGGGTCAGGCGCGCGAACTGGCGGCCGATTGCCTGACCGCCAGCGCCCGCCACGTCGCCGCGATCAAGGCGATGACGGAATAGGGCGCCACGCGGCCATCCCGAGGCCGCGCCAAAGGGGCGCCCGGCCTTTGCGGCGGGTGACGCAACACCACCGCGCGCGGCATAAGGCGCGCGGCGCAACGCCGGGCGGGTTACGACCAGCATTTGCAGGGCTTCGGGCCGCACAACCCATGCACAGCCTGTGCACAGAGCGTACACAAGCTGTGCACAGCCGGGGCGGATTTTCCGGGTTTGAACCGCAGAGCGGGCTGACCCGGCGATCCTGCACGGCGACGACACACCACCACCCGCCGGACGCCGCATCAGCGCGGCAATGGCGGCGGGTGCGGTTATCAGGAACGAGACCCGCCAGCCTTCGACCCGCTTGCAGAAATTGTTGAACTTGTCATCACCACGCTGTCCGGCAGGGCGGGATAGAGCCAGCATTGGCCGGTGCAGGGGCATCGCCATGTGGCTTTGAACCGCAGCGGGTTTGTATGGTGACGGCGCATGACAGACCCGGAACCCGGCGGGCAGCCTGAATCGGCGTTTTGCCGGGGCAGGGCGCATCGCTATGTGGCTTTGGGCTGCGGCAGGACCGACCCGGTGGCGGTGTGCGCGGTTATCAGAAACAAGGCTGCCAGTATTCGATAAGCCCTTTGGAAACGGCTGAACAGATCATCGCCGCGCTGTCTGGTCGCTGTCCGGCAGGACGGAATGGCCCGGCATTTTGGCGGCGCTGCCGTGAGGCTTGGGGCTGCGCCGGGTTGCGCGGTCGCGCTGTTTGCCGCCGCATATCTGCGGGGCATCTTGCCGAAGCCGGGGCGTTATCGCATGGCTTGGCGCTGCATCGGGCCTTGCCCGGTGGCGATGTGCTGTTTGCCCCCGCATATCGGCGTGCCATGAACCGGCGTTTTCGTGAAACAGGGCGTCGTCGCCATCGCCATTCGGGTCGGTATTGTCGGGATCAGCGGCTTTGGAGGGGTGAAGCGGCTGATTGCCGGGCATCTTTTGTGAGATGGTCTATGTCGCCGGGGACAGCAGCGCGGGCAGCCGCTTGGCGGATCGCTTTCCCGCTGTGTCGTCGCGGCTGGTGGATCTGGTGATCCAGCATTGGGATGCGGCGCGATTGCCGCAACTGGATGTGCTGTATTGCCGACGAGGGCTTTGGCCGGGGTGCTGGCGGGGCCGGGGGCGGCACCCTGGGCTTTGCCGACAGCAATGGAAACGTGCAGCCTTGCAAGCCGTTGCAGCATGTCCATATGCCCGAAATCGCCACCGCCATCGCGCATCTGGCGGGCGTGGGTGGCGGCGGTGCCGGGGTGGTTTTACGCCGCATCTGATCTCGATGGTGCGCGGCGGATTTATGCAGAGCGGGGTTTTGTGCGCGTGAGCGATGCGCCGCCGCAGGCCAGAGGGGCCAGCGGCTGCAATCCTGCCTTTGTCAGCCATGCCGCCGGTCCGGCGCGATCTGGTGATTGCGATGGGGCGGCGGGGCAGAGCGCCTATCTGATCGGCGGGTGGCCGGAAACCGCCGGGCTGGATCACGCGCCGGTCTGGCCGTGACCCGGCAGGGCCGTGCGGCAGGCCCCCGGAGCCGGCGCGGCTCCGGGGGCGGGGGCATCAGCCGTAAACCGACTGTTTGCCGAAATGTTCGCACAGCAGGTAATAGACCACCGGGCGGTATTTGCTGCGGTTCGAGCGGCCGTAACGCTCGATCACGGCGTCCAGCGCGGCATCCAGTTCGGGGCCATCGGTCAGGCCCAGCTTTTTCACCAGAAAGTTCTGGCGCACGCGGGCCATTTCCTCGGGGTCGCCTGATGCGACGGTTTCGCTGTCGGGCCGATAGATCGAGGGGCCGCAGCCGATCGTGACCTTGGTCAGCAGGTCCATATCGGGTTTCATGCCCAGCTTGGCTTCCATGTCAGAGGCGTATTTGGCGATTAGTTCGTCGCGGCGGCTCATGGCATTGCTCCTGTTCGGTGGTTCGCGGCGTGATCCTAGGGGGTGGATGATAAAAAGCAATCCATTCAACGTGGAAAGCCGGTTCGCTTTTGCCCGGTCAGCGGAAAACACCCGATCCGATCGCATTCGGGTCGATCCGGCGCGGGGCCGGGGTGGCGGCGGGCGGCGCGGGGGCAGGTGCGGGCTGGCGGGCGAACGGCTGGCGGGGCTGCGCCGCGGGTGCCGTGGCGCGCGGGGCGGCGGGGGCTGGCGTGGCGCGCGGGGCGGGCTGCGCCACCGGCTGCGGCGCGGGGGGCGGGCAGCGCAGATCGGGGCGGGCGGCCAGCGCGCGGAACAGCGCGGTTTCGGGGGCCAGCGTGGGCGCGGCGGTTCCGGCCTGCGCAAAGTAACGCTGCGCCGCCGCGCGCGACCCGGCCCCCCATTGGCCATCGACCGTGCCGGTGTAACAGCCCATCCGCGCCAGTTCAGCCTGGATGGCGCTGACCTGTTCCGCCGGGGCCGGGTCAAAGGCCCCCGCGTCCAGCAGGCTGGCGAACAGCGCCGCATCGGTGCTGCGCAACCGTTCGCGTTCGTCAAAGCCGGTGGACAGGGGCTGGCCTTGAACCACGGTGACGGCAGCGGCGGTGTCGGGCGTGTCGTCCACCGGATCGCCGATGATGACCGAGGGTTCGGGCAGGCCCGGCGCTGTCGGGCGCGCGGCGCGATCCTGCGGCAGGGCCGCTGTGGGCAGAGCCATGGGCACCGGGGCGGCGGCGGGTGGCGGCGGCACGGGTTGCAGCGGCGCGGCAAGGATCAGCGTATCTGCGGGGGTGTCGGCGGGGGGGCTGGCCGGGGCGGTTGCCGGGGTTGCGGTCAGGCCGGGCCAGTCGGCCCCCTGACGCAGCGCCATGCCCGCCGCGCGCAGGGTGGCGGCGATTTCGGCCCCCGGCCGGGTCAGCGCGGTGGTCAGCGCATCGGTCAGGCGCGGCGTGGCGCTGCAATCGGCGGGCGCGGCCAGCAGGGCGCGCGGCGGCGGATCGGGCAGGGTGGCAAGCGGGGCGGTGCCGGGCGTGGCCGGGCAGCTTTCGGCGACCACGATCAGCGCCCCGGCCCCCTGCCATTGCGCGGCGATCCGCTCCAGCGGCCAGCCGCCCGGCGCGCCGCCATCGGCATCGCCGGACAGAAACACCAGCGCCACCTGCGGCGCGGTGGCGGGCGCTTCGGGCAGGGCGGTGGGATATTCCAGCCGCCGCACATCAAAGCCCGCCGCCAGCGCCGCCCGGCTGACGGCCAGCGCATCGGCGGCGCTTTGCCCCGGTTCCTGTTGCGTGCCGTGAAAGGCCATGGTCACGGCCACCCGCGCCGCTGCCCCGTCCGGCGCATCCTGCTGCGCAGCCGCCGCCACGGGTGCGGCGGTGATCGCGGCACCCAGCAGGGCAGGGGTCAGGAATGCGCAGCGTGAATCCATGCCCCGCCCTAGCCGATCCCCGCCGCAAAATCGAGTGGTTCGCGGCATGGTTGCGCCATCAGCCGATCATAAAACTGTTGCCAGCCGCGCGGCCACCCGCTAGCACTTTGGTCGGAACGACGGGAGAAGCTGGCCCAATGCGGGCCTGTGCCGAAGGAGCAACCGCCCCGGTAAACTCTCAGGCGGAAAGACCGCGTTCCCATAAACTCTGGAGAGTGGCGCTCGCGCCCGCCGAAGGGATAACGATCTCAGGCGCCCCCACGGGGCAGGGACAGAGGGGGCATCGACGCGGCTGGTCGCCTGACCGGCGGGGTAACGATGCCGCATCGGCGGCTGTGACAGGGGGACGACATGGCCGATGATTCGCGGCGAACGGGGCTTTACGATTTTCACATCGCCGAAGGGGCGCGCATGGTGCCCTTTGCCGGCTGGGATATGCCGGTGCATTACACCACCGGCGTGCTGGGGGAACATCTGCATACCCGCGCCCATGCCTCGCTGTTCGATGTGGGGCATATGGGGCAGGTGCTGGTGATCCCCGCCGATGGCGGGATCGAGGCGGCGGCGCTGGCGCTGGAAACGCTGATCCCCGCCGATCTGCTGGGGCTGGCGCCGGGGCGGCAACGCTATGGGCTGTTCACCGATGAGGAAGGCGGGATTCTGGACGATCTGATGATCGCCAACCGGGGCGATCACTTTTATCTGGTGGTCAACGCCGCCTGTGCCGCCGCCGATCTGGCGCATCTGCAAAGCCTTGAGGGCGTCGAGGTCAGGCCGGTGACGGATCGCGGGCTGATCGCGCTGCAAGGCCCCGAGGCCGAACAGGCGCTGGCCCGGCTGCTGCCCGATGTGGCGGCGATGAAATTCATGGATATGCGCGCGCTGGACTGGCAGGGCGTGGAACTGTGGGTGTCGCGATCCGGCTATACCGGCGAGGACGGGTTCGAGATTTCGGTGCCCGATACGCATGTCACCGCGCTGGCCGAGGCGCTGCTGGATCAGCCCGAGGTGGCCCCCGCCGGTCTGGGCGCGCGCGACAGTCTGCGGCTGGAGGCGGGCTTGCCGCTGTATGGGCACGACATGGACGAAACCGTCAGCCCTGCCGAGGCGTCGCTGGGCTGGTCGATCCCCAGGGTGCGCCGTCGCGGTGGCGCGCGCGAGGGCGGCTTTCCCGGTGCGGGCGGCGTGCTGATGGAGCTTGAGGAAGGTCCGTCGCGTGCCCGCCGTGGCCTGCGCCCCGAAGGCCGCGCCCCGATCCGCGAAGGGGTCGAGCTGTTCGACGCCGAAACCGAGGGCCGCAGCCTTGGGCGGGTCCGCTCGGGCGGGTTCGGGCCGTCGGTGGGCGGGCCGATCGCCGTCGCCATCCTTGACCCCGAACTGCCCGAGGGCACGCGCCTGTGGGCCGAGTTGCGCGGCAAGCGCATTCCGGTGGCCATCAGCCCGATGCCTTTCGTCAAGACCACCTATAAACGCTGAGGAGCGAACCCATGCTGAAATATACCCAGGATCACGAATGGCTGCGCGCCGAGGGCGATGAAATCGTGGTCGGCATCACCCGCCACGCCAGCGAGCAACTGGGCGATGTCGTGTTCATCGAACTGCCCGAGGTCGGGCGCGAGGTTGCGGCGGGCGAGGAGATCGTGGTGATCGAATCGGTCAAGGCGGCATCGGATATTGTCGCGCCGGTGGCGGGGGTGATTACCGCCGTGAACGCGCCTTTGGCTGACGCGCCCGGCGATGTGAATGCCGATCCGATGGCGGCGTGGTTTTTCCGCATCAAGCCTGCCGGGGGCACCGATCTGGATGGGTTCATGGACGAGGCCGGTTATCAGGCGATGATCGGCTGACGGGTTGTGCGGTTGCCCCCGAAGGCCGGGGCGCTGCCCCGGACCCCGGGATATTTAAGGACCAAAGATGCCCATTCCGGTTGCTGTGGCGGCCGGGTTTTCAGGAGTTGATGAATGACCCGCTGGACCCTTACCGACTATAACCCCGATGATTTTGCGAACCGCCGTCATATCGGTCCCAGCCCTGCCGAGATGGAGGAGATGCTGCGCGTGGTCGGGGCGGGGACTTTGGATGAGTTGATCGGGCAGACGGTGCCTGCGGCGATCCGGCAGGAAAGGCCGCTGGACTGGCCTGCCTTGTCGGAATCGGCGCTGTTGGCGCGGATGCGCGAGGTGGCGGGCAAGAACCGGGTGATGACCAGTCTGATCGGGCAGGGCTATTACGGCACCGTCACTCCGCCTGCGATTCAGCGTAATATTCTGGAAAATCCGGCGTGGTACACGGCCTATACCCCGTATCAGCCCGAGATTGCGCAGGGGCGGCTTGAGGCGCTGTTGAATTATCAGACCATGGTGGCCGATCTGACCGGGCTGCCGGTGGCCAATGCCAGCCTGCTGGACGAGGCGACGGCGGCGGCCGAGGCGATGGCCATGGCCTTGCGGTCGGCCAAGGCCAGGGCGCGGGCGTTTTTCGTCGATGAGAACCTGCATCCGCAGACGATTGCCGTGCTGCAAACGCGGGCCGCTCCGCTGGGGGTTGAGGTGATCGTGGGCGCACCCGAGGCGCTGGACCCCGGCGCGGTGTTCGGGGCGATTTTCCAGTATCCCGGCACCTATGGTCATGTGCGTGATCTGAGCGCGGATATAAAGGCGCTGCACGCGGTCGGGGCCTTGGCCGTGGTGGCCACCGATCTGCTGGCGCTGTGCATTCTGAAAGAGCCGGGGGCGATGGGGGCGGATATTGCCATCGGGTCGTCGCAGCGGTTCGGGGTGCCGATGGGCTATGGCGGGCCACATGCGGCCTTTATGGCCTGCCGCGACGATCTGAAGCGGGCCATGCCGGGGCGGATCGTCGGCGTGTCGGTCGATGCGGCGGGGCGCATGGCCTATCGCCTGTCGTTGCAGACGCGCGAACAGCATATCCGCCGCGAAAAGGCCACCAGCAATGTGTGCACGGCGCAGGCTTTGCTGGCGGTGATGGCGTCGTTCTATGCGGTGTTTCACGGGCCGGTCGGGCTGCGGGCGATTGCGCAGCGGGTGCATCTGAACGCGGTGACGGTGGCGGGTGCGCTGCGTGCCGCCGGGGCCGAGGTCGAACCCGAGGCGTTTTTCGACACCATCACCGTGCGCGTGGGTGTGGGCCAGCAGGGCATCATGGCCGCCGCTGAACAGCGCGGGCTGAACCTGCGCCGCGTGGGCCGCGACCGCGTGGGTATCAGCGTGGATGAAACCACCGACGCGGGCGTGATCGCGCGGTTGCTGGATGCGTTCGGCATCGAGGCCGCGCCCGATGCGGCGACCGAACCGGCGATTCCGGCGGAACTGCTGCGCGACAGCGATTATCTGACCCATCCGGTGTTCCACATGAACCGGGCGGAATCCGAGATGATGCGCTATATGCGGCGGCTGTCGGATCGCGATCTGGCGCTGGACCGGGCGATGATCCCGCTGGGGTCCTGCACGATGAAGCTGAACGCGGCCGCCGAGATGATGCCGATCACCTGGCCCGAATTTGGCGCGCTGCATCCTTTTGCCCCTGCCGATCAGGCGCAGGGCTATGCCGAGGCGATTGCCGATCTGACCGACAAGCTGTGCCGGATCACCGGCTATGACGCGTTTTCCATGCAGCCCAACAGTGGCGCGCAGGGGGAATATGCCGGGCTGCTGACGATTGCCGCCTATCACCGCGCGCGGGGCGAGGATCGCGACATCTGCCTGATCCCGGTTTCTGCCCATGGCACCAACCCGGCCAGTGCGCAGATGTGCGGGATGAAGGTGGTGGTGGTGAAATCCGCCCCCAATGGCGACATTGATCTGGAGGATTTCCGCGACAAGGCCGCGCAGGCGGGCGACCGGCTGGCGGCGGTGATGATTACCTATCCCTCGACCCATGGCGTGTTCGAGGACACCGTGCGCGAGGTGTGCCAGATCACCCATGACCACGGCGGGCAGGTTTATATCGACGGGGCGAATATGAACGCTCTGGTCGGGCTGGTGCAGCCGGGTCAGATCGGCGGCGATGTCAGCCACCTGAACCTGCACAAGACCTTTGCCATTCCGCATGGCGGTGGTGGGCCGGGGATGGGGCCGATCGGCGTCAAGGCGCATCTGGCCCCCTATCTGCCCGGCGATCCGCGCGATCTGGACGGGGGCGCGGTGTCGGCGGCTCCGTTCGGCAGCGCCTCGATCCTGCTGATTTCATGGGCCTATATCCTGATGATGGGCGGCGAGGGGCTGACGCAGGCGACGCGCGTGGCGATCCTGAACGCCAACTATATCGCCAGCCGTCTGGCCGGGGCCTATCCGGTGCTGTTCATGGGCAACCGGGGCCGCGTCGCGCATGAGTGCATTCTGGACACCCGCCCCTTTGCCGAACATGGCGTCACGGTGGATGACATTGCCAAGCGCCTGATCGACAACGGTTTCCACGCCCCCACGATGAGCTGGCCGGTGGCTGGCACCTTGATGGTGGAACCGACCGAAAGCGAGACCAAGGCCGAGATCGACCGCTTTATCACCGCGCTGCTGGCGATCCGTGACGAGATCACCGAGGTGGCCGAGGGGCGCATCGACGCGGCGGACAGCCCTCTGCGCCACGCGCCGCATACGGTCGAGGATCTGGTGGCGGAATGGGACCGGGCCTATTCACGCGAACAGGGCTGTTTCCCGCCGGGCGCGTTCCGGGTGGACAAATACTGGCCGCCGGTCGGGCGGGTGGACAACGCCTATGGCGACCGCAATCTGGTCTGCACCTGTCCGCCGGTCGCGGATTATGCGGAAAGCTGAGCGGGCCTTGCAACGTTGCGCCGGGCTGCGGCGTTGCAGGGCAGAGGCTGGCTGCGCTGAACGGGGGGTGCCACGTCACAGCCGAAAACGCTGATCTGTCTGGATTGCGCGCAGGCCAACCGGGTGCCGGATGATCGGCTGGCGCAGGGGCCGAAATGCGGGGTCTGCTGGGCGGCGCTGATCCCGGCCTGTTCGGTGGCGGTGGATTTCGCCACGCCGGGCAAGGCGGCGCGGGGCGATGATCTGCCGCTGCTGGTGGATTTCTGGGCACCGTGGTGCGGGCCGTGCCGGGCGATGGTGCCCGACTTTGAACAGGCCGCGGCCAGCACGGGCTGGACCTGCCCGATCAATCCACCCCCGAGATCGCCGCCTTGACCCAAGATTGGCCCGACTGGCGCCGCACCACCTTAACGCTCTGCCCTGTAATGGACGACAGCACAATCTGCCCCAGCCTGGGCTACGACGCCGAAAAGGGGTGGTGTTTGTCGGCGAGGTATAAGGGGTCATTTATCTGGTGCTATTCGAGGTGTTGTGTTAGTTGATGATAATCAGTCGCTTATGGGAAGTCTGTTCCCCGCACACGCGGGGATGAACCGGTCTGCTCTGATCTGAAAAAACTCTGGCTGCGCTGTTCCCCGCACACGCGGGGATGAACCGGGGGCGGATTTGACGGCGGCGGCGGGTTTGCTCTGTTCCCCGCACACGCGGGGATGAACCGCCAACCTGGAGGTCAGCATCGGCCCGGAGGAACTGTTCCCCGCACACGCGGGGATGAACCGTTGGCAACGGGGCTTGGGCTGTTCCTTGGCGCCTGTTCCCCGCACACGCGGGGATGAACCGGAATGGACAGGCGCGACAGGTCACGAACCTTTCTGTTCCCCGCACACGCGGGGATGAACCGACGTGGAACCCTTTGGGGTCTTCACAGTCAATCTGTTCCCCGCACACGCGGGGATGAACCGAAGCCCTGGTGGTCGCGGACGCATCGGGGATGCTGTTCCCCGCACACGCGGGGATGAACCGGCGACGTTATACCACCCTTCGGGAATGGGTTCCTGTTCCCCGCACACGCGGGGATGAACCGGGCATGAACCTGACCGCGCTGCACCCGTGCGGTTTTGCGGCCCGCTATGTGTCGCGGATCATCAGCGATGCCGGGACGATCCGGCGGGCACATGCCGAAAGGCGGGTTCTGCCGATGATCCTGACCGAAGCCGAACAGAACCGGATGCATCTGGCCTTTAACGACCGGCTGGCGCAGATGGCGGCGCGGCTGGGGTGCCGCTATTTCGATGTGGTCGAACAGACGCGGGGCCGTGATGCGGACAAGGGTGTGCCCTGTCTGGCCGATGAATGCCGCACGGCGCGGTTCGACCATCATCTGGCCGATACCGTCGCGGTGCGGCGCATCCACTATATGGCTGCCGGGCGTTGTTTCGGGCTGATTTAAGCTATTGATACCATGATTTTTTATTGCAGCGGGGCATCGCGGGCGATTTGCCTGAGATGCCCCGTTGCAACCGCTAACCCGCCAGCAGCGCCGCGTTGCCGCCTGCGGCGGTGGTATCGACGCAGAGATGCCGTTCGTGCAGCACCTGCGCCGGGGTCGGGGCGGTGGTCAGCAGTTGCGTGATGGCACCCTGACGCGCGGCCAGTGCCTGCGCATAGGCGCGGGCTTGCGCGGTGTCGCCCCACCAGATCGCCGCCGACAGGCCGGGCAGATCGCGCAGCGCCTGCGGCGGGATCGCGCCATCCGCCGTCACCGCCTGCCCGCCCAGATCGCGCACCGCCTGCGCCTGCGCCGCTGCCATCTGCGGGCCGGGGCCAAGGCACAGCACCGGCGGGCGGGCATAGGTGGCCAGCCGGTTCAGCTCGCCCGTGGGGCCGGGCATCAGGGTTTCGGACAGGCGCGGCGGGTCGCCGCCGGTCAGGCGGGCGGCCAGTGCGCCCAGGTCGGCATCTGTTGTCCAGCCGCCTGTCGTGGTCGCATCGGGGGCGGGGGTCGGGTCAAGGGCGGGGGCCGTATCGGGGGCGCTGAACTGCGGCAGATACAGCGGCCCGCCCGCCTTTGGCCCGGTCCCCGACAGCCCCTCGCCGCCAAAGGGCTGGCTGCCGACCACCGCGCCGATCTGGTTGCGGTTGACGTAGATATTGCCGCAATGCACCGCCTCGGCGATCTGCTGCACGCGGGTGTCGATGCGGCTGTGCAGCCCGAAGGTCAGCCCATAGCCGCGCGCGTTGATCGCGGCGATCACGCGCGGCAGATCACCGGCGCGAAAGCGGGCGACATGCAGGACCGGGCCAAAGACTTCGCGGGTCAGATCGTCGATGCCATCCACGCGCAGCAGGGTGGGGGCGATGAAATGGCCCTGTTCCTGCGCGGGCGCGGTGATCTGGTGCAGCACCCGGCCCGATTGCGCGCTCAGATAGGCGGCGATGTCGGCCTGCGCGGCCGCGTCGATCACCGGGCCGACATCGGTGGCCAGATCGCGCGGATCGCCGAGGCGCAGTTCCTCCATCGCGCCGCGGATCATGTCGATCAACTGCGGGGCGATGTCGTCCTGCACATACAGGCAGCGCAGGGCCGAGCAGCGTTGCCCGGCAGAGCGGAAGGCCGAGGCCACCACATCGCGCACCGCCTGTTCGGGCAGGGCGGTGCTGTCCACGATCATCGCGTTCAGCCCGCCGGTTTCCGCGATCAGCGGCGTGCCGGGGGCCATGTGGTCGGCCATGCTGCGGGCGATGGTCTGCGCCGTTTCGGTCGAGCCGGTGAACACCACGCCCCCGATCCGCGCATCGCCGGTCAGCGCCGCGCCCACCGTCGCGCCCTCGCCGGGCAACAGTTGCAGCGCGGGGGCGGGCACTCCGGCCTGATGCAGCAGCCGCACGGCGATGGCGGCGATCAGCGGGGTTTGCTCGGCCGGTTTGGCCAGCACGGCATTGCCCGCCATCAGCGCCGCCGCGATCTGGCCGGTGAAGATCGCCAGAGGAAAGTTCCACGGGCTGATCGCCGTGATGATGCCGCGCGGCGTGCCGGTGCCGCCCGCGGTGCCTTGGGCGGCGTAATAGCGCAGGAAATCCACCGCCTCGCGCAGCTCGCCCACGGCGTCGGGCAGGGTCTTGCCCGCCTCGGCGGTCAGGGCGGCGAAGATCGGGCCAAAGTTTTCCTGATACAGATCGGCGGCGCGGCGCAGAACGGCGGCGCGATCGGCGGGGGCGGCATCCCACGGGCGGGCGTCGGCGATGGCCTGCGCCGCCTGATCCGCCGTCGCATCCTGCACCTGCGCCACCACCGCGCCGGTGGCGGGGTTCACGACCGGGCGCGGCTGGCCCTGCGCCGGCGTCACCGTGACCGGCGCGGCATCGGGGATGGCCACGTCGCAGGCGGCGTTGATCCGCGCCAGCGTGTCGGCGTCGGTCAGGTCAAAGCCCGCCGAATTGCACCGCTCTGCGCCAAAGATCGCATCGGGCGCGCGCAGGCTGGCGGGGGGGCGGGCATCCGCCAGCGCGGCAAAGGGATCGGCGGCGATGGTGTCGGGGCTGACCGTTTCATCGACGATCTGATGCACGAAACTGCTGTTCGCGCCGTTTTCCAGCAGGCGGCGCACCAGATAGGCCAGCAGATCGCGATGCGCCCCCACCGGCGCATAGATGCGGCAGCGCCCGCCGGTTTCCGCCAGCACGATGTCATGCAGCCGTTCGCCCATGCCATGCAGGCGCTGAAATTCGAACGCCGTGTCGCCCGCCATTTCCAGCACGGCGGCGACGGTATGGGCGTTATGGGTGGCGAATTGCGGATAGATGCGGTCGGCATAGCCCAGCAGCCGTTTCGCCAGCGCGATATAGCTGACATCGGTGGCGGTCTTGCTGGTGAACAGGGCAAAGCCCGGCAGGCCCTCGACCTGGGCGCGCTTGATTTCGGTGTCCCAATAGGCGCCCTTGACCAGCCGCACCATGATGCGGCGGTCCAGCCGGGTGGCGGTGGCGTGCAGCCAGTCGATCACCTGCCCGGCGCGCTTGCCATAGGCCTGCACCACGACGCCGAACCCGTCCCAGCCCGCCAGCGAGGGGTCGGCCAGCACCGCCCGGATCACCCGCAGCGACAGCACCAGCCGGTCCTGTTCCTCGGCGTCGATGTTCAGGCCCATGCCCGCCGCCCTGGCCTGCTGCGCCAGCCTCAGCACCACCGGCACCAGCTCGGCCATGACGCGGGGTTCCTGCGCCACCTCGTATCGGGGATGCAGGGCCGACAGCTTGATCGAGATGCCGGGGTTGGCCTGAACCGAGCCTTTGTCGCAGGCCCGCGCGATGGCGGCGATGGCATCGGCGTAATCGCGGGCATAGCGGGCGGCGTCATCGGCGGTCATCGCCGCCTCGCCCAGCATGTCGTAGCTGTAGGTAAAGCCCTGCGCCTCGCGCGATCGGGCGCGGGTCAGCGCGTCGGTGATGGTCTGGCCCAGCACGAACTGCCGCCCCATTTCCCGCATGGCGCGGCCGACGGCGGTGCGGATCACGGGTTCGCCCAGCCGCCGGATCGCGCCGCGCAGCGTGCCCGCGATGCCGGGCTGGTCGTCGTCCAGCACCTTGCCGGTCAGCATCAAGGCCCATGTCGAGGCATTCACCAGCGACGATGACGCGCTGCCCAGATGGCGGCCCCAGTCAGAGGGGGCGATCTTGTCCTCGATCAGCGCGTCGATGGTGCTGGCGTCGGGGACGCGCAGCATCGCCTCGGCCAGGCACATCAGCGCCACGCCTTCGCGGGTGGACAGGCCGTATTCGGCCAGGAAATGTTCCATCAGCGTCGGTTTTGCCTCGGCCCGGATGCGGCGGACCAGATCGGCGCCGCGGGCCGATATGCGGGCGCGCAGATCGGCGGGCAGGGCGGCGCGGGCGATCAGATCATCCAGCAGCGCCGGTTCGTCGCGGAATTTGGCATCAAGAGTAAAGGCGGCAAGATCGGTCATGGCAGGTTCCCCGTTTGCGACACAATAGCGCGGCATGGCTGGACGATGTGACCAAAGCGGGCCATTATTGCAGTCGAACCAACCATAATTACGGGCATTTTCAGCCATGACCGACCAGCTTGACCCGACCAACCGCAAGATTCTGGCCGAACTGGTCGCCAATGCCCGCATCCCGATCAGCGAGCTGGCGCGCAAGGTCGGCCTGTCGAAAACCCCCGTCGCCCTGCGCATCCGCCAGCTAGAGGAGATGGGCCTGATAACCGGCTATCGCGCCATGCTGTCGCCGCTGAAGCTGGGGCTGACCCATGTCACCTTTATGCAGGTCCGGCTAAGCGACACCCGCGAAAAGGCGCTGGCGCAGTTCAACGAACAGGTGCGCCGGATCGCGGAAATCGAGGAATGTTACATGATCGCGGGCGGCTTTGATTACCTGCTGAAGGTGCGGTCGCACGATATGGCGCAATTCCGGCAGGTGATGGCCGAAAAGATCTCGGCCCTGCCGCATGTCGCCGCCAGTTCCAGTTTCGTCGCGATGGAGGCGGTGGTGGAACAGGGCTGGACCAGCGCCTGACGCGCGGGAACGTGGCCCGCCTGCTTGCCCGGATGGCACTTTGGGCCTAGCATGACGGTTGCGTAAACAAACAACAGGGAAAACAGGAAATGATGACCATATCCGCGCGCATGGCCGCATCGACGGCGGTCGCTCTGGCGCTGACGCTGGGGGCCGCGCAGGCCGAAACGCTGCGCTGGGCGCGCAGCGCCGATGCGCTGACCATGGACCCGCACGCCCAGAACGAAGGCCCGACGCTGACCCTGCTGCACAATGTCTATGAAACGCTGCTGGGCCGCGATGTGGACGGCACGCTGACCCCGCGTCTGGCGACGGAATGGTCGGTGGACCCGGAAGACCCGTCGATCTGGGTGTTCAAGCTGCGCGAGGGGGTGAAATTCCACGATGGCGCCGATTTCACCGCCGAGGATGTGGTGTTTTCGCTGAACCGGGCCAAGGCTGAAACCTCTGACTTCAAGGCGCTGCACGCTGCCGTGGAAAGCGTCGAGGCGGATGGCGATTACACCGTTCGCATCAGGATGAACGGCCCCGCGCCGATCTATCCGCAGAACCTGACCAACACCTTCATGGTGGATCAGGGCTGGACCGAGGCAAACAACGTCGTCGCGCCGCAGAACTTTGCCGCCGGCGAGGATAACTTTGCCGTCCGCAACACCAACGGCACCGGCCCCTACAGGCTGGTCAGCCGCGACCCCGAGGTGCGCACCGTCCTGGCCCATTTCGACGGTCACTGGGACGAAACGCCCGCGGTGACGGAAATCGTCTATACCCCGATCAAAGAGGCCGCGACCCGCGTCGCCGCCCTGCTGTCGGGCGAGATCGACTTTGTGCAGGATGTGCCGGTGCAGGACATCCAGCGTCTGGAACAGACCGACAGCGTGACCGTGACCACCGGGCCGGAAAACCGTTCGATCTATTTCAGCTATGACATGGGGTCGGACAAGCTGCGTTCGGGCGATACCACGGAAAACCCGTTCAAAAAGCCCGAGGTGCGCGAAGCCTTTTGGCTGGCGCTGGATCGTGATGCGATCAGGCAGGTGGTGATGCGCGGGCAAAGCGATCCTTCGGGCGTTGCCGTGCCGCCCTTTGCCAACGGCTGGACCGAGGAACTGAACGCCTATGCGGCACCGGATTACGACCGCGCCAAGCAGTTGCTGGCCGATGCGGGCTATCCCAACGGGTTCAGCCTTGATCTGCATTGCCCCAACGACCGCTATCTGAACGACGAGGCGATCTGTCAGGCCTATGTCGGCATGTTGGGCCGCATCGGCGTGCGCGCCAATCTGGTTGCCCAAAACCGCAGCCTGCATTTCCCCGTCGTCCAGAATGGCGAGGCCGATTTCTTCATGATGGGCTGGGGTGTGCCGCCGTTCGACAGCCAATATGTGTTCGACTTCCTGATCCACAGCAAGACCGACCAACTGGGTGGCTGGAACGCCTCGAACTATTCCGATGCGGATGTGGATGCAAAGATCGACAGCCTGTCCTCGGACGTGGACGAGGCGCACCGCAACAACACCATCAACGAGATCTGGAACAAGGTTCAGGAAGACCGGGTGTTGCTGAATGTGCATAATCAGGTGCTGGCCTATGCGACCCGCAAGGGCGTCAATATCGCCGTTCATCCTGAAAACCAGCCGCGGATTCCAGCGGTTTCCTTTGACTAAGACCTGATACCCAGGCGAACGGGGCCACCGCCGCGTGGCCCCCTTTCTGATCCGAGGCATCCATGCTTGCATTTACCCTCCGGCGGCTGGCGCAATCCGTTCTGGTCATGCTGGCCGTCGCGCTGGTGGCCTTTGCGCTGTTCCGCTTTGTCGGCGATCCGGTCGCCACCATGCTGGGACAAGAGGCATCCGCCGCCGACCGTGCCGCGCTGCGCGACCAGCTGGGGCTGAACGATCCGTTTGTCGTGCAGTTCTGGCACTTTATCACCCGCGCCGTGCAGGGGGATTTCGGCATTTCCTATCGGCTGCGCGAACCGGTGCTGCCGCTGATCCTGTCGCGCCTGCCCGCCACGCTGGAACTGGCGCTGGTGTCAGGCACGGCGGCGTTTCTTGGCGGGGTGGGGTTTGGCATCTATACGGCGCTGCGCCGCAAGGGCTGGCTGTCGAACCTGATTATGACGGTTTCGCTGATCGGGGTGTCGCTGCCGACATTTCTGATCGGGGTGCTGCTGATCTGGGTCTTTGCGGTGGAACTGCAATGGCTGCCCAGCTTTGGCCGGGGTGAAACCGTGCGGCTGGGCTGGTGGACGACCGGCTTTCTGACGCCATCCGGGCGGGCCTCGCTGATTTTGCCGGCGATTACGCTGGGCCTGTATCAGATGACGTTAATCATGCGGCTTGTGCGCGCCGAAATGCTGGAGGTGCTGCGCACCGATTACGTCAAATTCGCCCGCGCGCGCGGCTTGTCGCAGCGCGCGATCCATTTCGGCCATGCGCTGAAGAACACGCTGGTGCCGGTCATCACCATCACCGGGCTGCAACTGGGGTCGATCATCGCCTTTTCCATCATCACCGAAACCGTGTTCCAATGGCCGGGGGTGGGGGCGCTGTTCATCAACTCGGTTCAGGCGGTGGATGTGCCGGTGATGGCGGCCTATCTGATGATGATTGCGCTGGTGTTCGTCGTCATCAACCTGATCGTTGACATGCTGTATTACGCCGTCGATCCGCGCCTGCGCGTGGATCGCGCGTCAGCGCATTAAGGGGGCAAGATGTCCGAACAATCCCGACTTGCCCGCATGTGGGACAGCGATGTGATGTGGTCGTTCCGGCATTCGCCGGTGGCGATCATGGCGGCGCTGGTGGCGGTGGCGATCATTCTGGCCGCCGTGCTGGCGCCGTGGATCGCGCCGCATGACCCGTTCAACCCCGCCAGCCTGAACCTGATGGACGGGTTCAGCCGCCCGATGCAACCGAACGAGTTCACCGGCAACACCTATATCATGGGCACCGACAATCAGGGCCGCGACATCCTGTCCACTATCCTTTACGGCGCGCGGATTTCGCTGTTCGTCGGCTTTGCGGCGGTGCTGTTTGCCATGGTGCTGGGCATCGGGCTGGGGCTGATCGCGGGTTTTCGCGGCGGCTGGGTGGATAACCTGCTGATGCGGATCGCCGATGTGCAATTGTCTTTCCCCTCGATCCTGATTGCGCTGCTGATCTTTGGCGTGGCGCGCGGCTTTATTCCGCCTGCGATGCGCGATCAGATGGCGATCTGGGTGCTGATCGTGTCCATCGGCCTGTCCGACTGGGTGCAGTTCGCCCGCGTCGTGCGTGGCGCGACCATGGTGGAAAAGAACAAGGAATATATTCAGGCCGCCCGCGTCATCGGCGTGCATCCCGCCCGCATCGCGGTGACGCATATCCTGCCCAATGTCATGGGCCCGGTGCTGGTGATCGCCACCATCGGCCTTGCGCTGGCCATCATCGCCGAGGCCACGCTGTCCTTCCTTGGCGTCGGCGTGCCGCCCACGCAGCCCAGCCTTGGGACGCTGATCCGGGTCGGGCAGGGCTATCTGTTCTCGGGCGAGTGGTGGATTCTGCTGTTCCCGGCGCTGGCCTTGCTGGCGCTGTCGCTGTCGGTCAACCTGCTGGGCGACTGGCTGCGCGATGCCCTGAACCCGAGGTTGCGCTGATGTCTGAGTCCGCAAAAACCACGCCGCTGTTGTCGGTCCGTGATCTGGTGGTGGAATTCCCGACCCGCCGCGGTATCCTGCGCGCCATCGACGGCGTGTCCTTTGATATTGCCGCGGGCGAGGTGCTGGGCGTCGTCGGCGAATCCGGGGCGGGCAAATCGCTGACCGGCGCGGCCATCATCGGCCTGCTGGAGCCGCCGGGCCGTGTCGCGGGCGGCGAAATCCACTTGCAAGGCGAGCGCATCGACAACCTGCCGCCCGAGGCGATGCGCCGCCTGCGTGGCCGCCGCATCGGCATGGTGTTTCAAGACCCGCTGACCAGCCTGAACCCGCTTTATACCGTGGCGCGGCAGTTGACGGAAACCATCCGCACCCATCTGCCCGTCTCGGCGTCCGAGGCGCGGCAGCGTGCCATTGCGCTGCTGGATCGCGTCGGCATCCCGGCGGCGGCGCGGCGGATCGACGATTACCCGCATCACTTTTCCGGCGGGATGCGGCAGCGGGTGGTGATCGCGCTGGCGCTGGCCGCCGAACCGGAGCTGGTGATCGCCGACGAACCCACCACCGCGCTGGACGTGTCGGTTCAGGCGCAGATCATCGACCTGCTGAAAGAGGTGACAGCCGAACGCGGTGCAGGCGTGATGCTGATTACCCATGACATGGGGGTGATCGCCGAAACCGCCGACCGGGTGGCGGTGCTGTATGCGGGCCGGATCGCGGAAATCGGCCCGGTCCATGACGTGATCGAGCGGCCCGAACATCCCTATACGCGCGGGCTGATGGGCTCGATCCCGACCTTGGCGCAGGAATCCGACCGGCTGGTGCAGATCCCCGGCGCGATGCCGCGCCTGAACGCGATCCCGCCCGGCTGCGCCTTTAACCCGCGCTGCGACCGGGTGTTCGACCGCTGCCGCGTCGAACGCCCCGACCCGATCGAGCGGGGCCATGGCCGCCGCGTGGCCTGCTGGCTTTATGACGAGGTGCGCAATGGATAAGCCGCTTTTGCAGGTGCAGGGGCTGACCCGCCGCTTTGACGTGTCGAAACCGTGGCTGAACCGGGTGCTGGAACGGCAGGACCGCGCCTTTCTGACCGCCGCCGCCGATGTGTCGTTCGAGATCAACAAGGGCGAAACATTCGCGCTGGTGGGCGAATCCGGCTCGGGCAAATCGACGATTGCCAAGATGCTGGTCGGTCTGGTCAAGGCCAGCGAAGGGCGGATCGTCTTTGACGGCAACGACCTGACCGCCGCCAGCCCCGCGCAGATGCGCCGCTTGCGCCGCCGGTTCCAGATGATCTTCCAAGACCCGTTTGCCAGCCTGAACCCGCGCTGGCGCGTGGGCCGGATCATCGCCGAACCCATGCGCACCTTTGGCACCGCCCACGGCGCCGAAATCGGGCGCGAAGTTGCCCGCCTGCTGGAAACCGTCGGCCTGTCGGCAGCGGATGCCGCCAAATTCCCGCATGAATTCAGCGGCGGCCAGCGGCAGCGGATCGCCATTGCCCGCGCGCTGTCGTCAAAGCCGGAATTCATCGTCTGCGACGAACCCACCAGCGCGCTGGACGTGTCGGTTCAGGCGCAGATCCTGAACCTGATGCGCGATTTGCAGGATGAACTGGGGCTGACCTATCTGTTCATCAGCCACGATCTGTCGGTGGTGCGCCACATGGCCAGCCGCATCGGCGTGCTGTATCTGGGCCGTCTGGTCGAGGTGTCGGGCGGCAAGGAACTGTTCCGCGCGCCGCAGCACCCCTATACGCGGATGCTGCTGGATGCGGTGCCCGATCTGGCCATGTCGGGCAAGCGGCGCACGCCTGTCACCGGCGAGATCCCCAACCCCATCGACCCGCCGCCGGGCTGCGCCTTTCACCCGCGCTGCCCCTTGGTCATGGACCGCTGCCGGGTGGACCTGCCGCCGCCGGTCGCGACGCCGGGCGGGGTGTCGGCCTGCTTTGCCGCGCCGCTTGGCCCGGTGGGGGATGCGGCGGCGCGGGTTGTGGCGGTCTGAAGGGCGGGGGCGCGATGATCGGGCGCGCGGGCCGTGCCATGGTCTGGCCCGCCGCGCCCGATCCGGTTAAGCGGCGATTTTTGCGGTGATGCCGTTTACTGCGGGCGCCACGGGTTCGACCATGCCCGCCGCCCGGCGGCGTCGATCACCGTTACCCGCAGCCAGCCCGATCCGCGCAGCCGTGACAGCGGCACCGTGGCGCGGGTCAGGCTGTCGCCATGCACGGCGGCGGCGGTGCTGCCCTGCCCCTGCACGATGACGCTGCGCACCGCGCTGCATTCCACGGTGACGCCCTGATCCGACAGGCTGATCCCGCGCAGTTCCGGCCCTTGCGAGGCATAGAAATGCCCGGCTTTCAGCGCCGCCAGCAGCGCCTCGGGGGTGTTTTCGGCGGCCTTGACCATGACCCAGCCGCCGAAATGGTCGGGTTCGGTGAAATGGCTGTCATCGGTGGCGATCAGCATGACATCGCGCCCCTCGGACAGCAGCAGATCGGCGATGCCGCCGCCATCGCCGCGATCCAGACAATTGCCGCAGCCGTGGTTGTAGATTTCCACGGCATGAGCCGATTCCAGACTGCGCGCATCCGCCAGCGTCATCCCCGACCATTGCGGATGGGCGATGGCGACAAAGGCCCCCGCCTCGCGCGCGCGGCGCGCAATCTGCGGGCCGGTTTCCATCCCCGGATGGGCGGAAAAATCCGGTGCCTCGGGCGGGGGGAAGTCGGGCGGCAGGCCGACGGCCAGAATGTGCCACAGCTCGCCGTTTTCCATCGCGCCGGAATGCAGCTCGGCCCCGATCAGGGTGGTAAAGCCGTCGTGGCGAAACCCGGTGGTGTCGGTCATCGGATAGCCGAAAAAGCCGATGAAATGGTCGGTCACGCAGGTGAAATCATAGCCCTGCGCGGCATAGCGGCGGCAGACCTCGGCCGGGGACAGCAGCCCGTCGGACCTGTCGGAATGCCCATGCAGATTGCCACGCCAGAACCGGCCCGGAGCATCGAAAAAGGAAAACATATTGACCCTTTATTTGCCATCCGCGCTGGATACACCCCGCCGCGCGGTCAGGCAACGATCCTGAAACGCCGCCCGGCTGGCCGGGGCGGGGATTGGCGCGGCGGCGATTGCTCTTTGCGCGCCATTACGCCACAGTCGCCCCCGCTTGGAACGGGCGGGGGAGCCGCCGGACAGAACGGGGGATGGCATGGATATTCTTTTGGTGGGCGCGGGCCTGTCGGGCGCGGTGATCGGGCGCACGCTGGCCGAGGCGGGGCACAACTGCCGCATCATCGACAGCCGCAGCCATATCGGCGGCAATTGCCACACCGAACGCGATGCGCAAACCGGCGTGATGATGCATGTCTATGGCCCGCATATCTTTCACACCGACGATGCCGAGGTGTGGGATTATGTGAACCGCTTTGCCGCCTTTATGCCGTTCCAGAACCGGGTCAAATCCACCACGCAGGGCGCGGTCTATTCGCTGCCGGTGAACCTGCTGACGATCAACCAGTTCTTCAACCGCACCATGCGCCCCGACGAGGCGCGCGATTTCATCGAAAACGAACAGGCCGACCGTTCGATCACCGATCCGCAAACCTTCGAGGATCAGGCGCTGCGCTTTGTCGGCCCGGCGCTGTATGAGGCGTTCTTCAAGGGCTATACCGAAAAGCAATGGGGCTGTTCGCCGCGCGACCTGCCCGCCAGCATCCTGAAGCGCCTGCCGCTGCGGTTCAATTACGACGACAATTACTTCTTTCACAAATATCAGGGGATGCCGCGCGACGGTTATACCGACATGATCGCGGGGATTCTGGATCACCCCGGCATCACCGTCGATCTGGATACGCCCTTTGCCCCCGATATGCGCGACGGCGTGGATCATGTGTTCTGGTCAGGGGCGCTGGACGGGTTTTTCGATTTCAGGCTGGGGCGGCTGGGCTATCGCACGCTGGATTTCGAACGGTTCGATCATGACGGCGATTATCAGGGCTGCGCGGTGATGAATTACGGCGACCGCGAGGTGCCCTTTACCCGCATCACCGAACACAAACACTTCAGCCCGTGGGAAAGCCATCAGGGCAGCGTCTGTTACCGCGAATTCAGCCGGGCGGCGGGGCCGGATGACATTCCTTATTACCCGATCCGTCTGGTTCAGGAAAAAGCCTTGCTGGACGATTACATTGCCCTCGCCGAAACCACGCCGGGCGTGACCTTTGTGGGCCGGCTGGGCACCTATCGCTATCTGGATATGGATGTCACCATCCGCGAGGCGCTGGATTGCGCGCGCGGCTTTTTGGCGGCGGTTGCGGCGGGCAAGGCGATGCCGGCATTCGCGGTGTCGCCGCGCTGATTGTGGCGCGGCCTGCGACGGATCGCATCTTTGCGGCTTGTCGCCGGGGCTGCTATCGGGAATGCTGCCTGCTGGCGAACGCGCCGCAAAGAGGGAGGAAAACCACATGAACATGACCCGGATCAGTCTGGCCGCGCTGGCGGCCTGGACCCTGATGGCCTTGGGCGCGCAGGCTGAAACGCTGCGCCTGTCGCATAACGTCGGTGATACGACGACATGGCAAAGGGGGGCCGAGAAATTCGGCGAGCTGCTGTCGGAAAAGACCGGCGGGGCCTATGACGTGCGGGTGTTCCCCAATGCGCAACTGTCGGGTGGCGACCAGATGCGGCAGGCTGAAATGGTCGGGCGCGGCGCGCTGGATCTGGTGGTGACATCGGCCATCAACGTCACCCCGCTGGCCCCGGAACTGGCGGTGTTTTCGCTGCCCTATCTGTATGCGAACTACGATCAGGTCGATGCCACCACCCAGGGCGAGGCGATCAGGCCGATCGAGGAAATCCTGCTGTCCAAGGGCATCAAGGTGCTGGCATGGGGCGAAAACGGCTTTCGTGAACTGACCAACAACACGCGGCCCGTCCGCTCGCCCGAGGATATGCGCGGCCTGAACCTGCGCGTGGCCGGGCCGATGTATATCGACGTGATGAACGCGCTGGGGGCCAATCCGCAGCAGATGCAATGGTCGGAAACGCTGACCGCCTTGCAGCAGGGCGTGGTGGACGGGCAGGAAAACCCCATCGGCGCGGTCATCATCCCGCAGCAGGTCTATGAGATGCAGAAATATCTGACGACCTGGCATTATTCCTATGACCCGCTGTTCCTGGGCATTTCCATCGCCAAATGGGATTCGCTGGACGCCGAAACGCAGGCGCAGATGCAAGAGGCCGCGACCGAGGCGATGGCATGGCAGCGCAAGATCAGCCGCGAGGGCACGGCCGAAGGCGTGGCCTTTTTGCGCGAACAGGGGGTCGAGGTGTATGAACCCACGCCCGAGGAACTGGCCGCCTTTCGCACCGCGACCCAGCCTGCCTTTGACACATGGGCCGAACGGGTCGGGCCGGAACTGGTGAAATCGTTTCAGGATGCGGTTGCCGCCGTCAACTGAGCCGGTCTGATGCGGGCGGGCCGCGCTGGCCCGCCGCTCGTGGGGACAGAACCAACCATGCGTTTCCTGCTGAACGAGGCGGAAAAGATCATCTGTGCGCTGCTGTTTCTGGGCATGACCGCCGTCGGTTTTGCCAATGTGGTGGTGCGCTATCTGACCAATTATTCGCTGGCCGCCAGCGAGGAATTGCTGACCAACGGCTTTCTGCTGCTGACCATCTTTGGCGCCGCCATTGCCGCGCGCCGGGGTGAGCATCTGGCGGTGACGCTGTTGGCCGGGCTGCTGCCGCGGCGGCTGCGGCAGGTTGTGCTGGTGCTGGCGATGGCGCTGTCCTGCCTGCTGCTGGCGCTGTCGGCGTGGTTTTCGTGGCAGGTGCTGGCGAATTTGCTGCGCAATGGCATGACCTCTTATGCGCTGGGGGTTCCGGCGTGGTATTATCAGGCGGCGGTGCCCTTTGGGTTCGGGCTGATCCTGCTGCGCTATGTCCAGCATGCGGTGCAGGCGCTGCGCGACCCCGACCACGCCCGGCGCGAGGTGCCCGATGTTTGATCTGCTGGGCCATATCCCCGCCGGAACGCAGATGGTTCTGGCCTTTTTCCTGCTGCTGGCCATCGGCCTGCCGGTGGCCTTTGCGCTGGGGCTGTCGGCGATCTGGGCGATGTGGGTCATCGGTTTCGGCTTTGATCTGGCGGGTGATCTGATCGCTACCGGGATCGCGCGCTATTCGCTGCTGGCCATTCCGTTCTTTATCCTTGCCGGCGCGCTGATGGGCAGTCTGGGCATTGCGGAACGGATGATCCGCTTTTTCCGGGTGCTGATCGGCAATCTGCCGGGCGGGATGGGCGTGGTCGGCACCATCGTCTGCCTGTTCTGGGGCGCGGTCAGCGGGTCTGGCCCGGCATCGGTCGCGGCCATCGGCCCGATGCTGATCCGCGCGATGGAGGAAGACGGCTATGACCGCGCCTTCGCCGCCGGGCTGGTCTGCACGGGGGCGGCGTTTTCCATCGTCATCCCGCCCTCGATCGGGCTGGTGATCTATGGGGTGATCGCGGAAACCTCGATTTCGCGGCTGTTCATCGCGGCGATCATTCCGGGCATCTTCATGGGGCTGATGATGCTGGCGGTGCTGCCGTTCGCGCGCCGCCATGGCGGGCAGGGGCGGGCGGCGCTGGACCGGCTCAGCCCCGACCCATGGGCCGGGCTGCCCTATGGCGCGCGGCTGTGGCGGTCGTTTTGCGGCAGTTTCTGGGGGCTGATGACGCCTGCGGTGATTCTGGGCGGCATCTATTCCGGCGTCTTTACCCCGACCGAGGCGGCGCTGGTCGCCACCGTCTATGCGCTGCTGATCGGGGGGCTGGTCTATCGCACGCTGACGCTGCGGGGGCTGTATCAGTCGCTGAGCGATGCGGCGGCCTCATCTGCGGTGGTGATGCTGGTGGTGGCCTATGCCAGCCTGTTCGGCTGGGTGGTCACGGTCGAGGATCTGGTCGGCAGCTATTCCGGTGCGCTGCTGGGGCTGTCGGATAACCAATGGGTGATCCTGCTGGTCATCATGCTGATCTTGCTGGTTGCGGGCATGTTCATGGATGCGGTGACGGTGATGTTCATCTCGTTGCCGATCTTTTTGCCCATCGTGCGGCAGATGGGCTGGGACCCGGTCTGGTTCGGAGTGCTGCTGATGGTCAATCTGGCCATCGGGCTGATTACACCGCCGGTCGGCATCAACCTGTATGTGGCCGCCAATGTCACCCGGCTGCCGATTGAAAGGGTGGCGCGCGGCACGCTGCCGTTCTTGCTGGCCAGCCTGATCGGGCTGATCGGCGTGGCCCTGGTGCCGCAGATGTCGCAGATTTTGCTAAGATGGACAGGGGGCTGACATGTCGCTGACGGCTATTGTCACGGGGGCCGCGCGCGGGATCGGGCTGGCAACCGCAAGGCTGTTTCTGGAACAGGGGCGGCGCGTGGCCATGATCGACCGCGACGCCCCGGCGCTGGAACAGGCGGCAGCGGGGCTGGATGGCGCGCTGCCCATCCTGTGCGACGTATCGCAGCCCGATCAGGTGGCGGCGATGGTGGCGCAGGTCGTGGCGGCCTTCGGGCGCATCGACGCGCTGGTGAACAATGCCGGAGTGGCCGATTTCCGGCCCATGGCGCAGACCGATTTCCAGATCTGGCGCAGCGTGATGCAGACCAATCTGGACGGCGTGTTCCTGACCTCGCAGGCTGTGATCCCGCACCTTAACGACGGGCGCGGGGCCATCGTCAACATCGCCTCGATCAGCGGGCTGCGGGCATCGACGCTGCGGGTGGCCTATGGCACCTCCAAGGCGGCGGTGATCCACCTGACCCGCCAGCAGGCGGCCGAGCTGGGCGAGCGTGGCATCCGCGCCAATTGCGTCGCGCCGGGGCCGGTGGATACCAAGCTGGCGCTGGCGGTGCATACCCCGGCCATCCGCGCCGCCTATCACGATGCGATCCCGCTGAACCGTTACGGCTCCGAACGCGAAATTGCGGCGGTGATCGGGTTTCTGTGTTCCGATGCCGCCGCCTATGTCACCGGGCAGGTGATCGCGGCGGATGGCGGGTTCGAAGCCACCGGCGTCGGCCTGCCCGCCCTGCGCGACGGCTGATCGCACGGGTTGCCCTGTGGACGGCGCTTGACTCGGGCGCCGGGGCGGCGCAGAAAATGCGGGCGCATGACCTGTCGCAGACAGGTGGAAAGGGAACAGGCGCGGGGTTTCCCCGCAGCCGGGCCGCCCCCGCGACCGTGACCGGAGAGGATCTTCGGGCCACTGGCCATCCGGCTGGGAAGGCGACGATCCGCTGGGGCAGATGCGCCCCTGAATCCGCAAGCCGGGAAACCTGCCAGCGCAAGACGCAAACCGGACGGGGTGTGCCGGTGACGGGTCGTTCCCTGTGCGGCGCCCGCCATCGTTCCCCTTGTCCCCCGACCCCGAGGGCCGCATGTCCGGCGTTGAAATTCTGGTCTGTGCCACCTGCAAGACCCCCGGCTTTGCCGGTGAAACCCGTCCGGGTGCCGATCTGCTGGCGGCGCTGGCCGATGCGCCGCCGCCCGGTGTGCGCGTGACCGCCGTGGACTGCCTGTCCAACTGCAACCGGGGCTGCACCATTGCGCTGCGCGGGCCGGGGCGCTGGACCTATGTTTACGGCGACATCGACCCGGCGCGGGATCTGCCCGATCTGCTGGCCGGTGCCGCCGCCTATGCCGATACGCCTGACGGGCTGGTGCCATGGCGTGCCCGCCCGGTTCTGTTTCGCAAACACTGCATCGCCCGTATCCCACCAGAGGTTTGACATGTCCGATCTGTCCAAAGTCCCCGTTACCGTCGTCACCGGCTTTCTTGGTTCAGGCAAGACGACGCTTATCAGCAATCTGATCCGCAATTCCGGCGGGCGGCGGCTGGCTGTCGTGGTGAATGAATTCGGCACGCTGGGCGTCGACGGCGAAATCCTGAAGGGCTGCGCCATCCCCGATTGCCCGGCGGAAAACATCGTCGAGCTGGCCAATGGCTGTATCTGCTGCACCGTCGCCGATGACTTTATCCCCACGGTCGAGGCGCTGCTGGCGCTGGACCCGCGTCCCGACCACATCCTGATCGAGACATCCGGTCTGGCCCTGCCCAAGCCGCTGCTGCGCGCCTTTGACTGGCCCGCGATCCGGTCGCGCATCACCGTGGACGGTGTGGTGGCGCTGGCCGATGCCGAGGCGGTGGCGGCGGGCCGCTTTGCCCCCGATGTGGCGGCGGTGGATGCGCAGCGCGCCGCCGATGACAGCATCGACCACGAAACCCCGCTGTCCGAGGTGTTCGAGGATCAGATCGCCTGCGCCGACCTGATCCTGCTGACGAAACCCGATCTGGCCGGGCCTGACGGCGTGGCAGCGGCGCGCGCCGTGATCGAGGCCGAAATGCAGCGCAAGGTTCCGGTGATCGAGGTGGCCGAGGGTGCCGCCGATCCGCGCGTTCTGCTGGGCCTTGGTGCCGCGGCCGAAGATGATCTGGACGCCCGGCCCAGCCATCACGACGGCCATGACGATCACGAACACGACGATTTCGACACCGTGGTGGTCGAGATGGGTGAAATCGCCGATCCCGCCGATCTGACCCGCCGCATCGAGGATCTGGCCCGCGCCCGCGATATTTTGCGGGTCAAGGGCTATGCCGCCGTCACCGGCAAGCCGATGCGGCTGTTGGTGCAGGCGGTCGGATCGCGCATCCGCTATCAGTTTGACCGGCCCTGGGCGGCCGATGAACCGCGCCGCACCCGGCTGGTGGTGATCGCCGAACATGACCGCGTGGACGAGGCCGCGATCCGCGCCGGGCTGGGGGCCTGACCCGCCCATGCATGTCGTCTTTCGCGAAAGCCACGGGCTTGAGGAAACGGCGGTTCCCACCGATCCGGGGCAAACCCCCGCCGATCTGGTGGTGCTGTCCTATTCCGACAGCGATCTGGGGGCTTTCGCGGCAGGCTGGCAGGGGTCGGGGCTGCCGTCCACGCGGCTGCTGAACCTGTCGGTGCTGGCGCATCCGCTGTCGGTCGATACCTATGCCGATACGGTGCTGGCCCATGCGCGGGCGATCCTGATCCGGCTGATCGGCGGGCAATCCTATTGGGCCTATGGGTTGCAGGTGGTGCGGACCCTGGCCAAGGAACGCGGCATCGCGCTGGCGGTGCTGCCTGCGGACGGGCGGCCCGATGCCCAGCTTGATGCGGCCTCGACGCTGCCGGTGCCCATGCTGCGCGCGCTGTCGCGGCTGTGCGAGGCAGGCGGCGCCGAATCCGCCCGCGCCGCACTGCACCTGCTGGCCGGGGATCAGGTGCCATCGCCGCCTGCGCTGGCCGATGTGGGCGGCTGGCATCCGGCCAGCGGCGTCATCTGCCCAAGCCAAGGCGTGTCAGACGGCAAGCCGCTGATCCTGCTGGTGTTTTACCGCGCCTATCTGGCCGCTGCCGACACCGCCCCCTTTGCCGCCCTGACCAACGAGCTGGAATCGCGCGGCTATGCCGTGTTGTCGCTGTTCGTGCCGTCGCTGAAACAGCCGCAGGCGCGTGGCTGGCTGGCGGATTGGGTGGCGCGGCTGCGCCCGGCGGCGATCATCAACGCCACCGCCTTTTCCGCCCGCGACGATGCCGGCACCACGCCGCTGGACGGGGCCGGGGTGCCGGTGTTCCAGATCGCGCTGGCCACCAACGACCGCGCCCGCTGGCACGGCGCGGCGCGCGGCCTGTCGCCCGCCGATCTGGCCATGCATGTCGTCCTGCCCGAGGTGGATGGCCGTATCTTTGCCGGGGTGGCCAGCTTCAAGGGGCTGGCCCCGCGCGATGCCGCGCTGGAGTTTGCCCGCGCCGAACACCGCCCCGATCCGGCCTGCATCACCGCGATTGCCGATCGCGTCACCGGCTGGCTGCGGCTGGCGGCCCCGCCGGTGCAGCGGCGTCCGGCGCTGATCCTGTCCACCTATCCCGGCAAGGGCTGGAACATGGCCCATGCGGTGGGGCTGGACGCGCCGGAATCCGCCCGCGCGATCCTGCGCGATCTGGCCGGGCAGGGCTATGATGTGGCCGACCCCGGCGATCTGTCGGGGCTGGCCTCGGCCCGCATCGCATGGCCGCTGGCCGATTATCGCGCCGCGCTGGCGGGGTTGCCGCAGGCGCTGCGCGATGATCTGGCGCAGATCTGGGGCGCGCCCGAGGATGACCCGGATTGCGACGGGGCGGCGTTTCACTTTGCCGCCATCCCTGCCGGGCGCGCGATGGTGGCGCTGCAACCCGAACGCGGCCGCCCGCAGGCGCGCGATGCCGAATATCACGACCTGACCCGCGCGCCGCGCCATGCCTATGTCGCCTTTTACCTGTGGCTGCGGGCGCGGGGCGTGGATGCGATCATCCATATCGGCGCGCATGGCACGCTGGAATGGCTGCCGGGGAAATCGGTCGCGCTGTCCGGTGATTGCTGGCCGCAGGCGCTGACTGGCGATCTGCCGGTGATCTATCCTTTCATCGTCAACGACCCCGGCGAGGCGGCGCAGGCGAAACGCCGCATCGGCGCGGTGACCTTGGGCCATATCCCGCCGCCGCAGGTCACGGCGGGGCAGGGCGCGGGCCTGTGGCGGCTGGAATCGCTGCTGGACGAGTTCTCGAACGCCGACGGGCTGGACCCGGCGCGCCGCGACCGGCTGCAAGCCGACATCCGCGCCGAGGCCGAGGCCGTGGGCCTTGCCACCGATCTGGCGCTGGACGCGGCCACCGATCTGACCGATGCCATCACCCGGATCGACCGTTTCGTCTGCGACGTCAAGGACAGCCAGTTCGGGCAGGGCCTGCATATCTATGGCACCGCCCAAGGCGAGGCCGAAGGCCTGCGCGCCGCGCTGGCGGGGCGGCGGGTGGCTCCGGGGCCGTCGGGTTCTCCGCACCGGGGGCGGAGGGATGTGGTGCCGACCGGGCGCAACCTGTTTTCCGTCGATCCGCGCGGCGTGCCCAGCCGGTCGGCCCATGCGCAGGGCGTGCGGCTGGCTGATGAGCTGGTGCGGCGGCATTTGCAGGATCACGGCGACTGGCCGCGCAGGCTGATCGTCGATCTGTGGGGCAGCGCCACCATGCGCACCGCGGGCGAGGAATTCGCCATGGCCCTGCATCTGATCGGCGCGCGCCCGGTCTGGGATGCGGGGTCGGAACGGGTCTCGGGCGTGGAAATCCTGCCGGTTGCGGAACTGGACCGGCCCCGGCTGGATGTAACGCTGCGGGTGTCGGGCCTGTTCCGTGACGTTTTTCCCCAGCTTGCGGCGCTGTTCGAACAGGCGGTGCGCGCTTTGGCCGCGCGGGACGAAGCGCCCGACTGGAACCCCTATGCCCGCGCCCCCGGCCCGCGCGTCTATGGCCCGGCACCGGGGGCCTATGGCCTGGGCATGGCCGATGCCGCCGAGGATTATTCCGATGCGGGCCGGGCGCAGGCGGGGGCGGCGTGGCTGGCGGCGTCAAGCTGGCCGGTGGATGCGCCCGCGCCCGACCCCGATGGCATTGCCGCACGGGTGGCGGCGGCGCAAGCCTTTGTTCATATTCAGGATTTGCCCGAAACCGACCTGCTGCTGGCCGCCGATTACGCCGGTCACGAGGCGGGCTTTGCCGCCGCTCAGGCGCTGACCGGCGGGCAGGCGGCGCTGTATCACATGGATGCGCGCGACCCCGCCAACCCCCGCGCCCGCACCCTGACCGAGGAAATCGCCCGCGTCACCCGCGCCCGCGCCGCCAATCCGGCATGGCTGCGCGGCATGATCCCGCACGGGTTTCGCGGCGCGGCGGAAATTGCGGCGACGCTTGAACATCTTGCGGCTTTTGCGCATTTGGCAGGGGCGGTTCCGCCGCATCTGTTCGATCTGTATCACGAGGCTACCTTGGGCGATCCCGATATCCTTGCCTTTCTGGAACAGGCCAACCCGCAGGCTCTGGCCGCGATGCGCGCGCGGTTTGCGGCGCTGCATCAGGCCGGGCTGTGGCAGACGCGCCGCAACTCGATCATTGCGGGGCTGTCGGGATGAACGGCGTGGTCAAGGGCTGGTGCCCCGGCGCGCTGCGGCCCATGGCATCGGGCGACGGGCTGGTGGTGCGGGTGCGCCCGCGTCTGGCGCGGCTGTCGCGGCGGCAGGCGCGCTGGCTGGCGGTGGCGGCGCGGACGCATGGCGTCGGGCTGATCGACCTGACCAGCCGCGCCAATTTGCAGATCCGCGGCGTTCAGCCCGACCGGCTGGCGCAATTGCAGGAAACCCTGGCCGAGCTGGACCTGCTGGACCCGGATGTCGAAACCGAGATGCGCCGCAATATCCTGACCGCGCCCGACTGGGTGCCGGGCGACGACAGCGAACGCATCTCGGTTGAGCTGATGGCGCGGCTGGCGGAACTGCCGCGCCTGCCCGCCAAGGTGGGCTTTGCCATCGACGCCGGCTCCGCGCCGATTCTGGCGCAGGATTCCGCCGATTTCCGCATCGAGCGCGGCGAAACCGGCGATCTGATCCTGCGGGCCGAGGGGCGGGCCACCGGCTGCACCCTGACAAAAGGCGCCGAGGTGGATGCCCTGATCGCGCTGGCCCGCTGGTTCGTGGACAGCGGCGGCGAGGCGGCCGGGCGCATGGCGCGCCACCGCGCCGCGCTGCCCGTCTGGGCTGATACCGGCGCGCGGCCCCGCCCCTCGCGGCCGGTGATGGTTCCGGGGCTGACGCCTGCCGGGCTGGCCATCGGCGCGGCCTTTGGCCAGATCGAGGCCGAATTGCTGAACCCGATGATGTCGCGCAGCGTCTGCATGGGGCTGCGGGTCACGCCGTGGCGGATCATGGTGCTGGAATCGGCGGTCAATGCCGGGCCGATGCCCTTTGGCCTGTTCGCCAGCCCCGGCGCGGCCGCGCTGCGCGTCGATGCCTGCGCGGGCGCGCCCTTTTGCCCGCAGGCCAGCGTGGAAACGCGCGGCATGGCGCTGGCGCTGGCGCCGCATATTCAGGGGCGGCTGCATGTGTCGGGCTGCGCCAAGGGCTGCGCCCGCACCCGCGCCGCCGATGTCGTTTTAACGGGCCGCGACGGCGCGTTCGATCTGGCCTTCAACGCCCGCCCATGCGATCCGCCCGTGGAAACGGGTCTGACGCCCGACCAAGTGCTTGCCCGTTTCGGAGATGACTGATGCCTTACACCTACGAAACCGATGGCGCGGCCATCTATCGCCAGTCCTTTGCCACCATCCGGGCCGAGGCCGATCTGGCCCGCTTTGACCCCGATCAGGAACAGGTCGTGGTGCGGATGATCCATGCCGCCGGTCTGGTCGGGCTGGAACAGGATGTGTTCATGTCGCCGGATTTCGTGGCGGCGGCGCGCGGGGCGCTGAATGCGGGCGCGCCGATCCTGTGCGACGCGCGCATGGTGTCCGAAGGGGTGACGCGGCCGCGCCTGCCTGCCGATAACCGCGTCATCTGCACGCTGCATGATCCGGTGGTGCCCGGACTGGCGGCGGATATGGGCAACACCCGCTCGGCTGCGGCGCTGGAGCTGTGGCGCCCGCATCTGGCCGGTGCCGTGGTCGCCATCGGCAATGCGCCCACCGCGCTGTTTCACCTGCTGAACATGCTGGAAGACCCGGCCTGCCCGCGCCCCGCCGCCATCATCGGCTGTCCGGTGGGCTTTATCGGCGCGGCGGAATCCAAGGATGCGCTGTGGGCGGCGCAGCCGGTGCCCTGCTGCATCGTGCGCGGACGGCTGGGCGGCAGCGCCATCACCGTCGCCGCCGTCAACGCCCTGGCGAGCCGCGCGGAATGAGCGCGCAAGACCCAACCGTGACCCCCGCCCCGACAGCCAGCCCGGCCCCCGCCCCGGCGGCGGGCACCATTCACGGCGTCGGCCTTGGCCCCGGTGCCGCCGATCTGATGAGCGTGCGCGCCGACCGCCTGATCCGGGGCGCGCGCCATGTCGCCTATTTCCGCAAGGCGGGTGCCTTGGGGCAGGCGCGGCGCATCGTGGACGGGATGCTGGATGCGGGCGTGACCGAACATCCGATGGAATACCCCGTCACCACTGAAATCCCGGTCAGCGATCCGCGCTATAACGCCGCTTTGGCCGGGTTCTATGCCGATTGCGCGCAGCGGCTGGCCGGGCTGGCGCGGGCGGGTGCGGATGTGGTGGTGCTGTGCGAGGGTGATCCGTTCTTTTACGGTTCCTTCATGCATCTTTACACCCGGCTGCGCGATCTGGTGCCGGTGCAGGTGGTGCCGGGCATTACCGGCATGTCGGGCGCATGGACGGCGACCGGCCAGCCGATCACCTGGGGCGACGATGTGCTGACCGTCGCCATGGGCACCATGCCGGAAGCGGAACTGACCCGCCGCATCGCCGATACCGACGCGCTGGTGGTGATGAAGATCGGCCGCAACCTGCCCAAGCTGCGCCGCGCCATTGCGGCGGCGGGGCGGACAGATCAGGCTTGGCTGATCGAATACGCCCAGATGCCCGGCCAGACCGTGCGCCCGCTGGCGCAGGTCGATGGCGCGGCGCCCTATTTCTCGATCCTGCTGATCCACGGTCAGGGGCGGCGACCATGAGCGGGGCAGGCTGGGTCGCCATCGCGGGCCTTGGGCCGGGGGATGATGCGCTGGTCACGCCGCAGGTGGCCGATGCGCTGGCGCAGGCAACCGATGTGATCGGCTATATCCCCTATGTCGCCCGCGTCGCCCCTCGCGCGGGGCTGCGCCTGCACCCGACCGACAACCGGGTCGAGCTGGACCGCGCCGCCCATGCCCTGCAACTGGCGGCCGAGGGCGCGCGGGTGGTGGTGGTGTCCTCGGGCGATCCGGGGGTCTTCGCCATGGCCTCGGCCGTGTTCGAGGCGGTCGAGGGCGGTCCGCCGCAATGGCGCGATCTGGATGTGCGGGTGCTGCCCGGCATCACCGCAATGCTGGCGGCGGCGGCGCGGGCCGGTGCGCCCTTGGGCCATGATTTCTGCGCCATCAACCTGTCGGACAACCTGAAACCATGGGCGCTGATCGAGCGCCGCCTGCGGCTGGCCGCGCAGGCAGATTTCGCCATGGCCTTTTACAACCCCCGGTCGAAATCCCGGCCTGAGGGGTTCGCCCGCACGCTGGATGTTCTGCGGCAGGAATGCGCCGATGCCCGCCCGGTGCTGTTCGCCCGCGCGGTGACGACACCCGACGAAGAATTGCGCGTCGTCCCCCTGACCGATGCCCGGCCCGAGATGGCGGATATGCGCACTATGGTCATCGTCGGATCGTCGCAGACGCGGATGGTGGGCCGCTGGCTTTACACCCCAAGGTCGGCGGGATGATCCAGCCAGGCCAGCACCTCGGCCACGCTGAACGCCTGCCGGCGCGGCGGCAGGGCGGGGCGGTCGATCAGGATCACCGGCAGGCGCAGCGCGCGGGCGGCGGCCAGCTTGGCATCCGCGCCTGTGCCGCCTGCGTTCTTGGCCACGATGATCCGGGTGCCATGGTCGCGCATCAGCGCCATGTCGCCCGCAGTCGTAAAGGGGCCGCGATCCACGATCACCTGATGGCGGGGCAGAGGCGGCGGCTGATCCGGCGGATCGACCAGACGCAGCAGGTAATGATGCTGCGGCTGCGCGGCGAATTCGGGCAGTTGCATCCGCCCCAGGGCCAGCATGACGCGCTGCGCCGGGCCGCTCAGCGCGGTGACGGCGGCGGCGATGTCGGGGACATGGTGCCAGTCGTCACCGGGGCCGGGCTGCCACGGCGGGCGGGTCAGCGCGATCAGCGGTGTGCCGGTGATCTGCGCCGCTGCCACCGCATTGCGGCTGATCGTGGCGGCAAAGGGGTGGGTGGCGTCGATCAGATGCGTGATCCCGTGGCCGCGCAGGTAATCGGCCAGCCCCTGCACCCCGCCAAAGCCGCCGATGCGCACCGGCACCGGCTGCGCGCGCGGCGCGCGGGTGCGCCCGGCATAGGACAGCACGACATCGGCCCCGCGCCCGGCCAGTGCGGCGGCCAGTGCGCTGGCTTCGGTTGTGCCGCCCAGAACGAGGATACGTTGCATGGCTGATCCGTGGCTGACCATCATCGGTATCGGTGAAGATGCACCGGGCGGCCTGCCCCCCGCAAGCCGCGCCGCCATCGAAAGCGCCGAAATCATCGCCGGGGCGCCGCGTCATCTGGATCTGATCGCCGGGATCGGCGCGGGCGAACGGCTGGTCTGGCCGGTGCCCTTTGCCGATGGCATCCCGCGCCTGCTGGCGCATCGGGGGCGGCGGGTGGTGATGCTGGCATCCGGCGATCCGTTCTGGTTCGGCGCGGGCGCGGTGCTGGCGCGGCATCTGCCCGCTGGCGAATGGCGGGCGCTGCCTGCGGTGTCCAGCTTGTCGCTGGCGGCGGCGCGGATGGGCTGGGGGTTGGAAAGCGTTACCTGCCTTGGCCTGCACGCCGCGCCTCTGGCACGGGTGCGCCCGCATCTGGCCCCCGGCGCGCGGCTGATCCTGCTGCTGCGTGACGGCGCGGCGGTGGGTGATCTGGCGGCGCTGCTGGTGGCGCGGGGCTTTGGCGACAGTGACCTGACGGTGATGGAGGCTCTGGGCGGTCCGCGCGAACGGCTGCGGCACGCCCGCGCGGCGGATTACGCGCTGGATGCGGCGCATCCGGTGGCCGTGGCGGTGCAGGTGGCGGGCGGCGGGGCGGTCATCCCGTGCGCCAGCGGCCTGCCGGATGATCTGTTCGATCACGATGGCCAGATCAGCAAACGCCCCGTCCGCGCGCTGGCCTTGTCTGCGCTGGCCCCCCGCGCGGGCGAGCTGTTGTGGGACATCGGTGCCGGGTCTGGCTCAATCGGGATCGAGTGGCTGCTGGCCCATCCGGCCAACCGCGCCATCGGGTTCGAGGCCGACCCCGCCCGCGCCGCCCGTGCCCGCGCCAATGCCGATGCCTTGGGTGCCGACCGGCTGGAGATCCGGCAGGGCCGCGCGCCGCAGGTGCTGGACGGCGCGCCCGACCCCGATGCGGTATTCGTCGGCGGCGGGCTGTCGGCGGCTTTGCTGGACCGGCTGGCGGCGCTGCGCCCCGGCACCCGGATCGTGGCCCATGCGGTGACGCTGGAATCCGAGGCGCTGCTGGCGCAGGCGCAGGCCGCGCATGGCGGCAGCCTGCTGCGGGTGGAACTGGCCGAGGCCGCGCCCTTGGGCCGGTTGCGCGGCTGGCGCGCGGCCTATCCCATTGTGCAATGGTCGGTGCTGCTGTGATCGTGGCGGGGTTCGGCTTTACCTCAACCGCCGGCGTGGCGTCCTTGCGCGGGGCGTTGCAGGCCGCCACCGCCGCCACCGGCCTGACGCCCACCCATGCCGCCACCGCGCCTGACAAGGCCGCCGCGCTGGCTGTTCTTGGTCTGCCGGTGATCGCCGTGACCGACCTGCCCGCCGATACGCCCACGCAATCCGCCGCCAGCCTGCGCGCCCGCGCCACCGGATCGCTGGCCGAGGCCGCAGCCCTTGCCGCCGCCGGTCCCGGCGCACGGCTGGCGGCAGTGCGCGTCGTCTCGCCCGACCGCCGCGCCACCTGCGCCATAGCCCTGAAGGACAGCCCATGACCGTGCATTTCATCGGCGCCGGACCCGGCGCGCCCGACCTGCTGACCCTGCGCGGGCGCGATCTGATCGCCGCCTGCCCGGTCTGCCTTTACGCCGGATCGCTGGTGCCGCCGGGGGTGCTGACCCATTGCCCCCCCGGCGCGCGGATCGTGAACACCGCGCCCCTGTCGCTGGACCAGATCATCGCGGAAATCAGCGCCGCGCATCAGGCCGGGCAGGATGTGGCGCGGCTGCATTCGGGCGATCTGTCGGTGTGGTCGGCCATGGGCGAACAGTTGCGCCGCCTGCGCGATCTGGGCATTCCTTATACGGTGACGCCGGGCGTGCCGTCTTTCGCGGCGGCGGCGGCGGCCCTGGGGGCGGAACTGACCCTGCCAGAGGTGGCGCAATCGGTGGTGCTGACCCGCACGCCGGGCCGGGCCAGCGCCATGCCGTCGGGGGAAACGCTGGCCGCCTTTGGCGCGACCGGGGCGACGCTGGCGGTGCATCTGTCGATCCAGAATCTGGCACAGGTCGCCGCCGATCTGATCCCGCATTACGGTGCCGATTGCCCCGTCGCCGTGGTCTGGCGCGCAAGCTGGCCCGACCAGCGCATCATCCGCAGCACCCTGGCCGGGGCGGAACAGGCGGTGGCGGGCAGCATGGAACGCACCGCGCTGATTCTGGTCGGCCCGGCACTGGCGGCCGAGGGCTTTGCCGAAAGCAGCCTTTACGCCCCCGATTACGACCGCCGCTTTCGCCCGCAAACCGCCGATTCCATCTATAAGGACAGCCGCGAATGATACCGGGCCTGATGATTTCCGCCCCCGCATCCGGCACCGGCAAAACCACGGTGATGCTAGGTCTTTTGCGCGCGCTGGCCGATGACGGTGCCACGGTGCAACCATTCAAAAGCGGCCCCGATTACATCGACCCGGCCTTTCACCGCGCCGCCTGCGGGCGCGAATCGTTCAATCTGGACACATGGGCGATGGGGCCGGGCCTGCTGGGCGCGGTGGCGGCGCAGGCGGCTGGGGCCGATGTGATCGTGGCCGAAGGCTCGATGGGGCTTTACGACGGTGTGGCGCGCGCCGGTCAGGCCGGGCGCGGCTCCAGCGCGGAACTGGCCGCGATGATGGGCTGGCCGGTGGTGCTGGTGATCGACGTGTCGGGGCAGGCGCAATCGGCGGCGGCGGTGGCGATGGGCTTTGCCGCCTATGGCCGCGACCTGCCCTTTGCGGGCGTGATCCTGAACCGCGTCGCCAGCCCGCGCCACGAACGGCTGGTGCGGCTGGGGATGGAGCGGGCGGGCCTGCCGGTTCTGGGCGCGCTGCCCCGGCGCGGAGACCTGACCCTGCCGGAACGTCACCTTGGGCTGGTGCAGGCGGTGGAACACCCCGATCTGGATGCCGCCATCGCCGGCTATGCCGCATTTTTGCGCGAACATGTCGATCTGGCGGCGATCCGGGCGGCGGCACGGTCCAGCGCGCCGCCTGTGCCGGGCGCGCTGCCGACGCCTCCGGCGCAGCGCATCGCCATGGCACAGGATGCGGCGTTTTCCTTTGCCTATCCGCATCTGCTGGCGGGCTGGCGGGCAGCGGGGGCCGAGATCATCCCGTTTTCGCCGCTGGCCGATCAGCCGCCCCCCGATGCCGATCTGGTCTGGCTGCCCGGAGGATACCCGGAACTGCACGCCGGACGACTGGCCGCGGCGGCGCGGTTCCGCGCCGGGCTGGCCCGGCACGCCGAAACCCGCCCGGTGCATGGCGAATGCGGCGGCTATATGGCCTTGGGGCAGGGGCTGATCGACGCGGGCGGCACGCGGCACCAGATGGCGGGGCTGCTGGGCCTTGTCACCAGTTACGAGCGGCGGCGGATGCATCTGGGCTATCGCCGGGCGGCGCTGATCGCGCCGATGCCGGGCCATGCGGCGGGCGCGCATCTGGCGGGGCACGAGTTCCACTATTCCACCATCATCGACCAGCCCGACCCGCCGCTGGCCCGCGTCACCGATGCCGAGGGCGCAATGGTGCCTGAAACCGGATCGTATCGTGGCAGCGTGACCGGGACATTCTTTCACCTGATCGCGCCTGTCACGGCGGCTTGATCGGGCGGGGCCTTTCTGGCAAGGCTGGTGTGTCAGGTGCCCGCAAGGGCTAAACGGGAATGGGGTCAAGGCATCCGCCGAATCCCCAGCCGCCCCCGCGACTGTATGCGGACAGCGGGCTGCCATTATGCCACTGCCTTATCGGGTGGGAAGGCGGCAGTCAGCCATGACCCGCAAGCCAGGAGACCGGCCCGACGCCCGAAACACCAGCCGCCGTCGGAGGGACGGCAAGGAGAGCGTGATGCATATCGAACCCGGCGTCGTTGATGGCGCGAAAATGGCCCTGGCTTACGGCACTGCCGCCGCCGCTGCGGGCGTGTCGCTGAAACTGATCGCGGATGATCTGAAAACCCACAGCCTGCCGTCCTTTGCGGCGCGCTCGGTTCTGGCGCTGATCGGCACCTTTGTCTGCTTTGAAGTGCTGCCGCATTTCGCCGTCGGCGTGTCCGAGGTTCACCTGATCCTTGGCACCACCCTGCTGCTGATCCTTGGCGCGGGGCCTGCGGCTGTCGGTCTGGCCGCCGGTCTGCTGGTGCAGGGGCTGTTCTTTGCGCCCACCGATCTGCCGATGTATTTCGTCAACGTCACCACGCTGCTGTTCCCGCTGTTCGCGATCCACATGATCGCCCGCCGTATCATCCCGGCACATAAACCCTATGTCGATCTGGGCTATGGCGATGTGCTGAAACTGTCGGCGGCCTATCAGGGCGGTATCGTGGCCTGGGTCGCCTTCTGGGCGCTGTATGGTCAGGGTGCGGGCGTGATGTCAGAGGTGCTGTCCTTTGGCGCGGCCTATATGCTGGTTATCCTGATCGAGCCGCTGGCCGATCTGGCCGCGCTGGCTATCGCCAAGACCCTGCACCGCCACAAGGATTCGGGTCTGTTCGTGGACCGTCTGCACCGCGCCGCCTGATCCGGGCTGAAACGATTGAACGGCGGTCCGCAGGGGCCGCCGTTTTGCTTTTGTGGGGTGGCTGTCGGTTTTCAACCTTATCAGTGGCCGTCCAAAGTTGCGTATTTAGACAAACAGGAAGCGGCCGCATCTTTGGTCTGCAAATATCCCACGGGGTGAGGAGGATAAGGAAAAGGTCCAGTGGCCCTTTTCCCCGACGAACGCCGGGTCTTATCTTTGGTCCCTAAATATCCCACGGGGGTCCGGGGGTGTGAAACCCCCGGCCTTTGGGCGGTCGTTGTGGCATCAGGCCGTGCTTAAACCTGTTTCCACACCGTTGCCGCGTTTTCCTGCCAGCCGACACGGTGCAGCAGGGGTGTGTCATCCTGCCGCTCGGGATAGCCGAGGCAGAGATAGGCGGTAAAGCGCCATTCCCTGGGCGCGTTCAGGATCGCCGTAATCCGCGCGGGATCGAGGGCCGAGACCCAGCCCAGGCCGATGTTTTCCGCCCGCGCTGCCAGCCACAGGGTATGGATCGCCATCACCGTGGAATAGGCCAGCGTTTCGGGCATGGTTTGCCGGCCAAGGCCGCGCCCGGCGCTTGGGTCGGTTTCGGTGAAGATGGCAAGATGCTCGGGCGCTTCGACCAGACCGGCCAGTTTCAGGCGCAGGTATTCGGCGCGCGTCGCATCGTCATAGCGGGCCGCTGCCTGATCGTTGCAGCGGGTGAACTCGTCGGTCACGGCGGTGCGCAGGGCCGGGCTGCGCACCCGCATCACCCGCCAGGGGCGCGCATTGCCTACCGATGGCGCCATGTCCATTGCCGCCCGCAGCCGGTCCAGCACGGGTTCCGGCACCGGGTCGCGGTGGAAATGGCGCATGTCGCGGCGCCAGCGCAGGATGTCGGACAGGGTGTTGCGGTCGGCGTCGGTGAACTGCATAGCGGGGACGGTAGGACCGCGCAGCACAAGGGGCAAGTCATGATCGAACTGGCGCTGATTGGGATCGGCATGGGCACCCCCGATCATCTGACCGGCGCGGCGATTGCCGCCATCAACGGCGCCGATCTGATCCTGATCCCGCGCAAGGCGGACAAGCGGGGCGATCTGGCCGATCTGCGCCATCAGGTGCTGGCTGCGGTGCAGACCGCGCCGGTGCCGGTGGCCGAGTTCGACATGCCCGAGCGCGATGCCCGCGCCGATTATCTGGGTGCGGTGGATGACTGGCACGACCAGATCGCCGCATGCTGGCTGGCGGCGCTGCGCGCACATTTGCCGCAGGGCGGGCGCGCGGCGCTGTTGGTCTGGGGCGATCCGTCGCTGTATGACAGCACGCTGCGGATCGCGGCGCGGCTGGATGATCTGCGCGTCAGTGTGGTGCCCGGCATCACCAGCCTGCAACTGTTGACGGCGGCGCATTGCGTGCCGCTGAACGGGCTGGCCGGCGCGGTGACGATCACCACCGGGCGGCGGCTGCGCGATCACGGCTGGCCCGAAGGCGCGGGCAGCGTGGCGGTGATGCTGGATGCGGGCGGGGCGTTTTCGGCACTGGACCCGGCGGGCATTCAGATCTGGTGGGGGGCCTATGTCGGCATGGCGCAGGAAAGCCTGATCGCCGGACCGCTGGCCGAAGTCGGGCCGCAGATCATCGCCACCCGCGCTGACCTGCGCGCCCGCCATGGCTGGATCATGGATATTTACCTGATGCGGCGCGGGCCGGGCTGAGGCCCCTTGCACTTTGCTGCCGTTCGGCCAAGCATATGCCCGGATCAGCAAAGGGGGGGACCATGATCTACGGTGAAGCTCCACGTCCGGGCGGCGAGGCAAGGGTCAAGGGCGCGACCGATCAGCCGCTGCTGCGCGACACTATCCCCGACATTCTGGCCCGCACCGTCGCCGCCAACCCCGATGGCGAGGCGCTGGTCTTTACCGACCGCGACCTGCGCATGACCTGGCGCGAATTTTCCGACGCGGTGGACCGGCTGGCCACCGGGTTGCTGAACCTTGGCATCGCGCGGGGCGACCGCGTGGGCATCTGGTCGCCCAACCGCCCCGAATGGGTGCTGACGCAATTCGCCACCGCCCGCATCGGCGCGATTCTGGTGAATGTGAACCCGGCCTATCGCATCGGCGAGCTGGAATTCGCGCTGCGCCATGTCGGGGTGCGCTGTCTGATTACGGCCGACAAGTTCAAGGCGTCTTACTATGTCGGTATCCTTCAGGATCTGTGCCCGGAACTGGCGCAATCGGCACCCGGCGCGCTGGTCTCGGCCAAGCTGCCCGATCTGCGCATGGTGGTGCGCATGGGGGATACGAAAACGCCGGGGATGCTGAACTTTCCCGATCTGGCCGCAACCCCCGCCGATACCGCGCGGCTGGACACGCTGACCGCGATGCTGAACCGCGAGGATTCGATCAATATCCAGTTCACCTCGGGCACCACCGGCCTGCCCAAAGGCGCAGTGCTGACCCATGCCAATATCGTCAACAACGCCAATTTCGTCTCGGCCCGGATCAAGTTCACCCAGGATGACCGGCTGTGCATTCCGGTGCCGCTGTATCACTGTTTCGGCATGGTGATGGGGGTGCTGGGCTGCGTCACCAAGGGCGCGACCATGGTGTTCCCCGGCGAAGGCTTTGACCCCGATTCGACGCTGGCGACGGTGGCCGATGAACGCTGCACCGGACTGTATGGTGTGCCGACGATGTTTTCCACCATGCTGGATGCCGAAAGCTTTGTGCGCCACGATCTGTCGTCGCTGCGCACCGGCATCATGGCCGGCGCGCCCTGCCCGATCGAGGTGATGAAGCGCGTTCAGCGCGACATGCACATGCAAGAGGTGACGATCGCCTATGGCATGACCGAAACCAGCCCGGTGTCGTTCCAGTCGCATACCGACGATCCGGTGGACAAGCGCGTGTCCACCGTGGGCCGCATCCATCCGCATCTTGAGGTCAAGCTGGTCAACGAACGTGGCGGCACCGTCGGTATTGGCGAAACCGGCGAATTGTGCACCCGTGGCTATTCCGTCATGCGCGGTTACTGGGGCGAGCCGGGCAAAACCGCCGAGGCGGTGGATGACGACGGCTGGATGCACACCGGCGATCTGGCCACCATTGACGCCGAGGGCTATTGCGCCATCGTCGGCCGGGTCAAGGATATGCTGATCCGCGGCGGCGAGAATATCTACCCGCGCGAGATCGAGGAATATATCTTCCGCCACCCCGCCGTGCAGACCGTTCAGGTCTTTGGCGTGCCGGACGCGAAATTCGGCGAAGAAGTCTGCGCCTGGATCGTGCTGAAACCCGGTCAAAGCGCCACCGAGGATGACATCCGCGATTTTTGCAAAACCCTGATGTCGCATTACAAGGTGCCGCGCTATATCCGCTTCAAGGCGGAACTGCCGATGACCGTAACCGGCAAGGCGCAGAAATTCGTCATGCGCGACCAGATGGCGGCGGAACTGCGGGGCTAGGTTCAGGCCGTATCACAACGGGGCGCGGGCGGATTGTCTGCGCCCTTGGGGTGGTTGGGGGCAAATGGTCCTGCGCGGGCGGGTCCATATGGCTTGGTTTCTTATGCGCCGCCGGTGGCAGCCATATTCATTCCTGTCACTGTCACGATTGTAACAACGAACAGCGCCGTGCGGAAAAGACGAATATCTTTTTCCCCTAGGTCATGTTGACAAATGGCGGAGCCACAGGCGGATAGAGGCTATGACTCCGACAAGGTCCGCAAAACAATGGAGGTGCGTAACGTCGTCCCGGTGATCCCGATGCACAAGTCCCGCAGGCTGCGCATCGCCGTGGACCGCACCCTCTACCGGCTGCGGAACCTCGTCGAAAGGTGCTTCAACAAGCTCAAGAATGCCCGCCGCGTCGCTACCCGCTACGACAAGACAGCAGAAAGCTTCCTGGCCTTCATCGACATCTCTTCCATCCGCCTCTGGCTCCGCCATTTGTCAACATGACCTGGATTTATATCTTATTTGTTTCGGTTTAATAGATTTTTGTCCGCGAGGTGCTGGAGATACTTACCTCCATTTGGGTGAAATATGTCTGCGCCCTCTGCCATATAGGCGCGAAGCAAGTGTTCGGTTGCTGCATCCTTCTGTCCGAGGTCGTATAAAGTCATGCCAAGGCCGATTTGGACAAATGGATGTGCGTAGCCGTCATCCGATATTTCTGCTGAACGGAAGGATGAGAGAGCTTCCTCTAGCAAACCTAACTCTCTTTGGGCATCCCCAATGGACGCATATAGCCAAAGCGCGGCTTCCCATGTGTGGGCTGGTTGGGGAAGCAGATCGAGAGCGTCGCGCCAGTAGGCAATGGCGCGATCTGCGTTTCCTGCATCCATTTCAATATTTCCAAGTTCCGAAAGCCGTTCGATTTCTTCGTATATTTTTTCGGGAAGGTCACCGGGCATTAAACTTCCCTTTTTCGCTTTGATAAATTTTCAGCCACTTTTGGCGCTCTGGTGCTCGAAGGGGCTGCTCCCCATATATCTCCACTATCCTGTTGATAATGTATAGGAGCCTTTCGGTGTTGCCAAATGAAGATGTTACCTCAGCCTCTATGGTTAATACTTCAAGGTCTTCGTGATTTGGATCGTTGAACATAATTGCCGTAATCTCTACCCATTTTGTTGCGGCAGCCTCGTCCCGGAAATTTATGTAGTCTTCAACAAAGCTTCTTGATAGGCTTTGGGGGTAGTAGTCCCATCGCTCTTTAGGTTCTGGAATGAGATCCCATGCCATTAGCGCGATCTCATGTGATTTTCTAAGGTCTCCCTCTCTAAAGGCGTCGCTGGATGCTGCTAAAATCTCGTCAATCTTGCTTTTTATAGGTTCGGGTATCTCAGGTTTTCTGTTCATCTTGTCCTATCTTTCTACTGGTGGAAGGTATCTGGAACTTGTGGCGCCACCCCTTGCTGAATTCAAAGGTCCATACTCGAACCTATAGTTGTTTGAATCCAACATCCAGGCACGAACCTCTCTTGATTTTGCACCGTAAAATCGCCCTGTTTCGTTCCAATAGTCAACCGCGTCAACCGGATGATGGCCCATGTGGGTGTCGCTGGAGTCGACAAATCGCCATGTGCCGGTCTCATCTAAAAATTGGTCCCTTCCATGACGGTCAGTTCTAAGTGTGCCCTCTTGCCGCATTCTTTCTCGAACTTCTCGACCGGTTCGAGAGTTTTTACCCGGTGTGCGTCCAAGATATTGCTCACGCAAGCTGATCCGGCGCGTACTCCTCGCCCCATCCCTACCATCCTCTTCCTCCCGAACCTCATCCCTGCGCCGCCGCCTGGTGGCCCCGCCTGCGCGGGTGGCATCGCCGATGTCTCCCAAGGCGTCGGCGGCCTCTCCTGCCGCTTTTGCCTTACGGAACGGATTGAGAAGGTCAACTCCAAGCCCGGCCACAACACCGGCAGCACCGGCTAAGCCATTGTCTTCCTGCGAGTCCTTGTGGAAGCTCTATATGTGGTGGGGTTGGTTTGGCCTCTTTGAGATGTTAATCGTCGAGGCTTAATTCAACTTCCTTAAGCAAAAACTCGCCAAAGGAATCCGCAACCTTTTCAAGGCCGACCGGATATCCAGCTGCGGGGACCAGATAAACAGGGGATTCTCCGTTCGGCTGGCGTTCTGCACATTCTATACAGAACTCCGGTCCGTATCCTGAACTCATTATGCACACCATCGTCTGGCTTATCTGTCCACGGGCGCGTGCAACTTCGGTCTGAAACCAGACACCAGAGCCGCCCTCTCCTTTTACTCCGTTAAGGCCGATGCCGTAAATTATTTCACCCCCTCGATAAATCAATATTCCAAAATCCTGAAGCATAGCTCTGTAGGATGGAGGGAGCTTAACCTGGAGGGCAACTTCTAAAAGATCTATTGTATCACTGGTTTGCGGAGATTGGAGCCTATCCAAGCGCCCCCACTTTTCCAGTAGTGATATTGCTCTGCGGTAGTGTTCCATGGGCGCGGCTTGCTTCCTTGGGGGTTTAAGTCTTTGATCCGTAAATATTCCTCCTGCTAATTTGGGAGGCTCCTCACGCATCCTGAAATTTTTAATTTGTGTGCACTAAGAATTCATCCGTTGAGTATTTGTATCATTTCCTCGTCCCCTTTGATTTTTGCCATAATTATTGGGGTTTTCCCCGAGGTATTTACTTTTGAGGCGTCGCCTCCGTGATGTAAAATGGATTTAATAATATTATAATTTGGGTTTGGCTGCATGACGGCTGTCCAAAGTGCTGCATTTCCGTATCTATCAGAGATGTTGACATCTCCACCGGACTGTATAATAGCTGTGGCTATGTCCTCGTAGTCCCTGGAAATTGCATACTGCAATGCTGTCTGGCCATTGTTGTCCTGATGGTCGAGCGGGGTGCCGAGTTCCATGAGTGCTATTGCATATTGAGGTGCCCATACAATTGCTTCTTGAAGGAGTGTATGGTTGTCATCACTGATTTGGCTTGGGTTTTTTATACCTTGTAGGTTTAAAGATTTGTTCGTTCTAATCTCTTGGAACCAGTCAGTCATAGTCATTCCTCTTCGAATCGATGGCTTCTATTCCAGATACGCTTTCTGGCTGATAGTTTTTGGGGTTCCGATACTCGTCAAGGGATTTTTCCTTTGATATCTTCCCGTCTATATAGTCTTTGTGCAGTTTTCGATACTCATGTCCTGGCTTGTGTCCCATGTCCCACTGCCCCGAGCGGCTTCTGCTTCTATCCCATTCTAATTTTTCGCCTGTATTTGGGTCATAAACGTTGCCGCGGCGATCCTTGGCATTTTCCCATACGGAGTCCACTTGCCCTGGTGCATATTTAGGCCGGCTAGTTGTATCTCTGTAGGGCTTCTCTCTCGTACTCCTCGCCCCATCCCTACCATCCTCTTCCTCCCGATCCTCGCCCCTGCGCCGCCGCCTGGTGGCCCCGCCTGTGCGGGTGGCATCGCCGATGTCTCCCAGAGCGTCGGCGGCCTCTCCTGCCGCTTTTGCCTTGCGGAACGGATTGAGAAGGTCAACCCCAAGCCCGGCCACAACACCGGCAGCACCGGCTAAGCCATTGTCTTCCCACGCGCCTTCGACCCCGTTCCACGCGTCGGAAAGCCCTTCTGCACCCCAGTTCCATACCGCCCCGACCGAGCCGCGGGGGGCGTCGACCACCTGCCGCCCGACCGCCGCCGCGCCCGAGGCGATATTCTGCGCGCCGTCCTGAATATCGCTCCAGCTTGGCCGCGCGTCCCACAGACCCTGCGCATCGCGCCCGATCTGTGACGGATCATCCCAATATTCCCGAGATTATCTAACCAATTTTTCGGACGGGCTGAATACCGCCGGGGACGAGGCGCATCAGGTAGCGGTCGCCCATTTGGGCAAGGATCGACAGATGTTCCGGGGCGGAAACGCGTTTGATATTTTCGACGCGTTGGAAAATGGAACCCACCCCGGCAATGCTAAGTGCGGGCACAAAGCCATAGATTTCGCCGGGGGCGGGCATGCCGTAGGCTTCGATGCAGCGGTCGAGCATCGGCTGGTCGAGGTAATCGTAAAATTCGTAAGAATCGCGATGTGGGATCATGCCCGACGCAAGTTGAGCAGGTGAAACTTTTGGGTTAAGGGTCTGCTCTGGCCGTGTTAATCTTCGACTGAATACTCTGCCCAAAGCCATTTCCACATTGAAATCGTGGAGTTGATCAGACCAGAAATAACAGTCGCCAAATGCGGAATAGCCAATCATATGGCAGGTGCGATGATCAAGATCAGGATCGGCACCAAATATCTGCGCGGATACGGGGCGCATTTCGATGGGGTTGACCATGGTAAAGCTGCCGCCGTGGAAACGACAATAGCCTTTGTCTCGGATCAGCTCATAAAGTGAGGCTGGCAGTATCTTCTCTAGATCACGAAGCTCATCCGGTGTAGCGTTACGCATATGCTCAACGGGGCCATCGTGCTCGAAAGTATCAGCGATGTCTGGCCAGCGTTCGAAAAGATCATCCGACATGTTTTTAGCACCTCCTCAGTTCAACTTGCATTTTTTCACCAGCACGTCCTGATCTACGCATTCTTTCTGCTTCCTGCCCAAGGGAATCGGCGCGACCACCGTGTGTCCACTGGTTGCCGATATGCGAATTTTCTGGACCGCCACCCAAAACAGGATTACCTTGCGCATCATGCGAAAAATACCGTGGATCGCCGCCGGCAACCATGTCAAGGAAATGAGTTGCATGTAGCCCTCGCATGCGGCTTCGTGCTTTGGAACGAGATATTCCTTCTTTATCCTGCAGATGTCGTCTGTAGTCTTTCCGATGCCTGCTCTGCGCCGTTTTATCCCTTAACGCATCCGTCGTCAGCCCCTCTTCCCGCATCCGGTTCAAGACCCAATGCGCATATCCCATGTCATCGGCGGTCATGTTGTTAATAACGCTCATCCGTTCCGCCAATTGCCGGTCATATTCTACCGCATCAAGCCCCGGCGGCATATCGAAACAGCGCACCCGAAGCACCCGCCCGGTGCTTCTCGCCCCATCCCTGCCATCCTCTTCCTCCCGATCCTCATCCCTGCGCCGCCGCCTGGTGGTCCCGCCTGCGCGGGTGGCATCGCCGATGTCTCCCAGGGCGTCGGCGGCCTCTCCTGCCGCTTTTGCCTTGCGGAACGGATTGATAAGGTCAACCCCAAGCCCGGCCACAACACCGGCAGCACCGACCAAGCCATTGGTTTCCCACGCGCTTTCGACCCCGTTCCACGCGTCGGAAAGCCCTTCAACGCGGATATGGAGTTTCGTTAAACGCCACTCATCGGGTCACGATTTCGTTGGCCGTGTGGAGTAGTTAGATTTATATCTTATTTGTTTCAGTTTAATAGATTTTTGTCCGCGAGGTGCTGGAGATACTTGCCTCCATTTGGGTGAAATATGTCTGCGCCCTCTGCCATATAGGCGCGAAGCAAGTGTTCGGTTGCTGCATCCTTCTGTCCGAGGTCGTATAAAGTCATGCCAAGGCCGATTTGGACAAATGGATGTGCGTAGCCGTCATCCGATATTTCTGCTGAACGGAAGGATGAGAGAGCTTCCTCTAGCAAACCTAACTCTCTTTGGGCATCCCCAATGGACGCATATAGCCAAAGCGCGGCTTCCCATGTGTGGGCTGGTTGGGGAAGCAGATCGAGAGCGTCGCGCCAGTAGGCAATGGCGCGATCTGCGTTTCCTGCATCCATTTCAATATTTCCAAGTTCCGAAAGTCGTTCGATTTCTTCGTGTGTTCTGTCGGGAAGTTCGCTGGCATTGTGATGCCATTCTCCCTTTTTATAAAGATCAAGCCATGAGGTTTGTTCGGGTCCGGAGAAGCCCTTTTCCCCATATATCTCTAAAATTCTCCCAATGACATAGTGGGCACGCTCTTTGTTCCCAAGTTCCATCATTGCCCATGCTTCTGTGCTCAAAACATAATGATCCTCATGATTTGGATCGTTGTACATATGGGCCATGACTTCCACCCATTTATGGGTATTTTTTTCATCTCCGAATTTGGCGAAATCTTCGACGAAGCTTCGGGAAAGGCTTTGGGGGTAGTAGTCCCATTGCTCTTTGGGTTCTGGAATGAGATCCCATGCCATTAGCGCGATCTCATGTGATTTTCTAAGGTCTCCTTCTCTAAAGGCATCGCCGGAGGCGGCTAGAATTTCGTCAATCTCGCTTTTTGTGGGTTCGGGTATCTCAGGTTTTCTGTTCATCGTGTCCTATCTTTCTACTGGTGGAAGGTATCTGGCGCTCGTAGAGCCGCCTCTTGCTGAATTTAAAGGTCCGTACTCAAATCTATAGTTACTTGAATCCAGCATCCAGTCGCGCACTTCTCGTGATTTTGCACCGTGGAATCGCCCTGTTTCGTTCCAATAGTCAACTGCGTCAACCGGATGATGGCCCATATGTGTCTGTGGGCTGTCGACAGGATACCATCTATTATCCTCGCCCAAGAACTCATCCCTTCCATGACGGTCAGTTCTAAGTGTGCCCTCTTGCCGCATTCTTTCTCGAACTTCTCGACCGGTTCGAGAGTTTTTACCCGGTGTGCGTCCAAGATATTGCTCACGCAAGCTGATCCGGCGCGTACTCCTCGCCCCATCCCTACCATCCTCTTCCTCCCGAACCTCATCCCTGCGCCGCCGCCTGGTGGCCCCGCCTGCGCGGGTGGCATCGCCGATGTCTCCCAAGGCGTCGGCGGCCTCTCCTGCCGCTTTTGCCTTGCGGAACGGATTGATAAGGTCAACTCCAAGCCCGGCCACAACACCGGCAGCACCGGCCAAGCCATTGTCTTCCCACGCTCCTTCAACCCCGTTCCACGCGTCGGAAAGCCCTTCTGCACCCCAGTTCCATACAGCCCCGGCCGAGCCGCGGGGGTCGTCGACCACCTGCCGCCCGACCGCCGCCGCGCCCGAGGCGATATTCTGCGCGCCGTCCTGAATATCGCTCCAGCTTGGCCGCGCGTCCCACAGACCCTGCGCATCGCGCCCGATCTGTGACGGATCATCCCAATATTCCCCCGCCTTGTCCAGAATCGAAGCGCCTGTCTGGGCCGTCCCCGAGGCGCCCATAAACCCGTCTCTGAATGAATCCAAACGGCTTTTTTGCGCCTGATCCCGCCCATCCGGTGCCGGATGGGTCGCCGTTGAATCAACGTGAATGAACTCACCCGGACAATTGCCAGAGTTCAGGGTGCAACTGTCGCGGTGGCGGATCAACGGCTGGCCTTCGGCAAAGACCAGCGGGGAGTGGCTGGTCGGGGCAACGATGCTGCCCCGTGTCCCCGAAATGACACCGCCGCCGGTTCCCGCCTCGTCACCATAGGTCGTGGTGAAGCGGCTGCCCCATGTCATCAGGGTCTGGCCGTTAGATCGCACGGTACTGGCATAATTCTGATCGTCATTCGCCCGGCCATAGACCGGGAAAGGACAGGGCCGACGCGGCGCACGGCACACATCCGGCGATGTCGAAACCGCGATCGCGGCAGCCGTATCGGGGATGACCTCGGGTGGCGGCGGATTTGGGGCAGTCGGGGGTGGTGGGCCATGCGCCTTTATCGCGGCATCCAGAAGTTCAGGGTCTGTGAACTGCTGCCCTTCGTCGTCTATATCGTGATGAAAAGTGAATTCCTCAGAGTTTTTATGATAGATTACCGTTCCATCCGCTGGCAGGCCGGCGCGGCGCAAAGCTGCGGCTGTTTCGGGAAGGTCGGTAATGTCAATGCCCGCCGTAATATAAATTGTCGGCAGCACGAATATATCAGGGTTTTCGGGGGAGTTAAAATCCTGTCCCATTATACCCCCTCCGGGATTGGATTTCGTGCGACGATGATAGGTTGTCCTCGTCCGTCATGCCACGGAAACCCGGCGCGCCACGTTAGAAAGACACGGCCAACGCCGGGGCGCATATCGAAATGCACACCGTCCAAGACAAAGGGTGCTATGCCTTTGCCCTCGGGGCGAGGTAAGTGGATCTCCATCTGAATATCAGGCAGGCACCCTTGAAAAGTCGGATAGCCCCGCAACAGATTTCTTAATTCAAAATGTTCGTTGCCCTTTAGCCAGCCATCTGCGATCAAGTCGGGATGGGCACATTGCCAGAACCTGAAGTTAAAATCCTCTGGCAGCAAGGGATGGCGTCTTGATTGCCATGCCTCGTCATAAGTTCCGGCATATTTTAATCGCTGTTCCCAAAACGGCGGAATTGGGCCTAAGCCTTGCGGTTCGTAGCACTTTTGCCAATCTGTGATCGGGTCATCGGGTGCCTCGATCTGCGGTGCAGGAAAGTTATCCGTGTCCATATCTGGTGCAATGCCGCAGCCGATAGGGTTTTTCTCATAGGGTTGCGTCTGTGCGTTATCAGGCGCCGGAATGCTTCCACCATAAGCCCTGTCCCATCCGAGTGGAACATGATTAACAGATTCAGGCTCTGTTAACTCCCATTCATTTGATGCGCGGCGCAAAATTCCCGACCGAGTTCGTTTCTTGACCCAAGACCTTGGGCCGTGGACGCGGAGATTCTTTTCTATATTGCCAACTGTCAGGCCGCATATCCAGCTTGGCTGAATTCTCCCCGTTTCTGTGTATGAGCTTCCGAGAAATGTAATATCTGTTGCGGGTTTGAATGGGGTCAGATCGCTTTGTGTAACGAGTTGTGATGCGTGTGGGTCGATGCCGTCATAGGTGTCCGAAAAACAAAGCGGTGCCTGATCGCGGGCTAATGTTAAAGGGCCGCCTCTCGTCAGAAAGAATGTGCCGCGCATCGCAACAACACCCATCATTTTTCCGGCTAAATTATACTGCCGAAATGCAATGGCCGGGAAGGGGGTGTGATTTACGGGTGACATTCGTGCAGCTTTACCAATTGATCGTTTATAATGTGACGCCGCTTAAGCAATCTGCGCGGGTGCCGAAAAATCCCAGTTCTGGAGTTGCCTCGACCAGCCAGACGGTCATTTTCTGAGCGTCATTTGGATGCGGTGGTGAAAATAACGTGGCTTCTGAGTGGATGCCGAGAATGTCTTTCGGTCTTGCGGCAAATTGGGTGTTCGAGAGCAAGATGCGTAAGCTGGGCCCGGTTGTGGCCGCCCCTTCCTTAATAGGGCGTGACAGATCAATACTTGCCATATTTAATTCTACGAATCTGGATGGAATTGTGCGGAGTTGTTCGTAGGCCCGCATTTCGTCCTGTCGCAGGAAGGTTGCGCTCAGCAGATGCTCTGTTTTGACGGGGTCGATCCCTGTTATCTTGGAAATTTTAGTGATAAGTCTTTTGATGGAAGTGGGCTGAGTCTCATTGATGGACTGCGCTCTGGTTATGGCAGGGTAAAGGTGCATAATAAGTGTAATTACAGTGAAAACCCTGCCTGCTGTGCTTTTTATTATATCCGGCGGCATGGTTAAATTTATAGTTTCACCAAATACCTTGTGCCGCTTGCCTGCGGATAGATGCCCTGTTGAAATATGATGTAGTGCTGAGAGTGTGAATTTAAGAGAGGGGGTCATGATGCATCTTCTGGCTCTGGAGCAGGCGCTGATGCTGGTTTGTTCAGGTCAACCACGCTGCCGTTGATCTGAACAGGCCCAGATGCGGTGAAGTTGAAATTTGTCCCAAGGATAATGACGCTGCCGTCATTTCGCATAATAAATTTTGATGCCCCACATTCGATCACGAACTCCTCGCCCACGGCGATCTTTTTATATTTCCCGACGC
>NZ_JAUNTJ010000023.1 GCF_030538755.1 Paracoccus sp. (in: a-proteobacteria) | reverse complement strand
GCTCGTTCGTGAAGTTCGACCACGACTTCATCGGCCGCGACGCGCTCGAGCAGATCGACCCCGCGACGCAGCGCAAGAAGGTCACGCTCGCGTGGAACGACGAGGACCTCGCGAAGCTCCTCACGACGGTGCTCGACCGCGACGGCGACGGCTACCAGTTCTTCGACCTGCCGAACGCCAACTACGGCTCGTCGAACTTCGACGCCGTGATCGACGCCGACGGCAACAACGTGGGGCTGTCGCTGTTCACGGGCGTCACCGCCAACGAGAAGCGCGGCCTGTCGCTCGCGACCGTCGACCACGACGTGCCGGAGGGTGCCGAGGTGCGCGTCGTGTGGGGCGAGCCGGACGGCGGCAGCGCCAAGACGACGGTCGAGCCGCACGAGCAGCTCGCCGTGCGCGCGATCGTGAGCCCCGTGCCCTACTCGACCGTGGCCCGCGAGACCTACCAGGGGGGCTGGCGCACCTCGAGCGCGAAGTAGCGGCGGCGCGACACCGCCGGTCGAGCGACGAAGGAGCCGAGGCCCCCGGGAGGTCTCGTCTCGCTCCGCTCGCTCGACCGTCGGAGGCGTCGCTGGCCGAGCGACGAAGGAGCCGAGGCCCCGCGTGCGTTGTGGTGTGTGTTCCTCGGCGTGTCGTGCACAAAACTGCGCGACACGCCGAGAACCACACACCACAACGCACGTGCTCGGGCGGAGCGCCCCTCGTGCGCAGGTCGAGCTGCCCGGGCGTCTCGCCGACCGAGCGAGGTCCTCGTCGCTGGCCGAGCGACGAAGGAGCCGAGGCTGGAAGGCGGCCGAGGCGTTCTCGGCCGCCGAGGCCGAATTGATCGCGGTGCGCGCGTCGCAGCTCAACGGATGCGCGTTCGCCTCGACCTGCACTCGCAGCAGCCGAGTGGGTGGCGGTGGCGATCAACGCGCGCGGCCGCGTCTCGATCCTCAGCCGCCATCCGGTGCGTCCGCGCGGCATCGATGGCAGGGTGGTGCCGTGAGCAATCTCGATCGGCACCCCGACGAGGCGGTGCTCGAACGCGGCCGACCGTGCAACGCGGTCGAGGTGCTCGAACCGCGCCTCGTGCCGCTCGGCGGGCCCCGCGCCATGACCGTGCATCGCACGCTGCCGCAGCGGGAGCGATCGATGGTCGGCGCGTGGTGTTTCCTCGACCACTACGGCCCCGACCACGTCGCGGCGACGGGCGGGATGCGCGTGCCCCGCCACCCGCACACGGGTCTCGCGACGGTGTCGTGGCTGTTCACGGGCGACATCGACCACCTCGACTCGGCCGGCAACGCCGCCGTGGTGCGCCCCGGCGAGCTTAACCTCATGTTCGCGGGGCGGGGCATCACGCACTCCGAGTTCAGCACCCCCGACACCGAGGTGTTGCACGGGGTGCAGCTCTGGTTCGCCCTGCCCGACGCGACGCGGTTCAGCGCGCCCGGCCTCACCCACTTCGTGCCCGACCCGGTCGAGGCACCGGGGCTCACGGCGCGCGTGTTCATCGGCGAGCTGCTCGGCTCGCGTTCACCCGTCGACACGCGCACGGGTGAGCTGCTCGGCGCCGAACTGCGCATCGATCCAGATCGATCGGTGACGCTCGATGTGCGAGCCGATTTCGAGCACGCGGTGCTCGCCGTGACCGGCACGGTGGCCGTCGATGGCACGCCCGTCGCCCACCGCGGGCTCGGCTCTGCGCCGCCCGGTGCCGCGTCGCTCACGCTCACCGCCGGGCACGGCGGCGCCCGCATCATCCTGCTCGGCGGCGTGCCCTTCGACGAGCAGATCGTGATGTGGTGGAACTTCGTGGGCCGCACCCACGACGAGATCGTCGAGTTCCGGCGCCGCTATCAGGCAGAGATCGGCGTCGACGCGCGCGGTGGGGCACCGGATGCGGGTGCGGGCGACGACCGTGACGCCGCGCTCTTCGGCCCGTTCCCCGAGGGGCAGCCGTTGCCGCTGCCGGCCCCCGAGCTGCCGACCGTGCGGCTGCGCCCACGCGATCGAGGCGGGGCCGCCGCGACCCCATCCGATGGCTGACGACGGCGACGCCGACCACGAACACGACCGCGAGGAGCGACACGATGAACGACGACGACCGCTTCGAGGTGCAGCACCGGGCCGACGAATCGCGCTACGTGCTCGTTGATCGCCGGCCCGGCGGCGCCGGAACCGACGAGGCCGCCCGAATCGACCCCGCCGCTGGCAGCGATGACGGTGCCCGCGGCGAGGCCGTGATCGGCGAGGAATCGTACGTCGACGTCGAGCCCGACGGCGGCGGCCCCGTGCACCGCGTGCTGTTCCACACGGGCGTCGACGAGGCCTACGGCGGCCGGGGCCTCGCGTCGGTACTCGTGCGGGACGCCGTCGACGACGTGGTCGCCCGCGGCTACCGCATCGTGCCCGTGTGCCCCTACGTCGCGAAGTGGCTGCCGAAGCACCCCGAGTACGCCGCCCACGTGGTCGAGCCGACCGACGTGCACCTTCGGGCTGTGCGCGAGCGGCAGCGCTGATCGGCACGTTGCCCGCGACGCGTGCGTGCGCGCGTCGAATCAACGACCAGGGCGGACATGGGCGAGCTGAGCTCGGGGAGTGAATGTCCGGTTGGGGAGCGGAGCCGGCTGCGCTCAGCTGTCGCTGCCGTCGCCGCGGAACCCCGGCTCGTCGGTGCGGGCGAGCATCGCGCGCAGCAGCGCGTTGAAGCGCTCGACTTCGCCGGCGTCGAGGCCGTCGAGGATGTAGTGCTGCCCGCTCATCGAGATGGGCAGCATCTGCGCGTGCATGGCTGCGCCCTCGGCCGTGAGGTAGAGCGGGCGCGAGCGCCCGGCCAGCGGCGACGACGCGACGAGGCCGCGCTCGAGCAGGATCGCCACGCTCTTCGAGACGATCGCCTTGTTGACGGCGATGAAGTCGGCGATCTCGGTGACGGTCGCACCGGGCCTCGTGCCGAGCGCCGAGATGATGCGCCAGTCGTTCGTGCCGAGATCGAAGCGCTCGCGCAGCAGGCGTGACTCGCGCCACACGAGCTTGTTCGACAGCAGTGAGACGAGCCGAGGCGTGAAGTTATCGGGGTCGATCGCGTCGCCGAGCGGCGTCGTCGTCGAGCCGGCGGGGGCGGCCGTGATGCGCTCGTCGTCGCCGGGGCTCGCGTCGAGGGGCGGCTCTGACGTGGCGGTCACTCGGCTCCCTTCGCGCGCGATCGGGGCGCAACGTTCCTTCAGCTTAGCCGTGGGGGTTTATTGGGGAGTCGATGGTGGTGGTTCCCGAGCGGCGCGCGAGCTCGGCTGGGTCGGGCAGCTCGTCGGGGGACACGATGTCGATCTCGGTGGTGTGCCGAGTGAAATCGCGGCGATTGTTGGTCAGGAACATGGTGGCGCCGCCGGCGACGGCGGTCGCCACGTGCGTCGCATCGGCCGCGCGCAGTCGATACGACACGGCGAACTCGAGGGCGAGCGTGGCCGTGTCGGTGTCGAGCGCGCGCAACTCGATGCGGCTCAACAGGCTCGTGAGCGAGGCGACCTCGCGTGAAGCGGGGTCGTCGCGGAGGGGCTTCGCGAGTACCTCGGTGAGGAGGAGCACCGAGCCGATTCCGACGGTCGCCGCGCCATCGGCAGCGCTCGGCGCGGTCGGCGATGTCGAGTCGGCGAAGAGTGGGTCTCGCCGTGCGTCGTGGCCGTCCGCGTCGCCGGTCGAGCGAACTTGCGCGCATTGACGGCTGGCGGGCCGGATGCGCGGGGGCGCGCGGGAGGGGAGTGCGGGTCGAGCTCCGCACAGCATCGCGCGTGCGCATACCGGGCAGGGTGCGCCGCGCGAGTCAACATGATGCGGATCGCTCATTCAAGCCGATGGTGTGTCTTCCGTTCGCATGCGGCCCGGTCACGAGCGCTCGCGTGTGGCATCAGAGGGTGGTGGGTCGCCGGCCGGGGATGCTGGGGCGATTCCTTGATGGGCGTTGCCCTGCCGCCTCGATGTGGCTCCGAGGGTTCGAGTGAGTGCGGAGACGCCCGCGACAAGGGCCGCGATGCCAAGGAGCGAGAACAACAAGACCTGCAGGAGGAGCTCAGTGCCAAACATGTCGACTCCGTTGTCTGATGTGGGGTGTTCGGAATGTTGGTCGATGCTGGCGCACGATGCTGGCACACGTCTGTGATCCCCTCGGGTGTGTCGTCGGTTCTCGTTCTGAGTGTGTCGTGAGAGGTGACGGGTGGAGGTGCCCCGGGGGGGGGGGGTGGCGGGGCAAGGCGCGGGTGGGCTCTTCCCCCGCCCCCCACGCCCCAGAGGATATTTGAGGACCAAAGATGGGGCGAATCAGGGGCGAATCATTCTTTTGCGTCCCCCTTTGATTCGGGCCGCGCGCGCCCTATATCTTGGCTTTCCTTACCTTGTGATTCGGGTCGCGCCGAATCGCTTTGCCCCCTCAGAAGGAGCCGCTGATGGCAGCCAAGGACGACGACGATCCCAAGACCGACAAGGACGATGCCGACCATTCGCTGGACATGAGTCAGGCCGCCGTCAAGCGTATGATCGCCGAGGCGCGCGAGCGGGGCTATATCACCTATGACCAGCTGAACACGGTTCTGCCGCCCGATCAGGTCAGCTCGGAACAGATCGAGGACGTGATGTCCATGCTGTCCGAGATGGGGATCAACGTCATCGAAGACGAGGGTGAGGCCGAGGAGCAGGACGGCGGCGCCATCGCCACCACCGGCACCACCGGGCGCGAGGTTGCGCTGGCTGCTTCGGAAACCGAAAAGCTGGATCGCACCGACGACCCCGTGCGCATGTATCTGCGCGAGATGGGCAGCGTCGAACTGCTGTCGCGCGAGGGTGAGATCGCCATCGCCAAGCGGATCGAGGCCGGGCGCAACACCATGATCGCGGGGCTGTGCGAGAGCCCTCTGACCTTCAAGGCCATCACCATGTGGCGGCAGGAGTTGCTGGACGAGGATATTCTGCTGCGCGACGTCATCGACCTTGAGACGACCTTTGGTCAGTCGATGGACGAGGACAGCGATGAGGCCGATCTTGAGGATGAGGCCTCGTCCGATCAGCCTGCCCGGCGCGAGGCCGAGACGGATGCCGACGGCAACCCTCTGCCCGTCGATGACGACGATGAGGATGAGGGCGCGAACCTGTCGCTGGCCGCGATGGAGGCCAGTCTCAAGCCCAAGGTTCTGGAAACGCTTGAGGCGATTGCCCGCGATTACGAAGAACTGGCCCATATGCAGGACCAGCGCATGTCGGCCACGCTGAACGAGGACGGCACCTTTACCGCGCGCGAGGAGATCGCCTATCAGAAGCTGCGCGGCGAGATCGTGGCTTTGGTCAACGAGCTGCATCTGCACAACAACCGGATCGAGGCGCTGGTTGACCAGATTTACGGGATCAACCGCCGCATCGTCAGCATCGATTCCGGCATGGTCAAGCTGGCCGACGCCGCCCGCATCAACCGGCGCGAGTTCATCGACGCCTATCGCGGGGCCGAGCTGGACCCGGCGTGGATGGACCGCATGTCGGCGCAGACCGGGCGCGGCTGGCAGGCGCTGTTCGACCGTTCGCGCGATCAGGTTGAAAAGCTGCGCGGCGAGATGGCCGAGGTCGGTCAATATATCGGCGTGGACATCGACGAATTCCGCCGCATCGTGAATCAGGTGCAGCGCGGCGAAAAAGAGGCGCGTCAGGCCAAGAAGGAAATGGTCGAGGCGAACCTGCGGCTGGTGATCTCGATTGCCAAGAAATACACCAACCGGGGCCTGCAATTCCTTGATCTTATTCAGGAAGGCAATATCGGCCTGATGAAGGCGGTGGACAAGTTCGAATACCGCCGCGGCTATAAGTTCAGCACCTATGCGACCTGGTGGATCCGGCAGGCGATCACGCGCTCGATCGCCGATCAGGCGCGCACCATCCGCATCCCGGTGCATATGATCGAGACGATCAACAAGCTGGTGCGGACGGGGCGGCAGATGCTGCACGAAATCGGCCGCGAACCCACGCCCGAGGAACTGGCCGAAAAGCTGCAAATGCCGCTGGAAAAGGTCCGCAAGGTGATGAAAATCGCCAAGGAACCGATTTCGCTGGAAACCCCGATTGGCGACGAGGAAGACAGCCAGCTTGGCGATTTCATCGAGGACAAGAACGCCGTCCTGCCGCTGGATTCGGCCATTCAGGAAAACCTGAAGGAAACCACGACCCGCGTTCTGGCCAGCCTGACGCCCCGCGAAGAACGGGTGCTGCGCATGCGTTTCGGCATCGGCATGAACACCGATCACACGCTGGAAGAGGTCGGCCAGCAGTTCAGCGTGACCCGCGAACGCATCCGCCAGATCGAGGCCAAGGCGCTGCGCAAGCTGAAACATCCGTCACGCTCGCGCAAGTTGCGGTCCTTCCTTGACCAGTGACAATCAGAGGCTGTGTTATTTTTTATACCGCAGCCTCGCCGTTGATCCTTGGGATAAGGCGGGGATCGACGATATTGCGCGGGTGGCCCGTGCCCGCAACAGCCTTTTGGGGCTGACCGGCCTGCTGCATTGCGAAGACGGTATGTTCTTTCAATGGCTTGAGGGCGCGGAAAGCGCGTTGAGAGAGGTTGTTTCCTCGCTCAACGCGGACCCCAGACATCAGGACATCGTTATTCTGGGCAGCGGTCCCTTGGCGGAACGGTATTTCCGGGGTTGGGATATGCGGCTGACAGGGGCGCGCGATCACTCGATTGTGGATTGGCTGGCAGCGGCGAATGTCTCGATTCGGGATGAGCAGGTTTATGGCCGGGAAATTTTGCGCTTTATGCAGAATATATCGTTTCAGGCAGGTGATTTAGCCTGAGGGTTACGCAATTTTAGCGCGATTATATGATTTATTCATTCAACTTTTAGGCGCTGAATCTGGTTAAGGCGCTGATTTTTATGCGGTAAAAATTTAACCTTTTATAAAGTTTTACCTTTTGCACGGCGTGAGCATGGGGTATTTAAGGGTGAGACGGCTATTGCCGCTTTTGCAGGAGTTAATGAGTATGAAAAATACACTGGCTTTGGGTGCGGCGCTGGCCGCAACGCTGGTTGCGGGTGCCGCAGGTGCGGCTGTCGTGACCGTTGGTCCGGGCGGCTATAACGATGGTTATGCCACCACTGTGACCTATAACGACGACAATCAGGCTGCTGGCCGCTCGACCGCGAATGGTCGTGCGAACGGGCTGAACGCGCTGGGCGCGACAGATGGGCAGTTCTTTGAAATCGGGAATTTCGACGAGGTGATCTTCACCTTCGGCACCAGCTTCAAGTCGCCCTCGACCGTGGCCGAAGTGACCTTTAACAACCGCGCTGGCTGGGTCGAACAGGCGCTGGTTTACGTCGGCAACCTGTCGAATCCGAATTCGTGGACTTTGGTTAACGAAGCCCCGATCAGCAATGCGAACCCGACCGCGACCTTTACCTTTGACGGTATCTGGGACGCGATGAAGTTCGTCCATTTCGACACCGGCAACCTGCGCGGCGCTGGCAGCTTTGACATCGACAGCGTGCGCGTGGCACCGGTTCCGCTGCCCGCAACGGGCCTGCTGCTGCTGGGCGCGCTGGGTGGTGTTGCCGCCCTGCGTCGTCGTCAGCGCGCCTGATCGCATTCACATTCTGAAGAAGGCCGTCGCACCCCTGTGCGGCGGCTTTTTTCGTTAAAATGCTATACAACGGGTTGCGCCAGACGGGATGTTCCGGCACGAAAGGGGAACAAACTGTGGGTTGTGATGCAGACCGATTGGCTTAACTCGTTCTTGACCGATGCAGATGCCCTGGCACGGCTGCTTGCGGGTGTTGTGGCGGTGCTGGTGGTCCTGCTGGTGCTGCATCTGCTGACGCGGCGGCGGCTTGCGGCGACACTGGCGGAGGCCGCGCGTGCTGAAATCGACGCCCGTCATCAGGCCGGGGAGGTGCAGCGGCTTGGCGAACGGATTGCGGCGCTGGAACCGCAACTGGATCGGGAACGACAGGCGGTGCGGGATCTGGCGCTGCGGGCAGGGCAATTGGATGTCCGGCTGGATGAACGTGCCGATGCGTTGTCGCGCCTGACCGAAGAACGCGACGGCCTGTCCGATGCGCTGTTTCGCGCGCGCGATGCTGCGGCCAAGCTGGAACGCGATCTGGCCGAGGCGCGGTTAAGCGCCGCAAAAGACCGCGAGGCAATGGGCCGCGACATCGCCACCTTGCGCGATCTGCGCGAGGAAATGACCGGGCAGTTCCGCCTGATGTCGCAGGAAACCTTGCGTTCGCAGGGCGAGGATATGCGGCGCGTGCAATCGGAACAATTGTCTGCCCTGCTGGTGCCGTTCCGCGATCAGGTGCATCGGTTTCAGACGGAATTGCAAACCCGAAACAAGGTGCTGGACGAAGAAGGCGCACGCCTGCGCGAACAGATCGAGGGCCTGCATCGCCGGTCCGAGGCGATCAGCCGCGAGGCCGTCGAACTGACCCGCGCGCTGAAAGGCGAAAAACAGCGCCAGGGTGCCTGGGGCGAGATGATTCTGGAACGAATTCTGGAAGATTCGGGCCTTGAAGAGGGGCGACATTACGACCTTCAGACTGCTTTCCGGGACGAAGACGGCAAGGGCTGGCGCCCGGATGTGATCGTTCGGATGCCGCGCGGCAAGGTGTTGGTGATCGACAGCAAGGTGTCGCTGAATGCCTATGAACAATCGGTCAATGCCGCCGAACCGGCCGACCGCGATGCCGCGCTGCGACGGCACGTTGCCGCGATCCGGGCGCACATCACCGCGCTATCGGCCAAGGGATATGACCGGCTGGACGATGCCTCGGTCGATTATGTGCTGATGTTCATCCCCATCGAAGGTGCCTTTTCCGAGGCATTGCGCGCAGATCCCGATCTGGCCAGCTTTGCGCTGGATTGCCGCATCGGACTGGCGACGCCCACAACGCTGATGCTGACGCTGCGCACTGTGGACCATATCTGGACGGTGGAAAGGCGCGAAAACAATGCGTTGGAAATCGCCCGCCGGGCGGGTGCGGTTTATGACAAGGTTGCCGGTTTCGTCGAATCGCTTGAGGCGGTGGGCAAGGCACTGGACGGTGCCACGCGCGCGCATGGGCAGGCGATGGACCGGCTGACACGCGGGCAGGGCAATGTCATCCGGCAGGTCGAAATGCTGCGCGAACTGGGTGCACGCACGCAAAAGCGCATCGGGCTTGACCATGACGGCGGCGCCACGGCGCTGCCCGAACCGGCAAGCAAAGCGGCGGAACAGGGGGCGGATTGACGCACCGGACATGGGTTGGCTGACCCGCCAGCAGGGCGTTAGGCCCCGCATAGCAACCATTTTGACGCCGCTATCTGGTTGAAATCTGCACCTCCGCATCTGGTGGCATCGCATCCCCGCTACCCAAGCGGTGCTACAGGGCCTATAGTGGTGGCGGATCGGGGCTGACAGGGGACAAGGGATGCGCTGCCCGTTTTGCGGAAATATCGACACCCAGGTAAAGGACTCGCGCCCGGCCGAAGATAACGTCGCGATCCGCCGCCGCCGCTTTTGCCCGGCCTGCGCGGGACGCTTTACCACTTACGAGCGCGTGCAACTGCGCGACCTGATCGTGGTCAAGTCAAACGGCAAGCGCGAAGATTTCGACCGCGATAAGCTGTCCCGCTCGATCCGTATCGCGATGCAGAAACGCCCGGTCGAGCCGGAACGGATCGACCAGATGATCTCGGGGATCGTGCGGCGGCTGGAAAGTTCGGGTGAAACCGACATCCCCTCCAAGGCGATAGGGGAAATCGTGATGGAAACCCTGTCGCGCATAGATAACGTCGCCTATGTCCGTTTTGCCAGCGTTTACAAGAACTTCCAGGACGCCGGCGACTTTGATAAATTCGTGGCCGAACTGCGGCCCAGCAGCCAAGAGTGAGCGTCCAGCCTCAGGACCAGACCCATATGGCCCACGCGCTGCGGCTGGGGCGTCGGGGCTTGGGGAATTGCTGGCCCAACCCTGCGGTCGGCTGCGTGCTGGTCCATAATGACCGGGTCGTCGGCCGGGGCTGGACGCAGCCGGGCGGCCGCCCTCATGCCGAAACCATGGCTTTGGCGCAGGCCGGGGATGCGGCGCGCGGGGCGGTGGCCTATGTCACGCTGGAACCCTGCGCGCATCACGGGCGAACGCCGCCTTGCGCCGATGCGCTGATCGCCGCAGGTGTGTCGCGCGTCGTCACCGCGCTGACCGACCCGGACCCGCGCACCGCTGGCCAAGGCCACGCGCGCCTGCGGGCGGCCGGGATCATTGTGACCGAGGGCGTCTGCGCAGATGCTGCCCGCGCCGATCAGATCGGGTTTCTGACCCGCGTCACCCAAGGCCGCCCGATGCTGACGCTGAAACTGGCGACCAGCCTTGATGGCCGAATCGCGACGGCTTCGGGGGAAAGCCAATGGATCACCGGCCCAATGGCGCGCCAGCATGTGCAGACCCTGCGGCTTGTCCATGACGCGATCATGGTCGGCGGCGGAACGGCCCGCGCTGACCGACCCAACCTCAACCTGCGCGGCCTCGGCCCGCAGCAACAGCCCGTGCGCATCGTCGTTTCCCGCCAACCGCTGCCAGACCTGCCGCCGCAAGGCCCGGACCACGGCCCCCTGTGGCACATCGGCGGAGCCCCGGCGGCATTCATGGCCGAACTGGGCGCGCGCGGCCTGACTCGCGTGCTGTGCGAAGGCGGCGGGCAGTTGGCAGCGGGCCTGCTGCACGCCGGGGTTGTGGATCAGATCGTGCTTTACAGCGCCGGTGTGCTGCTGGGGGCCGAAGGGCGTCCGGCGCTCGGCTCGCTGGATTTGCACCGGCTGGCAGACGCGCCGCGTTATCGCCTGACCGAAAGCCGACAGATCGGCCCCGACCTGATGCAAATCTGGCGCCGTGCTTGACCCGTATCTTTGGTCGGAAAATATCCTCGGGGGGAGTCGCGGAACGCGACGGGGGGGCAGACAGCCCCCCTAACGCCAGATCCAGCTTTGCCCCGCCAGTGCCCCCTGAACCTTGGCCAGCCATCTCAGGCCCGGTCCGCTGACTGACGAGGCCGGGTCAGACAGGCGGTCGATGGCGACCTCGGGCGGGCAGGGCAGGCCACGGATCGGGTCGAAATAGCGCGGATAGGCAATCAGGCAGGCATGGGCAAGCGCGTTCAGATCGGGCCGGGCCTGACGGCGCGCGGGAACAGGGCCAAGATCGCGCGTCAGGCCCCAGCCGGCATAAAAGGGCGCGCCCAATGTTACGACCGGCACCCCGCGCAGCAGCGCCTCAAAGCCCAGCGTGGATGTGATGGTCCAGACCTCATCAACGGCTGCGATCAGGGTTAACGGGTCACTGCCTGCCGCCACCACGTCGGCCAATTCAGCCAATTTCGCAGGCGGGATGTGGCCGGGCCGCAGGCCCGCCTCGACATCAGGATGGGGCTTGTAAATCACCAGCGCATCGGGGTTTTCGGCCCGCACCCGTGACAACAGGGCCAGATTGCTTTGTTCGCGCCCCGCGCCAAGGCGGATCGAGGCGTCATCCTCGACCTGACCGGGCACCAGAATCATGCGGCGGCCATCGCGCGGCGGCAGAGTGGGCGCGCCGGCGGACAGGTTGTATTTGCTCAGCCCCGCCTTGGTCAGTTGCGCGATCAGACGGGCCGCTCGATCCGCGCCGCCGGGCGGCGGACCTGCGGCAATCAAGCGTTCCAGCCTGCTTTCCCGGCTTGGATCATAGTAAATGCCGCAGTCATCCGCGACCAGCGACAGCGGCGGAACCAGCGCCGCCCCCAGACCGCGCGATCGCAGAAAACCGTCCTCGACCCGGATCGCCTGCGGCGCGGCCTCCGCCCTGTTCGCCCAGACCAGCGTCACCGCCGCCGATGGCTGCCGTGCAAAGCGCACCCCGGCACCGTTGCCAAAGATTCTGGCGATGGCCGGGCGTTTCCACAGGCGCATCCCATAGGCCAGATGGCCGCCGCGATCCTGACGAAAGGCCTTGGCCTCGGCTTCGATCTGATCCAGCGCGCCGTGGAAATCGGTCAGCCGGTCGCGGCAAGGGTCATACCAGACCGGCGCGAGCAGGTGGCTGGCGGCGAACAGATCTTGCGGCGCAGCCTGACCTCGGGCGGGCGCGGCATCATCATCCGACAGCCCCCAGCCCGCATAAAACGGCGCGCCGAACAGGCGGGGGTGGTGCCCGGCCAGCAGCGCCTCGTATCCCAGTTGTGAACTGACGGCATAGACGGCGCGGGCGTTTTCGACCAGCCGCCATGGCGAGACGGGCGCATCGCAAAATTCCTCGCCCGGCCGCAGATCGTCGCGGGTCAGATGGCCGGGGCGCAGGCCGGCGGCCGTTTCGGGATGCGCGCGGACCACGATGCGCGCTGCGGGATGTTCGTCGCGCGCCGCATCCAGCATCCGCAAAAACAGTGCCCGACCAGCCCCCCGCAGCGAGGCATCGCCGCGCGTCTGGTCGATCACCAGCACATAACCGGGCGCGGGCAGCGGCGCGTCGGGCAGGTGCGCATTGTATTTCGACAGATCGGCGGCGCGCAGGTGTTCCAGCGCGGCGGCGGCGTCGGCGCGATGTGGGGCCGCTTGTGGGATCAGGGTTTCAATCAACGAAGGCTGCGAAGGGTCGAAATGCACCCCATGCGGATCAATCAACAGGCCAATCGGCCCGCGTCGGGCCAGCGGCCCCCGCGCACGCCCCGGCAGGATCGAGCGCAAAAACGCATCCTCGACCGTGACGATCCGCGCGCCGCGCCGCGCTGCAACAGCGCGCCCGCGCCATGCGGTGGGGGATGCCCCCCAGATCGCGACGTGATCGCCGGGGCCGGGCAGCCCAAAGGTCAGCCGCCACCCCGCCAGCGTCAGGATGCGGCGCAGGCGGGGCTGGGTCCAGAAACCGCCGTTGAATGCGAACAGCCGCCGGGGATGATCCCCGGCGGCTGCGTCATACGATAGGGGCATTCGCGTCAGTTGCCGATGCTGCTCAGCCGGTCTGCTGTGGTCGCGCTGCCGGTAATGGCCGAAAGGGTCTTGCTCCACTGAACATAGGGGGCCTCGGTCACATAGATGGTGTCGCTGTCGCGGACAATGAAATCGCGCGCCAGGAACAGGCCGTTGGGCCGCGTCAGGTCCAGCACATAGGCGATCCGCTGCGTGCCGAAGACCGGCTTGCCCAGCACGCGGCTGGCCACCGATTCCGGTTCGTCGCGCAGCACGAAAACGCCGGTCGGGTCGGCAAGGTTCGAGTTGAGGCCGCCGACCATGGCGATCGCCTCGACCGCGTTGATCTGTTCGTTGCCCAGCGGCACCTTGGTCTGGCCGCCCAGCGCGCCAAGGGCGGTAAAGCTGCGCTGATCTTCCTCGACCAGAATGATGTCGCCGGGGCGCAGGGCGATGTCGTTCGAGCTGCTGCCATACAGATCGCGCAGCCAGACGCGGCCACTGTCGCTGCCACGCTTGACCGTGACGACGGCGATTTCGGGTTCGATGGCCACACCGCCCGCGCGCGCCAGCATGGCCGACAGGGTGCGGGTCGGGCGTTCGATGGGATAGACGCCCTGGCTCATCACCTTGCCCATGACCGAAACGGTCGCGCCGTCGCCCGCCATACGGGTCACGGTGACTTGCGGATCGGGGGTCTGCGCCGACAGGCGCGAGGTGATCGACTGACGCAACTGTTCGGGCGTGCTGCCTGCCGCGCGCACGCGCCCGGCATAGGGCACAAAGATATAGCCCTGGCTGTCCACCTGAATTTGCTGCAATTGCGTGGCGCTTTGGCCCAGACCGGCCAGCAGGCCGTCATCGACGTTTTCCCAGATCCCCAGACCCAGAACGTCGCCCGCGCGGATTTCATCGGCGCCAACCGCCCCCGCCGTCTGGAACGAGCGCGAAAAGCCGTAAGACGGCGCGAAATTCGCCGCGCGGGTGACGTGATCGTTCACATAGATCACATGGGTATTGCCGCCGCGTTCCACCGCGCCGCCGAAAATCTCGTTCTTGTTGGGGCCAGAACGGGGCAGCGCGCAGGCCGCAACCAGTGTCAGTGCGGCAAGGGCCGCAAGGCGCATCATGTTGCGCGAAAGGTTAAACTTCACCTCGGTAATCTCCTGTCCCGTCGTGATTCCCGCTTGGGGTGCGGGTTTTGGCCGTAATTCGTTGTAAAATACCCAAGTTGGTCAGTCTGCGCCACCATTTTGACCCCTCATCCATCGCGGAGGGCGAATTGTTGCCTTAATGTCGCCCGGCCGTTTGCCAGCATCTCATACGGGTCATCATCCATCAGGATCAGATCGCTGATGATGCGCAAGGCATGGTTGCGGGAACGCGCCGCGTAAAAGCCGCCCGGCACCTGACTGGTTTGCAGCAGATAGCTGCGATAGCTGCGATATGCCTCGCGGTTGGGGCGGTCGGGCTGGCGGATGAAATCGGCCAGCGACTGATCCGAGACCAGCCCCGGCTTGCCATAGACGGCGCGGCCAAGCGCCTTGACCGGCAGGCCGCGCCACAGCGCCTGCTGGGCCGCCGTGGAATTGACCGTGATAACCGACCGCGCCTGCGTCAGCAGCGAGGCCAGCTTGCCGCCGCGCACGAAATGCACCCGGTCCTGAATACCCAGCATATGGGCCTGTTCGCGGATGGCGGCGACGATTCGGCCGCGCCCGTCCTCTAGCGGGTGGGCCTTGAAGACGATGCGGTGGTGGCGCGGCGCATGTGCGGCAAATTCGCGCAAACACAGGTCGGTAAAGTCGCGCTGCCGCCGAAAGGGGGAATGCGCCTGAAAATTGCTGTCATGTTCCAGTTGCAGCAGCACCAGAACGAACGGCCAGCCCCCCGCGTTGATCGAGCGCACCGCCCGTGCCCGCAGCAGCGCATCCAGCGGCGACAGGATCAGGCGGCGCAGATGCAGGCGAAATTCGTCGAACACCGGGATGGCGCGGTGGCTGCGGAACTGGCGAAAGCGCCGGTTCGCGGCCAGAATCATAAAGTGATACAGCGCGCCATAGAATTTGTGTTCGCGCATGTCGCCCCAATGCGCAGGCGGGCGCGGCATCTCGTCCCCGGCATCGGCCAGCGTGGCGCGCATTTCGGTGATGGGGATGTTCATCAGCGCGGAATGCCCGTTTGAACCGCCGCGTTCATAGCTGATCCAGAAGGGGCGCAGATAGCCTTCCTCGAACACATGCAGGCGCAGGCCGCGCCGGCCGGCCAGTTCACGCGCCGCCGCATGGGCCGGGCGCACGTCGCCATACAGCACGATGTCGGTGATCCCCTTGTCGCGCACGATCTGCGCCAGCCGGGCGGGCCATGCGGCAATCGGATCGGTAAAGGGAATGAAATGCGCCCGGTCACGCCAGAAAAAGGAATCGCCCGCGTTGAAGCCGACCCGCCACACCGTCGCGCCCGCATCGCGCAGCAACCTGCCCAGCCGGTCAAAGAACGGCCCGTGCGGCCCCTGCAACATCAGAAAGTGCCGCTGCGCCGGGGGCTGACCCTGCGGATTGGCGGCATCTGAGAGGCGAACGACCTTTTCGAACATGACCTGCCCGCAAATGACAACGACACCCCGGCAACATGGCCAAGGGCAAGATGCCCTGCCGACAGATGACGATGGCGGGGCGCGGTTAGCAAATTTCGCACACAGGGGGCGATCAGCGCCTTATTCCTCTGCACATATTCGCCAGATCTCACATAATATTTAAAAAACCCATAATCATCAGAGACTCAACCTGTCTTTTCGGCAGGGCAGGGGCGTTTTCACCTGCTTGCGCCCGCGCGGGCGATGGCCTAGGCCAATAGGGCACCTGCCTGAATGGGAAAAGGGGACGGCATGTTCACCGGGATCATCACCGATATTGGCACGCTGCGCACGGTCGAGATGCGTGGCGATATGCGGGCGCGGATTGGCTGCGCCTATGATATGGCGGGCGTCGATCTGGGCGCCTCGATCGCCTGCGACGGGGTGTGTCTGACCGTGGTGGCCAAGGGCGACGACTGGTTCGACGTTGATATTTCCGCCGAAACCCTGTCGAAAACCAATCTGGGCACCTGGGCCAGCGGGCAGCGCGTCAATCTGGAACGCGCGCTGCGTGTGGGCGACGAACTGGGCGGCCATATCGTCAGCGGCCATGTCGATGGCGTGGCGCGGATCGTGGACCTCTGCCCCGAGGGCGACAGCCTGCGCCTGACCTTCGATGCCCCCGCCGCACTGGCGCGGTTCATTGCGCCCAAAGGCTCTGTCGCGCTGAACGGCACCTCGCTGACCGTGAACGAGGTGGACGGCACGCGCTTTGGCATCAACCTGATCCCACACACGCGTGAGGTGACGAACTGGGGCGCGGCGCAGGCGGGCGATGCGGTCAATCTGGAAATCGACACGCTGGCCCGCTATGTTGCGCGGCTGGCCGAGTTTGGCTGAACGGGTCGTCTGGCCGACGCATTTTTAAGGGATATGCCCATGCAGTATGAAAACCCCGGTCCCGTCGAGCGCGATCTGGCCGATGTGATCTCGCCGGTGGAAGACATCATCAACGATGCCCGCAACGGACGCATGTTCATTCTGGTCGATCACGAAGACCGCGAGAATGAAGGCGATCTGGTCATCCCCGCGCAAATGGCCACGCCCGAGGCGATCAACTTTATGGCGACGCACGGGCGCGGGCTGATCTGCCTGTCGATGCCGGGCAGCCGGATCGACGCCCTTGGCCTGCCGCTGATGTCGTCCAAGAACTCCAGCCGGCACGAGACCGCCTTTACCCTGTCGATCGAGGCGCGCGAGGGCGTGACCACCGGCATTTCCGCCCATGACCGGGCGCGCACCATTTCCGTGGCCATCGACCCGACCCGCGGGGCCGCCGATATTGCCTCGCCGGGCCATGTGTTCCCGCTGCGGGCGCGCGATGGCGGGGTTCTGGTGCGCGCGGGCCATACCGAAGCGGCGGTGGATATTGCGCGGCTGGCCGGGCTGAACCCCTCGGGCGTGATCTGCGAGATCATGAACGAGGACGGCACCATGGCCCGGCTGCCCGACCTGATCGGCTTTGCGCAAAAGCACGGGCTGAAGATCGGCACCATCAGCGACCTGATTTCCTATCGCCGCCGCCATGACAATCTGGTCAGCCAGCAGTCGCAATCCACCGTGACCAGCCGCTTTGGCGGCGAATGGGATATGCGGGTGTTCAGCGACGTGACGCAGGGGGCCGAACATATCGTGCTGATAAAGGGCAGCCTGACCGCCCCCGGCCCGATGCTGGTGCGGATGCACGCGCTGGACCCGCTGCATGATGTGCTGGGTATCGGGCGCGAAGCTGCCGGTGATCTGTCCATCGCGATGGAGGAAATCGCGCGTGAGGGGCGCGGCGTCGTGGTGCTGATCCGCGATCTGTCGCCCGCGTTGCCCCGTCCCGGAGAGGTGGGGGCGCATACGCTGCGCAACTATGGGCTGGGGGCGCAGATCCTGTCGGCGCTGGGCCTTTCGGATCTGATCCTGCTGACCAATTCCGCCCCGGTGAAGGTTGTCGGGCTTGACGCCTACGGGCTTTCGATCCATTCAACCCGTCCGATTCCCAAGGAATAAGCCATGGCCGCCAGCATCGAACATCACCAGCTTGACCTGCCGCGTTTCGACAGCCCGGTGCGGCTGCTGATCGTGGTGGCGCCCTATTACAAGGCGATTGCCGCTGATCTGGTGGCCGGTGCGCAGGCGGTGGCAGCCCAGGCGGGGGCGGTCTGTGATGTGGTTCAGGTGCCGGGCGCGCTGGAAATTCCGCCCGCCATCGGGCTGGCCGCGCGCCATGCCGATTATCACGGCTTTGTCGCGCTTGGCTGTGTCATCCGGGGCGAGACGACGCATTATGATACGGTTTGCAATGACAGCTCGCGCGGGTTGATGGAGCTGGGGCTGCAAGGCCATGCCATCGGCAACGGCATTCTGACGGTGGAAAACGTCACGCAGGCCGAGGTGCGGGCCGATCCCGCCGGGCAGAACAAGGGCGGCGGCGCTGCCGCTGCCGCGCTGCACCTGATCGCCCTGCAACGGCGCTGGACCGCCCGCCCCGCGCGCGAGGTGCTGCGCGCCGATCACGACCCGGTGCGGCTGGCTGGTGCCATCGACGGGGGGAACGCGGTATGACCCCGACCGACAAACGCGCCCGCAGCGCAGCCGCGCGGCTGTATGCCGTGCAGGCCCTGTTCCAGATGGAAGCCGCGGGCATATCCGCCGACCGCGTGATGCGCGAGTTCGAGGATTGGCGCATCGGCGTCGAAGACGACGATGCCCCTTCGCCCGAAGCCGATTCCAATCTGTTCCGCCGTCTGGTCGATGATGCCGTCACCTGGCAATCCAAGGTGGACAAGGCCACGGATCACGCGCTGGTCGCCAAATGGCCCATCGACCGCATCGACCCGGTGCTGCGCGCCCTGTTCCGGGCGGCAGGGGCCGAACTTGTGACCCCGGCGACTCCGCCCAAGGTGGTCATCACCGAATATGTGCGGCTGGCCGAGGCGTTTTTCCCCGAGGGACGCGAGCCGAAATTCGTGAATGCCGTGCTGGACCATATGGCGCGCGAATTGCGGCCTGACGCTTTCTGACCCGGCGCAAGCTGCCTCTGGTCGCGGGGTGGAAACGTGCTATCATCGATGGCAAGCCCTGCCGAGGAAGCATGTCATGCCCAAACTTGTCCGTCTTTATATCACCCATGTTCTGATCGGCTTTGCCATCGCGGTCGCCTTTACTGCGCTGCTGATCGGGCTGAATGTCGCCAACTTGCAGCATCTGGTCATGAATGTCCGGGGCGGCTGGCTGGCGGTGGTGATGCTGGTTGTGTTCAACACCATCGTATTCGGCGGCGTGCAATTTGCCATCGCGGTGATGCGCATGGCCGAACCGGAAACCCCGCCGCGCGGCGGATTGCGCCAGCATTTGTTTACCCGTCCCGCGCTGATCCGCGCCACGGTCGAGTCGAAACGGGCGGCGTCGCGTTCCTGACGGCCATTTATTAACATCTCGCCGTGTCGATTGTGCAACAGGGGCATGGTTAACGTTAACGGAAAGTGCCGCCTAAAAAATAGGCAAAAATTTTCGATCACAAAAAACTGTAACAATGGCGGCGCCTCAACCATCGGTTGAGGCGCTTTAAGTTTCAATAATACAAGGGTTTTACTGCAGTCGCGTAAAAGTTCCGCCTTGGTTCTGTAAGATTTCGTGTAGGCTGAAATCCGCCGTCGCGATCGGGGTCACAGGCGCGTGATGCGACAAATGGTGGATTGATCGGCCTTGCCCCCCTTAACCATCCGGGCACTGCGGACTAAATCGGCATGGCAAGGATGTTCCGGCCCCAACAGCCGGGATGACCGCAAGAAAACCTTACTCAATGAGGTCGTAAAATGAAAAATATCGCTTCCCTCGCCGGCGCTTCGGCCATTCTGGTCGCTCTGTCCGTTCCTGCTTTCGCTCAGTCGGAAATCGCCACCGGTGCAAACGCTGCTGGCATTACCGAAGTTAACGAAGCCATGACCGACGTCGAAGACGCCGTTCGTGACGATTTTGCCCGTTCGCAGGACCGTGACCGCTTTGGTCCGGCTGACCGCCGTCAGGGCCTGTTCGGTTCGGTCGCGCTGACCTATGCCGGTTCCTCGGGCAACACCGACGAGCAGGACTTTGCTCTGGCCGCCCGCCTGAACCACAATCAGGGTCAGTGGGCACAGTCGCTGGGTATGCTGCTGGAATTCGGTGAAAACACCGAAGGCACCAAGGACAAAGAAGAAACCTACGTCATCTATGATGGCCAGTATTACTTCGATGACCGCCTGTATGGTTTCGTTCTGGGCCGTCTGAGCACCGACGCTCTGGCCGAAGGCGACAACCTGCGTCGCGACGGCTTCCTTGGCTTTGGTCCGGGTTACCGCGTTCTGAACACGCCGGACACCACCTGGCGCGTGCAGGCCGGTGTTGGTATCCGCTACACCGCGACCGCCAACCAGCGTGACGGTCTGGCCGACGAAAGCTCGACCACCGAAACCGGTTACATTCTGGCTTCGCGCTTCTACCACCGCTTCAACGAGAACGTCTTTGTCACCAACGACACCGACATTCTGTCGTCGAGCGATGCTGGCGACGCGATCACCAACGAGCTGGGTCTGAACCTGCGCATGTCGGACGCTTTCGCGACCCGCGTGTCCTACACCACCGAATACCAGTCGGAGCGTGAAATCCGCACCGACAACAAACTGGGTGTTTCGCTGGTTTACGGCTTCTGATCCAACCGGATCGGATCTGAACGGGGGCGGCCTTCGGGTCGCCCTTTTTCATGCGCTGCGGGCGGATATGAAAAACGCCGCCCCGCAGGGCGGCGTTTTCAGGTGGCGGGAACCGTAGCGACCGCGGCGGCAACAGATTTCCCGAAAGCCTGACTAATCAGGTGGGCGCCGGGTAACATAGCCAGGGCCATGACAGAGCCAGCCCCCTCGGAAAATTTATAGGCCAGTGGAAAAAAGGCCGCACGCGAGAAGAACAGAAACCCGCCGGTTGTCTAAGATAGGCGCTGTTGCGCGGGTTTCAAGGTCGTATGCGTATTTGGGCAAACAGGAAGCGGCTTGCGCTTTGTTTTCGGTTTGTTCATGGTGGCGCGCATGGATCAGCTTTTGCCTTTGATGCCCGGACAGCGGCTGGCGCGCGGTGCGGCGCGGTTGTTGCGCAGTCTGGGCCATGCGGTTCTGACTGAATTTGTCCCGGTGCGCGGGTTGCGTGTCGATCTGATAACCCTTGGTCCCAAGGGCGAAATCTGGATCGTCGAATGCAAAAGCTGCCGCGCCGATTTTGCCGGGGATCGCAAGTGGGGCGGGTATCTGGATTGGTGCGACCGTTATTTCTGGGCTGTGGATGCCGATTTTCCGGTCGATCTGCTGCCGCCCGACACCGGGCTGATTCTGGCCGATGCCTATGGCGCCGAACTGGCCCGGATGCCGCAAGAGATGCGGTTGGCTGCTGCGCGGCGCAGCCGGATCACCCGCGATTTCGCCCGTGCGGCGGCGTTGCGGCTGCACGGGGCGGTTGATCCTGCTGTTATCAGCGACGGGGGGCTTTAGGTTTGCCGGCCGGGGCCGGGGCGTCCATGCTGCGGGCTGCTTCGGCGGCGGCGGCCAGTTCTTCGGCGATTTCCAGCGCCTCGTCCGGGTCGAAATCCAGCGGCAGTTCGATTCCGCCTTCGGCCTCGACATAGATGCGCACCATGCCCTGATCGGTGGGGCCGATTTGCAGGTTGGCGGCGATGTCGCTTTGTTTGTTGATGCTCATGGCTTGGTTCCTTTTGCCCCTGCTTAACGCGCATGAAAATTCCCGGCAAGTCGGGCTTGCATCAGCGCGCGGGGCGGTTTATGGACACGCCCTGTGCCGCCTTAGCTCAGTTGGTTAGAGCGCTAGATTGTGGATCTAGAGGTCCCCCGTTCGAGCCGGGGAGGCGGTACCATCCCCCTTAGTCCAGAAGATCGAACAGCACCCGGCGCATCAGGCGCAGGCCGACCGGGATCAGCGCGTCGGGAAAGTCGTAATCCGGGTTATGCAGCGCAGGTCCGTCGCCCGCCCCCAGCAGCACCATTGCGGAACGCACGCCGGCGCGGCCAAAGCGGCCAAAGTCTTCGGATGCGCGCATGGGCAGGTCGGCGGTCGAGCGGGTGATTCCCTCGGCATCCAGCGCGTCTTGCAGGATCAGCGTGGCGCGGGCGTCGTTGGTGCAGGCGGGGAAGATGTCGTCATGGCTGATCGTCAGGCCCAGCCGGTGCGTGTCGGCGGTTTGCTGGGCCAGGGTCTGCGCCTGATTCAGCAGGTCGGCCATGCCATCGTCATCGCGGCTGCGCAGCGTCACCCATAGTTCGGCATCGCCCGGCGCAACGCCAAAGCTCGCATCGCCAAGGCGCGCATGGGTCACGGTCGCCAGCCGAAAGCCGCTGTCCTGCGGGCCGCTGCCGTGTGACAGCGCGCCAAGCGCCGGGATCAGCGCCGCCAGTGCCGGGACGGGGGAAATGCCGGTATCGGGCTGGCTGGCATGGGCCGTGCGCCCGCTCAGCCGCAGCCGCAGCCCGCGCGAGGCGCAGTTGGCGGCACCCGGCGCAAGGCGGGCGTGACCCAGCGGGACGCCCGGCATATTGTGGATCGCAAAGGCGTAATAGGGCGCGATCTGTGGCCAGCGGGGATCGGTGATGACAGAGGCCGCGCCCATGCCGTTTTCCTCGGCGGGCTGGAACAGCAGGATGACGCGCCCGCGCGCCGGACGCCGCGCGCCGATCAGCGTCGCAACCCCGGCGAGAATCGCCATATGCCCGTCGTGGCCGCACATATGCGCCTTGCCCGGCAGGGTGCTGCGATACGGGGCATCGGATTGTTCGTGGATCGGCAGGCCGTCCAGCTCGGCGCGCAGCATCACGGTGGGACCGGGGGCGGCCCCGCGCCAGATCGCGGCAACGCCGTGGCCACCCAGCCCGGTCAGCAGATCGTCAGGCCTGGTGTTGCGCAGCACCTCGGCGATCAGGGCGGCGGTCTGGCCTTCATCGCCTGACAGATCGGGGCTGCGGTGCAGCCGGTGGCGCAGCGCGATCAGCGTGTCGATCAGCGCGCCGTCACCGGGCTGGCCGATCTCGGGCAGATCCTGATTCGCCTCGGCCCACAGGCTGAGGTTTTGCAAATATTTATCGTTCGTCATGGAACAATCCCGCCCCGCCCCTTGTTCTTTCCCCGACAACCTATTGCAGACTAAGGAGTCCTTCCATGTCCAATCACGACAAGACTGCCGAAGAACTGAAAAATGATGCCCGCGACGCCGCGCGCGATGTGCGTGACGCCGCCCGCGAGACGGCGGATGATGTAAAATCCGGCGTCAGCCGTCTGGCATCCGATGCCCGCAGCAAGATCGACGAACTGACCGGCAACGACCCCGTGTCGCGCCTGAAAGACAAAGGTCAGGAAGTGCTGGATCAGGCGCGCGAGGTGGGCCGCGAATATGCCGATATGGCGCGCGAAACCGGCGAGGAATATGCCGCGATTGCCCGCGACAAGGCGCATCATCTGTATGAGGAAGGCCGCCGTCACGCGGGCGACGCCGCCCATTATGCCGAAGAACGCTATGACGAACTGTCCGATCTGGTCCGCCGCAAGCCTGCTCAGGCCCTTGGGATTGCGGCTGGCGTCGGCTTTCTGATCGGTCTGGTTCTGGCGGCGCGCCGGTAAGGGGCAGTCATGTTCGATTATGCGCGCAATATGAAACTGGCGCTGGCGGACACCGCACGGCGGACGGCCTTCAAGGCCGCTGCCGGGGTGGTGATCGCCGTTGGTGCCGGGTTTCTGCTGGCCGCGCTGTGGAGCTTTCTGGCCACTGATCTGGGGTGGGGGTCCACCATGGCCTCGCTGGCGGTGGGGGGTGGCTTTGTCGTGATCGGTGTCATCGTGATGCTGGTTGCGGGCAAGGTGCGTCACCAGCCGCCGACCACGGATGACCTGAAGGCCGAGGTCGAGGCGCGGATCAGCCTTGCGGCGGATGCTGCCATGAACCGCGCTCAGTCCGAGGCCGCCCGCTTTGCCGATATGGCCGAAAACCGGGTGCATTCGCTGATCGACCGCGCCAGCTATCAGGCCAGCAAGGTTGTCGGCGATGCCGAACGCAGCGCCTATGGGTTCGCCCGCAACACGGCCCGCAGCGTGGGTCTGACGGCGGAAAACCTGAACACGGCGCAGGAAAAGGTGGACGAGGCCCGCCGCATGGCCCGTGACGCCGGTCACAAGGTCAGCGAAGCCGCGAACACCAATGCGGGCAGCATGGCCAAGCTGGTCGGTGCGCTTGCCGTGGGTGTGGCCCTGGCATCCAAGGTGCAGGACTGGCGCCGCAGCGATCAGGACGTTGACCCGGAATGGTATGACGATCCCTATGACGACCGGCGGTATTGACGAAGAAAGCAGCCCCCAAGGGGGCTGTTTTATTCTGATTTATTCTGCCCCGCCGTTGTGCAGACGCTCGACCAGTTCGCGAAGATCGCGGTTGGAAAAGGGCGAGGGCAGGCGGTCGTGCCCTTGGCCGATCACCGCGTCTTCGCTGTCGGTGCCATCGCGCAGAACGATCCGCCCCTGCACACGCTGCGCGAGAGCATGCAGGCCGCTTGGGTCCAGATCAGCCAGTGCCAGCTTGGTGATAAAGATCGTGCCGTTTTCCGGCGTGCTGCCGTTCACTTCGTCCATGTCGCGCAGGTGATGCACATGGCAGCCGGGGCTGGCCAGTTCCAGCCCGGCACGCATATCCGAGGCGATAAACAGATCGCGCTCGATAATGCAAAAGTGAAGCGGCCGCTGTGTCATGGCGGCAATGTGAACGGCGTTTGGTCATCGCTCAATAAAATTTTTGTTTATTCTACAACTGGTTCAGGATGTATGCTGCGATCGGCATGGCTGCCGTTGCGGCAGGCGACGGCGCGTTGCAGACATGCAGGGTGCGCGGCGTGCGGGCGAACAGAAAGTCGTCGATCAGCCGCCCGTCTGCCGCAACCGCCTGTGCCCGGATGCCGGGCCGATAGGGCGCAAGGTCCGCCAGCCCGATCTGCGGGCAATAGCGGCGCACCTTTTGCAGATACAGCCGCCGCGACAGCGAACCCGCCAGTTCAGAAAAGGCAGGCGCAGCATTGCGCCGCAGCATCCGCCAAAAGCCGGGAAAGGCCAGTGCATCGCGCAGGTCGCGCGGGCTGACACGGGTCTTGGCATAGCCGTCGCGCGCGCCAGCCAGCACGGCATTCGGGCCGACGGTAAAGCCGCCGTCCAGCTTGCGCGTCAGGTGAACGCCCAGAAACGGCCGGTCAGGATCGGGGACGGGATAGATCAGATGGCGCACCAGATCGGGCGACTGGTTCAGAATGCGGAAATATTCGCCGCGAAACGGGATGATGCGGAAATCGGGGGCACTGTCGGGGCGGGCGCCGAATTGCCGCGCCATCCGGTCGGCCCACAGCCCGCAACAAAACACCACGCGCCCCGCAGTTACCGGCCCGGCGCTGGTCTGCAAGCGCACCTCTTGCGCGGTTTCCGCCCCGCCGGTGACGGTGACGCCGCTGCGGATCTCGCCGCCCGCAAGGGTGATCCGTTCGGCCATCCGCCGTGCAATCGCCGCGAAATCGGTGATCCCGGTCGCGGGTGAAATCAGCGCGGCGACGGCGCGGATGTTCGGCTCGATCCGCCGGGCTTCGTCGCCGGGCAGCGGGGTGATGTCGATGCCGTTCGCGCGGGCGCGTTCCAGCAGGGCCTGCATCCGGGGAACCTCGGCTTCCTGCGTGGCGACGATCAGCTTGCCGCAGGTGTCGTGGCGGATGCCCTCGGATTCGCAAAAGGCGCGGGTGGCGGCGGCCCCTTCGCGGCAGAACCGCGCCTTGAGACTGCCCGCCGGATAATACACCCCGGCGTGGATCACCCCGGAATTGCGCCCGGTCTGATGGCTGGCAAGCTGGGGTTCCTGTTCCAGCACCAACACCCGCGCGGTAGGGTCGCGCCGCTGCGCCTCGGCCGCGGTCGCAAGGCCAAGGATGCCGCCACCGACGACGACCAGATCAGGATGCAAATGGGACATGGGCGTTATCCAGACAAGAAACAGCGGGCCGTGCGGCGGTGCAAAGGGGGGCAGAGGTCATGGGCAGGGCCTGATCTGGATGGGATCGCTGGCGCTGGTGCCGATGGTCTGGCAGCGGTCGCCCTCGCACAAGCGCCAGCCGCCGCCGGTCGCGCCCGAGGCCGCCAGCAGCAGCGCGGGTTGCGGCGGCAGGTCGGGCGACCAGACCCACCAGCCGTTCTGCAATTGCGCGCCCGCGCCCGGCTCCATCCCGGCACCAGATCCGCGCACGGCGGCGCGGGTCAGGCGCAGGCTGTCGCCCTCGATCCGCCAATCCTCGCGCCAGCCGCTGCGTTCGACGGAATGGGTCCATTCCAGTTGAAAGCCGGTGCCACCCAGCATCAGCATAGCGGCACCGACCATCAGGCAACCGCTCATGCCGTTGTGGCGGCGCGCGATTTCAGGCCGCGCCACCAGACAAGGCCCAGAACGGCGGCCAGCGCAAAACCGACCTCATCGGTGACGGCCATGGCGGCGATCAGGGTAAAGGCGGCGATCATCGCGATGGCGCGCATCCAGACCGGCAGCGGATAGACCAGCCAGCCGACCACCGCCACGCCCCACAGCACGATGGACAGCGCGCATTTCACCACGATGTAGATCACCGCCGGCAGAAAGCCGATGGCCTCGGCCAGCGGGCCGCCGGATTGCAGCATCAGCGCCGGGGTATAGACCGCCATGAACGGGATCACGAACCCCGCCGCCGCGATCTTGATCGCCTGAAAGCTGATGCGCAGCCCGCTTTCCCGCGCAATCGGCGCGGCGGCAAAGCAGGCCAGCGCGACCGGAGGGGTCAGGTCGGCCAGAATGCCGAAATAGAACACGAACATATGGCTGACGATCAGCGGCACGCCCAGCTCATACAGCGCCGGTCCGGCGATGGACGAGGTGATGATATAGTTCGGGATCGTGGGGATGCCCATGCCAAGGATCAGGCAGGTAATCATGGTCAGGATCAGCGACAGCAGCAGGCTGCTTTCGCCGACGCTGACGATGAAGATGCCAAAGGTGTTGGCCGCGCCGGTCAGGGTCATCGTGCCGATGATGACGCCGACCAGGGCGCAGGCGATGCCGACGGGCAGGGCGGTTTTCGCGCCTTCGGCCAGACTGTCGATCACCTGCCCGATGGTCAGCCGCCCCTGCGCCGTCAGCACGGCAAGCACGATCAGCGCCATGACGCCATACCACAGCCACACCTCGGAGATGCGCATCAGCGCCGCCGCCAGCAGCCCCAGCCCGACCCAGAAGATCACCCGGATCACCCCGGCAGGCAGGCCCAGCACGATGGATGCGCCAAGGATCAGCATCATCGTCAGCGCAAGGCCGACGGTGCCCGCGAACAGCGGCGTAAAGCCCGAAAACAGCAGCCAGACCAGCACCGCCAGCGGCAGGATCAGATACCACCCGGCCTTCAGCGCCCCAAGCGCCGAGGGCAGTTGGTCGCGCGACATGCCGCGCAGGTTCATGCGCCCGGCCTCGAGATGGACCATCCAGAAGGCGCCGGCGAAATACAGGATGGCGGGAATGATCGCGGCCTTGACCACTTCCAGATAGGGGATACCCAGCGTCTCGGCCATGATAAAGGCGACCGCGCCCATCACCGGCGGCATGATCTGCCCGCCCATCGAGGCGGTCGCCTCGACCCCGCCGGCAAAGGCGGGACGATAGCCAAAGCGTTTCATCAGCGGGATGGTGAACTGCCCGGTGGTGACGACATTGGCCACGCCGGAACCGGAAATCGTGCCCATCAGCCCCGACGACACCACCGCCACCTTGGCCGCGCCGCCCATGCGATGCCCGACCAGCCCCAGCGATACATCGGTAAACAGCCGGATCATCCCGGCCTTTTCCAGAAACGCCCCGAACAGGATGAACAGAAAGATATAGGTCGAACTGACATAGGTGGGGATGCCGTAAATCCCCTCGGTGCCAAAGGACATATGCGTGATGACCTGCCAGAAGTCATAGCCGCGATGGTTCAGCGGCCGGGGCAGGTATTCGCCAAAGAAGCAGTATCCCAGAAACAGCCCGGCGATGATCGGCAGCGCCGGACCCATGATGACCCACGCGGCGGCGAACACCACGATCAGCGCGATCGACCCCATAATCAGGTCCATCTGGTTCGGGTCGCCCTCGCGGAAGATCAGGTCGCGGTATTCGATCCACTGATAGGCCGCGACAGCGACACCCGCCAGCGCAAAGCCCCATGCCAGCGCACGCAGCGGCAGGGCGACACCCCGCAGCGCCGCCATCAGCGGAAAGGCCAGCGCGGTCAGGAAACCAACGTGGACCGCGCGCAGGATCTGGCTGGGCAGGTCGAACAGATGCGCCGCCGATCCGATCTGGAACAGCGAAAAGGCGACCGCCAGCCAGAACAGAACCTTGCCCTGCGTCGTCGCGGGAAAGCTGTCGGCCAGCGGATCGTGAATGCCCAGATCAGGGTTGCCTGCTGGCGGGGCGTGCAGGGGTTCGGTCGGCTGGCTCATCTGTCGTCCCTATTGGTGATTTTATGCGGCGGGGCCTGGGGCGGCCCGCGCCTTGAGTGTCGCAGGGCCGCTTATTCGGTGGCCACGCCCTGTTCGTCATAGAACCGCCTGGCACCCGGATGCAGCGGCACCGGCATATTCTGCGCGGCGGTTTGCAGGTCAATCGCGCTTGCCGCCGCATGAGCGGTTTTCAACTGCTCGACGTTATCAAACAGCGATTTGGTCATCTGATAGGCAATTTCTTCGTCCACGCCATCGTGCGAGATCAGAAAGTTGATGATCGTCACGGTCGGCACGGCCTCGGCCTGCCCGTCATAGGTGCCCGCCGGAATTTCGCCCGCAGCATAGGGCGCGCCCAGCTTTTCCGCGATGTCGGCGGGAACGGACACGACCTGCACCGGAACCGAGGTCGCCAGATCCTTGAGCGAGGCAACGCCAAGCCCCGCCGATTGCAGCGTCGCGTCAAGCTGACGGTTTTTAATCAGCTCGACCGATTCCGCGAAGGGCAGGTATTCGACCTTGCCCAGATCGTCATAGCTCATCCCGGCGGCGTCCAGAATGGCGCGGGCATTCAGTTCGGTGCCCGAACGCGGCGCGCCGACCGACAGCGATTTGCCGCGCAGATCATCCAGCGTCTTGATGCCCGATGCCTCGCTGGCGACGATCTGGATATAGTTCGGATAAATCGCGGCGATGCCGCGCAGATTGTCCAGCGGGGCGCGGAAACCGGCCTCGGGGTCGCCCTCGGCGGCCATTTTCACGGAATCGCCCAGCGAAAAGCCGATCTCGCCGCGCCCCTGTTGCAGCAGGTTCAGGTTTTCCACGCTGGCCTTGGTGGCTTGCACCTGCACGCGAACGTCGGGGATATGTTCGGAATAGATGCGCGACATGGCCACACCCATCGGGTAATACACCCCCGAGGTTCCGCCGGTCAGCACGTTGATAAAGGTTTCCGCCTTTGCGGTCAGGGGCGTTACGGCCAGTGCGGCACCAAGGGCGGCGGCGGCCAGCCGAAAGCGGGTTGTCATGTGTTCTCCTCCTGTTGGTCAGTCTCTGTGACCTTAAGAGTGAACACGAGATCGGTCAAAGCACAACTGACCGAAAGTCAGGTCGGGGCGCCTGCCGTCGAAGCAGGCGCCGCTTTATCAGGCATTCGCCTCGCGGATGCGGTCGGCGGCCTCTTTGTCGTAAGAGACGCCCTTTTGATCGAACAACTGGTCCAGCTCGCCCGAGAGGGTCATTTCGGTCACGATGTCGCAGCCGCCGACGAATTCGCCTTTGACGTAAAGCTGCGGGATCGTCGGCCAGTCGGAAAAATCCTTGATGCCCTGACGGACGCCTTCATCGGCCAGCACGTTCACGTCGCGGTAATCGACGCCCATATAGTTCAGCACCCCGGCCACGCGGCTGGAAAAACCGCATTGCGGCATTTCCTTGGTGCCCTTCATGAACAGCACCACGTCATTGCCATCGACAGTCTCGCGGATCTGCGCCTGCGCATCGCTCATTTTTCGGTTGTCCTTGTGGTTGATCGGGCCGGATCAGTCCGGCGCCTTGGTGGTCAGGGCCAGTGCGTGCAATTCGCCGCGCGACCCGTCCATCTTGCCCTGCAACGCGGCATAAACGGCCCGCTGCTGCTGAACGCGGTTCTGACCACGGAAACTTTCGTCGATCACCTCGGCGGCGAAATGGTTTCCGTCGCCGGCAAGGTCGGTGATCGTGATCTGCGCATCCGGGAACGCCGCGCGGATCAGGGCTTCAATATCATGCGCTTCCATAGCCATGGCACGTCCTTTCACTGTCCCGTCTGATGTAGGGGATGCGGGCTGGTGTCGCAAGGTGGCGCGGCGCGGATTGCCCCGGCGGCTGTGGTGCCGCCGGGCAGGGCGTTGCTGCCCCGGCGCGCGTCAGTGCGACATCAGCACCGGCAGCGGCGCGCGTTCAAAGATGTCGCGCGTCACGCCGCCCAGCAGATCTTCGGTGAACTTGCTGTGTTCATAGGCACCCATGACCAACAGCCCGACGCCGGTTTCCAGGCAGGTGTCGATGATGGTCTGCCCGGTGCCGCCCGCGCCCTGAGGGCGGATGACCAGTTCGGCTTCGATGCCGTGGCGTTCCATCAGGCGCATCACCTCTGCGCCGTAATCGGGCGGCAGATCGTCGCCGATACCGATCAGGATCACCCGGTCCTTGGTGCCAAGGATGTGCATCGCATCGGCCAGCGCCCGCGCCGCCGCGCGCTTGCCGTCCCATGCAACGGCGGCGGATTCGATGATCGACGGCGCGTTATAGGTCGAGGGCACGACCAGCACCGGGCGGCCGCTGCGCAGGGCGACGACATCGGGGCGCACACCGAAATCCTGCGCCTGATTGGGGTCGGTCGCGCTGCCGATCACCACGATGTCATGGCCGCGCGCGACCTCGGTGATGCTGCGACTGCGGGTGCCATAGGCCTCGAAATGCGTCTCGCCGGTCAGCCCGGCCTGCGCGACGGCGGTTTCAAAGGCCCCGCGCCGCTCGGCGATGAAATCGTTTTCATAGCCATCAAGGATCTTGTCGATCTCGGGTGTCAGAAAGGCACCCGCGCGGCGGCGCATCGGGTTGTCGGGCACCCAGACGGCGGCGGTCAGGCTGGCGTCGTATTTCTGCGCCATCTGGATCGACATACGCAGTGCGGCAGGGCCGCCGCCGTTGCCGGTATAGTTGGTCAGGATACTGCGAATGGTCATCTGTCAATCCTCCGGTGCAGGTGTCGTTTCAGTCGGGGCGGGGCGCAGACGCATGGCCTTGAGTGGCACAAGTGCGGTCAGATGCGCGCGCAAATAATCCGCAGCATCCGCGTTCTTGCCGGCCAGCACAAGCTGCAACAGATGCACATGTTCCACGCAGCGGTCGCGGGCGCTGTCGCGGTCCAGCGTCTGGCCGTAATCGAACAGGCGGCGCAGCCGGTCCACCCGGCGCAGGGCGTCGATCAGGAACAGATTGCCGCTGCATTCCATCAGCGTTTCGTGCATCCCGCTGTTCAGATCGAACAGCCGCGCGTCGCTGACCGACCAGATGCCGCCCGCCACCAGCCATTCCTGCTGCTCCAGCCGCTGTTCCAGCGCCGGGCGGTTCAGGGCAAAGCCCGGTTCCAGCAGCCCTGCCGGTTCGATCAACTGCCGGAACCGATAGCTGTCGCGATAGCTTTCCAGCGAGGTCAGCAGCGGCTGAAATTCCCAGCCGTGGCCGGGCAGCCGCTCGATCCAGCCTTCTTGCGACATGCGGCGCAGCAGGCGGCCCAACTGGCCGCGCGTCAGATCATAGCGGCGCAGGAATTCGTTTTCGCTGATCCGGTCGGGCAGGCGGCCCTGCACCCGGTCGCGGGCGATGGTCAGGTAAAGCTGTTCGTCGGGGTCGGTGGCCGGTTGCCGGTCTGACAGCGCCACGGCGGCATCCGCATCAAGGATCTGATAGCCGCTGCGTTCCGTCGCCTTTAACACACCGGCGGCGGCAAGTTGCTTCATCGCGGCCCTTATGGGCGAGCGCGAGACGCGGAACTGTTCGGCCAGCCGCCGTTCCGTCAGCCGTTCGCCACGGCGCAGATTTTGCGCACGGATATGCGCCGCGATCCGGCTGGCAAGGGTGTCGGCAAGGCTGGTCAATTCGGGGCCGTCCTTTTCGGCCATCCATGACAGATGCCGCGCAAATTGCCAAGATTGGTTTTTTGCGCTTGCAAAAGGCCAGACATGCGTTATCTGGCACTTTAAGAGGAAAAAGAACCAATCGGAGTTTGTCAGATGCGCATTCTGGTATTGCCCGGCGACGGGATCGGCCCCGAAATCACGCAAGCCACACTGGCGGTGCTGGACCGGGTGAATGCGGCCTTCGATCTGGGGCTGGCGCTGGAACAGGCGCAGATCGGGCTTGCGTCGCTGGCGGCACAGGGCACCACGCTGCCCCAGGCGGTGCTGGATCGCATTCCGCAGGTGGATGGCGTGATCCTTGGGCCGGTGTCGCATTACGATTACCCGCCGCGTGAACAGGGCGGCATCAACCCCTCGGGGGCGTTGCGGGTGCAGTTTTCGCTGTATGCCAATATCCGGCCCGCCCGGTCGCGCCCTGATCTGAGCGTGCTGCGCAAGCCCATGGACCTGATCGTGGTGCGCGAAAATACCGAAGGCTTCTATGCCGACCGTAACATGGTCGCCGGCACGGGCGAGTTCATGCCCGATGATGACATGGCCCTGTCGGTGCGCAAGATCACCGCAAAAGCATCGGCCACCGTCGCCCGCACCGCCTTTGATCTGGCGCGCAGCCGCCGCAAAAAGGTGACGGCGGTGCATAAGGCCAATGTGCTGAAGCTGACCGACGGCCTGTTTCTGCGCGAGGTGCGGCGCGTTGCCGCAGATTACCCGGATGTGCAGTTAGAGGAACTGATCGTCGATGCCGCCGCCGCGCATCTGATCCGCCGCCCCGACAGCTTTGACGTGATCGTGACGACCAACATGTTCGGCGACATTCTTTCGGATGAGGCGTCGGAACTGTCGGGCAGTCTGGGGCTTGGCGGCTCGATCAATCAGGGGGCGGATGTGTGCGTGGCGCAGGCGCAGCATGGGTCGGCGCCGGATATTGCCGGGCAGGATCGCGCAAACCCCACTTCGCTGATCCTGTCGGCGGCGATGCTGCTGGACTGGCTGGCGCGGCGGCATGACCGCGCGGATTACGCCGCCGCCGCCCGTGCGGTCGAGGCCGCCGTCGAACAGGCGCTGGACGATCCGGCCAGCCGCACCGCCGATCTGGGCGGGCCGCTGGGCACGCGTGCCTTTGCCGCCCGCATCTGCGACAATCTTGGCGCGCAGGGCGGACGATAGAATCGCGGGGCAGGGCGGGCTATTCCGACAGTCGGACGGAATATTCGCTGGCCAGCATGTCCAGCACGTTCTGGCGCACCTCGGGCGCGATATGTGTCGCGCTGCGGGCCAGACGCTCGGCATCCTGGCCCACCACCGTCTGATAGGCCCCCAGCCGCGCCGGGGCCTTGGCCTGATAGTCGGGGTCGGCCAGTGCCTTGCGGATCGCGCTGATCCATTCGTCCTGAATCGCCCTGGGCGTTTCGCGCGGCAGCACCAGCATCTTTTGCGCCGCAAAACCGGCGGTGGCAAAGGCGCGATACGCCTCGTAATCGGGACCAGAGGGCGGGGCACCGTGGATCAGTTCGTAAACCTCCTCGACTGTGGGCAGGTCGGGGAAGGTCGGGTCGCGCAGCACCCGGCCATCGGCGTCCAGCACACCCCATGTCATCAGCGGCACGGCGCGCCCCTGCGCCACCTGCGGCGCGACATTGGCCAGATAGGCGGGGGTGGTCTGATAGTCGATGCTGATCTCGCCCTGCTGCATGGCCTGCAACCCGTCATGCCGGCCCGTGTAGCCGAACACATAGCGCACATCCAACCCCAGCAGGCGAAAGGCGAGCATCGGCACCAGATCCAGCGAAGCAGGCCCCATGCTTGCATACAGCAGCCGCTGGCCTTGCAGATCGGCAATCTCGTGCCACGACCCGACACCCAGATCGGCCGAGACATAGACCACCCCGCCCGTCGGGGTCGCCATCAGGACATCCCAGTCGTCGTAATCATAGCGCACACGCAGATCGCCCAGCATATAGGCGATCTGCGTTGACCCGGATGTGCCCAGCACCATGCGCCCATCGGGGCGCGCCTGTGCCGTAAACAGATTGGCCCCGCGCGTGCCGCCGCCGCCATATTCATTACGCACTATCGCCTGCGGCTGTCCGGGCAAGTGCTGGACGATCAGCGGAGCCAGAAACCGCGCCCACATGTCTGACCCGCCGCCTTCCCCGAACGGAATGATCCATTCAACAACGGTGCCGGTGAAATCTGGCCGCGCGGTATCGGCCACCGCCGGGCGCCCGTCCAGCAGGCTTGCCGCGCATATCGCGATCAGGGCGATGCGCCAAAGCGGCGATCCTGCCTGCATCCAACTCTCCCACCCGGTGCGTTCGTTTGTCGCCGTGACCGGACCCTGCGCCGATTGTAGGCGGGGCCGTTACCCCTTGCCACCTGATTTTTGTGCGGCGGGGTTGCGCGCGGGCGCGCGCTTGCGCAGGTTGATCCTGTCCCGCTGCGATGACGAGTCTCTGACGCCCATGCGTATCGTGCTGATCGAAGATAACCAGATGCTGGCGCGCGCCGTCGCTCAGGCGCTGCGCGAGGAAGGGCATTCGGTGGACTGGCTGGCCGACGGGCAGGACGGGGCCGAGTTTCTGGCCAGCGAGGGGGCCGATCTGGCCATCGTCGATATGAACCTGCCGCGCATGGGTGGGCTGGAGGTGATTCGAGGTCTGGCGGCATCGGGAACCGATATTCCGGTTCTGGTGCTGACCGCGCGCGACAGTCTGGATGATCGCGTCGCCGGGCTGGATGCGGGGGCCGATGATTATATGACCAAGCCGTTCGAGATGGCCGAACTGACCGCGCGCATCCGTGCGCTGGGGCGGCGGCGCGGGCGGCGCGGGCAGATGGTGGAACCCATCGCCGGGCTGGAATTCGACCGCGCGGGCCGCCGCCTGTCGGGACCAGAGGGCACCATCGACCTGTCGCGCCGCGAACTGGCGCTGTGGGAGGCGCTGTTCGACAGTGCCGAGCGGGTCGTATCCAAGGCGGCGCTGTGCGACAGCATCTATGGCACCGGCGCGGATGTCGATGTGAACGCAGTGGAAATTCTGGTGTCGCGCCTGCGCCGCAAGATCGAGGGGGGCGGCGTGCAGATCAAATCCATCCGCGGCCTTGGCTATATCTTGCAGGTTGCAGCAAGGTGACGCGGCGCCGTCGCCCGGTCTGGCGCAGCCTGCGCGCACGCCTGTTCGTGATGATCGTGGTGCCGCAGCTTGTGATTGCCGTGACGGCCAGCGTCATCCTGAACTGGATGGCGCGCGATGTGTCGCGCGCGCTGTATGACGATACGCTGAAGGTCGTCGCCCATGCCGTCGCGCGCGAGGTGATGGTGACGCGCGGCGATGTGCTGGCGGGCGATCTGCTGCGTTCGCTGGAAGGGGCGCTTGGCGATCCGATCTATTATCAGGTTCACGCCGCCGGGGGGCGCTTTATCGTCGGGCGCACCGATGCGCCGCCGCTGCCCGCTGGTGTCGAATACCCCGAGGCGGTGCCGGTCTTTTACAGCGCGTCGTGGAACGGGCGGCCGGTGCGCGTGGTGGTGCTGCGCGAATATATCACCGACGCCGAACTGGATGGCTGGACGACCGTGCGCGTCTGGCAGACCGTCACCGCCCGCGACGCATTGACCCGGCAGATGCTGGGGCAGGCGGCGGCGGTGCTGGCGCTGATGGTGGCCTCGGTCACGGGGCTGGTGTGGTTCGGGATCAATCGCGGCCTGTCGCCGCTGACCGATCTGCGCGATGCGGTGGCGCTGCGCAGCACCAGCGAACTGCGCCCGATCCGTCGCAATGTCCCGCGCGAGGTGATGCCGCTGGTCGCCACCATCAACAGCCTGTTCACCCGTCTGTCTGCGGAACTGGACCGGCGGCGGGCCTTCATATCCAACGCCGCGCATCAGCTGCGCAACCCGGTCGCCGCCATTCAGGCGCAAGCCGAATCGGCGCTGAGCGCGCGCGACGCGGGCGACCGCGAACAGAGGCTGCGCGATCTGGGCGAATTGACGCGGCGGCTGTCACGGCTGACGCAGCAATTGCTGCGGCTGGATGCCGCCAGCGACGGGCAGGGGATGACCGCCGGGCCGCCGGTCGATTTCACCCAGACCGTGGCCGAGGTCGCCCGCCGCCATGTGCCTGCCGCGCTGCGCCGGGGTGTCGATGTGGCCCTGATCGAACCCGACCGCCCGCTGCGCGTCGCCGTCAACGCCGTTCTGCTGGAAGAGGCGGTCGATAATCTGATCGACAACGCGCTGAAATACGGCTGCCCGCCGGACAGCGAACTGCGGCTGGAACTGTCGCGGCGGGCCGGGCAGGCGGTGCTGCGGGTCAGCGATCAGGGACCGGGCATCCCGTCCAATCTGCACGAGGCCGTGTTCGAGCGCTTTTTCCGCATCAATTATGCCGATGACGGCGGTTCCGGGCTGGGGCTGCCCATCGTCCGCATGATCGCGCGCCGCGCCGGCGGGGATGCGATGGTCGAGCTGTCCTCTGTCGGCTGCACCATCCGGTTCAGCCTGCCGCTGACGCAAAAAACAGCGTGATCTGCCTGATATGACAGCTTGCTGACAGGTTCGTGTGCGAAAACAGCCCACGAAAGATCTGCGCCCCGGCGCATTGGTCCTGATGGGAGGAAAATTTATGCAATCACCGATTCGCCATTTTCGTGGCGTTATTGCGGCTGCGGTCGCGGGCCTGACGCTTGCCGTCTCTGCCCCTGCGATGGCGCAGGATGTGGATTTCTCGGGCAAAACGGTCGAGTTCTGGATTCCCTTCTCGGAAGGGGGCGGTTCGGACGTGTGGGCGCGCTTTCTGTCGCCCTATCTGGTGCGCCATCTGGACGGCAATCCCAACGTAATCGTCCGCAACGTGCCGGGCGGCGGGTCCATCACCGGATCGAACGAATTTGCGGCGCGGGCGCGCCCGAACGGGCTGCAAATGCTGGGCACCTCGGGGTCCACGCAATTCCCGTATCTGCTGGGCGACCGGCGGGTGCGTTACGATCTGGCCGAATTCCAGCCGGTCGTCGTGTCGCCCACCGGCGGCGTCGTCTATATCCCGTCCAGCTTTGAGGTGGCCGATGCCTCGGAACTGGGCAAGATCGCCGACCGTGAACTGGTTTACGCCAGCCAGGGCGCGACCTCGCTGGATCTGGTGCCGATGCTGGCGTTCGAGGTGATGGGCCTGAACGTGCGCCATGTGTTCGGCATGACCGGGCGCGGCGATGGCCGTCTGGCCTTTGAACGGGGCGAGGCGACCATCGACTATCAGACCACCTCGGCCTATCTGACCAACGTGGTGCCGCTGGTTCAGGCGGGCACCGCCGTGCCGCTGTTTTCCTATGGCGTGCTTGACGCCGAGGGCAACATCCAGCGCGATCCGACCTTCCCCGACATTCCGCATTTCGCCGAAGCCTATGAAATGATGCACGGCGAACCGCCCTCGGGCGTGGCGTTCGAGGCGTATAAAGCCTTTTTCGTCGCCGGTTTCGCGGCGCAAAAGAACGCGGTTCTGCCCAAGGATACGCCCGAACCGATCGTCAAGGCCTATCGCGATGCCTTTGCTGCCGCTGCCGCCGACCCGGAACTGGTCGCTGCTGCGGGCGAAATCCTGGGCGAATACACGCAGGCCGTGGGGGATGATGCGGAAAGGCTGTATCGCGTCGCCACCACCATCGACCCGGAATCGCGCGAATGGGTGCGCAACTATCTGCGTGAGCGTCACAACGTCACGCTGGACTGATTGTCCGGTCCGGGCGCCGCGACCATTGCGGCGCCCGCTTTGCTGCCCGAGGGGTAACGGGCGGATGCCAGCGGGCCATGGCGTGGCGCAAGGCATCGCATTTTCAGCTTTTCCGGTCTTGTCGGTGCAGTGCCGTTCGGTGCGTCGCTGTCTGGCCCGGATCAGGGGGTCAGGGGGCACACCATGATAATGGATGCAATCTATCAGGCGCTTGGCACTGTGCTGACGCTGAATCACTTTACTTATCTGATGGTCGGGGTTGGCGTCGGTCTGATCGTCGGCATTCTGCCCGGTCTGGGCGGTATTGTCGGCATGTCGCTGCTGCTGCCGTTCGTTTACGGGATGGAGCCGACCTCGGCGCTGGCCATGCTGATCGGCATTCTGCCGGTGCTGGCGATTTCCGACACATTCGCCTCGGTCCTGATGGGGATTCCGGGGTCGTCATCGTCGCAGGCGACGATCCTTGACGGATTCCCGCTGGCGAAAAAGGGGCAGGCTGCCCGCGCGCTCAGCGCGGCATTCACGGCCTCGTTCATTGGCGGGTTGTTCGGCGCGGCGGTGTTGACCGTCTGCGTTCTGGTCGCCCGGCCGCTGATCCTGTCGTTCGGCGCGGCGGAACTGTTCATGCTGACGATGTTCGGCCTGTCGATGGTCGGCGTGCTGTCGGGGCAGAGCCTTGCGAAAGGTCTGGTCGCCGCTGCTGCCGGTCTGGCGCTTGGCTCGGTCGGGTCTGCCCCGGCCACCGGCGAATACCGGATGGAGTTCGGCACGCTTTACCTGATGAACGGCCTGCCGCTGGTGATCGTCGGTCTGGCGCTGTTCGCCGTGCCGGAAATCGGCGATCTGCTGCGCAAGAACAGCGCAATTGCGGCCAAGGGTTCGGCGCTGGGCGCAGGCTGGAAGCAGGGCATCAAGGACACATGGGCCTATCGCTGGCTGACCCTGCGTCTGGCCGGACTGGGCGCGATGCTGGGGATGATCCCCGGTCTTGGCGGCTCGGTCGTGGACTGGATCGCCTATGGCCATGTCGTGCAGACCGCCAAGGACAAAAGCCAGTTCGGCAAGGGTGACATTCGCGGCGTGATCGCGGTGGAATCGACCACCTCGTCGAAAGAGGGCGGCGGTCTGGTGCCGACGCTGCTGTTCGGCATTCCGGGTTCGGGGGCGATGGCGATCTTTCTGGCCGGGATGGTGCTGATCGGCTTGCAGCCCGGCCCCTCGATGGTGTCCACCAACCTTGACGTGACCTATACCATCGTCTGGTCGCTGGCGCTGGCCAACGTCATGGGCACGCTGCTGTGCCTGATGCTGGCACCGGGGATCGCGCGCATTACCATGGTGCGCTACGCGCTGATCGCGCCGTTTATGGTGATGGTGATCTCGTTCGCGGCGTTCCAGCCCAACCGCTCGCTCTATGATCTGGTGGCGCTGGTGGGCATGGGCATCATCGGCATCATGCTGCGCCGCTTTGGCTGGCCGCGCCCGGCGTTTCTGATCGGCTTCGTTCTGGCCACCCAAGGGGAACGCTATCTGTATCAGGCGTTGCAATTTTCGGGGTGGAGCTTTTTCGGACGCCCGATCGTGCTGATTATCGCGGCCATCATTGCGCTGTCGATCTTTCTTAGCCTGCGGTCCAGGGGCGGCAACAACAAGATCCAGACCGAAGGTGCGGGGACCGTATCGGATGCCTATCCGCTGTGGCCGCAGATCACCTTTACGCTGGTTCTGGTCGCGTTCTTTCTGTTTACCATCTATGACACCTACAACCTGCAATTGCTGGGCAAGGTGTTCCCGATGGGCGTGGCCATCGTCGGGCTGATCGCGTCGTTCTTTGTGCTGTATCCGCAGATCACCGGCAACCGCACCAGCGGCGCGGTGTTCGACAGCGAAGAAAAGCTGAGCACGGATGACGACGGCCCCCTGACGCCGCGCAAATACATGGCCTGGCTGGTGGGCTTTGTCGTGGCGATTTCACTGGTCGGGTATTTCCTGGCGCTGATGGTGTTCTTTGTCGCCTTCTTGCGGATCGTGGCCAAGTCGGGCTGGCTTCAGATCATTGCGTTGACGGCATTGGCCGTGGCGATCTTGGCGGCGCTGACCTCGACGCTGAACCTGATGCTGCCCGCCGGGCTGTTGCAGGATCAGTTCTATGGCCAGTTGCCATGGCTCTTGGGCTAGGTCGCGGATGACAGCATCGGCCCGCGCCATCACCGGTGCGGGCCTTTTCATATGGAAGGAAAGATCATGGCAAAACAACACGCAATCCCGGTGATGGTCATGCGCGGCGGCACGTCCAAGGGGCCGTATTTCCGCATGGACGACCTGCCCGCAGACGAGGCCGCGCGCGACCGGATGTTGCTGGCCGTGATGGGGTCGCCAGATCTGCGCCAGATCGACGGGATCGGCGGCGCGGATACGCTGACCTCCAAGGTGGCGATTGTCGGGCCATCATCGCGTCAGGGGGTGGATGTCGATTACCTGTTCGCGCAGGTCTCGATCACGGATCCGGTGGTCGATACCGCGCCGTCCTGCGGCAATATTCTGGCCGCAGTCGGGCCTTTTGCCATCGAACGCGGAATGGTTGCGGCGACGGGCGGCGAAACGCGCGTCGTGATCCACAACCTGAACACCTCCAGCCGGATCGAGGCGATTGTGCAGACCGATGCGGATGGCGTGGTTTACGATGGAGACACGGCGATTGCGGGCGTGCCCGGCACGGCGGCGGCGGTGCGGCTGAACTTTATGGATATTGTCGGGTCGAAAACCGATGCGCTGCTGCCGACGGGCCAGTTGCGCGAACAGATTGACGGCGTGGATGTGACGCTGATCGACGTGGCCGTGCCGATGATGATCGTGCGCGCCGCCGATATGGGCAAAACCGGCTATGAAACCCCCGACGAACTGGATGCCGACCGTGACTTTTTCACCCGGATCGAGGCAATGCGGCGCGAGGCGGGGCAGCGCATGGGCCTTGGTGATGTCGCGGGCAAGGTGATCCCCAAGATCGGCATCATCGCCGCGCCCAAGGGCGACGGCCATATCGCCGCGCGCTATCTGGTGCCGCACAAGACCCACGCCGCCTTTGCCGTCACCGGCGCGCTGTGCGTGTCCACCGTGGCTATGCTGCAAGGCTCGGTCTCTGACGGGCTGGCGCTGCGCCCCGAGGGTGAGGATCGCGAGATCCTGATCGAACACCCCAGCGGCATGATCGACGTGGCGCTGCGCACCCAAGGGCAGGGCGCGGATTTGCAGGTGGTCAGCGCCGGCGCCATCCGCACCGCGCGCAAGCTGCTGACAGGCGAGGTGTTTGTGCCCGCTGGCACCGTCTAATCATAGCTGGCGATCTCGATCAGGTTCTGGTCGGGATCGCGGATATAGACCGAGGTGATCGGCCCCGTGGCCCCGGTGCGGGGCACGGGGCCTTGTTCAATAGCGATGCCCGCGCGGGTCAGGGCCTGAATGACGGCATCGGGCGGCAGCGTCGTAATCAGGCAAAGATCGGCAGACCCGGCGGTGGGGCGCAGGGCCTTTGGCTCGAACTCTTGCCCCGTTTGGTGCAGATTGATCTTTTGCTGACCAAAGCTCAGCGCGATGCGCCCCTGACCGAATGTGACCACCTGAAAGCCCAGCACATCGCGGTAAAAATCGCAGGTGCGGTCAATATCCGCGACGGTCAGAACAAGGTGATCCAGCCGGTCGATCTGCAACATCTGCCTGTTCCCTTGTTGTCTGGTCAGGCCAACAGCAAGGGCCGCCAACCTGCACGTTTGCACAGGTCAGGCAGCCCCGCAACCTTGGGTCAGCAGGCTTAGGCGCTCTGCCTCTGCTTGCCCGCCTCGGCCACCAGTGCGGTAAAGCGGAAAAATCCGTGGACCATCTTGGAAAACGGCATCAGCAGGAACAGCGTCATCACGCTGGCCAGATGCACGGCCAGCAGCGCGCCGACGGCACCCGTGCCGGTGGCGGCATACAGTGCCAGCCCGGTGGCCGCGACAATCGCCAGCAGCAGCACAAAGGCCATTTCGCCGCCCCAGACGCGCCGATCGCCCAGTTCGGGGTCGGCGCGCAGTTTCAGCGCCGCCAGACCGCCCGCGCCGATCACCATCGCCAGCCCGCCGGGAACGCCCAGCAGTTTCGGCAGCGACCACAGCGGATAAGGGGCGTGCCAGCCAAAGACATAGTGCATGATTGTCCCTGCGCTGGTCGCGCCGAAACAGGCGATAAAGCCCCACATCAGCAACTGGTGGAACACGCGCCGGTTCTGGCTGAATCGGGTGCCCTGTTCAAAGTTGCAGCCGTCGCCATGGCCGCCGTTCAGGTTCTTCATCCGCGCGGCCATGTCGCCTGCGCGCGCCAGATCGGCCAGCCGGATGCGCCCTCCGCCCACCTCGCGCCAGTAATCGCGCAGCGACAGCGCGATCAGCGCCAGCGGCCCAACAAAAGCCGGAATGAACAGCGCAATCATCAGGTTATGCGCCATATGGGCATAGAAACCCGCGCCCTCGACCGGGCGGAACGCGGCAACCAGCCAAAAGAACAGCGCCAGTGCCGCCACCAGCAGCCCGGCCATCGCCACGCCATGCCGCTGAAACAGCCCGGCCAGCGCGCGCGGGCGGGCCAGACGTTCCCAACTGTCGGTGCGCACCTCGGCCAGTGCGGCGGGGATGTTCAGCGCGAATTCATGCGGCGGGGTATATTGGCAGGCATAGTAACAGCCCCGGCAATTGTGGCAGAGGTTCGCCAGATGGGTCAGATCGCCATCGGCAAAGGCCTTGTTGCGGGTCATCGCCGGAAAAACCGAACAGAACCCCTCGCAATAGCGGCAGGCGTTGCAGATCTCGATCTGGCGGCGCGCCTCGTCCATGGCAGAGGCTTGGGCGGGAAGGGTGAAATCAAGCGACATGGGCGGCGGCCTCCTTGCCTGCGATACGTCCGAATACAGTGCCGATGGTCATGCCGAAACCAGCCAGATAGCCCTGACCCAAGATCGACCCGGCCATGATCTCGCCCGCCGCCCACAGGTTGCGGATCGGGCCTTGCGCGCTGTGGACCTGCGCGCGGTCGGACACTTTCAGCCCCAGATAGGTGAAGGTCACGCCGGGGCGCAGTTGATAGCCATAGAAGGGCGGCGTATCCAAAGGCCGCGCCCAGTTGGTTTTCGGCGGGTTCAGCCCCTCGGTCGCCAGCCCGTCCAGTTCCGTCGCATGGAACGTGCCGGGATGGCAAGCGGTGTTGAAATCGGCCACGGTGCGGTCCACCGCGTCGGGATCAAGGCCCATCTTTTGCGCCAGTTCCGGGATGCTGTCCGCCTTGATCGGCGGAAAGACCGAGGGCATGAACAGGTCGATCGACTTGGCGTCAATCAGCGCATAGCCGACCTGATCGGGCTGCGCCGCGACCAGTCGGCCCCAGATCGCGTAACGCTTGGGCCAGGTATCTTCGCCCTCGTCATAGAACCGCTGGCCATCGCGGTTCACCACCACCGAAAACGGCACGCAATCCAGCCGCGTCACGATGCCGCCGTCATATTTCGGCGCGCGCCCGTCGATGGCGACGGCGTGGCATTGCGTCGGGTCGCCCACGCTGTCGGCCCCCTGATCCAGCATGTCGCGCAGCACCACGCCACGGTTATAGGGCGTGCCGCGGATCAGAAAGTTCCGCGCGGCTGGCCCCCAGGCGCGGGCCAGCCAGTCGATGTCGGCCTGAAACCCGCCCGAGGCCAGCACATAGGCCCGCGCGCGGATGGTCTGTGGCACGCCCTTTACCTCGATGTCGAGATGGGTGATGTCCTGCCCCTCGCGGTGAACATGGCGCACTTGTGCCTGATAGATCACAGAAACGCCCAGATCGGTGGCGGTGTTGTAATAGGCGTTCACCAGCGCCTTGCCGCCGCCCAGAAAGAACGCATTCGTGCGCGACAGCGACAGCGTGCCCGACAAGGATGGCTGAAAGCGCACGCCGTTTTCCTGCATCCACGGCAGGCATTCTTCGGATGTGCGGATCGCCATGCGGGCCAGATGTTCGTCGGTCTTGCCCTTTGTGACCAGCATCAGGTCGTGCAGGTATTCGTCTTCTTCATAGGCGCCGGTCAGCGGGAACATCGGCCCGCGGTGCATACAGCGAAAGTTGCGGGTGTGACGTGAATTCCCGCCGCGATAGGGTTCGGGCGCGCCTTCCAGGATGATGACGCGGGCACCTGCACGGGCGGCGGTGATGGCGGCGCACAATGCGGCGTTGCCGCCACCGACCACGGCGATGTCATAGGTTTCGGCTTGGGTCATTCGTCCTCCAGCGGAATTTCGAGACTGCGCATCGCGCGCAGGCGGGCGTTCAGCGCGCTTTCCAGATGGGCACGCATGGCCTGTTCGGCGGCGGCACCATCGCGCAGATCCAGCGCGTCGATGACGGCGGCATGTTCGGATGCAGCGGTTTCGGGGCGGGCGGGTTCGGCCAGCGTGGTCGGGCCAAGGATCAGCATGGTCTTTTGCAGCGCGCTGACCGCCTTGACCAGAAAGCGGTTGCGCGCGGCCCCCAGAACCGCGCGGTGGAACTGGCGGTTCAGCTCCTGCGCCTCGAACCCCGGCGCGGCCTGCGCCATCGTGGCGTTTATGTCGCGCAATTCGTCAAGCTCGACCGGCAGGACCATGCGCGCAGCCATGCGCGCCGCCGTGCCCTCCAGCACGATGCGCATTTCGTAAAGCTCGATCACCTCGGCATGGTCCAGCGTGCGGATCGTCGCGCCCTGCCGGGCCTGATGGATCACCAGCCCGTCCGCCTCTAGCTGGCGGATCGCCTCGCGCACGGGGGTGCGGGAAATACCAAAGCGGTCGGCCAGTTCGGTTTCACGCAGCCGCGCGCCGGGGGCAAGCTGGCCGGAACGAATCTCGGTCAGCAGGCGGCGATAGGCGGATTGCCCTTGCGGGGAATTGGGATCGTCAGTCATTATAAGCTGCGGCTTTGCGTTGCATACGAGTGGATACAAGAGTATCCCAAACCTGTCAACCAGAGGAGTTGATGCTGATGGCCCATCCCTTGACCCTGCCGCCGCAGCTTGTCCCTCGCGGCGCGACCATCGCGCTGGCACTGTGTGGCGCTGCGGTTTTCTGGCTGCTGGGCCTGCCGCTGCCGTTCCTGTTCGGCCCGATGAGCTTTTGCCTGATCGCGGCACTGGCTGGCGCGCCGTTGCGTGGTCTGGGGCAGATTTCGGTTGCGGCGCGGACGGTGCTGGGCGTGGCCGTGGGCGCATCCATTACCCCCGATGTGGTGGCGCAGGTGCCGCACATGGCGCTGAGCGTGGCGCTGGTGCCGCTGTATGTTCTGCTGATCGGGCTGATCGGCGTGCCGTTCTTTCGCCGTTTGGGCTTTGATCCGGTCACGTCATATTATGCCGCCATGCCCGGTGGCTTGCAGGATATGGTCGTGTTCGGTGCCGAGGCAGGGGCCGATGTGCGCGCCCTGTCGCTGATCCATGCGACGCGCGTTGCGGTTCTGGTGACGATCGTGCCGGTCGTTCTGGTCGGGCTGTATGATGTGTCGCTGACCGGCGCGATCGGCAAGCCGATGGCGCAGACCGGCTGGGATCAGCTTGCGCTGATGGTGGTTGCCGCGCTGATCGGCTGGAAGGGGGGCGAACGGATCGGTCTGTTCGGAGCCTCGATCCTTGGGCCGATGATCGTGACAACGGTGCTGTCGCTGGCAGGGATCATCACCACCCGCCCGCCGGCCGAGGCGATCATGGCCGCGCAATTGTTCATCGGCATTGGCATCGGTGTGAACTATGTCGGCGTCACCCTGCGCGA